>JANNKH010000007.1:0-33761 GCA_031396205.1 Rhodoferax sp.
TTTCATGCACATTGGTGTAGCCGGCGTTGTACGAAACAGTCTCGCTTTCGATGCCGCTCCAGGTCGGGCTGGAAATGATCTTGCGCGGCTGTGCCTGGATGTCGCGAAAGCGGATCTTCTCGTCCTCGCGGTGGATCGCCAGGTGGGTGTGGTCAATGCCGGTCTGCTTGCCCAGCGCCTGCCAGGCCTTGACCGCGACATGGCCATTGGTTTCCGGTGCGAGTTGCAGGATGACCTCGCAGGCGTCGATGTCGCTCTCGATCCGGGGCATGCCGCAGGTCACGCCTTCAGCGGTGACCAGGCCGCTGAGTTCACCCAGCTGCTTGACCTCGGTCTGCGTATTCCAGCTGATACCCTTGCCGCCGTTGCCGACCTTGTTCATCAGCGGGCCGAGCGCGGTGAATCGCTTGTAGACGTTGGGATAGTCGCGCTCGACCACCGCCATCTGCGGTCCGGTCTTGCCGGGGATCAGGTCGACCTCGCCCTTGGCCCAGTCCTTGACATCGAAGGGCTGCGCCAGTTCGCCCGGGGTGTCGTGCATCATCGGTGTCAGCACCAGTTCGCGCTCGACGCCCAGGTGGCCGACACAGATCTCGCTGAACTTCTTCGCGAAACCCTTGTAGATGTCCCAGTCGCTGCGCGACTGCCAGGCCGGATCGACGGCGGTGGACAAGGGGTGGATGAACGGGTGCATGTCGCTGGTGTTGAGGTCGTTCTTCTCGTACCAGGTGGCGGTGGGCAGCACGATGTCCGAGTACAGGCAGGTCGTGCTCATGCGAAAGTCCAGCGTGACCAGCAGATCGAGCTTGCCTTCCGGCGCCTTGTCGTGCCAGATCACCTCGGTGGGCTTGGCGTCATCCTTGCCCAGGTCCTTGCCCTGCACGCCGTGGCTGGTACCGAGCAGGTGCTTGAGGAAGTACTCATGCCCCTTGCCGCTGGAGCCGAGCAGGTTCGAGCGCCAGATGAACATGTTGCGCGGCCAGTTGTCCGGATGGTCCGGGTCGGTGCAGCTCATCTTCAGCGAGCCGTCCTTGAGCGACTTGACCGCGTAGTCCTTGACCTCCATGCCCGCAAGCGCGGCATCGCGCACCACCTGCATCGGATGGGTCTTGAGCTGGGGCGCCGATGGCAACCAGCCCATGCGTTCGGCGCGCACGTTGAAGTCGATCATGCTGCCGCCATACAGCTTCCTGTCGGCCAGCGGCGAGACGACTTCTTCCATCGTCAGCTTCTCGTAGCGCCACTGGTCGGTGTGGGCGTAGAAGAAGCTGGTGGAGTTCTGCTGACGCGGAGGACGGATCCAATCGAGCGCGAACGCCAGCGCGGTCCAACCGGTCTGAGGCCGCAGTTTTTCCTGGCCCACATAGTGCGCCCAGCCGCCACCGCTCTGGCCAATGCAGCCGCACATCATCAGCATGTTGATGATGCCGCGGTAGTTCATGTCGCTGTGGTACCAGTGGTTCATCGCCGCGCCGATGATGACCATGGATTTGCCATGGGTCTTGTCGGCGTTTTCGGCGAACTGGCGCGCCACCGTGATCAGCTGCTCGCGCGGCGTTCCGGTGATGCGTTCCTGCCAGGCCGGTGTGTACGGGGTGTCGTCGTCGAAGTCCTTGGCCGCCATCTCGCCGGCCAGGCCGCGCGCCACGCCGTAGTTGGCCACCTGCAGGTCGAAAACCGTGGCGATCAGGGCCTCGCGCCTGTCGCCGTCCTTGCCCAGCGCAATGCGCTGCACCGGTACCGTGCGGACCAGCACGTCTTTGGCACTGTCTCCGCTGTCATTGTTCTGGAAGTTGGGTGTGACGATCCCGCCGAAGTAGGGAAAGCCGACCTTGGCGGTCTCCATGCCAGCCGGGTCGCCCTCCATGACCGACAGACGCAGCTTGACGTCGCCGCCGTGGCGTGCCTCCTTGGCCTGCAGGTTCCACTGGCCCTCATCGGCACGGCCGTCCGGGCCCCAGCGGAAACCGATCGCACCATTGGGCAGGACCACCTTGCCGGAGGTGTCGAATGCGACGGTCTTCCATTCCGGGTTGTTGGCCTGGCCCAGCTTGCCGTTGAAATCCGATGCGCGCACGTACCGGTCCGGCACCATGATGGTCTGGCCGCCTGGCAGCGTGTGCTCCTTGAGCATCACCAGCATTGGCATGTCGGTGTAGCGCCGCACATAGTCGTCGAAGTAGGTGCTGCGCTCACCCTTGTCCGGGAAATAGAACTCCTTCAGGATCACGTGGCCCATGGCCATGGCAACTGCCGCGTCGGTACCCTGCTTGGGGTGCATCCAGATGTCGGCCAGTTTCGCGACTTCGGAGTAGTCCGGCGTGACGGCCACCGTCTTGGCGCCCTTGTAACGCACTTCGGTGAAGAAGTGGGCGTCCGGCGTGCGGGTCTGCGGCACGTTGGAGCCCCAGGCGATGATGTAACTCGAGTTGTACCAGTCTGCCGACTCGGGCACGTCGGTCTGCTCGCCCCAGACCTGCGGGCTGCTCGGAGGCAGGTCGCAGTACCAGTCGTAAAAACTCATGCACACGCCGCCGATCAGGCTCAGGTAGCGGCTGCCGGCGGCATAGCTGACCATCGACATGGCCGGGATCGGCGAGAAGCCGATGACCCGGTCCGGTCCGTGTTTCTTGATGGTGTAGACGTTGGCGGCGGCGATGATCTCGTTGACCTCATCCCAGGTCGAGCGCACCATGCCGCCCAGGCCGCGGATGCTCTGGTAGTCGCGCCGCTTGGCGTCGTCCTGCACGATCGATGCCCAGGCGTCGACCGGATCGTGCGTCAGGCGTGCCTCACGCCAGCTCTTGAGCAGGCGCCCGCGCACCATCGGGTATTTGACGCGGTTGGCGCTGTACAGATACCAGCTGTAGCTGGCTCCGCGGGCGCAGCCACGCGGTTCGTGATTGGGCATGTCCCAGCGGGTACGCGGGTAGTCGGTCTGCTGGGTTTCCCAGGTCACGATGCCGCCCTTGACATAGATCTTCCACGAGCAGGATCCGGTGCAGTTCACGCCGTGGGTCGAGCGCACGATCTTGTCATGTGCCCAGCGGTTGCGGTAGGCATCCTCCCAGGTGCGGTCTTCACCGGTGGTAACGCCGTGTTCGCCAGAGAAGCTCTCGCGCGGCTGGGAAAAATAATTCAAACGATCGAGGAAGTGGCTCATCAGTGGCTCCTAGAAACGGGTGTGGTGCGCGCTGTGCGGCGATGGGATCGCAGGTGCGTGGCGGCTGAAATCACGGGTTCTTCACGTAGGCGTTCTTGCGCAGGTAGAACCACCAGTTCAGGATCAGGCACAGCGCGTAGAAGACCGCGAACCCGTACATCGCCATCTGCGGTGTGCCGGCCTTGATCTGGGCCCCGATCACGACCGGAGCTATGAAGGCTCCGTAGGCCGCGACGGCCGAGGTCCAGCCCAGCACCGGACCGGCTTGCTGGCGGTCGAAGATGACGCCGATGGTGCGAAAGGTCGATCCGTTGCCAATGCCGCTGGCGGCGAACAGCACGATGAACAGCAGCATGAACGTCATGAAGTACTGCTCCGGCGTGGCCGACTGGTAGGCCAGCAGCATCACGTAGCCGACGGCGACCGACGCGACCACCATCGCGGCTGAAACCCACTGCGTGACGATGGAGCCTCCCACCTTGTCTGAGACCCAGCCGCCGAGCGGCCGGATCAACGCTCCCACGAACGGACCGATCCAGGCGTAGGCCAGCACCGCCGGTGCATTCGGGTTGTTCAGCGTGTGTTGCAGCACGCCGGCGGCGTCGCGCACATGGCTGATGCCAAATATCACCTTCATCGACAGCGGCAGGGCCATTGAAAACCCGATGAATGAGCCGAAGGTGACGATGTACAGGATCGTCATCGACCAGGTGTGCTTGTTGCTGAAGATCGCGAATTGCGTCTTGACGTGTTCCTTCATGGTGCCGAATGCGGCCAGCTTCATCACGATCAGCGCGGCGATGATGTCCAGCGGGATCGCGACCCACATGTTGAGAAGGCCCAGGCCGGTCGGGGCTGGCAGGTAAAAGTACAGCATCACGATCGATGGCACGAACGCGAGTGTGTACAGGTAGGTGATCTTGGCAAACGCCATGATCGGGCTGCCGGTGGCCGGCGACACGGTCTTGAGGTTGTTCATGCCGAACCAGCACAGGATGCCCAGTGGCACCAGCGACAGCACCCAGGCCAGGCCGGCGTTCTGGATCCAGGTTTGCGTGCCGGCGGGGATCTTGCCGAAGATCCAGCCACTGTCCTTGGCCAGCACCATCGGCTCGCCGCCGAGCGCGCCGAACAGGCCGACCGTCATCACCAGTGGGATCACGACCTGCATCGTCGTCACGCCGAAGTTGCCAAGGCCGGCGTTCAGGCCCAGGCCGGTCCCCTGCAGGCGTTTGGGAAAGAAGGTGCTGATGTTGGACATCGAACTGGCGAAGTTGCCGCCACCCACGCCCGACCACAGCGCCATCAACTGGAACGACCACAGTGGCCATTCCGGATGCTGCAGCACGATGCCGGTGCCGATGGCCGGGGCCAGCAGCATCGTGGTGGTCAGGAAAATGGTGTTGCGGCCACCGGCCAGGCGAATCAGGAACGAGGCCGGGATGCGCATCGTCGCACCCGAGATGCCGGCGATCGCGGTCAGCGTGAACAACTCGGCCTGGCTGAACGGGAATCCCAGGTTCATCATCTGTACCGTGATGATGCCCCACATGCCCCAGACCGCGAAGCCGCACAGGAGGGCCGGGATCGAGATCCAGAGATTGCGGTAGGCGATCTTCTTTCCGGTCGCTTCCCAGAACGTTTCGTCCTCCGGGCGCCAGTCCGCGATGTCGGCGCCGCCGCTGGCGACAGGTGTCGCTGCGCGGGTGTTGCTTGCAGTGGTCATGGTGATCCTTGTTGCTTAGCCATTCAGGGCGAATTCGGTGGCGTTCCTGCCCATCAACTCGGTGCGGCGCACCTCGGTCCAGTACATCCAGATCAGCGAGATCCAGACCACGCCGTACATCAACATGAAGGCACTCGAACGGATGCCGGTCAGGTCCATCAGTGCGCCGAACATGATCGGCAGCACGAAGCCGCCCAGGCCACCGGCCAGGCCGACGATGCCGCTGACGGCGCCGATGTTGGTGGGGTATTCGTCACTGATGTACTTGAAGACGCTGGCCTTGCCGAATGCCCAGGAAATCCCGAGGACGAACATCAGGAACGTGAAGGTGTAGACGTTCAGTCCGATGTGGAAAGTGGCCGGACCGTTGACTGTCAGGATCGTGAAATCGGTCTGCGGATACGACAGCAGGAACAGGCATATCCAACTGACCCACATCACCCACCAGGTAACCGCGTGGGCGCTGTATTTGTCGGACAGCCAGCCGCCGACCGCACGCAGGACGCCACCGGGCAGCGAAAAGCAGGCCGCCAGCAGGGCCGCCGCGCGGATGTCCAGTCCGTACTCGCCGACGTAGTACTGCACCATCCACAGGCTCAGCGCCACATAGCCACCGAACACGATGCTGTAGTACTGGCAGTACTTGAGGACCTTGGGATCCTTGAGCAGCTTGAGCTGGTCGCTGAACTTGGTGGTTGGCGGCACCAGATGCGCCGGGTCGCTGTAGCTGAACATCCAGAACAGCACCACGGTGCCGAGCATGATGGCCGCGTAAACCTGCGGCACCATGGTCCAGCCGAATGCCACGAGGATCGCGGGTGCAACGAACTTGTTGACGGCAGCACCCGAATTGCCGGCGCCATAGATGCCCATCGCAAAACCTTGATTTCCCTTGGGGAACCAGCGTGCGACATACGGCGTGCCGACCGAGAACGAGCCACCGGCCAGGCCGACGAACAGGCCGATTACCAGGAAATGCCAGAACTGCGTGGCATAGGCCATCAGCCATATGGCTGGCACGGTCACGGCCATCAATAGGGTCATGACGATGCGTCCGCCGTACTTGTCGGTCCAGATGCCCAGCGGAACCCGCGAAATGGCGCCGGTAAGCACCGGCATGGCCGTCAGCAGGCCGAATTCAGTGGCGTTGAGTCCGAGCGTCTTCTTGAGCGGAATGCCAATGACGCCGAACATCATCCACACCATGAAACAGACGGTGAAGGCCAGCGTGCTCACGATGAGCACGGACAATGCCTGTCCTTTGCGGGTCATGTGTTCTCTCCTTGTTGCATGCCATCACTGTAGGATTGGCATCGCGGCGGCACCATCCTCCTGAAGGCGCAGCGGGACAGGGAAGACGAACTATGCGCTTGACGTGCTGGGTAGTTCCGTGGAACTAGCGACGATCTTTTTTGCGCCTGGCTTGACGTGGATCAAAGCAAGCCACTCTCGGTGGCCATGACCGCCGCATGGACCCGGGTACTGACGTCGAGCTTGCGCAGGATGTGCTGGACATGAATCTTCACGGTGGTCTCGGCGATCGCGAACTGGCGCGCGATCTCCTTGTTGCTCGCGCCCGCGGTGATCGAGCGCAGTATGTCGAGCTCACGTGGTGTCAGCGATGCGAGGGGTGAGGCTGGCCCCGTGCCGGGAGTCTTGTCGCACGAACCGCTCGCCGCGCTGCGGTAGGCCGTGACCAGCTTGCCGGTCATCTCGGGTGCGATCACGTGGTCGCCCAGCATGGCCTGGTTGATGGCGTTGGTCAACGCATCGCCTTCCATGGTCTTGAGCAGGTAGCCGCAGGCGCCGTTGCGCAGCGCAGTGGCCAGGTCCTCTGCATCTTCGCTGACAGTCAGCATCAGGATGCGGGCCTGCGGGGCCGCTTCCTGCAGCGCGGGAATCGCGTCCACGCCATTGACGCCGCCAAGATGGTTGTCCAGCAAGATCAGATCGGGCTGCAGTTCGCGCGCGCGCCGCTGGGCTTGTCCCGCATCCGCGGCGTCTCCGACGACTTTGTGGCGTGTATCGCGCCCAAGCAACGCCGTGAGACCGCGGCGGAACAGGGTGTGATCGTCGACGACCAGGATGCGGATCGCGGCAGGCGTCTGGTTGGACATGGTGCGATAGACGGTGGCGGCAGCAGCTGTCAGGCGACGGAGGCAAGCTCGCCGTTCGAGGCAACTCCAGACTGGGCCGACGACTGCGCATGCGCCGCGGACAGGTTCAGGATGACCGAGGTGCCGCGCCCGGCCGTCGCGATCAATTCCAACTGGCCGCCGATGCGCTCTGCGCGCTCGCGCATGATCCGCAGGCCGACGTGGGTTTCATCGTGGATATCGGGGTTGGCATCGAAGCCGATCCCGTCGTCGCGGATTTCGAAGCGCCACTGGGGCTGCTGCCGCACCTCAAGCCAGACATGGGTCGCCTTGGCATGTTTCCGAATATTGGACAAGGCCTCCTGCACAATATGCAGCACTTGCACCTGCTGGTCCGGCGCCAGTGGCATGCCGTGGCCTTCGATGCGCAGCGTGGTGGGCACGGCGCTTTGCAGTTCGAATTTTCGTAAGGTGGTCTGGAGCGCGGGCTCGATGTCCTCCGCATTGGCGCGGGTACGAAAGTGCACCAGTAGCTCGCGCACGTCGGCATAGCATTCGCGCACGCCCATGTTGATCTCTTCGAGCACGGCCCTGGCCTGCGCGACATCGTCCTGAACCAGTGCGTCTTGCATCAACTGGACCTGGATCTTCAGGAACGCCAGTGATTGCGCGATCGAGTCGTGCAATTCACGCGCCAGGAAGCTGCGTTCCTCGGACACTGCAGCCTCCCGTTCCAGCGCTCGCAAGCGCACGTTTTCCAAGGCTGCAGCCAGATGTGCGGTCAAGGCCTCGAGCAGGGAGCGGTCCGAATCCGAAACCAGGTAATGCGCATGGTAGAAGAGGTCAACCTCGCCCATGAGCTTGTCGTGCAGCCGGATTGGAATGGACACGATGGTCTCAAAACCGGCGCGCGCGCAATGCTGCATCCGACCCGGCGACAGGGATCGTATCGGGATCACACGCAGGCCGGTCTGAGGTCCGACGCTACCGCAATGGCAATCGCCGGCGTGGACACAGTGCTCCGCCTCGACCATGTCGGTTGGCAGGCCGTCGGCTGCCAGCATCAGGTAACGCGCGTTGCTTTCGTCCGACCAGCGCAGCGCCACGGCGTCGGCCTTGGCGACAGGACGCAGTTGTTGTACGAATCCCGATGCAAGTTCCTGCAAGCCAGTGGCCTTTGCGACGAGGCTCGTAACGCCGTACAGCGCCTCGAGCCGCTCGCGCTTCTCCTGCAGTTCGGCCGTTTTGTCTGCAACCCGCGCCTCAAGGTTGTGGTACATCGATTGCATCTGCGACGCCATGCCGTTGAAGCCATCGGCCAGAGTGCCAAATTCGTCGCTGCTCACCTGGTGCACCCGGGCCGAAAGGTCGCCGCCCTGGATCCGCCCTATGGCCTGCTTGAGCAAACCCAGCGGCTCCAGCACAAACAGAAATCCGGCATAGACGAGCACCGATGTCCCCAGCACCGCCAATGCCATCGTGAACAACTGGGACAGATGCAGCAGGTCGGTCCAGCGCGACATGTGCGCCTCGATGCCTTGCACCAGCGCATCGATCGCCGCCACAAGGCTGGCGGTTTCCGATTGCAAAGCCTGCATATCGCCAACGCTGCCACTGACCCAACGATTGCGGTGGAGAGCCCAACTCTGCTGCACGGATACGAATCGTGCCCGCACCGTGTCGTCCCAGGGAATGAACAGCGGTCGTTCTGGATCACCGATACGCACGGCTTCCAGATCGCGCGCAAACGCAAGCGCCTGCTCACGCACCCGATCTGGCTGCGCGACGCTGATGGACAGTGACATGCGGTAGGCCTGCATGCGCAAGCGCCCGGCTTCATTGACCGCGGCTGCGCCACCCTCGAGCTGCCATGACACCCACAGTGTCACTGCGATGGCTCCCAGTGCGAGCAGCAGGAACGGCGCGGCCACCAGCACCAGCTTGGCACCCAGGTTCCAGTGGCGGGTGTTCGTCACGGGCAGCGGCGCATCACCAGCCTGTCCGTGCGCCATGCCGGTGCTCGGCGCGCCCGCATCAGGCTATCCGCTCGAATATCGCGGCAATTCCCTGCCCGCCACCGATGCACATGGTCACCAGCGCGTATCGCCCCTGGATGCGCTGCAGTTCGTACAAGGCCTTGACGGTGATTACCGCGCCGGTCGCACCGATGGGATGACCCAGTGAAATGCCCGAGCCATTCGGATTGACCTTGGCTGGGTCCAGCCCGAGGTCGCGTGTCACGGCGCACGCCTGCGCGGCAAAGGCCTCGTTGGCTTCGATGACGTCCAGGTCCTGGATGCTCAGGCCGGCTTTCTGGAGTGCCTTCTGGGTTGCGGGCACCGGTCCGATGCCCATGTACTTCGGATCGACGCCGGCGTGCGCATACGCAACCAGGCGCGCCATCGGTTTGAGCCCGCACTTGTCGGCCACGCTGCGCTCCATCAGCACCACGGCGGCGGCGGCGTCGTTGATGCCCGACGCGTTGCCGGCAGTCACGGTGCCGTTTTCCTTTAGGAAAGCCGGCTTGAGCTTGGCCATGTCGGCGGTGGTGCAGTTGGGCCGGAAGTGTTCATCGGTCTCGAACGTGACATCGCCTTTGCGGGTCTTTTGCACGATGGGCAGGATCTGCTCCTTGAAATAGCCCGCCTTGGTCGCGCGTTCGGCGCGGTTGTGGCTTTCGACCGCCAGCGCATCCTGCTCCTCGCGGGTGATGTTCATCCTGGCCGCGATGTTCTCTGCGGTGACGCCCATATGGATATTGTGGAACGGGTCGTGCAACGCGCCGATCATCATGTCGATCATCTTGCTGTCGCCCATGCGGCTACCCCAGCGGCTGGTCAGGCTGGCATAGGGTGCGCGGCTCATGTTTTCGGCGCCACCGCCGATTGCGATGTCGGTATCCCCCAGCGTGATCGCCTGCGCCGCCGACAAAATCGCCTGCAGGCCCGAGCCGCACAGGCGGTTGACATTGAATGCCGGCGTACCATGGCCGCAACCCCCTTCGATCGCGGCCACTCGCGAGAGGTACATGTCGCGTGGCTCCGTGTTCACCACATGGCCGAAAACGACATGCCCGACCTGATCCCCTTCGACCTTTGCGCGCACCAGTGCCTCGCGCACCACCCTGGCCGCAAGGTCGCACGGTGGCAGGTCTTTCAGACTACCTCCAAAAGTCCCAATGGCGGTTCGTACAGCGCTGACGACGACGACTTCTCGGTTCATGGCTATTTCTCCTGATGGCATGGATCGTGACCCTACAGTGTGCCGCAATCACCGCGCGCGGGGTCGTCCATCCACTTGACCTACATCAAGAAATCACGCGGGATCTGGCGCGATCGACCGGTGTGCCGGCCCGCTTGCGCTGCTTCGGGGACTGGTGTCGCTATCAGGCTGCGACCACGATCGGGAAAGTCGCGCTGGTGCCGTCCGCAGTCGGCACAAATGAAACGGTCAGCGCATCGCGGTCGGAATCGAGCAGACTGCGCCACAGGACGTCGTTGGGGTTGCCAGGGTCGCCCAGAACATAGAGCTGGGTGGTCAGCAACTCCTTGCGGCCGAGCCGGACCTTGACATGGATGTGCGGCGTCCTGCCGCTATAGGCCACCGGTCGGATGGTGCGAAACCGGTAGCGGCCGTCCGGCCCGGCGATCACCTTGCCAAATCCCTGGAAGGCGCGGTCCGATCGCGCACCGTCGCCGGGGTGGTCGTAATGCCCGTTGGCATCGCATTGCCAGATCTCGACCTGCGCGCCGGCGACCGGCTCTGCGCGCGGGTTGCTGACGGTGCCCTCGACCCAGACCGGTTGTCCCTTGCCATAGTTGAGTGCGCCGTTGCGCAGCAGGTCGAAGTCGCTGTCGCCGGGCAATTGGACCGGATAGAACGGCCCCTCGGTCTGGCGTGGCGTCAGCCGTTGTTCGGCTGCGACCTGGGCGCGAGGTCCGATCCACATTGCCGGCAGCGCCACCAAGGCTGCTGCAATGGTGCGGCGTGCGTAATTGGATGGGGGAGATTCAATCGGCATGGCGTACCTCGCATGGATTGTCGTAAGAGCCGATCAGGGCCCACGGAGTTCCCTTGTGTCGGGGCCATGCGACTCCCTCGGGCCGGCGCCGCACAGCTACGGGGCGAAACAAAACGAAACACAGGGAAACCGGCGTGAAAGGACGCGTCGGCAATGAATCGGCACGATAGAGCCATGTTCAACCTCTACCTGAAGGAATCATCATGAAACCATGGATCAAACGCAGCCTGATCGGAGTGTTCGGCGCCGGCATTGCGCTGGGTGGCCTGAGTGCCTGCGGCGACCGTCACGAACGCCATCGCATGGGCGGCGAATACGAAAGCAAGTTCGCGCAGAAGATGGTCGATCGGGTCAGCTCCGAGCTCGAACTGAGCGATGTCCAACGCCAGCAATTGGTAGTCCTCAGCGATCGGGTACGGGACCAGCGCAAGGCCCTGGTCGGAAGTACGTCCGACCCGCGTGCTGAACTGCAGTCACTGGTCAGTGGCGCCCAGTTTGACCGCGCTCGGGCGCTGACGATCGTGGAAGAGAAGACCAATGCGATACGGGGCAAGAGCCCTGAAGTGATTGCGGCAATTGCCGATTTCTTCGACAGCCTGAACCCGACGCAACAGCAAAAATTGCGCGACCATCTGCAAAAGCGCAATCGCTGGTTTGGCCACGGCTGAGGGACGGGGCGGTGGGACAATGCGGCATGGCCAGGATCCTGCTGATTGATGATGATGCCGAGCTTGGCCCACCGCTGGCCGAGTACTTTCGGCGCTTCGAACTGGAACTGGCGCTGGCCGGGCGGCCCAGCGAAGGGCTGGCGATGTTGCGCAAGGCGCGGTTCGATGCAGCGATCCTGGATGTCATGCTCCCGGAAATGGACGGTTTCGCGTTGTGCCGCGCCATTCGCCAGGACAGCGACATACCCATCATCATGCTGACTGCGCGCGGCGAGCTGACCGACCGGGTGGTGGGGCTGGAACTGGGCGCCGACGACTACCTGCCCAAGCCGTTCGAGCCGCGCGAACTGGTGGCCCGGATCCAGACGATACTGCGGCGTCAGCGCATCAAGGGTGGCGCAAAACGCCTGCAATTTGACGGCCTGGACCTCGATCTGGACACCCATACTGTGGTCCGCCAGGGGAAAATCATCGTGCTCACCAGCACCGAATTTGCGTTGCTGGCCTTGTTGGCGCGCGAGCCCGGCAAGGTGGTATCACGTGACGACATCCTGAACCATTTGCGTGGCCATGAGGCCGACATCTATACCCGTGCGGTGGACATCCTGGTCAGTCGTCTGCGCAAGAAGCTCGATCCGCTCGATTGCATCAAGACGCTGCGCAACGCTGGCTATGCATTGGCCGTTGGCCATGCCTGAGTCGCAGCATCGGCGCGGCTGGCATCAGCGCGCCCGTTCGGCGTTGCGCCATTCGCTGCGTGTCAAGCTGCTGGTCGTGTTCCTGCTGCTGGCACTGGGCCTGTCATTGATCTTCCTGGCCGCAACCCAGCGCGCCATTGGTGTCGGCTGGCGACTTGCGGTCGCGCCGCTGGTGGCCGACTACGTGGATCGGCTGGTCGGCGACATCGGCTCGCCGCCCAGCATCCAACGGGCGGTTGCATTGACCCGCAGTCTGCCCCTATCCGTGCGCATCGACGGACCGGTGGTGCAGTGGCGGTCGCACGCGGCGCAGGACGAGCGGGAGTGGGGTCATGTTGACGGCCGCTGGCATGACGAGTCGCCGCGCCTGCTGGAACGCCAGACCGCCGATGGCCACCGTATCACGTTGGGACTGGGCGACCTGTCCTGGCGCAGCCAGCCACGCCTGTTCGGCTGGCTTTCCCTGTTGGCACTGCTCATGGTTATTGCAATGGCCTATGCCACTGTGCGCAGGCTGTTGCGCCCGATCGACGCCATACGGTTGGGGGTGCAGCGCTTCGGACGCGGTGAGTTCGAGCACCCGATCGATGTTCAAGGTCACGACGAACTGGGCGACCTGGCGGACCAGATCAACACCATGGCGCGCGACCTGCGCCGCATGCTCGATGGCAAGCGTGCCCTGTTGCTGGCGATCAGCCACGAATTGCGTTCGCCATTGACGCGAGCCCGGCTCCATACCGAATTGCTGCCCGAAGCAGACGCCACCCAGGCTGCCCGCAGCGCGCTGCTGCGTGACCTGGCGCTGATGCGCGACCTGATCAGCGACCTGCTGGAAGGCGAGCGGCTTTCGGGTTCGCATGCTGCGCTGAGTCGCGCATCGACCGACTTGTGCACGCTGCTGCGCGCACTGGTGCAGGAGCAACCGGATCTGGCCGCGGTGCGGCTGGAGTTGCCGACCGACATGCCACCGATGGACGTCGACCCGGTACGCATGCGCCTGGCGTTACGCAATCTGCTCGACAACGCGGTGCGCCACGGCGGGGGCATCCAGGCACCCGTTGTATCGCTGTCGATGGACGACCATGCGCTGCGGATCGTGGTGCGTGATTGGGGGCCGGGTGTGGACGCCGCACATCTGCCCAATCTGGGCGAGGCGTTCTACCGCACCGACCAGGCGCGCCAACGGGAAACCGGTGGCGTGGGCCTGGGTTTGCACCTGGCGCGCCTGATTGCCCAGGCGCATGGTGGCAGCCTGCGCTTCCGCAATGCCGACCCTGGGCTGGAGGCGACGCTGGAGTTGCCAAGGCGTCCCTGAGGCGGCCGAACTTCCGACTTCCGACAAAGTGTTGGTGCCAGAGAAAAATTGCTGTGCAATTCTTGGTCTGACACACAAGTCGAACTTCCGACTTCCGACAAAGTGTTGGTGCCAGAGCAAAATTGCTGCGCAATTCTTGGTCTGACACACAAGTTTTCAGAATTCAGTTGTGCTCGAGAACTTCATGGGGCGACCGCTTAGCGGGTGATCGAATCCGATCTGCGTTGCGTGCAGCATCAGGCGATCCGCGGCCGTGGCAGTTGCGGGCAAGGCGTACAGGGCGTCTCCGACGATCGGATGACCGATGGCCAGAAGATGCAGACGCAATTGGTGGGTGCGGCCCGTGATGGGTTCCAGTTCCAGGCGCGCGATACCGTCGTCATACTGCGCCATAAGTCGCCAGCGTGTGCGGCTGGGCTTGCCGGCGTGCGCACTGATGATGCGGCGGGGCCGGTTGGGCCAATCTGCCGCGATGGGCAGGTCGATCTCGTGCCAATGTTCGACACTGGTGCGATCGTTCGTGGCCAGTGGTCCGTGCACCAGTGCCTGGTAGCGCTTGTGTACCTGCCGGTTTGCGAAGGCCTTGCCGAGCACCGACAAGGCGTGGGCGCCCCGCGCCATCAACATCAGGCCGGAAGTGGCCATGTCCAGTCGGTGCACGATCAGTGCATCGGCGTACTGCTGCTGGACGCGCCGGCTCAGGCAATCGTGCTTGTCCTCGCCGCGTCCGGGTACGCTGAGCATGCCAGCGGGCTTCTCTACCACCAGCACTGCCGTATCGGCATGGACGATGGCCAGCACCGGCCTTCAGTGCGCCGGCTTGCCGCTTACCAGCTTTTGCACAATGTCGCACAACTCCTCGACATCGTTGGGCTTGTGGATCAGTGCCCCGGCACCCTCGGCGAATGCCTGTTGTTCGATCTCGGGTGTGACATAACCGGAGGCAAGCGCCACCGGGAGGTCCGGCCGCACCTCGCGCGCCTCGCGCAACAGGTCGACACCGCAAAACCCGGGCATGTTGTAGTCGGTCACCAGCAGATCGAACTCCGCTGCGCGTTCGCGCAGGGCGATTGACGCAAGGTGCGGATCGGTGAAAGAACTGACCCGAAATCCCTTGCGTGTCAGGACCCGCTCGACCAGGAAGACCAGGGCCTCGTCGTCGTCAACATACATGACATGCTTGCCATTGCCCTGCACCGAACTTGCGAAGGACAGCTCCGTCTGGGTTGCCGTGGCCGGCGACTTGGCGGGTGGAAAGTACAGCGTGAAAACGCTGCCCTTGCCAGGCGTGCTCTGCACCCCGACCGACCCCTGGTGAGTACGCATGATGCCGTGCACCACGGCCAGCCCCAGGCCGGTTCCCTGGCCCACCGGCTTGGTGGTGAAAAAGGGCTCGAAGATGCGCTCCATGGTTTCGGGATCGATGCCGGTGCCGGTATCGCGCACCGCCAGCGTCACGTGGTGGCCACGCGAGGTGCCGCGGCGCTCCTTGCGCAGCGGCATCGTATAGGTGCTGCCCAGCTTGACGCTGATCGAGCCTTTGTTGTTGCCAATGGCATGCATGGCATTGGTACACAGGTTCAGCAACGCCTGCTCAACCTGGGTTGCGTCGGCCAGGACCGGTGGCACATGCTCGTCGATGCGCACCACCAGGTCGATCGAGGGCGGCAGTGTGACCTTGAATAACCGCGCTGTTTCGTGGACCACATCGGTCAGGTGGATCGTGCTGCGGATCGTGGTTTCGTTGCGACTGAAAGTCAGGATCTGACGCACCAGGTCGCGCGCGCGCCGACCGGCCTTTTCGATCTCGAGCAGGCTGGTCAGGGCAGGGGAGGCTTCGCCGGCATCTTGCTTGGCCAATTCCACGTTGCCCAGGATGGCACTCAGGATGTTGTTGAAATCGTGGGCGATGCCGCCGGCCATGGTGCCCACGGCCTGCATCTTCTGCGACTCTCGCAACTGGGTCTCAAGCACATTGCGTTGCGTCTCGATCTTTTTGCGCGCCGTCAGGTCGCGCGCGAACACCGTGATGATGTCGCCGTCGAGCCGGCGCTCGAAAGAAACGCTCACCTCGACAGCCAGCGCCTTGCCACCGCTGGTGCGCCCCTCCATCTCGCCGAGTTGTGCATGCGAAGACAACTGGCTGTAGGCCAGCGTCTGCACCGCATCGGGCAGAAACCTCTCCAGCGGACTGCCCAGCGCCTGGGCGCTGGGGCACTGAAACAATGCGGCCGCCGCCGGGTTGAAGATCGTGATGCTACGGCCAGCGTCGACGCAGATGATCGCATCGAGCGACGAGTTGATGATGGCGGCCAGCCGATTTTCGCTCAGGTGCAGTTCTTCATTGCGCCGGCGTAGTTCCGCGGCGCTCTCCTGCAGGGCACGCCGTTCGGCCAGCAGCGGCCCCTGATCGATGATGGCGCAGATGAAATGGGCCAGCTCGTCCTGCGAATTGTCGATGCGCGCCACGTGCAGGTCGCCCGCGAACGTACCGCCGGAGCCGGCCAGAAAGATGACCTCGCTGGTCTCACTGGTGCCCGCCGTCTTGGCGACCAGGAAGGAGGCGGCAACCTGTTGCGCATGGGCCTCACTGACCAGCGGCAACAAGAACGTCAGCGGCGCATCATGTTCGTGTGGCCGGAACAGCTTGAGTGCCATCGCATTGCTCTCAAGCACCAGGCCGTGCTCGTCTACCACCATCAGCGCCAGCGGTACGCTGGAGAACAGGGTCAGGAATCGCTCGGATGCCCCTTCCGCCGCGCGCTGGCTGAATCGCAGCGCCTTGTTCTGGATCTCGAGCTCCGCCTGGTACTTGCGCAGGTCCTCGATCATCTGCGGCAATTCATAGCCATGCTCCGCAGCCACAGCCTCAGCCACAGCCGGTGGCGAATCCTCGTCATCGTGGACCAGGGCCGAAATACTACGCAGCAATTGCGCAGGCTCGTGCCCATGCAAATCCCGGCTCATGGCTCTAGCGCGGTCGATGCACCGAGGAAAAATGCGCCCACGGTGCGCCGGATGGAGTCGTTGTGTGCGAACACCGCGCAGCTTCCTACTTCTTTATTTTCCCGCGTACAGGAACGACTGTCGTTATGGTCGGGCGAACCGCGTCCGGAGAGACCGGTTTTGGCGGCGCGCTGTCTTTCTTCTGCTTCTTGGTTTCCTTGTTGCTGCGTTGCTGGCCCTTGGGCATGGTGCGCTCCTTGATCTATGGATAACGAACAGACATCACAATTGGCGCCACCACGGGCTCTTGCCGCAGCGCCACACATCGCATGATCAGCGGCGCACCACGGCGTCGCCAGGCTCAAAGTCGGCCGCCTTGAGCGGATTCCTGGCGGTGACATAGGCCCGCAGCACATCTGCGTCGACATAACCGGTATCCACATAGCTTTTGTGGTTCGTGAGTTTTGGATAACCGTCACCGCCCTGGGCCGTGAAATTGTTGATCGCCATGCGGTAGGTCGTGGCGTTGTCGACCGGCGCGCCCTTGATCGATGCGCTGGTGACGCTACCACCTGTGATCACAAGTTTGACGCCGGCAAACTGCGCGAAGGCACCCGAGCCTACGCTCATCTTGGCTGCGGCATTGAGGTAGTCCATCACTTCCTTGCCGCTGAGGTCGACCGTTGCAATGGTGTTGCCGAAGGGTTGGACCTTGAGCACGTCCTTGTAGGTCAGTTTGCCCGGCGCGAACGAGTCCCGCACGCCACCGGCATTGACGACCGAGAAATCCGCCTTGGTTCGCTCCATCATCGCCTGACCGATCAAAATGGCCATGGATGCCGGTTTGGCGCGCACGACGGCACGATCACCGTCAATCTTGCCATCGGTGGAGCCGATCTCGACCAGCAGCTTTTGCTGCCCAAAATCCTGATAGGGTTTGAGCATGTTCAACATGCCACTGTCTTCGGCTATCTGTTCGGTGTAGGGCGACTTGGTGGTCTTGCCATCGGTGCCCTGAACCGATTTCATCAAGTTGACCGGGATCAGCTGGTATTTGAGCAGTGTGAGGACTCCGTTGCGGTAGGCAAAATCGGCACGTCCCAAGTATTTGCCCCATTCATGTGCCTGGACGATCCAGGCGCCATTCTGGCGGTCGGGCTGGCATGCGGTGCCCGGCAAATAGGCGCGGTCCAGCACGTTTTCGGCCTTCATGCAGGCCGGATTCTGGGTGTGCCCACCCACCACCAGGTCGATGCCCTTGACGGCGCGGGCCATCTCCACGTCGCCCTCGGCCTGGGTGCCATGGTTCCCGTTTTCATAGTGACCCATGTGGGTTGCCGCGATGACGATATCGGATATGGCGCGCAACTCCGGCACCACCGTGCGCGCCTCGGCGATGACGCCGCGAAACTCCACGTTCTTGATGTTGTCGGGGCTGACCATCTTGCGGGTGTCCTCGGTGGTCAGACCCATCACGCCAACCCGCAGGCCGTCGATGTTGAACACCTTGTAAGGCTCGAACATGCGCTTGCCGCCTTCGTAGATATTGGCCGCGAGCATGGGGAATTTGATCAGACCGCGCTGCATTTTGAGCGTGGCCAGGGGCTTGTCGAACTCATGGTTACCAACGGCCATGGCGTCGTAACCGAGCAGGTCCATGGCCTTGAAGTCCGGCACCGCGTCCTGCAGGTCCGACTCCGGCACACCGGTGTTCACATCGCCGCCATCGAGCAGCAGGGCGTGCCCACCCGCCAAAGCGACGTCACTGCGGATCTGGTCGATCAGGGTCTTGCGCGCCGCCATGCCATATTCGCCATCACTGTTCTTCCAGAAAC
Source organism: Rhodoferax sp. (assembly GCA_031396205.1). Lineage (GTDB taxonomy): Bacteria > Pseudomonadota > Gammaproteobacteria > Burkholderiales > Burkholderiaceae_C > CAISIP01. The sequence continues at coordinate 18,469 of JANNKH010000007.1, forward strand.
GGCCATGGTGGTCATTGGTGTGCAGAATCGTTAGGTTGTAAGTCTTGTCTTTTTGCGGTCCGGCTCCAGGCATGGACGAGCAGCCGACCAGCGTGAGCACGGCAGCCAGCGTCGATGTGAATTTGATCAAATGCATTGTTGCCTCGGTTTCCTCGAATTGTTGGAAAGGGAAAATAGTATGGCAGACCGGCGCCAGGGGCTGATTATGGCTGTAGCGCCAGATCGACTCAAGCCTCCATGCGCGACACACGCGGCACAGATTCAGCATCGCATGGTAAGACGGATATGAACGAAGGCCAGGTAGATCGCTACGGCAGTGAGCAGGTGCCACAGGCCATGCAACTGCAGCCAGTGGTTGGCGGCATCACAGATGGTTCTCGTCAGATCCAGCGCCGACAGGGACGACGCTAGCGCCATGGTGATGACGCTGAACCAGAAGTAGACGCGTGTCCGCGCCTGCTGGGTCAGTTCGGTGGCCACTATCAGAACGATCAGTATGCCGACATAAAGCTGCGCTGGAATACCCATCTGGAAACTGACGGCGGTGATGGCAGTCAGGGCGGCAACCGTGAGCCAGTAGCGTGTGTGTCCACGCGGACCCTCCGGCCACCGGCCGGCGCGTTGCAAGTTGGCCATGAGAAGCAGCACGCAGAACGCGTACATGCCTAAAAAATCCAGCAACTGGCTCATTGCATTCAAACTCATGTGGTATGCAAACGATGTCAGTCCGGTCACGGCACTGGCTGGCCCGAACAGTCGGACGACCGACGCATCCGTACGACGAGCACCGGCCCACATCAGCGCCGCAGCAACCAGATAGCCGAGGTTGGTCCAGCTATTGAAGGGCGTGACGATGACCGAGCACAGTTTCTCCTCGCACCAATCGATATTGGGTGGAAAGCGTGCATGCAGTTCGAACCAGGGACAGCCAGGTCCGAATGCGGGTATGTCCATGGCGCTGCGGCTGTGCGTGCTCAGCCCGCCGCCAGGCGGTCAGGCGGGGGCTTGCGCGCAGCGACAATGGGGGGGAGATAATCCACAGATGCCCCTGGGCACGAAGTCACATGACCCCTTGCCTTATCCGTCCAGCCGCAGCCCCCGACGCGCGGCACATTGCACAGATCGAATCCAATGCGACGGCGGCATTGGGTCACGGCCCCGCTGATCCGGCCAAACAGCTGCGCTTTTGGCGCGACGCCATTGAATATGGCGAACCCTTCATCCAGGTCGCGTGCAGCGACGACGCGATCGTTGGATTTGTTGGATATGACCGCAGCCGGGATACGCGAACACCCCCGACGACCGGTGAGATATGGTCGATCTACGTTGTGCAGAGTCACCATGGCCAGGGTGTTGGACTGGCTTTGTGGGATACCGCACGCGAAGGTTTGCTGGAGGAAGGCTGCACCCATGTATCGGTATGGATCGAACTTGCCTGTGACCGCGCATTGCGGTTCCATGAACTGGCGGGATTCAAACGTGACATGGCGTCGCTACGCACGGTTGCCAGAGGTGACAAACGGGTCGAGGAGATACGACTCAAGCGCGTTCTGTCCTGATCACCCTCACCAGCCAGATGCAAATGGCGTCTGGATCGGGCGTAGCCACCGGCCGTCGCATCGCCACGCGCTAGTGCCTGTCAGGCCTCGCCGCCAAACCGCTTGGTCAGGTTGTCGATGTACTTCTCGACCATTTTCTCGAATTCGCCTTCCACCACCGGAGCCACGACCATTTTCATCAGGCCCGGCAAGGGAATCGTCAGGTCCCCTTCGATCTTCAGGACAAGGTCGGTGGATTTTTTCTTGTCGCTGATCTTCCAGCTACCCGACACCAGTGCGTTGCCTTCTCCCTTGACCGGCGTCCAAACGACCGTTCCTTTGGCCTTGCTGGAGGTGTACTTCGACGCGTAGATCGTCTGCAGATTGACTTGCGCCAGTCCGATTTTTTCCATCTCCCAACGAAAGACGTTGCTGCCCAGATCGACCAGCTTGTGGACCTTGGGGAAGTGGCTGGCGGAGGTCGGTACGTCAGACAACACCTCGAATACTTCGCCCGCCGAGGCCTTGACGCTGAATTCGTAGCCGAGATCGATATGGACGTTGATGGTCATGGGCGCTCCAGAGTGGGTCGATGGAAATGCGTGAGAGCCGCATCGTATCGCATCCCCGTCTGGTTCTCAGCCGGCGACCCTGGGCGCCCGCTAGCCCAACAGGTTGAGCCTGCGCAGCCTACCGGCCGTTGTAAGCCACCGCCAGCAGTGCCAGCTGACTTTGACGGGTGCGCGTCAAGATCCGGCGCAGCAGGGCCCGACCGTCCACCACCTCGATGTCGTTTTCCTTCGCATACTGCAACGCCTCTGGCGTGTAGGTCGAGGTGGTCGTGAAGGTGCCATGGGCCGGCTTGCAAGTAGACACAACCCCCTGGAAATCGCGTAGTTCCTGTAGACCGACCGGCTTGTCCTGGGCATGCTTGCAACGCACTATGGCCACGGGACCGGGCAGGCGCGAGGCGTGGAGCCAGATGTCCACACCTTCCTGGGTACGGTGCGATTCGGAGCGGGTGTCGAATCCGGCCCAGGAAAACCAGGTTTCGCAGACGGCGGCAAATCGCTGTGCGTCGATGTTGGCAAATACGTCGAGGCTCCATCGCTTGCCGTGCAGGGTTGTCGTCCCGCCGTCGTCCGGCCCGGTGACCGCACCAGGTGCGCCATGCTGCACCGCTTGCAGTGCCTGCGAATGGGTTGCGGACTGCGCATCAATGCCCAACACCAGGCGCAGGCCGATGACCGCCAGCCCGACAATCACGATGGTCAGCGACGCCGCAAGCACCGCCGGCTGGTGGAGGCTGAATGCCCAAGCGCCGAGCCACGTCACGATCAGCAAGAGCGTACCTGCAACCAGAACCGTGTGCAGGGTAGATTGCCAATCGGATCGAACAAGCTTGCGTAGTTGGTGTTGGTTGTCGGACATTGTGGATTTCCCCTGAGATTCATGACCCGCGGGACACGCATCGGCGTGCTTCGGCATTTAGTCTAGGCGGCCAACATGACAAGTCGAAGGCATTATTTGCGTTTTTCGGACGCTGTGTCTTCCTCAAAGTTGGGGCCCGCCGGTCACGCGGGCTGGCCAGTTGCGCCGCAGGTCCGCATAATGCGTTGCACGGCATAGCGTTCAAAGGGGTCGACATGGCGGGTTCGGCGCAGTTTGGGGATGGGGTCGCATTTGTTGCGGGTCAATACCTGCCGATCGCGCAGGCCTCCATCCCGATCACGGACTGGGGTTTCCTGCGTTCAGACGCCACTTACGATGTGGTCACCGTCTGGGAGGGCGCGTTTTTCCGGCTCGATGCGCATCTGGAACGATTCATGCAAAGCTGTCAGCGCTGGCGCCTGAATCCGGGCCTGAGTCCGGCTCAGATCACCCGCGTGCTGGCGCGTTGCGTACGACTCAGTGGCCTGCGGGCGTCGTACGTCGAGATGATCTGCACCCGCGGCCAGCCGCCATGGGGCTCGCGCGATCCGCGCCAGGCGGTCAACCGCTTTTATGCGTTCGCCGTCCCGTATGTATGGCTGGCCAATACGCAGCAGCGCGAATCCGGCCTGCATGTGTTGATCAGCGATGTGCAGCGCATATCCGCCCGGTCGGTGGACCCCAAGGCCAAGAACTACCACTGGAACGACCTGACCATGGGGCTTTTTGGTGCGCTGGATGCCGGCGCAGACACCGTGTTGCTGGTCGATGGCGCTGGAAATGTGGTCGAGGGGCCGGGATTCAATGTTTTTTGCGTCAAGGACGGTGTGTTGTCGACGCCGGACGCGGGCATGCTCGAGGGCATTTCGCGGCGCACCGTGATCGAGATGGCACGGGCCCTGAAGGTGCCGTTGCAGACCCGGACGGTACCGGTGCAAGAGGTTCGCGCGGCGGACGAGGTCTTCCTGTCGACCTCTGGTGGCGGCGTGTTGCCGGTCACCCGGGTCGACGGGCAGATCATTGGAACCGGCAAGCCAGGTGCCATTACCAGCAAACTGCTGCAAACCTATTGGGCCTGGCATGGGGATCCGATCTACAGCCTGCCGATTGACTACGATCTGTGAGCTCCCCCAGCTCTGGCTTTGCCAGTCCCCCCGAGGGGGTACGAGAAAACTTGGGGGCGGCCCGGCGTTTTCTCGTATGCATTGGCTGGTGCTGGCGATGCCAGGTTGAAGTCAGGCTGCCGGTGCGGGCGTGAACAAGGCGTCGAAGCCGCCGGGCGGTTCGAACCGGCGGTTGCGGAACGCGAGCCGGGTCGGCCCTGGCATCGCGCGCGTGGGGCTGGAATGGCGCTCATCACCGGGGTAGCAGACGACGCGTCCGCCGTCGATATCGAAGGGTTCCGGCGCTATCAAGGCTGGCATTTGGCCACGCCGGGATGTCAATACCTCTCGCACCGAACGAAAGTGCGCCAAGTGGGCCAGCGTCATGATCTGCGGCGGCGCAAGTTCAATGGCACCATCCCAGTAGCGTTGGAGCGCCTCTCTTGGTCGCAACCAGATGCTCTCGGTGGCTTCGAGATTGTCATGCTGCGCGGTCTGGCCGCCCGGTAGGCCGGCCACGAAGAACCGGGTGTCGAATCGCTTGTTGGTGACCGTGGGTACACGTGGGGTAATCCAGCGCGACCAGGGCAGCAGTTCATCAGCGTCCAGGCGCAACGTCAAGCTAGCGAGCGCCGCATCGAAGCGCATTCCGTCCCGTACCAGCGCCGTCGCCTGCCGGGCATGTTCGAGTCGGGCTCCGCGCGCCAACAACACGCCTGATTCCTCGAACGTTTCGCGGATCGCGGCCACATACAGACTGGCGGCCACATCGATAGCCAGGGCGGGTTCATTCAACCGCACCGGCAGATCGACGGGTGATCGCTCGAGCAACGCCTGGCCGCAGTCGGCCAGCAGGTCATGCCGATCCACTTTTCCGCCCGGAAAAACATGGGCGCCCGCCAGCACGTCGGATAAACCATGGCGTTTGATGAGAAACGCTTCCAGACCGGTGGCAGCGTCGCGCAGCAGGATGACCGTGGCCGCCGGTCGCGGCGCGGAGTCGACCAATTCCGAGTTCATTTCCATGGGCTATGCGGGCCACTGGCCAGTCGTGGATGAAAGTTGCTGACTTGTCGACACACACTACCAGAGTCGTGGGTCGACCCACGACCTAACGGCAAAAGTAGACATGCCAATCAATTTCAAGGGTCGGGTAGCCATCGTCACGGGGACCAGAGGGGGAACTGTCGAGGCGGCCCCTGTCATGTTCACGACGGGGCTGTGGATTGGCATCGGCGTTGTTGCCCCGCAGCAGCTGGCGCGACGCCTGGCAATCGTAGGCGATCGCCAGAGCGGGACCGTGCCCCAAACGGGTGGCAGCCAGGGCCGCTACGAGATAGCCCAGGCCATGGCTGCCATGGCACATGCCTGCCAAAGGACGTCGGCGCAGGTTGACGCCGGTCCTTGGCAATGGTCCGCGATTGCCAGGGTTATATACTCGAAGGTTCGACGGAGGGTTGCGACAAGCGCATCCGCCTCGGCACGGCGTAATTCGACTGCCCGTGTAGTGCAACTGCGAGGGCGCTGGCTGCCGGGCAAGAGCCAGCCACAGCGCTCTGCGCAAGCAGACGCTTCCTACCAGCGCAGTAGCACATCCAGTTTGTTGGAAATCCACGGGAGTATGGGCCATGGCCAAAGAAGAATTGATCGAGATGAGTGGTCTGGTGACCGAGGTGTTGCCCGATTCACGCTTTCGCGTGACGCTGGACAATGGTCACCAACTGGTGGCCTACACCGGCGGCAAGATGCGCAAACACCACATCCGCATCATTGCCGGCGACAAGGTGTCCGTCGAGTTGTCGCCCTATGACATGACCAAGGGCCGGATCACGTTCCGGCATATCGCAGGCCGCGGCCCCGGCCCGCAATAACCAGCCTGGTTACCTGCAACGCAGCGGCCGCTTGCCCGAGTCGAGCCATTCAGTACAAGACCACGCCACGAATCGATTCGCCGCGTTTCATCAGGTCGAAACCCTTGTTGATGTCCTCCAGCGGCATGGTGTGGGTGATCAGGTCGTCGATGTTGATCCTGCCCTCCATGTACCAGTCCACGATGCGTGGCACGTCGGAGCGTCCGCGCGCGCCTCCAAATGCCGTACCTTCCCATTTGCGTCCCGTCACCAGCTGAAACGGCCTTGTGCTGATTTCGGCGCCAGCCGCCGCCACGCCGATGATGATGCTGCGGCCCCAGCCCTTGTGGGTGCACTCAAGCGCCTGGCGCATGACGGTCGTATTGCCGATGCACTCGAAACTGTAGTCCGCGCCGCCGTCGGTGAGTTGCACGATGCGGTCGACGACATTGTCGCCCCCGGCCTCCAGGTCATTGGGGTTGATGAAATGGGTCATACCGAACCTGCGCGCGATTTCCTGGCGGGCCGGGTTGATGTCCACCCCGATGATCTTGTCGGCTCCGACCATCCTGGCACCCTGGATGACGTTCAGGCCGATGCCACCAAGCCCAAACACCACGACGTTGGCGCCGGCCTCAACCTTGGCGGTGAACAGCACAGCGCCGATGCCGGTCGTCACGCCGCAGCCTATGTAGCAGACCTTGTCGAATGGCGCATCCTCGCGGATCTTGGCCAACGCGATTTCAGGCACCACGGTGTAGTTGCTGAATGTGGATGTGCCCATGTAATGCAGGATCGGCTTGCCGTCCAGGCTGAATCGGCTGCTGGCGTCAGGCATCAGGCCCTTGCCTTGGGTGCCGCGGATCAACTGGCACAGGTTGGTCTTGCGCGACAGGCAAAACTTGCATTGCCGGCACTCGGGCGTATAAAGCGGAATCACGTGGTCGCCCTTCTTCAGGCTGGTCACACCGGGCCCGACTTCGACCACGATGCCGGCTCCCTCATGACCCAGGATGGCCGGGAAAAGGCCTTCCGGGTCGGCGCCCGACAAGGTGTAGTAATCAGTGTGGCAGATGCCGGTGGCCTTGATCTCGACCATCACTTCACCCAATTTCGGACCCTGCAGGTCAACCGTTTCGATGGTCAGGGGGGTTCCGGCTTTCCAGGCGACTGCGGCTTTGGTTTTCATGGTGTCAGCGACTTGCGGGTGGATATGCAGGAACTATAAACGCCTCGCTGCCGGCGCTAGCCAGGCAGCACGATGAAAGTGGCCGACGACAGGCCGTGGCTATACTGGCAACCGGATCCACCAATGAGGGTTTGCATGGAAGTATCTGCCGGCAATCAGGGTGCGACGCGGGTGCTGCAGGTGCGCGGGCGGCTCGACCATTCGCATGCGAAGGACTTCGAAGTCGCGCTTGCGCCACACCTTCTCGGGTGTACACCCGGCGGCTCGCTGCTGGTGCTCGATTTCTCGGGTGTCGGCTACATCAGCAGTGTCGGATTGCGGGTGCTGTTGCTGGCCGCAAAACAGGTCAAAGCGCAGCAAGGGCGCATTGCGATTGCGGCACTGACGTCGATCGTGACCGAGGTGTTCCAGGTCAGCCATTTCAACCTGGTGTTGCCGGTTTTTCCCGATGTGGCCGCGGCAACGGCCGAGATGGGCGCATGAAGCTGCGTTGCTGGGGCACGCGCGGCTCCATTCCGGTGTCACTGACGGCGCCCGACGTGCGCGCCAAGATCGTGCGTGCCCTGCAGGGCGCCGCTGGCATCGATCTGGCTCAACCTGAGGTGATCGAAAGCTACGTGGACGGCCTGGGTTTCGATGTCGCGGGTACCTTTGGCGGCCATTCCAGTTGCCTGCAGATCGAGACCGGCGGCCAGGAGCACATCATCCTGGACCTGGGCACCGGCGTGCGCCCTCTGGGGCAGCACATGCTGGCCCGGCATGGCGCCGCCAAGCCGCAGGTCTACCATGTATTTCTGTCCCATCTGCATTGGGACCATATCATGGGGCTGCCGTTTTTCACGCCGGTCTACATTCCGGGCAATCGCATCGTGGTCCATAGCTGCCACCCGCATGTGGAGTTCGCACTGCGACGTCAACAGGCAGAGCCATCTTTTCCGGTGCGCTTCGAGCAGTTCTCGGCCAGCTTCGAATTTCGTGTTGTCGCCCCCGACGAGGCGTTCGACGTGGACGGCACCCGCGTCGTTGCGCTGGCGCAGCGCCATTCCGGCGAATCCTACGGATGGCGCTTCGAGCGTGGCGGCAAAAGTCTGGTGTACTCAACCGATTCCGAGCACCGGCTGGAGGATGAGGATGAGCGCGCGCGTTTCATCGCGTTTTTCGATCAGGCCGACGTGGTGGTTTTCGATGCGATGTATTCGCTTGCCGATGCGATTTCGGTCAAGGCCGACTGGGGTCACTCCAGCAACATCGTCGGCGTTGAACTGTGCCAGGCCGCCCGCGTCAAACGCCTGGTGTTGTTCCACCACGAGCCGGCTTACAGCGACACCCAGATTGCGCAGATACTGGAGGAGACCCGGCGATTCGAGCAAATCACCCGCGACGGCCACGCGCTGGAAGTGCACTCGGCCTGGGACGGTTTCGAGCTGAGGCTGTGAGCCGCAGGGCCGCCCCCAAGGCGAACGCCGTAGCGCGTCGCGCGCAGGCTTGTCGGTTCGGCCGCAGGGCCGCCCCCAAGGCGAACGCCGCAGCGCGTCGCGCGCAGGCTTGTCGGTTCGGCCGCAGGGCCGCCCCCAAGGCGAACGCCGCAGCGCGTCGCGCGCAGGCAGGCTGATGCGTCGAGCCGACGAGGCCTTGTTTGGCCGGGTGTTCCTGTATGAGCGCGGCAGGGCCGCGGCTTTGGCTTTGCTGTTGCTGTTCGCGTGCCTGATGGCAGCGCACACGCTGCGTTCGCCGCGTCAGCAGCCAATGGACGATGCCACAACGGTGGTGCGATGGATCGGCGCGCCGGCGGCGAGTGTGCAGCAATGGTTGTTTGACGCGTACCAGCGCGCCCTGCCGCGCGTGCGCCAGGCTCAGACGGTCGCGGTGGTTGGCATCGACGAAAGCAGCCTCAAGTCCATTGGCCAATGGCCCTGGCCGCGTAGCAAATTGGCGGACCTGGTCGATGCGATTGCGCGCTACCAGCCCGCGGCCATCGGATTGGACATATTCATGCCCGAGGCCGACCAGACGTCACCCGAGGCCGTGGCGGCGCGGCTGGGGCCGGACCAGTCCGTGTTGGCCGAGGCGCTCAGGCGCCTGCCACCGCACGACGAGCGACTGGCGCGGGCGCTGCGAGCTGCGCCAACAGTGCTGGGCGCTGCAGGTTTCAATTTCGCGACGTTCAGTACAACCGCCGGGTTGCAGATCACGCCCATGCGGGTGCGCGGTGACGATGCCTTGCTGTATCTGGAACGTTATCCGAATGTGTTGGCCAGCCTGCCGCAGTTGCAGTCGGCCGCGCATGGCCAGGCGCTGGTGTCGGTGCGCGATGATGCCGTCGTGCGCCGAATACCCCTGGCTGCCGCCGTGGGGCAGGTGCCTACGCCCTCGCTGGCCATGGAGATGTTGCGGGTTGCCACGGACAGTTCTGCGATCGATATCACGGTGGACAGCCAGGGCGTGCGTGCGCTGGGGGTGGCCGACTTGACGGTGCCAACCCAGGCTGGCGGCGATATCTGGCTGCATTTTGCACCCGAGGCACAGGGCGAGCAGTCGCGCAACATCTCGGCGGTCGACGTGCTGGCGGGCAAGGTTGCGGTAGACGCCCTGCGCAGCAAGCTGGTGCTGATCGGCCTGACCGGCTCCGGCATCAATGACCGGCGTGTTACGCCGCTGGGAGAAAGCGTGGCCGGCATCGAGATCCAGGCACAGTTGCTCGAAAGCATGCTCGATGGTCGACTGTTGCTGCGGCCCTGGTGGATGCCACTGGCGGAACTTGGGCTGCTGCTAGCCCTTGGCGGGCTGATGATTGCGTTCGTGCCGCCCGCCCTGGCGCGATCCGATGCGGGTGGCGATCGGCGACCTCGCCGCGTCGGCTGGTGGGTCGCGCTGGCTTGCGTAACGCTGCTGGCGGCCGGTTTCTGGCTGTTTCACGCGCAGGGCTGGTTGTTCGACGGGGCGGGCATGTCGATTGCATTTGCAGGCGTGCTGGCCAGCCTGGTGTCGAGCGCCACGCTGGAATTGCAGCGCGACAACCAACGCCTGGCTGCGGCCGAGCATGCGTTGCGCGAAGACGCCGCCCGGTTGGCCGGCGAGATGGAGGCCGCGCGGCGGATCCAGCTGGGCTCATTGCCCGATGCCAGGACCGCGTTTGCGCATGAACAGCGCTTTGTGGTGAGCGCATTGATCGAGCCGGCGCGTGAAGTGGGCGGCGATCTATACGATTTCTTCATGATCGACGCGAGCAGGTTGTGCTTTCTCATCGGCGACGTGTCTGGCAAGGGCGTGCCCGCCAGCCTGTTCATGTCGGTCACCAAGACCCTGTCGCGCAGTTTTGCGACCCGGTTGCCGGGTGGGCCATCCGAGGTTATGTCCGCGGCGAACCTGGATCTGTCGCGCGGCAACGTCGAGACGCTTTTTGTCACCATGCTGCTCGGTGTGCTTGATGTCGAGACTGGCATGCTCGAATTGGTCAACGCCGGGCATGACGCGCCGTGGCGAATCGGGTCGACGCCGGAGCCGCAACAACTGGTGGCTCCGGCAAATGCCGGTGGACCGCCCTTGTGCGTGGTGGAAGACTTTGTCTATACCGTTCAATGCCTGCAGTTGGCGCCGGGCGATCGCTTGTGCATGGTGACGGACGGCATCACCGAGGCCGCTAACGCGTCTGGCGCGCTGTATGGCGGCTCACGCGTGCGCAACGCGTTGGCCGACGCAGGACGGGACGGCGGTGCAGACACCATCGTGCACATGCTGCGCCAGGACGTCGCCCGATTTGTCGACGGCGCGGAGGCGTCCGACGACATGGCGATTCTCGTGGTGCACTGGTTGGGGCCAGCCGGGGATGGCTCAGTGCCGGCGCGGTTGTGAGCGGCCGAGCATGGATGGCAATTCAGCGCAGATTGATCTCGACGCGCCGGTTTTCTGCAAGTGCAACCTCGTCGGCGGTCGGAATCGCCGGTTCGCGTTCGCCACGACCGGCAATGGAAATCAAAGATGCCTGCACACCGGCCTTGACGAGCAGATCGCGCACCGTCTGGGCACGCAGGATCGACAGCTTGTCGTTGTCGTCCGCGCTGCCGACCCGGTCCGTGTGACCAATGACGGTGATCTCCGGTGCAGGGTAGGTTGCGACAGCGGCAAGCAGCTTTTCAAGCACCGGCCGGAACGCCGGTGCGACATCCTCGGCCGAGCCGAATTCAAACACCAGCGTAAAGGACATCGGCGCGCTCGGTCGAGCCGCCAGCGTCTTGGCATATCGGGCCTGAATCTGGTCGGCGATCTCGGTCTGGGCGATGAACGCCCCTCGCGGGTTGCTTCGCGCACTAGCGTAGGGCTGGCTCAGCGATTGGCTGGCGGCCTCGGTGCGCAACTCGACCGTACCGGCCCGGCCATCGGCATCGGGTAATAAAACCACGCTGCTGGTGGGTTGCGCCGTCAGGCCCAGATACAGGATGCCGGCCAGACCGGCAGCAAAGAGCAGCATCGCGCGTCGCCTACGGTCCGGCGTCGATGATAAAACTGGTGCCGCGCACTCCCAGCGTCATGCCGGGGGCAGAAAATCGGACAGCCTCGGGTGAGGCCTTGGCGATTTTGCCCGATATCACCGACAGGGTGCCACGCCGAACGCTTGCATCGATGGCGCCGACATGGGTAGTGCTGTCGAAGCTGAACCTGTTGAGGTCAATTGTTGAATTGGGTCCAGCCGACAGCACAGTGTGGTCGCGCAAGGTAATGCCGACAGAGCCATCGGCACCCGTGAGCACCCTGTCGTTGCTCAGGATGCGCGTTCCGACAGGCGCGGCCATTGGCTGGCGGTTGCGCTCCACGCTGACCTGGCCCTTGCTGACCTTCACCACGCCGGCTTCGTCCGCGGCCAGCGCAAGCTGGCCTGCAAGCAACAATGCGGCTGAGAACGTGACTTGTTTCCAGGAGTTCATTTGCCCTACCTCCTATTGGCTGTTCTAATTCAGTGCAGATGCGTGCGATCCCACTATACAGCTTTCCCGCCCGCCTGGAGTCCCTGGGTGCCATGGTGGTGCATCTGCATACAGCCGCTCCTGCTCTCGAGCCCACGGCGTTGTTGCGGGCGGAAACGGTGCTCGAAGAACTGCTGACGAATTCGATCGTGCACGGCGGCGCCATGGCCATGCCGTCCGCCATGGTTTGGCTGGCGGCGCATGGGCAGGAAGATGCGCTGAACCTTCGCTATGAAGATGCTTTTGCGCCGTTTGATCCGATGGCCAGAATCGACGAGGCTCTGCTGCGCACGGCAAACCCGATGGATCAGCGGCCACCAGGTGGGCTGGGACTGTTGATGGTGTTCCGGCTGGCGGACGGATTCCGCTATCTGCGCGAGAACGGCCGCAATCGCATCGACCTGTCTTTCGCGCGCAAGGCGATCCGCATAATCGCGCCCACCGCCAGAGGCATGCGCCAAGGAACATCAGTCGACTCTGGCGCCTGAGGCTTTGACGACTTTTTCGTATTTCGCGCGTTCGACGTTCATCAGCGCGCCAAATTGCTCGGGTGTGGTTGGCACCGGCTCGGCCATCAGCAAGGAGAATCGGCTCTTGGCCTCCGGGCTGTTCAACGCTGCGACAAACGCCTGATTGAGTTTGGCCACCACATCCTTGGGTGTGGCCACGGGCACAACCAACCCCCACCAGGTGTCGACCTCGAAGCCGTTCAATGTTTCGGCCACCGTGGGTACCTCGGGCAGGACCGCACTGCGCTTGGCCGTAGTAACAGCCAGCGCCTTGAGCTTGCCCGATTTGATGTTGGCCGATGCGGTGGCCAGATTGTCGAAGTTGAAGTCGACCTGGCCGGACAGCAGCGCCAACTGCGCAGGATTGCCGCCGTTGTAAGGAATATGCACGGCAAAAATGCCGGCTTGCGCCTTGAACATCTCGCCTGCGAGGTGGCCGCCACTGCCGTTGCCTCCCGAGCCGTAGTTGAGTTTTCCCGGATTGCCCTTGGCATACGTGATCAGATCGGCCAGCGAGTTGATCGACAAACGGCTGGCGGTGTCGACGTTGAGCACCAGCACATTGGGCACACGGACCATCTGGGTAATCGGCGCGAAGTCCTTGGCCGCGTCGAACGGCATTTTGCTGTAGAGCCAGGGGTTGATGGCGTGGGTGGCGACCGCCGCAATTCCGATCGTCATACCGTCCGGTGCCGACTTGGCCACCAGGTCGACCCCGATGTTGCCGCCGCCACCGGGCTTGTTTTCGATGATCACGGTGCCCAGGCTGTCCTTGACGCGTTCGGCCAGCAGACGCGCGGTGACGTCGATGGGGCCGCTCGGGCCGTAGGGCACGATGATGCGAATCGGTTTGGCCTGGGCCGAAACGCGGGTCGGAACCAATGCAAGCGATGTGGCCATGACGGCAATGGCCGCCAGCGAGGAAAGGGCATACAGGTGGTTTTTCATGCCGTCATTGTGCATGCCCACGCGACCGGCCGCGCTGGCTTGCCGGTCGTCACTGGGCGTGCGCCTTGTCCGCCTCGGTGATGAATGAGTCGGCGTAATACTCCTCTTCGGGAAGGCCCGCGAGTTCGCTGAAATCGAGCCTCGCCGAATCGACCACTATTGGCGCGCCGCAAGCATAGACCTGATAGCCAGACAGGTCGGGGATGTCCTCGAGTACCGCATGGTGCACAAAGCCGGTACGTCCGGTCCAGGCATCCTGCGGCGTCGCATCGGAGATGACCGGCACATATCGCAGGTTTGGCATTTCTTGCAAGCGCTCCTTGACCCAGGCATCCATGTACAGGTCCTGCGGGCGACGACCACCCCAATACAGGGTCGCGGGCCGGGTGATGCGCTGGAACTGCATATGCTCGATCAGCGCCTTGATCGGTGCGAAACCGGTGCCTGAAGCAAGCAGCACCATGGGTTTGTCCGAGTTCTCACGCAGGTAGAAGCTGCCAAAAGGCCCTTCGAGGCGCTGGATTTCCTTCTCTTTCATGACGCCGAACACATGGTCAGTGAACTTGCCCCCAGGCATGTGCCGCACATGCAGTTCAATGCCCGGGCCGTTGTGCGGCGCATTGGCCATCGAATAGCTGCGCCGCGCGCCGTCGCGCAAGATGAATTCGACGTACTGGCCGGCGTGGTAGACGAACGGGTCGTTGGCCGGCAACTGCAGCCGGATCACCATCACATCGTGCGACACCCGCTCCAATGCGCTGACACGCGCCGGCATCTTGCGGATCGGGAACGCCCCGGCCTCGGTCACCTGGCGTGACTCGAGCACGACATCGGTTTGCGGTACTCCACAACAAGTCAGCACATAGCCATTGGCCTCCTCCTCGGCGCTCAAGGCCTTGGCCTGGTGCAGGCCATGGACAACCGACCCTTCGATCTTTTTGCACTTGCAGGAACCGCAGGCGCCATCCTTGCAGCCATACGGCAATCCGATGCCCTGGCGGATACCGGCGCTGAGCATGGCTTCGCCCTCATTGGCGGTAAAAGTGCGCCCGCTGGGCAGAATCGAGATCTGGAAGGTCATCGCTTAGGTATCCTAGGGAAGTCTCAAACTACGTAGGCTGTGATTTTGCCTTCAATCCAGAACCCGCTAGGCGCGCTGCCGGCGCGCTTTCGCCGTCAACGCCTGCTCATTGTGGGTTGTGGCGACATCGGCATGCGTGTCGCCCGCAGCCTTGGTGCGCGTGTGCAGCTAACGGTGCTCAGTTCTACTGGCAAGCGCAGTGCTGCCTTGCGCGCCCTGGGCGTGCGGGTTGTGCAAGGGGATCTGGACCAGCCGCAGAGCCTGCGCCGCCTGGCCGGCCTGTCCCATCGCGTGCTGCATCTGGCACCACCGCCGGCCGATGGTTGGGCCGATAGCCGGACCCGGGCCCTGGCGCGCGCATTGCGCCTGCGTTCGGTGCCGCAGGTGATGGTTTACGCCTCGACCAGCGGTGTCTATGGCGATTGTGGTGGTGCCGTGGTGGCAGAGACGCGCCCGGCCCAAGCCGATACGCCGCGGGCACGCCGACGCTTCGATGCGGAGAGCGCGATGCGTTTCCTGGGTCGATCGGCCGGTCTGCGCGTCAGCATCCTGCGTGTCCCAGGCATCTACGCCGAGGACCGCAGCGGCGGGTCGCCGCGCCGACGGCTGTTGGCGGGCACTCCCGTGTTGCGCCGCCAGGACGATGTGTTCACCAACCATATTCATGCCGATGACCTGGCGCG
>JANNKH010000010.1:0-60997 GCA_031396205.1 Rhodoferax sp.
TCTGTTTCTCATCGTCCTGTCTGTCAGTTGCCCTGGGATATCCGTACGTTGTCGCTGGTGTGTTGATGTCAGGTTAGTGTTTCTGTCCGCCCCGAACGCCTGAGCGTTGCAGGAACAACAAGGGACCCGGGACACCGGCGACGGCCGGATACCGACCACGCGGGTTTACCGGTACGGACCGGGCTGTGTGCGCGACACCAAGGACATGAAAGACGCAATCGCGCTGCTGACCGAACACGGGCGGGCGCGGCTGGAGGAAGAGAGGCGGCGGCGCTTCGTGGCGGTGAATCCAGCGCTGTACGAAGGCTGATCAGTTGGGTCAGAACCCCAGGGACCGCCACCCTGCTGGCCCCGGGGGCCTTGCTGTTCTTGCTGTTCTTGCTGTTTTGGACCCCATTGGCGTCGCTTACGCGCTCGATCAACCGCAAGAACAGCAAGGGGGTGGGGGCTGCCAATACCCATTCGACTGTGGCGCCGAGCGGACATTGGTGACCCAACAACCGTCAGTCGCGCGGACCGAAAAACGGTCATGCCACTCTGCCGAGTATCCGTATGACGTCGTCTCGCAGCGTTGGCAAGTCTTGCTCCACCATGGACCACACGGAATCGAGGTCAACGCTGAAGTAGGCGTGGATAAGGCGATCGCGCGTTCCTGCGATCTGCGGCCAGGGAACGGTGGCCTAGCCTGCCGTCAAGTCAGTACTCAGGTTCTTGACCGCCTCGCCGATGATTTCGAGCTGCCGGATCACCGCACTTTGGGTCTTACAGTCTGCCATGAAGGCGCTCTGGCCTTCCACCGTGAAACTCGCGATCGATTCGATGGCGCTCAAAACATGTCCCAGGAAAAGCCTGTCCCGGTCATTCATAGAGGCAATGCCTCGGCAAGTATGCGGGTCTTGAGGTCCGGATGAAGCTCTGCTTCGGTGCAAAGATCGACCTTCACGCCAAGCGCGTCCTCGATGTCCAGTTTCAATCCGACAATCCGCAGCAGCGATGTGCCACGCGGGAGATCGACCAGCAGATCGAGGTCGCTTCCCTCCTTGTCAAGACCTTTTGCGACCGAGCCGAAGACACGCACACCGCGTGCACCCTGCGCTGCCGCGAGGGCCAGAACCTGCTTTCGCTTGGCTGCGAGTGCTTGAGAGGGGAGCATCGCGCAATTTTGGCAGGTTTCGAAACACCAGGCCATGCCGGTGAGTCGCAGTAGCAGTGTTTGGCCTCGTCGGCTGACGGACTCTGGCATGTCCCATGACTCGCCTCCATAATGGGGCACTTCCGAACCAACAAGGACAGGGCCATGGGACGCGCCGCACAGACCCCCATTCTTTCTGCCACCGACTACCTGGCCTGGGAGGCCGCGCAACCCGAACGCCACGAATACATCGACGGCGAGGTATTCGCTATGGCCGGCGCGGAAGACCGGCACGTCACCGTGGCCGGCAACCTGTATATCACCCTGCGCCAGCACCTGAGCGGCAGCGCCTGCCGCACCTACATGAGCGACATGCGGCTGCATGAGGCCGCTGCCAACAGCTATTTCTACCCCGACGTGCTGGTGACCTGCAGTGCACTGGACCAGGCCAGCGCGATGGTCAAGACTGAACCCAAGCTGATCGTGGAAGTGCTCTCGCCAACTACTGCGGCGTACGACCGCGGGCTGAAGTTCAGTCACTACCGCACACTGCCAAGCCTGGAGGAATACGTGCTCGTGGATCTGGATACCCGCGCCACGGACTGCTACCGCAATGGTGCCGACGGTTTGTGGGTTCTGCATCCGTTCGGCCGTGGCGAGGCCGTGGAACTGGCCAGCGTCGCATTGACGGTGACCGCAGCCCAGTTGTTCGCCGAGGTGGCCGAGAGCTGATCCGCTGCACCGGAACCCAGAGCCCGCCAAGAACCACTGGCAAGGTCAACTACCAGCACCATGGACACCACTGGCGCCGAACCAGAGTTCTACTGAATGCCCGTTTCGCGTTGCGCGAAGTGCATCACACGCAGCCAAATGTTCAGCGGGTATGCTGGCGGGTACGATCCGCGCAACGAATAGATAAGTCATTTGATATCAAACACTTGCGGCACAACTTCCTGTTCAGCTCCTGACCAACGGCCGCGCGGGATCGCACGATCCCAGGCGGCTGCCACGAGCGGGCGACGCGCGGCTGTTGCGCAACAAGGGATCAGCCTATGATCGACTCCCATGAACGAACGCATCACCCGGATCCTGGCCCAGATGGCGGCCCTCGACGATGAACTGCGCAGCGCGGTTCATGAGCAGGAAAGCCGGATGTTCTTCCAGATCAAGGGCAAACGGGTGGAGTTCGAACACTCGGTCAAACAGGCGCACCGGCAACTCAAGACCAACCTGCTCCGGTGGCTGGTGACGAATCGGCCGCAGAACCTGATCACCGGCCCGATCATCTACGCGATGGCGGTGCCCCTGTTGCTACTGGATTGCTTCGTGAGCTTCTTCCAGTGGGCCTGCTTTCCGATCTATGGCATCACCAAGGTGCGGCGCAGCGACCACATCGTGTTCGACCGGCACCATCTGGGCTACCTGAACGTCATCGAACGCTTCCACTGCACCTACTGTGAATACGCCAACGGGCTGATCAGCTACCTGCGCGAGATCATTGCCCGCACCGAGGAGTATTTCTGCCCGATCAAACATGCGCACAAGATCCTGGGGACACACGGCCGCTACAACCGGTTCCTTGACTATGGCGACGCGGTTGCCTACCAGGCCAAGCTGGAAGAATTCCGGGTCGGCCTGGGCAAGGTCAAGTAGGGTCGTTCGGCGCGGGCGGCGCGCACGTGCATCTGGCGCCAACGTGCTGCGACCGGCAGCTGCTGCGCTAGACCTTGCGCGCCGCCACCCGCACGCCCTCGCGCACCAGTGCGGGCGGGTAGACGATGACCTGATTGCCCACCGCCAGGCCGCTGCGGATCCAGGCCGCGCTGCCATTGCGTGCGCCCAGTTGCACCGGCACCTGCCGGGCCCGCCCGTCGTCGACCACAAAGACCGCATGGCGCGCCGCGGTGGCCGGCCCTTCGTTGCCGTGGGCACGTTCCACCGGCAGCGGAAACACTGCGCTGACTGGCACCTGGACGGCGTTGTCGTGGGTCAGCGTCACGATGCGCACGCTGACACGGTAGCCGTCGCCCAGCGCCTGCCAATCGGTTTGCGGGCTGCTCAGGTCGATCACCACCCGCACCCGCTGCTCCTCGACGCCCAGTGCCGAGACCTTGGTGAAGGCCGCGGGCTCGACGCTGCGCACCCGTCCCTCGAGCGTGGTCGGTCCGCCCCAGCGCTCAATCATCACGCGACTGCCCGGCCGCGTGGCCAGTGCGTCGGTGGTCAGCAGCTCGGCAACCACCTCCAGGCGACGGGTGTCGCCAAGTTCGAGCAGCGGCGTACCCAGAGCCACCGTCGCCTCGCTCGATTGCAGCACACGCAATACGCTGCCGGCGACCGGTGCGCGCACCGCGAAGCTGCGCCGTCCTTCCGTAGCGCCGCCCTGGCGCACCACGCCGAGTGCTGCACGGGCCTGTTCGAGGTCATGCACGGCCATGCGGCGTTCGGCGGTGGAGGACTCGACTTCGCGCAGCGCGGCCTGCATCGACAGCCGGTCGGCCTCGAGTTTGGTCGCGGCGATGAATCCCTGTTGCGCCAGTTGTTCGCTGTGGCGCACGTCGTTGCGGGCCTGTTCGACTGCCACCTGCGAACGCTCGGTGCGCGCGTCGGCGCGCGCCACGTTGTCCTGCGCCGCCGCAGCGCGCGCCTGCAACTCGCGCAGGCTGCGCTCGTCGAGCATGGCCGGCAGCACCGGGGTCAGTTGCGCCAGCGGCGCATCGACTGTGACCACATCACCCTCCTTGAGCGTGATGCGTGCCAGACGACCGGCCAGCGGTGCCGAGACCAGGTAGCGCTCGGCCAGTCGCGTCTTGCCATCTTCGTCGATGGTGGTTTCAAAGCGGCCCAGGGTCACCGGGGCGAGTTCGACCTCCACCGGCCGCGGCGCCAGAGCCCAGGCCAGCACGAGCGCCAGTGCAACAAGGATTGCCGCGATCACGAACCAGGTCTTGCGTTTCATCGAATCGTCACTCGCGTGTTTTCAGGGCCGCGACCATGTCGAGCTGGTCAATGCGCCGGCGTACCACCAGGGCACTGGCCACACCCGAGACCAGCACCGCCAGGCCGGCGATGGCATAGGTGCGTGGCTGGATCACCACCGGGAAGAAGAACTGGTCTGACTGCGTCAGATCCGCGATCAGGATCACCAGCCCGTAGCCCAGAAACATGCCCAGCGGCAACGCGATGGCAATGCCGATCGCCATCTCGCCCAGCAGCAGGCCCGACACCTCGGCGCGGGTAAAGCCCAGCACACGCAGGCTGGCCAGCTCCCAGGTGCGCTCGGCCAGCGCGATGCGGGCATTGTTATAGACCACACCCACCGCGATGACCGAGGCGAACAGAGTCAGGATGGTGCTGATGATGCGGATGTTGCGCGCGCTGATCTCCTGCATGTTGTGCAGCATCGTGGCCTTGCTGAACGCGCCGACGATGCGCGGCATGGCCCTTGTGGCCTCGATCAGCGCGGGTTCGCTGCCGCGCTCGAGCGCCAGCGAGAACTGCGATGACCGGTCGCCCTCCTCGAGCAGCCGGTTCAGCGCGCGGCGTTCCATGTAGGCGTTCAGACCCATCATTTCGCGCACGGTGGCGGACAACGCAACGTCGACCGCACGCTGGCGACCTTCCAATACCTCGACCCGCACCCGGTCGCCGACCCGCAACGCCAGCTTGGCCGCCAGGCGGTCCGTCAGCACCAGGCCGTTGTCGTTTAACCTACTGGCTTCGCGGTTGTCCAGGTCGATCACGCGGCGCAGTTCAGGTGCACGCGCAAAGCCCTGGATCGAGCCGCGCTGGCTCAGATGGCCATTGACGAAACGCACCGCGACATCGCGCCCGGACTCGACCGCAAGCACGCCCGGAAGTCGCGCCAGCTCATGGCGCGCACTGTCGTCGACCGTCTCGGTCATCCAGACGATCACGTCGCTGCGCATCGCCAGGTTGAACTGCGAGTCGACCACGAAGTCGATCGCATCGCGAAAGAAGTTGCCCATCACGACGATGGCCACCGACGCCGCCACGCCGCCAATGGACAACGCCGTGCGCAGCGGCCTGCGCTCCATGTTGCGCAGGATCATCTGCAGCGCTGGCCCGATGCGGGTAATGCCCAGCCGCTCCACGAGCGTGCGACGGTAGCGCCCCGGCGCCGGCGGGCGCATCGCCTCGGCCGGCGCCAGGCGCACCGTGGCTACGATCGCGTTGAGCGTACCGAGCACTGCGGTGGTCACCGTGATGCCGATACTGACAACCAGCAACCACGCCGGGATGGCATGCTCGAATTGCGGAAACTGGAACGACTGCGCGTACAGGCCGGTGAAAAGCCCGCCTAGCCAGTCACCCAAGGGCACACCGATCAACAGGCCGGCGAGCACGATAACCAGCACCAGCTTGAGGTAATGCACGGCAATACGCTGGTTCGGATAGCCCAGGGCCTTGAGCGCGGCGATCTGTTCGCGCTGGGTGGCAACCAGCCGTGACACGACCACATTGAGCAGGAACGCGGCAACGCCCAGGAAGATCGACGGCAGCAGGGTTCCGATCACCCGCTGGCTCTTGATTTCGGCGTCAAGCATCGCGTTGGACGATTGGTCGGCTCGACCCATGGCCTCGCGGCCACCATAGCGGGCGATCTGATCCGAAAGCTGCGCGAGGACTGCGCGCTCCGAGGCCTGCGGTGCCAATTTGATCGCGACCCGGTTGAACGCGCCATCCATGTCATAGGCGGCGGCCAGGGCGTCGCGCGGCAGCCAGAAGACACCAAAACCGCGCTGATCGGGGCTTCCCATCAGACCGGCAAAGACGAACTCGGGCGACAAGGCGATTCCGACAATGGTCAGCACGCGGCGCTTGCCATTGATCTGCGCCCAGACAGCGGCACCGGGCCTGAGCGCGCGGGCGTCGGCAAAGCCGGCCGAGACCAGTGCGGGAATGCTGCCATCGGTGAGGGGCGTTCCATCCAGCGCCCGGCCATGGCGCAGCGTGACACGGTTCATGCGTTGCGGCACCCGCGGATCGATACCGATCAACTGGCCGATCACCGGGTCGGACACGCCGTCAATCTCGATGCGCACGATCTGTTCGATCGTGGTCTGTACATCGGCAACACCTGGCAACTCGCGCAGCAGCTCCTGCAGCGCGTTGGGCGCACGCTTGACACTGGCAAACACATCGGCAAACCGGCCCTCGGTGTAAAAGCGGTCCCGAGCCAGGGCCAGCGACTCGACCGCCGACAGGCTGGTGATGAAACCCCCGATGCCGCTGGCGACCACCAACGCGATCGTCAACGCCTGGCTCCACATCAGGCGCAGATCGCGCAGCAACTTGCGGTCGAGCGCCTTCACCAGGACAACTCCGAGGGGCTGAGCTTGTGGGCGTTGGTCTCAACCCGCTGGATGCAGCCGTCACCCAGATGGATGACCCGGTCGGCCATGCCGGCGATCGCCGCGTTGTGGGTGATGACGACGGCCGTGGTTCCGAGTTCGGTATTGATGCGCGCAATGACATCGAGCACCAGCTTGCCGGTCACATAGTCGAGCGCACCCGTCGGCTCGTCGCACAGCAGCACCGCCGGCCGCTTGACAATGGCACGCGCAATCGCGACGCGTTGTTGTTCGCCGCCCGACAGCTGGGCCGGGAAATGGTCGCGCCGCGGCGTCAGGCCGACCAGGTCGATGGCCTCATCGATCGGCATCGGATCGTCGGCGATATCGGTGACCAGCGCCAGGTTTTCACGCACCGTCAAGCTTGGGATCAGGTTGTAGAACTGGAACACAAAGCCGACATGCTCGCGCCGGTAGGCCGTCAGCTCGCTCTCGCTGGCGTCGGTCAGCACTTGCTCGCCAAAACGCACCTCGCCGCTGGTGGGCACATCCAGCCCGCCCAGGATGTTGAGCAGCGTCGACTTGCCGCTGCCCGAGGCACCGAGCAGCACGACAAACTCGCCGTGGTGGATCTCGATGTCGACATCGCGCAGGGCATGTACCTCGACGTCGCCGGTCCGGTAGATTTTGGACAGGTGGCGGGCGACAAAGACCACTTCAGCGCGAGTCGCCGCATCCGCGCTCCCGGCTCCTGCCACGGATCCGCTGCTCATGACGGCAGCAGGCAGCGCGACTCTGCGTGCCCACGCATGGCAGCGATGGTGATGGAATGGCAGGACATAGTGGGCTGCAAGTCGTTCGAGTGGTCGAATCCAGTCGTTTCGCGATTGCCCGACCCACCGGGGGCAGAACAGGACCCGAACGGGCATCGAGTGGGATGCACGGTCACTGTCAGTCTACGACCTGGGTCGCAGCGCGTCTTGATCGGCGTCAAGACGGCGCCACGCGGGTCAGATTGCGCCAGCGATGGCCGAGCCCTGGGCTAGAACGTGGTGATGAGAAAGTGTCCTTGTGCGGGCGGCCAGATCGAAGCCAGGGCGGTGGCCACTGCAAACCGGGCCAACCACACGGTTGATCGACGCTTCCTGGTTTGCAGTCAACCCATCGCCGTTCGCCAGCTGCCGCATGACAATGCAATGATTTTCCGTCCAACCGGCATCATCGCGGCGATCGACCCGACGCTCGATGATCCGGCGGGTCGGCGACGACCTTCTCCCCGTTCAATGCGGCGGTCTTGCGGGCGAGCTCGACAAATCTCCGCAAGGAACCATGCAGCGCTCCGTCCCGGTACGCCAGGGTCATCGGCGCGTCGACTTTGGCACTTTCGGCGAGGCGACAATAGACGATCGCATGCCGATGGGTTTCCTGCATGGAGGCGGGAACGACGGAAATACCGGCGCCTGCCGCAACCAGATTGAGGTTGGTCATCATGCGGGGGACTTCCGCTGCGATCCTGGGTTCGAAGCCCTGATCGCGGCAAAGCTGCAACAGGTTCGCATAGAGCCCTGGGGCGCCGGGCCGGCGCACCAGGATCAATCCGTCGTCGCTCAGGTCCCGCAAGGCCAGTACCGGCGCCGCGGAAGTGGTCGGGCGTGGCAGCAGGCGGTGCCCGATGGGCAACGCGACGACAAGCGGTTCGCGCAAAAGCGTTTCAAAGACGACGCCCTCAGGCGAAGATGTGGGTACGCGCAAAATCCCGCAATCGACCCGCAAAGACGCGATGCGGTCGATGATGCCGGCGGCGTTGTCCTCATCGAGCCCGAGCTCGATCCCGGGATAAGCCTTGCGGCAGGCACGCAGGGCGTCAGAGGTAAATCGGTGTGCGGCCGCCGAACTGGTGAAGCAGATCGCCAATCGACCCTGCAGGCCTGCGGCAGCCTGCACAATGCGGCTTTCCACCGACGCGACATCGGCCAGGATGCGCCGGGCGTCCGTCAACAGCTGGGTTCCCGCGTCGGTCAAGGAAACGCCGCGGGGATGGCGGCGTAGTAGCTGGGCGCCGACACGCGCCTCCAACGCCTTCATTTGCTGACTCAGCGGCGGCTGCTGCATTCCCAGGCGCCGCGCGGCACGCGTAATGTGCCCGGCCTCGGCGACAGCCACAAAGTAGCGCAGTTGTTTCAGATCCATCGCCTGCAAGCATATCCAAAAAATATGGCAAGCAACGTGATTGGTATTTGACCTATGGTGACCCGCCATGTAAGGTCCGGCCCGCATCCTGTCAATGAAAGTCCTCATGAAAAGAATCCTTGCCCTGCTGGTCGCCGCGACCGCTGCGGGCGCCGCCCTTTGCGACCCGGTGTCGGTTCTGTTCGTCGGCAACAGCTATACATTCGGCCGGGTCGACCCGGTGATGAGCTACAACATCGCCAATGTGCGCGACCTGACGAACCCGATGTGGCTCGCCAACCCGGCGGGCAGCAATGCCTTTGAGCCGCACCCCTGGAGCGGTGTGCCCGGCATCTTCAAGCAGTTCACGGTACAGGCCGGGCTGGACTATGACGTGGCGCTGTCGACGCGCAACGCTGCGTCGCTGCGTGGCCATATGCTCAACAGCAATCCCGCCGGATGGGACATGCGCGGCAACATCGGTTCGCAGACCTGGAGCAAGGTCGTGCTGCAGGAACAAAGCGACGAGCCACTTGAACGACGCGCCGGCCTGGGTTCGAACCCGGAGTACTTCCGCTTCTATGCCGACACGATCGAGAATTTCGTGCATTCCCGTGCGGTATCGCCGACCATCCGCGACCGCGATGCGTTCGCCGGCGCCACCTCGACACTGCGGCAGGCCGCCTGTGTGGCGGCGGGCATTGCCGCTGGCACATGCAGCAACAACCGCGGCACATTCGCCAACGGCAATGCGAGTGCCACGACCGAAATGTATCTCTACCAAACCTGGGCCCGGCCCAACCTGGTGAGCGGCGCCTTGGCCACCAGCACCGACGAGACGACCGGCGTGGTGACACGCACAGGTGCGGCGGCGGCGACTTACTTCAACGACCTGGAGTCCATGACCACCGAGCTCAAAAACAGCTACCAGGCCGCGGCCGACCAGGCCACGGTCGACGCAAGTCCCGGTTTCACGGCCATCGCCCCCGTTGGCGAAGCGTTCATGCGGGCTGTGGCAAGTGGTGTGGCCACACGTGACACCTGGGCCGCCAACGCCCTCTCTGACGGTCTCATCGACCTGTGGTTCGACGACGGCACGCACGCCAGCAAATACGGCTCCTATCTCAGCGCACTCACACTCTTTGGTACCTTGACCGGACTCGATCCGGCAAGCCTGGGCGCCAACGAGATCGCTGCGATCGACCTGGGGATCAGCGTGGCGGACGCACGCGCGCTGCAACGGGTTGCCAGCGCGCAACTGGGTTTCGCCACCGCTGTTCCCGAACCCGAAACCTATGCGATGCTGCTGGCCGGTCTTGGACTGATTGGTTGCGCCGCAAGTCGCAAACAGCGCAAAACGGCGACTTGATCCTCGTTGTTGGCGGCGCAACTTGCAGACGGACTGGTGCGCCAGGCATCGTGTCCACGCAGCCGAAAGGCGGCGCCGTGTTTCAGGTGCACCGTCGGCCGCCGCGGCCCTGCGGTTGCCGCCGGCCACTGCCTCTGACGGTGCCAAACAAGAGCAGGCCACCGACCAGGAGCATGGCCCAGGTCGCCGGCTCCGGCACTGCCGCCGCAATCTGGAACACCTGGCCGTTGACGCCCATCACATACAGGTTGCCCAGGCCGTCTTCGCCAAACGAGCTGAGCTGGTTGGCAGCGAAAGGCGTGCCGAGCTCGGCCGTTCGTTCGGTCAGGTCGGAGACGCCGCCACCACTGTTGCGCAAGCTGAAGATACGGCCTGATACAAAGTCACCGAAGAAATAGCTGCCGTCGAGCCCGGGTTCGCCAGTGCCCCGGTAGACATAGCCGCCGATGATCGACTCACCAAAACTGCTGTGCGCGTAGTCGAAGAACGGGTCGACCGCGCCGGGCGGGGCGGCATCGGGCACCGCCGAGTTGTCGATGCTGCCCTCGCGCGCGCGCCATCCGTAATTGACACCACCGTTGCTGCCGACAGACTCCAGATTGATCTCCTCGCGTCGGTCCTGGCCCACGTCGGCGACCCAGAAATCGCCTGTCAAGCGGTCGAAGCTGTTGCGGTACGGGTTGCGCAGACCGTAGGCCCATATTTCGTCATTGCCGGCGACGCCGACAAACGGGTTACTCGCCGGCACGCTATAGCCACCGTTGGCGATCGGCGTCACCCGCAGCACCTTGCCCAGATTGCTGGACAGGTTCTGCGCGACATTGTTCGGGTCGTTGGAACTACCACCGTCGCCGGTTGCCACATACAGTTGCCCGGGATCGCTATTACGAAACCCGATCCAGCCCGCCTTGTGGTTGGTCTCACCCGCCAGCTGCTGCACGGTCAGAATATTCTTTTCCGATGCTGCATCGACACTGAGGGCACTGGCTGACAGCGCGGTAAACGCGGACACCACGGTGTTCTGGCTCTTGTCGATGTAGTCGACAAAGAAGCGTCCGTTGCTGGTGAATGCAGGGTCGAAGGCCAGGCCCAGCAGCCCGCGCTCGCCCGCACTGTCAACCAGACCGGTGATATCGAGGTAGGTCGACACGACACCGTTGTCCAGCACACGGATACGGCCCGCCTTCTCGACCACGAACAGGCGGCTGTCACCGGCCGGTGCCGCCAGGAATACCGGCGCCTGGAAGACATGGGGAAGCAGCACTGCCTCCAGGGCGGACGCGGAGCCGGCCAGGGCCGCCACCACGGCCGCCAGCACTCCAGAAACGAATCGTTGCATAGGACACCTCTCAAGCGTGTTCAGACTCCCCGCAGTCTGTGCACCCGCGCGGCTGGCGTCAAGAGTCCGAAGGGACTACGCCCATGCAGGTAAGCGTAGGGCCGCCCCCGCGCGTTTTCGCCGCCCCGCAGCTGCATGCGGTACGGCGAAGCCGTGCCTTATTCGGCCGACTGTTGCAGCGCCCACATCTGCGCATAACGACCGCGCGCCGCGAGGAGTGGCAGATGCGATCCGCGTTCGACGATGCGTCCGCCATCCATCACCAGGATCTCATGCGCGTCGACCACCGTCGACAGCCGGTGCGCGATCACCAGCGTGGTCTTGTTGTGCGCTACCGACTGCAGTTCGGTTTGTATTGCGCGCTCGTTGGCCGAGTCCAGTGCACTGGTGGCCTCGTCGAAGATCAGGATTGGCGGGTTCTTGAGCAGCGTGCGCGCAATCGCCACCCGCTGCTTTTCGCCGCCCGAAAGCTTCAAACCGCGTTCGCCGACAGTCGCCTCATAGCCGGCCGGGGTGCTGATGATGAAATTGTGGATGCGCGCGGCCCGCGCCGCCTGCTCGACCTGCTGCTGGCTCGCGCCCGGGCTGCCATAGGCGATGTTGTAGGCGATGGTGTCGTTGAACAGCACCGTGTCCTGCGGCACGATGCCGATCGCCCGGCGCACGCTGGACTGGGTGACCATGCGGATATCCTGGCCGGCGATCGTGATCCGGCCGCCCTGCACATCGTAGAAGCGGTACAGCAGGCGTGCCAGCGTCGACTTGCCGGCGCCCGATGGCCCGACGACGGCCACTGTCTTGCCGGCCGGTATGTCAAACGTGATGTCGTGCAAGATGGTGCGCTGCGCCGCAGGCTCGCCGGGCCTGTCGGGCTTGCCACTGTCGTAGGCAAAGTCCACATGCTCGAAGCGCACCGGCGGCGGACCATCGGTCACCAGCGCCCGCGCATCGGGCGGGTCGGCGATCTCGCGCTCCTGCTCCATCAGCCGGAACATCTTGTCCAGGTCGGTCAGGCTCTGCTTGATCTCGCGGTACAGCGTGCCCAGGAAGCCGAGCGGAATATAGAGCTGGATCATGAATGCATTGACCATCACCAGGTCGCCCAGGGTCATGCGCCCGTCCACCACGCCCTGTGTCGCGCGGTACAGCATCGCCACCAGCGAGCCCGCGATGATCAGCTGTTGGCCGGTATTGAGCATGCTCAGCGTTCTCTGGCTCTTGATGGCTGCCTTGCGGTAGCGCTCCAGGCTTTCGTCGTAGCGGCCCGCCTCGAACTCCTCGTTGTTGAAGTATTTGACGGTCTCGTAGTTCAGCAGCGAGTCGATGGCCCGGCTGTGCGCCACCGAATCGAGTTCGTTCATCTGGCGCCGGAACTGGGTCCGCCATTGCGTCACGGTCACGGTGAAGGTGATGTAGAAAACCAGCGCGATGATGGTGATCCAGGCAAACCAGACGTCGAACTTCACGGCCAGCAGCGTCAGCACGAGGGTGACCTCGATCAGCGTCGGGCCGATGCTGTAGAGCGAGTACGAGATCAGCGAATGCACACCGCGCGTGCCACGCTCGATGTCACGGGTCATGCCGCCGGTCTGGCGGTCCAGGTGGAAACGCAGGCTGAGCGCATGCAGATGCCGGAACACCTGCAGCGAGATGGAGCGCGCCGCACCCTCCGTCGCCTTGGCAAACACCAGCTCGCGCAATTCGGTGAACAGCGTGGTCGAAAGCCGCAACAGGCCATACCCCAGCAGCAGCGCCGTGGGCACCACCAGCACGGCCTGCAGAAGGTCCGCGGATGACGCTTGCGCCAGATTGCGCCCGCCATTCGGGCTCAGTCCGTCAACCAGTTCCTTGAGCAGCAACGGGACACCAATATTGGCCAGTTTGGCACCGACCATGAAAGCCAGGGCCATGCCGACGCGCCATTTGTACTGCCAAAGGTAAGGCAACAGACGCGACAACGTAGCCCAGTCCGAGCGCCTTGCCTCGGGTGGCGCATCAGCATGAACGGTAATGGTCGGGGAGCTCAGTTGTGCGGCGCGGCGCATGGGGGACAATCCTGTGCTTCCAGTTAACTATGCTGGCAGGCCGCCGGTACGTGACACGCACCCGGTCGGCCCGCCGCAGATCAGGACCCGATTGTGACCACGTCTTCCAATGCCAGTGCGCCCGGGGTCCAATTGCCCACCGACAAGGAACTGGTGCTAAAGGTGATCCCGATGCCGGCCGACTGCAACGCCAATGGCGACATTTTCGGCGGCTGGGTAATGGCGCAGGTCGACATGGCCGGCGCGGTGATCCCGGCGCGCTACACCCTGGGCCGGCAGGCCACCGTGGCGGTGAACCAGTTCGTCTTCAAGCAGCCGGTGCGGGTGGGCGACATCCTGTCGTTCTTCTCGTCGGTCACGCGGGTTGGGCGCACCTCGGTCACGGTACAGGTGGAGGTCTACGCCGAGCGCTTCCGGGCCCAGAAAACCTATGTCAAGGTGACCGAGGCATCGCTGACCTACGTGGCGATCGACGACAACGGACAGCCGCGCGTGCTGCCAGCGCCAGCCTAGAACTTCCCGTGCCGTCCCGCGCCGGCAGCAAATCGGGCCGCGCCGCGGAGCGCATCGCCCAGGCATTGCTTGCCGCCTTCCCACTCCTGGTGCAGCGCCCCGGACAGCGGCAGATCCCATTGCGCGTAAGCGCTGGCACGGTCGGCCCGCATCGTGGCTTGCGGGAACGCCGCCAGTTGCGCGGCCAACTCCAATGCTGCGGCCAGGCCGGAGCCGGTCGGCACCACCCGGTTGCACAGGCCCATCTGCAGCGCCTCGGCGGCCTCGACCTTGCGCCCGGTCAGGATCAGGTCCATCGCGTGGCCCATGCCGATCAGTCGTGGCAGGCGCACCGTGCCACCATCAATCAGTGGAACACCAAAGCGCCGGCAATAAACGCCGAAGTAGGCACTCTGCTCCATCACCCGCATGTCGCACCACAGGGCCAGTTCCATGCCACCGGCGACCGCCGCACCGCTGACAGCGGCAATGACCGGCTTGGACAGCAACAGGCGCGACGGACCCATGGGGCCCTGCACCGTCGCTTGGGCCGGCTCGAAATCGAAAGCGGACTCCATTGCCTGCGCGGCGTCTGGCGAAGCCGCCTGGGCGCGAGACCCGGCCTGCAGGTCCCAACCGGCGCAAAAATGGCCATGGTCGCCATGGAACACCGCCACGCGCGCCTGCGGATCGGCATCAAATTCGACAAAGGCCTGGTACAGCGCCCTGGCGGTGTCGGAATCCACTGCGTTGCGCACGTCGGGGCGCGCGAGTGTCACCAAAGTGACCCTGTCGATCTGGCGGGTTTGCACGGTTTTGACCATGCAGACGATTAAACAGACCGCGCACCAGCAAGCCTATCGGGGACAACCCTCACGGTGATTAGACGCAAAGCCGCTATAAACGACCCAAGAGAAAAACAGGGGACTGCGTGCTAATTGTTCAACTGGTGATCAGTGGCATCGCCCAGGGATGCATTTACGGACTGATCGCCTTGGGTTTCGTGCTGATCTACAAAGGCACGGAAACCGTCAGCTTCGCCCAGGGCGACCTGATGATGCTGGGAGCCTTTGGCGGCCTGGCATGCATGACCATGCTCGACTTTCCGTTCTGGCTGGCGGTGCTGTGCGCAGTCGCTGGTATGGGCCTGTTCGGCTTCCTGATCGAGCGGGTCGTGATCCGCCCCATCCTGGGCCAGCCGGCGTTCACGATCGTGATGCTGACCATCGGCATCGGCTATGTGGCGCGCGGCGTCATCACGATGATTCCGGTCATCGGCACCGAAACCCATGTCATGCCGGTACCGTACAAGGACCAGATCTGGCGCCTGGGCACGCTGGTTATCAACGTCGAGCAGATGGTCGTGATCGCGGTCACTGCGCTGTTGTGCGCGGCGCTGTTTGCACTTTTCAAGTACAGCAAGGTCGGCATCGCAATGCAGGCCTCTTCGCAGAACCAGCTGGCCGCCTACTACATGGGGATCCCGGTCAAGCGCATCAACGGCCTGGTGTGGGGCCTGGCCGCGGCGGTCGCAGCCATCGCCGGGCTGTTGCTGGCGCCGATCACCTTCGTGCACGCGAATATGGGATTCATCGGCCTGAAGGCCTTCCCGGCCGCGGTGGTGGGTGGCTTCGGCAGCCTGCCGGGCGCGATCGTCGGCGGCTTGATCATCGGCATCGTCGAGTCGCTGGCCGGCTTTTATGCGCCGGCGGGTGTCAAGGACGTGGCACCGTATGTGGTGGTGCTGATCATGCTGATGGTCAAGCCCAATGGGTTGTTTGGCGAAAAGCTGAGGAAGAAAGTATGAGAATTTGCGGGACAAACCGCCGCGGCGAAGCCGCAAGCTCTGCCCCCAACTAGCTATGCGATTCATCTTCAAGACCGACTACGCGCAGGACATCCGGCTCTCCAAGCATGGCGGCCATACGTTCTGGTACAGCCTGTTGCTGCTGATGCTGGTTGCCGCGCCATGGCTGATCGACGAGTACTGGCTGGCCCAGCTCACCTTCATCCTGATTTACGCGATCGCCGGCCTGGGCCTGATGCTGCTGGCCGGTTTTACCGGGCAGTTCTCGATCGGCCACGCGGCTTTTCTCGGGGTGGGCGCCTATACCCAGGCGGTGTTCACGACCATGGGCGTGCCGTTCCCGTTCGCGCTGGCGCTGGCCGCGGGCATCGCGGCGGCGGTCGGTGTGGTCGTGGGTCTGCCGGCGCTGCGGGTCAAGGGCATCTACCTGGGCATCGCCACCATCGCCTTCGGCTTCATCGTGGAGGAGGTGTTTGCACGCTGGGAGTCGGTTACCGGCGGCAATTCAGGCATGAGCGTCAAGTCGCCCGACCTGTTCGGCTGGGTGCTCAGCTCCGCCACCGAGTTCTACGTCCTGTGCCTGGTCATTACGATCGCGGCAACGGCAGGCATCTTGAATTTGCTGCGCTCATCCACCGGACGCGCCTTCGTGGCGATTCGCGACTCGGAGATCTCGGCCCAGAGCATGGGCATCAACCTGGCCCGCTACAAGACCCTGTCGTTCGCGATCTCAGCCGCGCTGGCCGGTGTGGCGGGCGCGCTGTACGCGCACAAGCTGCACTTCATCTCGCCCGAGCAGTTCAACATCATCCAGTCGATCGACCTGTTGCTGATGGTGGTCATCGGTGGCCTGGGGTCTGTGCATGGTGCATTCCTGGGCGCGATTTTCCTGATCTCCATGCCGCAGGTCATCGCGCTGAGCAAGGACCACCTGCCGACTTTTATCGGCCAGGCGCCCGGTCTGCAGGGCCTGGTCTACGGCCTGGTGCTGATCGCCTTTGTGCTGTTCGAGCCCATGGGACTATATGGCCGCTGGCTGAAGATCCGTACCTACCTGCAGACCTTTCCGTTCTACCGCAAGGGCATGTTCAAGCGGCAGAAATCGTTCCAGAAGTCGGATCGGCTGAGATGAGCACGTTGGCCGACCATCTCCTGTCCGCCAAAGACCTCACCGTGCGCTTTGGCGGCGTGCTGGCGGTCGACAACGTCAGTTTCGACGTCAACGCCGGTGAGGTGTTCACGCTGATCGGCCCCAACGGCGCCGGCAAGACCACGGTGTTCAACCTGATCAGCCGCATCTACACACCGACCGCCGGCGAGATAACCTACCTGGGCGAGAAGCTGACCGACCATCCGCCGCATGACATCGCGGCCCTGGGTATTGCCCGCACTTTCCAGAACATCGAGTTGTTCGAGCATGCCTCGGTGCTGCACAACCTGCTGATCGGCGGCCATACACACCGCAAGACCGGCTTCTGGAGTGAATTGTTCTTCACCGGCAAGACCATGAAGGCCGAGATCGACGCGCGCGAAAAGGCCGAAAAGATCATCGACTTCCTCGACCTGCAGCACCACCGCGACTCGATGGTCGCCGGCCTGCCCTATGGCGTGCGCAAGGTGGTCGAACTAGGACGCGCGCTGTGCACCGAACCCAGGCTGCTGCTGCTGGACGAGCCGTCGTCGGGCCTGAACGTCGAGGAAACCGACGACATGGCATTTTGGATCGCCGATATCAAGAACGAACTGGGCATCACCGTGCTGATGGTGGAGCACGACATGACACTGGTATCGAAGGTATCGGACCGGGTGGTGGCGATGAACCAGGGTGCGGTGCTGGCCACCGGTACGCCGCGCGAGGTACAGAACGATCCCGGCGTCATCGAGGCCTACCTCGGCTCGGTGGACGATGTTTCGTCGTTGCGGAGGAAGCCATGAGCGCGAGGGCCGCACCGTGAGCACGACGCCGGTTCCTGTCAGCGACCAGCCGGTGCTCAGGCTGCTGAACGTGGAGAGCGCCTATGGCCCGATCCGCGCGATCCGGGGCGTCAGTCTGCAGGTGCGCCGGGGCGAGATCGGCACCGTGCTGGGCTCCAACGGCGCCGGCAAGACGACGATCCTCAAGACTATTTCGGGCATCATCGACCCACGCAAGGGCTCGATCGAGTTCAAGGGCCAGGACATCACCGCCAAGGACCCCGCCTTCATCGTGCAGCAGGGCCTGTCCCACGTGCCCGAAGGCCGCGAGGTGTTCCCGCTGCTCAGCGTGCGCGACAACCTGCTGATGGGCGCCTACACCCGCAGCGACGCCGATGGGGTTGCCAAGGACATCGAGGCGGTGTTCGGCTATTTCCCGATCCTCAGGGAGCGCGCCGGCCAGGACGCGGGATTGCTCTCGGGCGGACAGCAGCAGATGCTGTCGATCTCGCGCGCGCTGATGGCCAAGCCCGACCTGATGCTGCTCGACGAGCCAAGCCTGTGCCTCTCGCCCAAGCTGACCAAGGAGATCTTCGAGATCGTCGTGCGCATCAACCGAGAACGGGGTACGACGATCCTGCTGGTCGAGCAGAACGCCAACATGGCGCTCAATGCGTCCGATTATGGCTACGTGCTCGAGAACGGCCGCATCGTGATGGAGGACACCTGCGCCAGGTTGCGCGAGAAGGACGACATCAAGGAGTTCTACCTGGGCATGAAAGAAGAAGGCCAGCGCGATGAGCGGCGCTGGAAGAAAAAGAAGAACTGGAGATGACATCATGAACCAGTTGTGGGACTTGAGCCATATCCAGCCAAATGACGCGATCGTGTTGCAGGGCGACACGATTCCGCAGGTATTTTGGAACGCCGTGCAAAAACGCGGCCCCACAGTATGGATGCGCCAGAAGCACCTGGGCATCTGGCGCGCCTGGACCTGGAACGAGACAGCGAATGCAGTGCGCGAAATCGCCGGCGGCCTGATGGCGCTGGACTTCCAACCCAGGGAGACCGCCGCCATCCTGGCCAACACCGTGGTCGAATGGGTGCTGGCCGACCTGGCGGTGCTATGCGCCGGAGGTGTCTCCAACGGCATCTATCCGACCGATGCGCCCAACCAGGTGCTGTACCTGTGCGAGGACTCGCGTACCACGGTGCTGTTCGTCGAGGACGACGAACAGCTGGACAAGGCGCTCGAAGTGCGGGACCAGTTGCCGCTGCTGCGCAAGATCGTCGTGATTGACATGGAAGGCCTGCGCGACCTCGATGATCCGGGCGTGATCAGCCTGGACGCGCTGCGTGAAATGGGTCGCGACTACAACGCCCGGCACGCGGACGCGTTGATGCAACGCTCCAGCGCCGTCAAGCCCGAGGACCTGGCAATCCTGGTCTATACCTCGGGCACCACCGGCAAGTCCAAGGGCGCGATGCATCTGCACAGCGGTCTGGTCTACACGATGCGTGGCTACAGCTCGCTGATCCAGCAAAATGAAGCCGACGAGCGCATGTGTTTCCTGCCCCTGTGCCACATTGCCGAGCGCATGGGTGGCGAGTACCACTGCCTGTATACCGGGGCCAAACTCAACTTTGTCGAGAATCCGGAGACCATTCCCGAGAACGTGCGCGAGATAGCGCCCACCGTGTTCGTCGCCGTGCCGCGGGTCTGGGAGAAGTTCTATTCCGGTGTGCTGATCGGCCTGAAGGAATCCAGTGCGCTGCAGCAGGCGGTATATGGCTGGGCCATCGGCGTGGGCACGCAGATTGCCGACAAGGTGCTGGCGCGGCAACCGGTCGGCAGCTGGCTCAAGCTCCAATACCAGGTGGCGGGCTTGCTGGCGTTGAACAATGTACGCAAGATGATCGGCATCAACCGCGCGAAGGTCCTGTTCACCGGCGCCGCCCCGATATCCGCCGACCTTATCAAATGGTACCTGGCGCTGGGTGTTCCGATGCTCGAGGTCTGGGGCATGACCGAGACCTGCGGCGGCTCCAGCGGCGTTCCGGCCGACCGGATGAAGCCGGGCAGCATCGGCCCTGCGGCCAAGTTCAACGAGATGAAGATCGACCCAGCCACCGGCGAAATCCTGGTGCGCGGCAAGAACGTGTTTGCCGGTTACCTGAACCTGCCGGAAAAAACCGCCGAGACCATCGACGCCGACGGCTGGATGCACACCGGCGACGTCGGCCGCATGGACGAGGACGGCTATTTCACGATCACCGACCGGATGAAAGACATCATCATCACGGCCGGCGGCAAGAACGTGACACCGAGCGAGCTCGAAAACGACCTGAAATTCTCGCCCTACATCACCGACGCGGTTGTGATCGGCGATAAGCGGCCGTACCTGGTGGTGATCATCATGATCGACCAGGACAACGTCGAGAAGTATGCGCAGGACAACGACGTGCCGTTCTCCAACTACGCCAGCCTGACAAAATCCGAAGCGGTGCAAAACCTGATCCAGGTCGAAATCGACCGGGTCAACAAGAAGTTCGCCCGGGTAGAACAGATAAAGAAATTCTTCTTGCTCGACACCCAGCTCAGCGCCGAGGACGAGGAACTCACGCCCACCATGAAGCTCAAACGCAAACTGGTGGAAAAAAAATACCAACCTCAGATCGAGGCCATGTATCGTTAACTACGAAAGGAGACTTCCATGAAACTCAAATCAACCGTCGTTCTGGCCGCACTCGCGCTCGCCGCAGTGGGCGCCAGCGCCCAGAAGGGTTCGCAAGGTGTTTCGAAGGACGAGATCACGCTCGGCTCGATCCAGGATCTTTCGGGCCCGATCGCGGGCTTCGGCAAGCAGATCCGGCTGGGCATGATGCTGCGCGTCGACGAGATCAACGAGCAGGGCGGCATCGGGGGGCGAAAGCTCAAGCTGATCGTCGAAGATTCGGCCTACGACCCCAAAAAGGCCGTGCTGGCAGCGCAAAAGCTGGTCAACCAGGACAAGATCTTCATGATGGTGGGCCATCTCGGTACAGCGCAGAATCTGGCGGCGATGCCGATCCAGTTCGAGAAAAATGTCGTCAACTTCTTCCCGGTCACTGCGGCGCGCGAGATGTACGAGCCGTTCCACAAGCTCAAGTACTCCTACGCCGCCACCTACTTTGACCAGATGCGCAATGCCGCACCCAAGATGGCCAAGGAAAAAGGCGCCAAAAAGGTCTGCACGATGTACCAGGACGACGACTTCGGCCTGGAAGTCAAGCGGGGCGCCGAAGAAGGCCTCAAGTCGATCGGCATGAAGCTCGCCGAGGAAACCACCTACAAGCGTGGCGCCACCGACTTCTCGTCGCAGATCCAGAAGATGCAGGCGTCGGGCTGCGACATGATCGTGCTGGGCACCATCATCCGCGAGACCATCGGCGCCATCGGCACCGCACGCAAGCTTGGCTACAACCCGACCTTCCTGGGCTCCAGCGCGTCCTATACCGACCTGATCCACAAGCTCGGCGGCCCCGCCATGAACGGCCTGTATGCGACCCATACCGTAGCCAATCCCTACCTGGACTCCGCGTCGCAGCCGGTGCGTTTTTGGGCCAACAAGTACATGACCAAGTTCAATGAAGAACCCACCGTATTCTCGGTCTATGGCTACTACATCATCGATACTTTCGCCAAAGTGGCTGGCAAGGCGGGAGCCAACCTGAGTACCGACAGCTTCATCAAGGTGATGGACACGATGGTGATTGAGCCCGACATGTTCGGCGGCGCCAAGCAGACCTTTTCACCCACCAAGCGCCTGGGCAGCGATGCATCGCGCATGTCGCAGATCACCGATGGCAAATGGAAGGTGATGTCGGAATACTTCAACTGACACGGAGCTCGCCTCGGTGAAAAAGAGCCGCCTTTGGGCTGCTTTTTCGTGGCCTGTGCGTTGGCCAAGGTGCTGCCGCGCGAAGCCCACCTGGTGCAGATGCTGGCGTGTGGTTTGACGGCGGGGCGGTTGTCTCAGGGCAGAGGAGAGTGGTCACACTGCCCAATGAGTCTCTAGGCGCAGTCAGAAATCGAGCTGGACGCTGTCGCAACTCACAAGGGTCATGCTCCACAACCTGGCGCCGCGTGTGATCTGCGCGGCCGAAATGGGCGCGCCGCCAGGAGACCCAAAGCTGGGATCGAGAGCACGCCCGCAGGCCAGGACCGCCTTTTTTTGCGGGGCAGCGCCGGACGACGTCAGGACCGTGAGATCTTGACTATCACGCCCTTGGATGGACGCCTGTTCTCGTCAAGCACGAACAGCATGTAGTGACCGGGCGGCGCAAAACGCTCGCCTCCTGCCAGATACCCCGCCAAGGTGTTGGCGGATACCTGTACGTGATAGAGCTCGACCGAGCGCTGGTTGGCGTCGAAGGAATGGGTCATCGAACCCAGGGCCATCAAGACCATTTCGCTTGGCGCCGTCGAGCCCGAGAACGCCACAGCGAAAGGTGTGTCGTAGTAGATATTCGTCGGCGCCGTGGTGATTGACGGACGCGGACCAAACATGTAGTCGGGCGAGTAGTATTCTGCGGTGGGCTGCTCGTCACTGTCACCGGTCGCGCCTCCGACGCGTCCGCCGGCAACCAGTACCCGTCCGTCTGGCAGCAGCAGCGCCACCGTGTGATAACCGCGCGAGCCCGCCATGGCCGCGCTAGCCGTGACGGAATAGCCTGTTGCCGACGGAGCCAGCAGAACACCGTCTAGCGGGTAGGGTGCCGAATTGTCGGTATTGTGGCCGCCTATCACGAAAATGCGGCCATCCGGCAGCAAGACCGACGAGGGATGGTGTCGGGCGGCGCCGATGTTGACCCTTTGGGCTTTCCAACCGCCGCCCACCGCGTCATAGACATCGGCATGAGACTGCCTGTTGGGTCCGCCACCACCGATCGTCATGATGGCGCCGAGCCCATACCCCCACTCATTCGGGGTCAACCGCAACGGCAGCATGATGGTCGAACTTCCATGCATCGGGTGATGACCTTCTCCCTCGCCTGGTCGAATCTGACCTGTGGAAAGCCAATTTGGCGTGGTCGACGGAGTCATGAATATGGGCTCGCCGGCCATACCAATCATCAGGACGTCCTGCCCACCCGACAGCGCAAACGGAAACTGAAAATCATGCGAATAGTCAACGTTGAAGATATTCGCTGGGGTATTTTCGGCGGCTGACAGCAACTGCCTCGGATTGCCGGGTTTAGCCGGGTCGAAGACCTCGACCGAAACGTTGTGGGTCTGCGTGCCGATGACCACTGTGTCGTTCAATACCGCGCCAACTATGTCATAGCCTCCCGTCGTCAGCACGCGGCCATCGGCAAGACGCGTGGCTGTGCCATACCAGCGCCCATGGAAATTGCTTTCGCCGGGCGCGAGAAGTTGACCGGCCAGCCGCGTCCAGACTGCCGTTGTCGGGTTGTAATGGAAATTGTGATCCAGCCCGAACGCGACGCTGTACGGGGCAACGCCTGGATCGTCCGGCTCGAACTTCCAGAAACGGGTGCCGCCAAGTGAAAAGAAACTACCGTCTTGAAGCAGGGTATGACCGGAGCACATGATCGTATCGTCGACCGACCAGGTGCCGCCAATCCCGGCGAACACGCAACTCGCCCCGCAATCGTAAGGCAGCACATCGGGCGTCATCGACTGCGACGCGGGCCAGGGTTGTGTGCCCGACGGCACCACGTCATAGCGTGACACGAATTTGGGCCCGATGATCGGGGCGACCCTGGTGCCGTCCTCGCGCTGAACGCCGATGAACATCACTGAACCGTCGGGCATCAAGGTTCCGTGGACGGGCCCAAGGCCATTCTGCGCAATGTTGGAGTTACGCAATTTGACAAGCGGTGAGAACGATCCTTGGGCGTTCGCCGACAACGCCACCATCGTGGCTATGCCGACCATTGCCATGCGCGAGCACAGTGCAATGGCAAACCTGCGTTGCGCCAGGACAGGCAAATCGGGTTTGATCCTTACGATGACTCCAGCGCTAGCGATCATTTGACTTTTCCCCCATCGTTATTCGAGCAATTCTCAAAAGCACAGTGCCGCCTGCCATTGTGACGCGACAGCCAATTGCTAGCACGGGAAAGTTCGCCCCATCCTCTGTAGGCAGCACAGCGGGCGACCAGGCGCTATCGTGTTCTCGATCAACGATGCCAGAAAATTGCGCTGCAACCTCTGCGCCATCATCACAGCGCAAACCGATGCTGGCGCCATGGCCGGCGTTCACTTGTCCTGCACTACCCCGATCACGATCAGCACCGCGTAGTCCTGCTTGCGGCAGCCTTCCACCCGTGGCATCTCGGCCCCCGGTGCGACCGGAAATGCTGCCTGCCGCGCACGGGCCGGCGTGCAGGCGCCCGAGGTGCCGCTTGCCGGTTCATAGCGCGCGGAGCGGCAGGCCAGATGCGTCACATCGTAGAGCGTGGCGCCGTGATCGAGTTCCCAGCGCCGCTCGCCTTTCGCGTCGGGCGCATGAATTGTCAGTACCGCGGTTACGTCGCGCCCACCTGTGACCACGTATTTACGCGCCGGGGCCGGAAACTCGGGTGGCTCCATGATCAGGCCATGTTCTTCAAGCCACCAAGCCGCGCCGTCGAACGTCCACCCCGCCGGCGCAACGTTACCG
Organism: Rhodoferax sp.; assembly: GCA_031396205.1. Taxonomy (GTDB): domain Bacteria; phylum Pseudomonadota; class Gammaproteobacteria; order Burkholderiales; family Burkholderiaceae_C; genus CAISIP01. The sequence goes on from JANNKH010000010.1 coordinate 24,251, forward strand.
GCCTTTATCAAGGTGCCGTAGCGGCCAAGTTCGACACCACGCGGTCCCGGATCGAGCGGCCACAGGCCCCAGCTTTGCGCGCCGACGCCGGCGCTCGCGCCCGGCTCACCCAGCGCGGCGATGTACTGGGTGGCAATGCGCTTGAACCTTATTGGGTCACCACCGGCGGCGTGGGCAGGTTGCAGCACTGCGGCCGACGCTATGAGAAACGCAGCAACCAAGGCCGCGCGATGCAGCCGGCCGAAACCGCCATGCGTTGCTTCGGGCCGAGAGCGAAGCAGCGTTGGACGGCGACGCACCATCTGCAAGGATTCGGCAATCATGATCGGGATCTCCACCTGGAGCGGGCACACACGTCCGACGCACGAGACGTCTTCGTTGATCGAACCAGCCATCGTACTACCTCGCGTTCCAGGGGTGAAGTCGCCAGGGTCTGTCGCGAAATGTCGCGCCGGCATTGGCGCATGTTGCAATGCATCGCGGCCTATCGCAGGGCCGGCCATCGCCTCAGGCCAGGATATACACGCCCGAGCCCGTCGACAGCAACTTGCCGTCGGCGGCGCGCAATTCCATCCGTGTGGATGCCACCCGTGAACCCAGGCGCATCACCGTGGCGTGCAGGTCGAAATGGGCGCCGATACCCGGACGCAGGTAGTCCACCCGCAGATCGATGGTTCCCAACTTGCCAAAGCGCTGCAGCCGCTGCTCGGGCGCCTCGTCCATGTGGCGCGCACCGATGGCCGCCATCACCGCCAGCGCGCCGATGTTGTCCAGGCCCGCACTGATCACGCCGCCATGCAGTCGGTTGTGCAGATAGTGGCCCACCAGCTCGGGCCGCATGTCGATGCGGGCGGCAACCTGCTGTGGCTCGACCGAGATGACCTTCAGGCCCAGCAGCTTGTTGAAAACCACCATCTCCTCGAAGATGGTCCTCAAGCCCTGCACGAATGCCGGCTCGAAATCGACCAGCGGAATCTCGCCCGGCTGCATCGTCAGGCCCGCAAGCATTGGGCACCGGCGGCGGCATATCTGCCGGCCATGGCCACCTGACCCAGACCCGGGCCCATCACAGACCCAACTGGCGCGCGGCCAGCTCCTTCATGATCTCCTCGGCGCCACCACCGATCATCATCACCTTGACCTCGCGGTAGATGCGCTCGCTGCGGCTGCCCTGCATGTAGCCCATGCCACCCAGGATCTGTACCGCCTGGTCGGCGCAGAACTGCATCGTCTGCGTCGCATGGTTCTTGAGCATGCAGACATCGGCGACCCAGCGTGCGGTGGTTTCACCGCCAACCCGTTCGTCGCCGGCATCGAGCCGGTCGGACACGGCATCGACCCAGGCCTGGGTGGATGCGATGCGCATCTGCATGTCGACCAGTTTGTGGCGGATTACCTGGTGCTCGACCAGGGCCTGGCCAAAGGTCTTGCGTTGCCGCGCCCAGTCCAGCGCCTCGTCGTAGCAGGCCTGGGCAAAGCCGAGCGCGGCGGCCGACATGCCGAGCCGCTCGCTGTTGAAGTTGCCCATGATCATCCTGAATCCGCTACCCGGCTCGCCGATCAGGTAGCGCGCCGGTACCCGCACATTGTCGAAACGCAGTTGCGCCGTATCCGAGCAATGCCATCCCATCTTGTGCAGCGCGGTGCGCGACAGGCCTTTGCTGTCGCCCGGCACGACGATGAGCGAAATACCCCGCGCGCCGTGCTGTGACGCCGGCATGTCGCCCAGGTCGCCCAGGTCGCCCAGCACCGAATGGCTGTCACCGGTGCGCACCGCCACCGTCAGGTAGTCGGCCCGCATGCCGGAGGTGATGAAGGCTTTCTCACCGTTGAGCACATAGTGATCGCCATCGAGCCGTGCGGTGGCGCGCAGCGCCGCGACGTCAGAGCCGCCGCCCGGCTCAGTGATCGCCAGCGCGGCGATTTTCTCGCCACGCAGCACCGGTGGCACGACCTCGCGCTGCAGTTCGCTCGAGCCGTGGCGCAGCACCGGCGGCAGGCCGATATTGTGCGAGAACATGCCGGCAAATACGCCGCCACTGGCGCCATGGCGCGCCAGCCCGATCGACAACACATTGCGCATGCGCTGCGACGCCGGCGTGCCGCCCAGGTCCTCCGGATAGCCCAGCCCCAGCAGACCCAGTTGCGCCGCGCGGCCATACAGGGAACGGGGAAACTCGCCGACCCGGTCCCACTCCTGCACATGGGGCGCGATCTCCCTGGTCGCAAACCGCGCGACCAGGTAGGCCAGCGTGTCGATGTCGTTCTGGTCCTCCTCGGGATCGGGCGCCGTGGCGCGATCCGATGGCTGGCTGGTATTCACAATATGCTCCACAAACGTGCGACGCCGATCCCCGATCAGGCCTTGGGCGGCCTCTTCGCGATGCCCATGATCTTGGCCAGGATGCCCAGCATGACCTCGTCGGCACCACCTCCGATGGACCCCAGGCGTCCATCCCGGTACATGCGCGAAACCTTGTTCTCCAGCGTGTAGCCCATGCCGCCCCAGAACTGCAGGCATCCATCCGGAATGATACGGTTCAAGCGGCCGGCCTTGAGCTTGGCCATTGAGGCCAGTTCGGTCACGTCCTGGCCGGCCACATACAGTTCGCAGGCCCGGTAGGTCAGGGCGCGCAGGCTTTCGACCTCGGTCTTCATCTCGGCCAGCTTGAACTGCACCCACTGCTGGTCGGCCAGCGTGCTGCCGAACAGCTTGCGCTCCTGCGCCCATTCGACGGTCCATGCGATGCAGTTGGACAGGCTTTGCAGGCAACTGGCCGCAGCCCATAGCCGCTCCTCCTGGAACTGCATCATCTGGTACATGAAACCCTGGCCTTCACCGCCGATGCGGTAGCGCTGCGGCACCCGCACCTGGTCGAAATAGATCAGCCCGGTGTCGCTGGAATGCATGCCGATCTTGCGGATCTTGCGCGCCTTCTCGATGCCCTTGCTGTCCATCGGCACCATCACCAGGGACTTGTTCTTGTGCTGCGGGCCCTCGCCAGTGTTGACCAGCATGCACATCCAGTCGGCCTGCAGACTGTTGGTGATCCACATCTTCTGGCCGCTGATGACGTAATCGTCGCCGTCCTTGCGTGCGTGGCTCTTGATGGACGCCACATCGCTGCCCGCGCCCGGTTCGCTGACGCCGATGCAGCCAACCATATCGCCGGCAATGGCCGGTGCCAGGAACTGGCGTTTGAGTTCATCGCTGCCAAAGCGCGCCAGCGCCGGCGTGCACATATCGGTCTGCACGCCGATGGCCATCGGAATGCCGCCGCAATCGATGTGTCCCAGCGCCTCGGCCATGGCAACAGCGTAGGAATAGTCGAGTCCGCTGCCGCCAAAGGCCTCGGGCTTGGTCAGTCCGAGCAGGCCCAGATCGCCGAGCCTCTTGAACACCGCGTGCGCGGGGAAAATTTCTGCTGCCTCCCATTCATCGACATGCGGATTGATCTCGGCGTCGATGAAGCGCTTGAGGGTTTTCTGGATCTCCAGATGCTCGTGGGTGTACTGCATAGGGCGGGATTTCCGGCGGGTGATGAAAGAGTCTACTGGGCAAACACCTTGGGCGTGACGGCGCGGTGAAAACCCGCGAACGGCTTGATCGCCTCGCGCGCGGCGGCTTCGGCTGAGGGCTGCTGCAGGCCCCACCCCATGCGCACCTGGGGTCGGGCGCCGTCGATGCGCAAGGTGGTGCCGCTGATGAAAGACGCCGCCGGACTGAGCAGGAACACGATGCCGGCGGAGGTCTCGGCCTCATTGCCAAAGCGCCCCAGTGGCACAGTCGCTGCCATGGCACGCAGATGCGGCCCCTGTTCCGGCGGATAGTGGTCCATGCCGCTGGACGCGATATACCCGGGCGCCACCGCATTGACCCGAACCCCGCTGTGCGCCCATTCGAGCGCGGCAGTCTCGGTAAAACTAACCATGCCGGCACGCGCCGCGCCGCTGTGTCCCATGCCCGGCATCGAGCCCCAGATGTCGGCCACGATGTTGACGATAGCCCCCCCCTGCTGCTGCATGCTTTGCAGGTAACACGCGCGCGCCATAAGGAACCCGCCGGTGAGGTTGGTGTCGATCACGGCCTGCCAGCCCTTGGCTGACATGGACGCCAACGGCGCAATGTACTGGCCACCCGCGTTGTTGACCAGTCCGTCGACGCGGCCGTGCTGCGCCACGACCTGCGCCACGGTGGCGCGCACCAACTCCTCCTGGCGGATATCGCAGGCATGCATATCGGCCAGGCCCCCATCCTGGGTGATCTCGTCCTGCACCGCCTGCAGTTTTTCCGGCTTGCGCCCGACAAGTACGACCCGGGCGCCGAGCGCCGCCAGTTCATGCGCGGTACATCGCCCTATGCCCGAGCCGCCGCCCGTGATCAGAACCACCTTGCCGGCAAACAGTCCGGGCCGAAATTCAGACGCAAATCCCATGGCTTTTTCCTCCAGACGACGCCCTTGCACGCCGGATCGACCTGAAAGCGCTGCACGGCTTATGCATATCGGTACGGCGCGATGGCCATGTCACCGGCTTTCTCCAGTTGCTCCATGGCATGACGATAACCAGCCTCGACAATCTGGTCGAAGCGCGACCAGTCCAGCATGCCAAACATGTTCACGGCGGGCGCGAAATGCAGATCCGCCAGCGACTGGGATTCCTGTTGGCGCGCATAGCTGCACATCAAACTGGTATTGAGTAGCAGCGAAGTGAGTGAGGGCAACTGGTACTTCCTGGTGCTGCGGCCGCGCAGCTTGTCCCGCATCAATTCCAGCGCGCCGGGCACCTCGTCCAGATCGTGGCGCAAGCCCCTGTCGCGCAACAGGTCGACGCCGATGATCCGGGTCGTCCCCATCTTGGCCATCACGTCGGTCGGAAAATTGTTGAACGTGCCGCCGTCGATATGCAACTCGCCGTCCAGCATGACCGGCGGCAGGGCCCCGGGAATGGACACGCTGGCACGGATCGACTTGGCCAGCGGTCCGCGCACATGCACCGCCTCGCGTGCCGCCGAGTAGTTGCTGGAGACACAGAAATAGGTCTTCCACAAATCCTCGATGTCGATGTGTTGTCCGCAACTGTCCACCACCGCCGAATCGATGATGCGACGCAGGCGTTTGCCACTGATCAGCGACAGCAGCGGGACCAGGTTGTAGTCGCCGGTGGGGTTCTCCCGGAAGGCCTGGCGCGCCGACGCGATCATCGCCCCGGCCGCAATATCCATCGCCCCAAAGGCGGCCATCACCGCGCCGATACTGGTGCCCGCAACCTGATCGACTGCGATGCCGGCCTCCTCCATTGCGCGCATCACACCCAGATGTGCAAAGCCGCGCGCGCCACCACCCGAGAGCACCAGTCCCACCGTATTGCGGCTGACGACCCGCCCCAGGCGTTGCCAGTCCCGAATCACACCACGGCGTACATGGCAATGGGTCGACAGGCGCCGGGCATCCAGCCAACGGCTGGTCCCGGTTGGCGAGCGGCGCTCGTCCGGGTGCAGCAGCACCAGGCTCGCCTGCGTGTCGTCATCGTCGGCGCCGGCGTGCAGGCCGGCCTCGTTCGGATGCAGGTCGGGCGGCTGGTCGGCATCTGCCACCAGCAGCAGCTCGTCGCAATGGCGTATGCAGCGCTGCGTCCACTGGGTTCGCTGGGCGTCGGCCACGAATACGACGAAGTCATGTTGCGCCTCGATCTTGTCCAGACGCACCGTCACCCGGCGCGATCGCTCCACGTCGGCACGCTCTGACTGGGCTGCGCCCGACTCGCCCAGCAGTTCGTCCATGTGCAGCGACGTCATGACGATGGTCCGACCATGGGTCTGCAACTGCCGGGCCAGCGACTGGGCAAAGTCCGTCAGGTCGACACCGCGGGTGATGCTCAGGACTCCAATGATCGACGGCTTGGCCACGGGTTGGCGCGCACTGGTGACCCGTTTGAAACGCTCGATCACCTGGCGCGTCATGTTCAGCGACACCAGCGGATAGGCCAGCAGCAGTTCGCGAAATACGGCGTTGGAGAAACAGGCCAGCACGCTGTCGCGCATCGCGGTCACGGTGGCGGTGCGTGGCTCGCCGGTGAAAAAGGCCATCTCGCCAACCGTCTCGCCGCGTGCGATCTCGCCGAGCACGATGCGTCGTCCCGTTTCGTCCATGCGCGACGCCCGCAGGCGTCCGCTGACGATGAAGAACAGGCTTTCGCCACGGTCATGCTGGCGAAACAGCAACTCTCCACCACCGAGCTCGATCCACTCGACGCGCGGCAGCACATGGCGCAGCATTTCCGGATTGAACGCACCAAACACATTGGTGAGTCCGTCAATCAACATGCCGTGATGGGCTTGGAGCAATTCTTCCGGTGAACCCATGTGCATCAAGACAAACTCCGTTGGCAGGCCAAGCCCCGGCGCCGGGCCTGGACAGCCGTACAGTCTACGGCACCGCCGCCGCGCTCAATCGACGAAGAAGTCGGGAATGAAATCGCGCGTGCCCGGCGTCACCGAATACGGCTCCAGATCCGTAACGCCATGCTGGGCCAGCAGGGTGTCGTCGATGTAGAAGTTGCCGGTGTTGCGGCTGTCGCTGGTCAGCACCAGATAGGCGGCGTCGGCCAGTATCTCGGGCTTGCGGCAACGCGCCACGTCGATGCCGGGGATCATCTGCAAAGCGGCGGTGGCGATCGCGGTGCGCGGCCACAGGCTGTTGACGCCGATGCCGTATTTCAGGAACTCGCCGGCATGCCCCAGCGTGCACATGCTCATGCCGTACTTGGCCATGCTGTAGGCCGGATGGTTCTCGAACCAGTGGCTCTTCATCGACAGCGGCGGCGACATCGTCAGCACATGCGGGTTGCGCCGCTGTTCGCCCGACTTGCGCAATTCCGGCAGGCAGGCCATGGTGCACAGGTAGGTGCCACGCGCATTGACGCCATGCATCAGGTCAAAGCGCTTCATCGGCGTGGTGTCGGTTCCGGTCAGGCTGATCGCGCTGGCGTTGTTGACCAGCATGTCGATGCCACCAAACACCTTGACCGCCCTGGCCACCGCGGCAAGCACCGATGCTTCCTCGCGAATGTCGACCTGCAGCGCCAGCGCCTTGCCACCGGCCGCCTCGATCTCGGCTGCGGCGCTGTAGATGGTGCCCGGCAGTTTCGGATTGGCCTCGGTGGTCTTGGCCGCCACTACGATATTGGCGCCGTCCGCGGCGGCCCGCTTCGCGATCGCCAGGCCGATGCCGCGCGATGCGCCGGTGATGAAGATCGTCTTGCCTTCGAGGGTATGCATGGTGACTCCCGGTCGTTGCAGAGTGAATTCAGACGCGCGAGAAGTCCGGCTTACGCTTTTCCACGAACGCGGAGAACGCCTCGCGCGCCGCCGGCTCGCGCAGCATGCGGCCGAAGCTGGCGCCCTCCTCGGTCATCTGCTGTCGTACCCTTTCGGCCATTCCCGTCTTCATCAGGCGCTTGGTCTCGATCAGCGAACCGATCGGCTTGGCCGCCAGCTTGCGCGCCTGCGCCTGCGCAACGGCATTGGCCTCCAGCGGCGGCACGATGCGGTTGACCAGCCCGACCTCCAGCGCCGCCTCGGCCATGAAGGGCTCGCCCAGCAGCAACGCCTCGGCCGCGCGGTGGTAACCCAGCATCTGCGGCAGCAGCAGGCTGGAGGCGGCCTCGGGGCACAGGCCCAGATTGACGAATGGCAGCGAGAATGCCGCGTTGTCGCCGGCGTACACCAGGTCGCAGTGCATCAGCAACGTGGTGCCGATGCCCACCGCCGGGCCACACACCGCGGCCACGATCGGCTTCGGGAAGCTGGCTATGGCGAACAGGAAGCGGTAGACCGGGGAATCCTGATTCGTCGGCGGTTTGTTCAGAAAATCCGCGATGTCGTTACCGGCCGAGAAAATCGTCTCGTGCCCCTGGATCACGACCACCCGAACCGCATCCTGCGCGCTCGCCTGCGCCAGCGCGTCCGCCATGCTGGCATACATGTCGGAGGTGATCGAATTCTTCTTGGCAAGCCGGTTGAAGGTGATGGTCATCACGCCGTCGGCGGTGAGGGTGAGTATGTCGCTCATGGCATGTTCTTTCGTTCTTTTGCTCAACGGGTCAGGCGGTCAACGCTGCGCGTACCATTTCGAGCCGGTCCTGGCCCCAGAACATCTCCGTGCCAACAAAGAATGTCGGCGCACCGAAAACGCCACGGTCCACTGCTTCCTGCGTCCAGGTCTTGAGGGTGTCCTTGACCGGTTGGTCGCCCGCCATGGCTGTGAGTTCAGCGGCGTCGAAACCCGCTGGCGCCAGCACCATGGCCACGGTGGCCGGATCACCCATGTTCTTTTGCTCGGCCCAGATGGCGCGAAACACCGCCGCACGGTAGGCGTCGAGCCGCGGATCGGCGCGCAGCACCAGCGCCACGTCGATGCGCATCAGCGTGATGGTATTGATCGGGAAGTGCGGGTTCATGCGCAGCGGCACGCCATAGGCCTTGGCATAGCGGCCCATATCCATGAACAGGTAGCTGCCCTTGAGCGGCACGGTGATGGGCGCACGATTGCCGGTAGACTGGAAAACGCCACCGAGCAGCATCGGCATCAAGTGGACCTGGGCACCGGTATCGGCGGCCAGCTTGGGCAACTGGGTCCACGCGAGGTAGGCAGCGGGGCTGCCGAAGTCGAACAGGAAATCGACGGAGCGGGTCATGGTCATCCTTTGCGGGTGTCGGGTTGAAGTTGCCAGGGCTCAGAATTTTTCGATCCAGGGGCGCAGGTCGAGTTCATGGGTCCAGGCGTCGCGCGGCTGCCGGTGCAGCATCCAATACTGGTCGGCAATATGGTCTGGGTTGAGTATGCCGTCCTGATCCTTCAGTGCATACCGTTGCGGGAAGTTGTCGCGGATGAAGGCGGTGTCGATGGCGCCGTCGATCACCACATGGGCCACATGCACACCCAGCGGCCCGAGTTCGCGCGCCATGCTCTGGGCCAGCGCCCGCAGCGCATGCTTGGCTCCGGCAAACGCCGCGAAATGGGCCGCCCCGCGCAACGACGCCGTTGCACCGGTGAAGATGATGCTGCCCTTGTGGCCGGACCCCGAACGGGCCACCATGCGCTTGGCAACCTCGCGGCCATTGAGGAAGCCGGACAGGCAGGCCATCTCCCAGATCTTGGTGTAGCGCCGCGTGGTCTCCTGCAGGATGGAGCTCGGTGCGTTGGCGCCGATGTTGAACACCAGTACCGCGATCTCGCCAACGGTCGACTCGATCTGCTCGACCAGCGCCACCACGTCGTCTTCATTGCGCGCATCCGAGCCAAAACCATGCGCGACGCCGCCGGCGTCGCGGATCTGCACCAGCAGGGGTTCGAGCTTGTCGGCACTGCGCCGGGTCACGCAGGCCACCAGACCTTCACGCGCAAAGCGCCGGGCAATCGCGCCGCCGGTGGCGTCGCCGGCGCCTATGACCAGAGCGACCTGGGATTTTTGAGGTTCGGTTGTCATGGCTTCCTGGTCCAGCGCATCACGCGTCACTCATTCCTAGTCGTCAACCACATGCGTGGGATCGCCTGGTCGAACGGGTGGGCTGCAGGTCCCAAGGCCCTGGCCTCAGACCCGCTCAAAAATACCGGCCGCGCCCTGCCCCATGCCCACGCACATCGTGACCATGCCGTAGCGCTGCTGGTTGCGCTGCAGCGCATGGATGACGGTCGCGGCGCGAATCGCACCGGTTGCCCCCAACGGATGGCCCAGCGCGATCGCGCCGCCCATCGGGTTGACCTTGGCCGGGTCCAACCCCAGGGTGTTGATCACTGCCAGCGACTGCGCCGCAAAAGCCTCGTTGAGCTCGATCCAGTCGATGTCCTGCTGCTTGAGCCCAGCACTGCGCAGCGCGGCGGGAATCGCCTCGATCGGGCCGATACCCATGATGTGCGGTGGAACGCCACGGCTGGCGAAACTGACAAATCGCGCCATCGGCACCAGACCGAATTGCTGGACCGCCTTTTCGCTGGCCAGGATCAGTGCGCCGGCGCCGTCCGATGTCTGCGAGCTGTTGCCGGCCGTGACCGAGCCGCGCGCCGCAAAGACTGCCTTGAGCCTGGCCAGGCCCTCGAGCGACGTATCCGGCCGAGCACCTTCGTCGAGTGACACGGTGCGTGAGGTGACACTCACCGTGCCGGTATCCAGATCGGGCGTGCGCTCGTACACCTGGACCGGCGTGATCTCGTCGGCAAAGGCGCCGGACTGCATGGCCGCGACGGCGCGCTGGTGCGACTCCAGCGCGAACGCGTCCTGCGCCTGGCGCGATACCTTCCACTGGCTGGCGACCTTTTCAGCCGTCAGGCCCATGCCATACGCGATGCCGATGTTCTCGTCGTTGTTGAACAGGGACGGCGACAAGGATGGTGCATTGCCCATCATCGGAACCATGCTCATGCTCTCGGTGCCGGCGGCCAGCATCACGTCGGCCTCGCCGACGCGGATGCGGTCGGCCGCCATCTGGATGGCGCTGATGCCCGAGGCACAGAACCGGTTCACGGTGATGCCGCCAACACTGTTGGGCAAACCCGCCAGGACCGCGCCGATACGCGCCACGTTCAGGCCTTGCGGCCCCTCCGGAATCGCGCAGCCACAGATCAGGTCTTCAATCGCCTGCGGGTCCAGCGTCGGCACCTGTGCCAGCGCACCGTGAATCGCCCGGACCAGCAGATCGTCGGGACGGGTATTGCGAAAGAAACCGCGGTGCGAACGTCCGATGGGCGTTCGGGTGGCGGCAACGATATAGGCATCCTGGATCTGCTTCATGGGGTTTCCTTTGCGGCAGCGTTCGGCGCTTGTTGGCGATCGTGGCGCGTGAATGGGGCGGGCATCAATTGCGCACCGGCTTGCCGGTGGACATCATGCCCATGATGCGCTCCTGGGTCTTGGGGTTGGTCACCAGCGAACAGAAGACCTCGCGTTCGAGCGCCATCAGGTATTCCTCCGTCACCAGCGTGCCGTTGTCGACGTCGCCGCCACAAACCACATGGGCGATTCGGCCGGCAATGTGAAAGTCATGCTGGCTGATGAAGCCGCCGTCGCGCATGTTGACCAGCGAGCCCGTGATGGTTGCGATGCCATTGCGCCCGGCGACCGGGAAAGTCTGGCGCAGCGGCGCGCGGTAACCGGACTGGAACATCGCGCGCACCTGGGTCGTGGCCACGTGCAGCAACTCGTCCTTGTGCGGCACGATCAGGTCACTGGGCAGCAGGTATCCGAGCTGGCGCGACTCCAGCGCGCTGGTGCCGACCTTGGCCATCGCGGCGGCGGTGAAGCCTTCGGTCAGGAACGGCAGCAGGTCCCTGTTGGTTGACGCCGCCGCGTTCTCGGCCGCGCGCCGAGCGATATAGGTCAGGCCGCCGGCGCCCGGCACCAGGCCAACGCCGACCTCGACCAGACCGATATAGCTTTCCATCGCCACAACGCGCCGGGCGCAATAGACCGCCATCTCGCAGCCACCACCGAGCGCCAGCCCGCGCACCGCCGCGACCGTCGGCACGCTGGCATAGCGCAGGCGCAGCATCGCATTTTGCAACGCATGCTCGGCACCATCGATCGCGGACACGCCCGCCACCATGAACGCCGGCAGCATCGCCTGCAGGTCGGCGCCGACCGAGAACATCTCGTCGTTGGACCAGATCACCAGGCCTTCGTAGGATGCTTCGGCCAGGTCCACCGCACGCAACAAGCCCTCGGCAACGTCGGGGCTGATCGCGTGCATCTTGGTCTTGATGCTGGCTATCACCACGGGCGCGTCCAGTGTCCACAGGCGGATCGCATCGTCCTCGTACAAGGTCGTACCCGCTGTCTGGGCGTGCGAAACGTCGGCACCAAGGACATCCTCGCGGAAATGCTGACGCTGGTAGACCTGCAGGTCGTGGCGCGCTATGAATTTTTTCGCTGATGCACTCCAGGAACCCTTGGCGCCATGCACGCCGCCGGCCTCGGCAACCGGTCCGTTGAACACCCATTCGGGCAACGGCGCCGCGCACAGCGCCTTGCCGGCGTCGATGTCCTGCTGGATCATCGTGGCCACCTCCAGCCAGCCAGCCTCCTGCCACAGCTCGAACGGGCCCTGCTTGAGGCCGAAGCCCCAGCGCATGGCCAGGTCGACATCGCGCGCCGACTCAGCCACCGTGTGCAGGTGGACCGCGGCATAGTGAAACTGATCGCGCAGGATCGCCCACAGGAAACGCGGCTCCGTGCCTTCGGCTTCGCGTAGCAATCTGAGCCGCTCGCCGGCCGGCCTCTTGAGCATGCGCGCGACCACCTCGTCGGACTTGGCGCCGCTCGCAACATAGTCGCCCTTGCCCTCGGCAGCCGCCCCGTCGTATCGCAGAATATCGCGCCCGACTTTCTTGTAGAACCCTGCGCCGGATTTTTGACCCAGATGGCCCATCTCCAGCAATCGGGCCAGTACCGGCGGCGTCGCAAAGTTGTCGTAGAACGGGTCCGTCTCCAGGCTCAGGTTGTCCTGCAGCGTCCTGACCACATGGGACATGGTGTCCAGGCCCACCACATCTGCGGTGCGGAAGGTGCCGGAACTGGCTCGGCCCAGTTTCTTACCGGTCAGGTCGTCAACCACGTCATAGGAAAGGCCAAAGTTCTCGACCTGCTTCATCGTCGAGAGCATGCCGGCGATGCCGATCCGGTTGGCGATGAAATTGGGCGTGTCGTGGGCTCGCACGACGCCCTTGCCAAGGCCGCTGGTGACAAACGCTTCCAGGTTGTCGAGCACCTGGGGCTCGGTCGTCGGCGTATTGATCAGCTCGACCAGCGCCATGTAGCGCGGAGGGTTGAAGAAATGGATGCCGCAGAACCGCGGCTTGATCGCTTCGGGCAGCGCCTCGCTGAGCTTGGTGACGGACAGGCCCGAGGTGTTGGATGCCACGATTGCCTGTGGCGCCAGGTGCGGCGCAATCGTGCGGTACAGCTCGAGCTTCCAGTCCATGCGCTCGGCGATCGCCTCGATCACCAGGTCGCACTCCTTGAGCAGGTCCAGATGCTCTTCATAATTGGCCTGGCGGATCAGCCCGGCCTCCTGCGCCAGACCCAATGGCGCGGGCTTTAGCTTTCTCAGGCCCTCGACTGCCTTGGTGACAATGCCGTTCTTGGGGCCCTCCTTGGCCGGCAGGTCAAACAGTATGACCGGCACCCGCACATTGACCAGATGGGCTGCGATCTGCGCGCCCATGACACCTGCGCCCAGGACGGCGACTTGCTTGACTTGAAATCGGGACATCAATAGCTTTCCACGAGATACGCCAGTGGCGCGCTGTGAACCGGGCGCAGTGCCCGGTCGGGACAGGGAGGCGTTATTGCACGCGGACCCAGGTCTGGGTGCGGCCAAACGGCCCGATGGAACCGCGCACTTCCAGCTTCTTGCCACCTTCGATCGGCGTCAGCCTCAACGCGTAGTTCTTGCCATTTTCCGGGTCCAGGATCTTGCCGTCTTCCCACACCTCCTTGCCGTCCGCCTTCTTGGCACCGCGGATGATCTCCAGTCCCAGCATCGGCTTGCCCTTGCGGTCATCGGTGCATTCGTCGCACACCGCATCCTGCTTGGCGTCCTTGCGCAGCAGCTTGGTGACTTTGCCGCTGAGCACGCCCGCGTTGTCGACGACCTGGATCTCCGACTTGACCTCCTTGGTCTTGTCGTCGATGGTGTGCCAGTTGCCGACCGGCGTCATCTGCGCAGATGCCAGCCCGGCGGTGAAAAACAGTACGCAAAGTGCAACGGAACGCTTGATCATGAAAATCTCCTGCAATGGGTTGGAACGCGATAACTAACCATACGCAATACTAGGCAAACACGGCATCGGTGTCCATCAGCGACTTGGAGCCGGCACGCACGGTCAGCATCAGCGAGGCCGTCTCCGGGAACAACTTCGCGAAATAGAAACGCGCGGTCTGCAGCTTGGCCAGGTAAAACGGGTCGGTGTTGCCGGCGGCAATCTCGCGCAGTGCGACCTGTGCCATGCAGGCCCAGAAATAGCCAAACACCAGATGCCCGGCCACGCGCAGGTAATCGACCGCGGCGGCGCCCACTTCGTCGGCGTTCTGGAAACCCTTGAAACCGACCTCGGTCGTAAGCTTGGTCATCTTGTCACCGAGGGTGGCGATCGGGTTGATGAACTCGGCCATCTTTTCGTTCACGCCTTCTTCCTCGACCAGAGCGGCGATCAGCTTGCCGAACTTCTTGAGCGTGGCGCCGTTGTTGCCCAGGATCTTGCGCCCCAGCAGGTCCAGGCTCTGAATGGTATTGGTTCCCTCGTAGATCATGTTGATGCGGGCATCGCGCACGAACTGCTCCATCCCCCATTCCTTGATATAGCCATGGCCGCCGAACACCTGTTGGCAGGCCGAGGTGGCTTCCCAGCCGTTGTCCGTCAGGAAGGCCTTGACGACGGGTGTCAGCAACGAGAGCATCTCACCGCTGTCCTTGCGCACCTTCTCGTCTGGATGGAAATGTTCTTTCTCCAGCAACACCGAGCAAAATATCGCCAGCGCGCGGCCGCCTTCGGCATAGGCGCGCGCGGTCAGCAGCATCTTGCGCACATCCGGATGCACGATGATCGGATCGGCCGGCTTGTCCTTGGCCTTGGGGCCGGACAGGGAGCGCATCTGAATGCGGTCCTTGGCATACGCAAGCGCGTTCTGGTACGCGACCTCGGTCAGACCCAGCGACTGGTTGCCCACCCCCAGGCGCGCCGCATTCATCATCACGAACATCGCGGACATGCCCTTGTTCGGCTCTCCCACCAGGGTACCCACCGCGCCATCGAGCACGATCTGGGCGGTGGCGTTGCCATGAATGCCCATCTTGTGCTCCAGGCCGCCGCAATAGATGCCGTTGCGCTCACCCAGCGAACCATCCTTGTTGACATGGTGCTTGGGCACGATGAACAGGCTCACACCCTTGATGCCGGCCGGCGCGTCCGCAATGCGCGCCAGCACCAGGTGCACGATGTTGTCGGCCAGATCGTGTTCACCGGCGCTGATGAAGATCTTGTTGCCGGTGATGCGATAGCTGCCGTCGGGCTGGGGCTCGGCCTTGGTGCGCATCAGGCCCAGATCGGTGCCGCAATGCGGTTCGGTCAGGCACATCGTGCCGGTCCACTCCCCGCTGGTCATTTTGTGCAGATAGGTCTGCTTTTGTGCATCGGTGCCGTAGGAATGCACCGCTGCGTAGGCGCCATGCGTCAACCCCGGGTACATGGTCCAGGCCTGATTGGTCGAGTTGAGCATCTCGTACAGACACTGGTTGACCACCAGCGGCAGGCCCTGGCCGCCGAAGTCCGGATCACAACTGAGCCCCGGCCAACCTCCCGCCACGAACTGGGCATAAGCCTCCTTGAAACCCTTGGGTGCGGTCACTGCATGGGTCTTGGGGTCGAGCGAGCAGCCCTGCGCATCACCACTGATGTTGAGTGGCAAGGTCACCTCGGTGGCAAACTTGCCGGCCTGCTCCAGTACCGCATTGATCGTCTCCGGGTCGATCTCGGCATGGCGCGGAATGGCCTTGAAGTCTTCGCAGACCTTGAGCACTTCATGCATGACGAACTGCATGTCGCGCAATGGCGGGTTATAGGTGGGCATGGTAATTAACTCCTGGAAGGGGAACGATTGACTCGGGGTTTTGCGGATCGGGCGAGCACGGCAGCAGCGCCAGGGGCAAGGGCCGCAGTCGCGGCGCTGGTCGCAGCCGCTGGCAAAGCGCGGCCGTAGGTGGCGAGCACATGCGCAAAACCGGTGTGCGCCCGCGCGATCGAGCCGGGCTTGTTCAGGAAGCGCGCCTCGTAATGCAGCGCCAGGATGAGCCCGTGAATTTCAAATGCCATCTGGTCTGCATCCGCGTCCGGCCGCAGTTGGCCCTCCTGACGGGCTTGCAGCACGGCCCGGCGAAACGCCTCGTGCCAGATGTTGACCGAGCCGGCCAATGCATCGCGCACCGCGCCGGGCCGGTCGTCGAAAGCCACCGCACCACTGATGAAGATGCAGCCGGACTGCAGTTCGACTGCGACCCGCTTCATCCAGTGGTCAAACAGTGCCTCAACCCGCGGCAAACCGCGCGGCAGAGCGAGCACCGGGGTGAACACTTCCTGCTCGAAGCGGTTGAAATACGCGCGTACGACGGAGATCTGCAACTCCTCGCGGGAACCGAAATGCGCGAACACGCCGGATTTGCTCATGTGCGTGATCTCGGCAACGGCACCAATACTCAAGCCTTCAAGACCGACCTGGCCGGCAAGGCGCAAGGCCGCGTCGACGATGGCCGTCTTGGTCTGCTGGCCCTTGGGCGAGGAACGGCCTTCGCCCGTAGTCGCACGGGCGATCGGGCCACCCGAAGAACGGGCCAGGTCAGGAGTACAGGCGGAAACCGACATCAATGCAAAATAAAACGAACGATCGTGCTATTTTGCATGAAGCCCGGGTATCCGCCTTGGCGCGAGTCCTGTCTAGAGCATCAGGCCTAAGCAATCCCCGGGTTTACCCTCACGTCTCCCGGCAGCTGCGCCAACGATACAAGCGTCAGTGGCTGTAACCGTGAAACAGCGCGTTCGCCCGGGTCCAGGCGCGAAGCGCCGCCAACCGGCCCAGTTGCTGCCCCTTGCGGTTGTCGTCGGCAAAGTGGATACCGGCATACAGGCGTGAAATGCCTGCCTCATCGGCGGCATCGTCGAACGTGTCGTAGTACAAGGTTGTTGCAACCGCAGGCACGCCTGGCTCCACGCGACCAAAATTGGGCGGTATCACGGTTGAAAAGCCAAAACGACTGCTACCGGTAAATAGGCGCAGGATGACGGCGCTCGCGCGCGAGAACGCCGAGTGCCCGGAGACATAACCCGGAAACGACGGCGACAGATTGCTGCCTGGGTTGTAGGGTGTCCATTTCTCGCCGGGAATCGCCTCGACCGGCCTTCCAGGACCGCCCCAGGCCAGCACGGTTTCACCCTGGCGCAGATAACGCACTGCCGTGATAGGCCGCACGCCGTCATATTTGCGTTTCATATGCCAGGCCACGATGCCGGCGTCGAAAGACGCGTTGTGCATGGCAAAGAACATCTTCACGTCCTGGTCGATCGAGTGGCCATCTCGCTCGGACACGAATTGCGCAAACAAGCCCCAGTGTCCGGCCGGCAATTCCGAGGCCGGACCGTCGGCCCAGTATTCGACGATGAGCTTTTGCTCCATGGTCAGGCTGCGGCTGTAACGCAGCAGTTCCTTGACGTCTTGACGGTAGTAGAACATCGGGTCCCGCTGGATCCGGGGTGGTTGGCTGAACCGTGGCCATTCATCGAACTGGTCGGCGGAGCGCAACGCAAACGGCCGGACCTGCTCCCAGTGCGGCGCAATGAATCTCTGCACCACGCCCTGGTCCGATACCAGCGGTTGCCAGTGCTCGGGATCGTCGATCACCAAGGGCGGACACGACACTTCGACTGGCGTGCAAAAGGCCAGCGGCCGGTTGCGCGGCACATACCCGGTGTAATCGGAATAGGCACCCGGTGCCAGATCGCCGTATTGGTTCGAGCCGTCGTAGCGACGTGCGTCGATTACCCCCTGCGCCACCCGATTGCCAATTCCCTGGGGCGTGGCAAGGTCCATCGACACATCGCTGGTGTCATAGCCAAGGCTGATCATGCGATCGCGCAGCCGGGTTTGCCCAGCCGGAAACAAGTTGACCAGGCAGCGATGCGCGGCAAAACTGATCGCCTTGGCCTTGTTGGCATCACTGGCCTCGGCTGCGGGCCGGCGCAAACGGGTGCCGTACACGGTTCCAGCCGCCTTGTCCGAGTACGCCGCCCAGGCGTCGTACATGCAGGTATGCGCGATGGCCAGCGCACGCGCCACCACGGGGGGCCCATAGCGCGAAAGTCGCACTTCGGCCAGTGCGGCCTTGTTCCAGTCGCTCACGATCGAGGCGCTTGCTGGCAAGGCGCCCAACAGCAGCATCGTGGCCAACAGGCAGGCGCGCAGCAACGCGCTAACCAATCGGAGTTCAAAAAAACACATGATCAGACCTCCCTCGCAACGTGGGACCCGTGCGCCGTGCACATGGTTCGCAAAATAGGGAAGTCGCTGCGCGAGTGGCTATCGTCGTTTTCTTGTCCGCAAGCGATCGACTCCCCGCTGCGGAAAATTATGCTCCGGCGCGGCAAGTCCGACCACCACCTCTTCAGGTGATGGACGCCGGCGCGAAGGACTGCCGATACTGCGCGCGCCAGTAAGGACTGGGCGCACGGGCCCCGCCATGACGGCGCGCGCGATCCGTCAGAGCTTGAACGGCACTACTGTCTGTCGTTGCTCGCCCAGGCCTTCAATGCCAACTGCCATCACGTCACCCTTCTTGAGGTACACCGCCGACGGCTTCTTGCCCATGCCCACGCCCGGTGGGGTGCCGGTGGTGATCACGTCGCCGGGCAACAGCGTCATGAATTGGCTGACATAGCTGACCAGTTTGGCGACACCAAAGATCATCGTCTTCGTATTGCCGGTTTGCATGCGCTGGCCATTCACGTCGAGCCACATCGCCAGCTTCTGCGGATTGGCGATTTCGTCGCGCGTTACCAGCCAGGGGCCGATCGGGCCAAAGGTGTCGCAACCCTTGCCCTTGTCCCAAGTGCCACCGCGCTCGATCTGGTATTCGCGCTCGCTGACGTCGTTGATGGTGCAATAGCCTGCGACGTAGTCCAGTGCGGACTTCTGCGAAACATAACGCGCCTGCCTTCCGATCACCACGCCGAGTTCGACTTCCCAGTCGGTCTTGACCGAACCTTTGGGCAGCATCACGTGGTCGTCCGGCCCCTGGATGCAGGTGGTGGCCTTCATGAAGACGATGGGTTCCTTGGGTATGGGCAGGTTCGATTCGGCTGCATGGTCGGCATAGTTCAAGCCAATGGCGATGAACTTCGAAACCCCCGCCACCGGGCAGCCCAGGCGCGGCTTGCCCCTGACCAATGGAAGCTTGTCGATCTTGAGCTTGCGCAGCTTGGCCAGCGCGGCATCGCCTAGTTGCTCGGGACCGATGTCCTCGAGGACCTGGCTCAGGTCGCGCAGCTTGCCCTCGGCGTCGATCAGGCCCGGCTTTTCCTTGCCGGGGTTGCCATAACGTACCAGTTTCATGAAGTTGCCTTTCGTCTACAGTGAATCAATAGGTGGAACGCCCGCCGGACAGGTCGAACACCGCCCCGGTCGAAAACGAACAGTCCTCGGAGGCCAGCCAGCCGACCATCGCAGCGACTTCTTCAGTGGTGCCGAAACGGCCCATCGGTATCTTGGACAGCATGAACTGGATGTGCTCGGGTGACATCTGGTCGAAGATCGCGGTCTTCACGGCTGCCGGCGTGACGCAGTTGACGCGGATGCCGGTGTCGGCCAATTCCTTGCCGAGTGACTTGGTCAGGCCAATCACGGCCGCCTTGCTGGCGCTGTAGGCGCTGGCATTCGGGTTGCCGTCCTTGCCGGCAACCGACGCGATATTGATGATGCGGCCATAGTTGTTGGCGCGCATATGCGGCACGACTTCACGGCAACAGTAGAACAGCCCATTGACATTGACCTGCATGACTTGTTGCCACGCGTGGGCCGGGTAATCCCACAACTTCTCGTTCGGCCCGGTCACACCGGCGCTGTTGACCAGCACGTCGACAGCCTTTCCAAGACCGAGCGTCTGCTTGACCGCCGCAGATACCGCGTCAAGGTCGGCAACATCCACCGTCACCGAATTCGTCCGCTCACCCAGGCTGCGGCAGGCGTTGGCAAGTGCCGTGCTGTCACGATCCCACAACGTGACGGTGGCGCCCGATGCCAGCATGCGTTGGGCGATGCCGTAGCCCAGGCCGGTTGCGCCGCCGGTGATCACCGCGTGGCGTCCTTTCAGGTCCAGCTGGTTCATATTGTCATGCCTCCGTCGACCGCAAAGATCTGCCCGGTCGCGAACACCGACTCGTCGCTGGCCAGGTACAGGACGATCGGCGCGATCTCGCCGGCCTGCGCGAGCCGGCCCATCGGCTGGCGCGCGACGAAGTCCTTGCGCGCCTGTACCGGGTCGGGATAGCTGTTGATGCGCTGCGCCAGCGACGGGGTGTCGACCGTGCCCGGCGCGATCGCGTTGCAACGAATGCCCTTGGCCACGAAATCGGCCGCGACTGACTTGGTCAGCCCCACCACGGCGGCCTTGCTGGCGCCGTAGATGAATCGGTTCGGCAGACCCTTGAGGCTGCCGCAGACGCTGGCCATGTTGATGATGCTGCCGCCACCGCCCTCCAGCATCCTGGGCAGCACAGCCTGGATCATCCAGAACTGCGCACGCGCGTTGAGGTTGAACGCGAAATCCCAGTCTGCATCGGTTGCCTGCAGGATGCTGCCGTTATGCACAAAGCCGGCGCAGTTGAACAGCACATTGATCGCGTCCATGCCCTGCACCAGCTTGCCGATGGCATCCTTGTCGAGCACGTCGAGCACTGCGGTACGCACGTTGTCGACTCCATCGTAGGCCTTGAGCAGGGTGGCATCGCGGTCGGTGGCCAGCACCTGGGCACCCTGCCCGGCCATCGCCAGCACACAGGCCTTGCCGATACCCTGCCCCGCCGCGGTCACCAGCGCAATCTTTCCCTTCAGTCGCATAGTTCCTCCCTTGAATTCGTCACATCCATTGCGGCCGGGCCTGTGTTCGGCTGTTCGGCGCGCCCGCACAGATTGGCCTTACCACTTGTCCAATTATGACCCAGCCCAAAACTGCCGGATCAAACCGGCATCCAGCACGGTGATGGTGTCAGTAGTTGACGAACCGCGGCGGGCCCACGTCGACCGTAGCCATCAACGCGTCCATGTGGCCGCGCAGCTGCCGCAACTTGAGCGCCTCATTGCCGGGGTGCAGCCACAGGTTGTCGTATTCCTCGGGGTCCTGCGCGTGGTCGAACAGTTCGGCCAGGTCATGGCCATGGTAGAAGATGCTTTTGTAGCGACCGTCGAACACCATCGACGCGTGGGTGTGGTCCGCGTGGCCGCCCATGGCGTCGCGGTACTCGCACACCACGGCTTTCTTGTGCACCGCGGGATCGACATCGCCGCGCATCAGCCCCAGCAGCGACTTCCCCTGCATCTGGGCGGGAACCTCCAGGCCGCAAGCGTCCATCAGCGTCGGCGCCACGTCGACCGTCTCGACCAGCGCGTCGCTGTGCAATCCGGGCTTGAACTGGCCGGGCCAGGACATGATCAGCGGCACCCGCACCAGGCCATCGAAGAAGCGACAACCCTTGAGGATCAGACCGTGGTCGCCCAGCATCTCGCCATGGTCGCTCATGTAGACGACGATCGTGTTGTCCAGTTGGCCGGTGTCGCGCAGCGTCTGCATGATGCGCGCAAATTGGTCATCGATCTGCTCGATCATGGCGTAGTAGTTGGCCTTGACATCGAGGGCGTCGTAGTCGTTGTGCGCCGACGCGATCGCATCGTGGCCGCCCTTGACCGAAACCGGCACGATGTTCCTGCGTACGCGCGGGTCCTCCGCCTTCTTGGTCTGCTGGTCGATCGCGGCAAATGCCCTTTGACGCTCGATGTCGGAATCACGAAAGCGCGGCAGCGGCAGCGTCGACGGGTCGTAGCGCGACAGGTATTGCGGCGGCGCATCGAACGGGCCATGCGGGTCGAACGGGTTGACGCTGATCATCCAGGGCCGGTCGCGCCGCTCGCCGATGAAGCGGATCGCCATCTCCGAACACCAGGTCGTCTGGTGGTATTGGGTGGACACGCCGGGCCCGCAGAAATAGTTCAGGTTGGCATACAGCTCCTGCGGATCGACCTTCATCTCGTGCTTGAGCCAGGTCTCGTAATCATGGCCATAGGCCTGATCCGGTGTCGGATGGTGGCTCCAGTGGAACATGCGGTAGCCATCGTCGGTGCGAACTTCGTAGTGCTTGGCGGCCGCCAGGTGCAGCTTGCCCACCAGCGCACAGTCGTATCCGGCATCGGCCAGGCGCTTGGTCACCAGTTTTTCATGCGCCGGAAAATAGGCATTGCCATTGCGGAAGACATGGTGCGAGGCCGGATAACGACCGGTCAGGAAGGTGGCGCGTGCCGGAGTGCAGATGGGGCTCTGGGTGTAGGCCCGGGTGAACGCCACGCCACCGGCCACCAGCGCGTCGATGGCATCCGTGCGGATATGCGCATTGCCCAGCGCATGAATGGTGTCCCAGCGCTGCTGGTCGGAGCAGTACCACAGGATGTTGGGACGCACGCTTGCCATTGTTCTGTTTCAATTCGGGGTGATATTGGCCGCCTTGACGGTGCGCTCCCAGCGCACATGTTCTCCCTTGAGCAGTTCGGCGAATTCGGCCTGTGTGCCGGCCGGCACATCGCCGCTCTGCGCGATCTTGTCGCGCACGTCCGGACTGTTCACGGCCTTGACCAGCTGCTCGGACATGCGCGCCAACACCTCGGGCGGCGTGCCGGCACGGGCAACGAAACCGAACCAGGCCAGCGACTCGAAGTTGGGCACGCCGGATTCGGCCAGTGTCGGCATGTCGGGCAACCCGTTCGTGCGCTTGAGCGACGTGGACGCGATAGCCACCAACTTGCCGGCCTTGAGATGCGCGTTGATCTCGATCGGCGACAGGAAGGAACTGTTGACATGGCCGGCCAGCAAGTCGGCGACCGCCGGACCACCCCCCTTGTAGGGCACATGCAGCAGGTCGATGCCGGCCTGCTGCTTGAACTGCTCGCCAACCAGATGCGGCAGACTGCCGGCACCCGGCGTGGCATAACTGATCTTGCCCGGGCTGGTCTTGGCTGCGCGCAGGAAGTCGGCCGGCGTCTTGAACCCGAGCGAGGGATGGGTGACCAGCACCAGCGGCGTTGTCTGCAGCAGGCCCAGCGGCACGAAATCCCTTTGCACGTCGTAGCTGAGTTTGGGATAGACATACTGCGTGATCACGAAAGGCGCGGCCGCCAACAGTATCGAATACCCATCAGCCGGCGTCTTGGCCGCCTCTGCAATGCCGATGGTGCTGGCTGCGCCGGGCTTGTTCTCGATCACAAAAGTCTGCCCGGTTTGCTCGCTGAGCTTTTGCGCGACGGTCCGCGCCAGCGTGTCGGAAGCGCCGCCAGGCGGAAAAGGCACGATGACGCGCACCGGTTTGGTCGGCCAGGACTGCGCCTGCGCGCCCAACGCCAGCAACCCTGCCAGCGCACCTGCACAGGCAGCCCGGATCACGAGCCCGCGCCGCGTCCACATTTGTTCAGTTTTGACCATTGGGAAGTTCTCCGTGCAGTTGCCCCGGCCTGGGCCGACAAACGCAGCCTTTGCCACCACCAACCGGAACCGGCGCACCGTCGGCGCGCTCGAGCCCGGAGTCACCGTCCCGGTGGCATCAGGGTTTCGCCTGATGCCACCGGACCCGTATGATGCGAGTATTGATTGGCCTTACCACTTGGCCAATTATCGAAAACCCTATGGTCCTCAAGATCGTCGAAACCCAGCGCCTGTATCGGCAGATCGCCGACCAGTTGCGCGCCGCCATCCAGGCCGGCGAATGGAAGGTGGGTGAACGGCTTCCGGCCGAGCGTGACCTGGCCAAGCAACTCGGCGTGAGCCGGCCGTCGGTGCGCGAGGCGCTGATCGCGCTCGAAGTCGAGGGTTTTGTCGAGGTGCGCACCGGCTCGGGCGTGTATGCGCTGCAAGGCCCGGCACGTTCCGCGTCCGGCCCCATTCAGCCGCACCCGACCGAATGGGGCCCGCTCGAACTGATCCGCGCGCGGCGCTTGCTCGAAGGCGAGATCGCCGCCATCGCCGCAACATCGGCCAAGCGTCGCGACATCGCGGCGATGCGCCAGGCGCTCGACGCAATGCTCGACGACGCTGGCAAGGACATTTTGCCATTGCAAGGTGACCGCGATTTCCACTCGGCGATCGTGCAGGCTTGCGGCAACAGCGTGCTGATCGACACCGTGCAGCGCTTCTGGGACGCCCGTCGCGGCCCGATGTTCGAACGGATGGTGGACCATTTCGAAACGCCGGCGTCCTGGAATGCCGCGATCGAGGAGCACCAAAAAATCCTCGCCGCGATCCGCGCCCATGATCCGGTACAGGCGCGCGCCGCCATGCATGACCACATGGACCGTTCGCATACCCGCTTCAACGTCAGTTGGCGCCAGACGAAACGCAGCAAGGAAACCAGCACACCATGACACCCTTCATCCGCCTGCATCCGGCCGACGACGTGCTGATCGCACGTTCCCAACTCGTCGGAGGAACCGTTGTCGACCGCATCACGGTGCGCGGCATCATCCCGCCCGGCCACAAGGTCGCGACCCGCGCCATCGCCACGGGCGAACCGGTGCGCCGCTACAACCAGATCATCGGTTTCGCGTCTCGCCCGATCGGCGTTGGCGAACATGTGCATACGCAAAATCTCGACATGGGTCCGGACAAAGGCGACTTTGAACGCGACTATGCGTTCGGCCAGGACGTCAAGCCGGAGCCGCAACGGCGCAGCGCCAGTTTCATGGGCTACCAACGCGCCGACGGCCGCGTGGCCACTCGCAACTACATCGGCATCCTGTCCAGTGTGAACTGCTCGGCCACCGCCGCCCGCGCCATCGCCGACCATTTCTCGCGCCAGAACCGACCCGCGGCACTGGCCGCTTTTCCCAATGTCGATGGCGTGGTCGCGCTCACCCACGGCACCGGCTGCGGCATGGACACCGAAGGCACTGGCATGCAGATCCTGCAGCGCACGCTGGCCGGTTATGCCACCCACGCCAATTTCGCCGCGGTGCTGGTGGTCGGCCTGGGCTGCGAATCGAACCAGATCAATGCCTGGCTGGCAACCAGCAGCCTGCGCGAAGGCGAAACCCTGCGCGTGTTCAACATCCAGGACAGCGGTGGCACGACGAAGACGGTGGAAAAAGGCATCGCGCTGATCCGCGAGATGCTGCCGCTGGCCAATCGGGCCCACCGCGAGCCGGTTGATGCCAGCCACATCACGATCGGCCTGCAATGCGGCGGCTCGGACGGGTATTCGGGCATCAGCGCCAACCCGGCACTCGGTGCGGCAGTCGATCTGCTGGTGGCGCACGGTGGCACTGCGATCCTGAGCGAAACACCCGAGGTCTATGGCGCCGAACACCTGCTGACACGCCGCGCGGTGAACCGAGCCATCGGCGAAAAGCTGGTCGCCCGCATCAAGTGGTGGGAGAACTACACCGCGATCAACGGCGGCGAGATGAACAACAACCCCTCGCCCGGCAACAAGGCCGGTGGCCTGACCACCATCCTGGAAAAATCGCTCGGCGCCGTGGCCAAGGGCGGCACCAGCAATCTGCAAGCGGTTTACGAATACGCGGAACCGGTCGACAAGCACGGCTTTGTCTACATGGATACCCCGGGCTACGACCCGGTCAGCGCCACCGGCCAGGTCGCGGGCGGCGCCAACCTGATCTGCTTTACCACCGGCCGCGGCTCGGCCTACGGCTGCGCGCCCTCGCCGTCACTCAAACTGTCTACCAATACCCGCTTGTGGCAACGCCAGGAAGACGACATGGACATCAACTGCGGCGAGATCATCGACGGCAGCTGCTCGGTGGCCGAGATGGGACAGCGTATTTTCGATTTGGTGCTGGCCACCGCATCGGGCAGCGCCAGCAAGAGCGAGCGGCACGGCTATGGGCAGAACGAATTCGTCCCATGGCAGGTGGGCGCGGTGATGTAGTTCACGACCCACGCGAGCTGAACCGCATGGGATGCGCCAGTCGAACGCGCGCAACGATCGCGCCAGCCAGCAATGCGCGACGACCGGCGCCAAACGACCGGCAGATTCGCCCACCAACAAACCGATCCACCCACCCTCATGTCCAAGACCATCCAGGCCGGCGCCCTGCGCCTAGGCGTCGAGAACATTCTCATTGCCATTGGCAGCTCTGCCGCCGAGGCGGCCACTGTCGCCCACAACCTGGTGCTGGCCAACCTCAGTGGCCATGATTCGCACGGTGTGGGCATGTTGCCGCGCTATGTCGACGCAACGCTCGAAGGCGGCCTCGCCCCCAACACCAGCGCCAAGGTCATGCTCGACACAGGCACGCTGCTGACCATCGATGGCGGCCACGGCTTTGGCCAAGTCATCGGCGAACAGGCGATGGCGCTGGGCATGGAGCGCGCCAGGCAGCACGGCAGCTGCATCATGACCATCAAGAGCGCCCACCACCTGGGGCGTATCGGCCACTTCAGCGAGATGGCAGTGGCACAGGGCCTGGTGTCGATCCACTTCGTCAACGTCATCGCGCGCCCCATCGTCGCACCCTGGGGCGGCGGTGACGGGCGTTTCGGCACCAACCCCTGCTGCATCGGCATTCCGCTCAAGGACCAGCCGCCCTTCGTGCTCGATTTCGCCACCAGCCGGGTCGCCCAGGGCAAGATGCGCGTGGCCCACAACGAAGGCCGCACGGTCCCGCCGGGTTATCTGATCGACTCCGAGGGCCGGCCCACGACCGACCCCGGCGTCGTCGTCGTGCCGCAGGCCAACGGCATGTTCGGCGCGCTGATGACCTTTGGTGAATACAAGGGCTATGGGATGGCCGTGGCATGTGAACTGCTGGGCGGCGCCCTGTCCGGCGGCGCCACCTGGCGCGGCGAGACCGACGGCCGCGCCGCGGTACTCAACAGCATGCTGACGATCCTGATCGACCCCCACAAGCTGGGCACGCGCGAGAGCTTCGAGCACGAAGCCGCTGAGTTCATCACCTGGCTCAAGCAGAGCCCGCAGCCGCAAGGCGCGTCCGGCGGCGGCGTGTTGATGGCCGGGGACCCGGAGCGCGCAGCGCGTTCTGCGCGCGAACGCGACGGTATCGTCGTGGACGACAACACCTGGGCGGCGATCGTCGATGCGGGAGGCAAGGTGGGGTGTGTAGTCGGGGCCTGAGGGCGACAAGCCGGCCGGCCGGCCAGGGACCCGGTGAATATGATCGCCTTGCTGACTTGGTGGGTCGGCGTGCTGACGGCATTCGTGTCGTACACCGTGCTGTACTGCCAGGCGTTCCCGCGCCAGGGCTGCAGCGTCATCGAAAGCGCTGGTAACGGCAGCGCTGACGGCGGCATCGATCTGGCGCTGCGCAAGGGTGGTGGAAAATTCTTCGTGTAGTGCAAGCATTGGAAGGCATTTTCAGTCGGCGTGCGAGTCGTGCTCGCGTCATGCGGCGTGATGTCCACACACGGTGCGACTGGCGGCTTCGTCGTCACTTCCGGCTCGTTTTCCAACGCCGCCAATGCCTTTGCCGAAGGCCGCAGTCTCAACCTGATCGACGGCGACCGGCTGCGACAGATAACCCAGCCGGTGCAGTCGGCACGTTCTGCGAAGTGCGGAACTCCGCGGCAACAGGTGGCGGCGGCAACGCCACCTGTTGCCACCGCTAAGAAGGCCCCGCCGATGCCAGCGTTCGCTACGGCGGTTGCGGCGGCCACACATCCCTGCGCAGTCTGCGCGAAGCGAAGGTGCGACGAGATGCCGAACGGGGCGGCAATGCGGGACAGGCGTTTTGGGGTAAGCGGATTTCCCGAGATGCCGGGGGACGAGGCAGGTGAGTTGGACAGCCCGCAATAGGATTTTCAGCGCCAACTGGCATGTCGAACGACGGGATACGACCCATAGCAGCCGCCGGTAGTCTGAGGGTGCAGCCCTTCGCAAATATCGCCATCCAGGTCGAAGCTGGCGTCACAGCAGGGGCGTAGGAGGCCAGTAGCCAGAAACGCCGACGATGGTGTTCGACTCAACAAAGCGGCGTGCCTTGCCAGCGGCCTTCCGTCACGGCTTCGATCGCGAAGTGTTTGATGATCTCGTAAACGGCCAGCGCCGCAAAGCTCAAGTTACGTTGGGAGGGGCGTGCCAACGACATTGTGCGCGTCATATCAGGTTGGACAATGCGCCGGGCGGAGACTGTGCCTGGGGGCCAGAATTGCTCCACGGCAGGGGAATTGGTAATCGTTGCCCCAAGTCCATCGCGCACCAAGCTCATGATCGTGGTGACGGACCGTTGTTCGTAAGCGATGTTAAGCGTGAGATTGGAGGCATGCGCGAAGTCGTCAATAACCCTGCGCGTATGGAAACTCCGCGGGGGCAGGATCAGGTTCAACTTTGCCACCTGTCCGAAGGTAACGGTCGCCGGCGCCCGTCGTGACGCGCTCCGTCGTTCGACCAGCAACAGCGATTCGCGCACCAGGGGCTCGTATTCGACGTCCACGAGTTCGTCCGCGTTAGGCACGATGCCAAAGTCGAACAGCGCCGCCTCGAGGCTGCGACCGTTCTCGAGGCTCAGGCCGTCTTCGATCCGAAGAACGACCTTTGGGTAACGCGATTCAAGTTCGCGTAGGACCCTCGGCGCCAGCATCGACGCCACGCTCGGCGGCAACGCGACGTTCACTAAGCCCGCCGGCCGCTTCGCGCTGGCGTGCAGTTCCAATTGAACGCTGCCGAGCCGCTCCAGCATGCTACGCGCCAAGTTGTAAAGACGAATACCGCCTTCGGTTAGCACCACGCCCTTACGCGAGCGATTCAGCAGGCGTGTGCCGACCTGTGCTTCCAGCTGCGCGAGCTGCCGGCTCAGCGCAGGTTGCGCCACATGCGTCTGGTCCGCAGCTGCGCTGAAGGAACCCGCATCAGCTACCGCGACGAGGTAGTGCAGTTGGCGCAGCGTAATGCTGGGGCGCAGAAGGTCCATATCGAAACGGCATAGTACCAATGCTGATTTGGTCTTAGTGCGAAAGAGCGCCCAAGCCCATACTGCCGAAGCAGAGAATGGTGTCATTCGACAAAACGAAGCAGGTTGACATCGACAGGATTCGAAACGGGCAGCCTGAGGCATCGGATGCAGCGGGAACGAAGTAGATGATTCGCCAGTACCGCGGCTTCCGGCCAAGACTTGCCGCGCGGTGTCGCTGCGCAAATCTCAGGTAAGGAGCCGCTTGGATCGAGCCATCCTACTGTGCCGCAGCATGGTCTTGGAACGGGCGTTATGTAACCTGGGACACTGCTGAAGGTTCCTATCGTCTGCTTTCAACTCAATTTGTTCGGACTTTCCCTGACGGTGAAGGAACCCTGAATTCCCAGTCCCACGAAGGGTGCAGATCATGAACCTGATACGCGGTGTCTTGCTGGCGGGCGGTTTTCGGACCCACCACAGCCTCAACGGCATGTCGCCCGATGATCAGCGCAACACGTTGATCGTTGAGATGGTGGCGCACAGCAACCAATTGGTGGGCAGCTACCAGTCCCTCAACGATGCAGATTTGGCTGGCGCTGGCGCAGTGATGGTGTTTCTGCTGAAAGGCGGGAGCCGCACTGCTACAGAGCTTAAGACCATGAGCGCCGACGACCATCGAAACACCATGATCGTGGGGATCGATGCCCTGACCAATATTGGGCATAGTCTGCAGGCTCTTTCCAATCTGGATCTCGTATTGCTCGGACTGGGGAAGGCACCACCCGGCTCCCTGGTCCCATCTACATACATGCAGGGCGTGCTGTTGGCCGGCGCATTTCGCAATCTTGGCGCGATCATTGCTGCCGCCGGAGGCGACATCCGCAACACGCTGATCGTGGAGATGGTCGCGCACAGCAGTCAACCCATCGCGAGCTACCAGGCTTTGAATGACGCAGACCTAGCTGGCGCCGGTGCCGTGATGGTCTTCCTGCTTCGCGGTGGAATCCGCGATGCAGCCGCCTTGCGCACGATGACTGCTGATAGCCAGCGCAACGCCGCGATCGTCGAGATCGACGACCAGACCGGATTTGGTGAATCGCTGCAGGAACTGAGAAATCTAGACCTGGTGAAGACCGCGCTCGGGGTCGTTCCGAAGTTTCGCTGGGCCGCCCTCTTCAAAGGCGATGTCGGCGTCACCGGGGATGTGGTGGTGAACGGCGATCTGATCCTGACGGGGGCCGATCTTGCCGAGCAGTTTACGGCCGAAGGGGATTGCGAGCCGGGCTCGGTCGTGGTGCTGAGCGGCGGTGATCGTGTCCGCATATGCGACACGCCCTATGACCGCAGGGTGGCGGGTGTGGTGTCGGGTGCCGGGAGCTATCGCCCGGCGTTGGTGATGGACTGTCGGGAGTCGTCTGGCCGACGGCCACTCGCCTTGACCGGCAAGGTCTGGTGCAAGGTGGATGCGGGGTTCAGTCCAGTCCGGGTGGGCGATCTTCTGACGACATCGGCCACGCCCGGGCACGCGATGCTCGCGTCCGACAGCCGGCAGTCCTTCGGGGCGGTGATCGGCAAGGCCCTGGCGGATCTGGAGTCGGGGCGCGCGCTGGTCCCGGTCCTGGTGTCGCTGCAATAGATTGCCACCAACGCCAGGAGATAAATATGGACCTGCGCTCTGAATTAGGACCGACGGTGCGGAGCTGTGAAGCGATCCGTGCCCTGGTGAACCTGCCCCGCCCCGCCTCCATGCGCAATATTCTCGTGCGGTATCGCGAACCGATCACATTCGACGAGGCGCTGACAACACCCGACGGCGTTGCCCTGGGCGGGCAACATCGGATCACGCTCGAGCGCAACGGGAATTTCCGCCATGAAGGCCATATGCGGGCGACCGGCTTCCCCTCCTTCGCGTACGGGGTGCGCACGGTGCTGACGAACGACGCCGGCGTCCCGGCGGTAGTGGCGGTCTCAGGGCGGGTGCATGGCGCTAACGAACCGGGAGATCGGAGGTCGAGCTGGGACGAACGACGCTCAGAGGGCCTGATCAGGTGGCACTGGCCCTCGATGAAACGGGCTCGGGCGGAAACCACGATCGAGCGTGATTCCGACGCGTTTGGAACGCTAGGAGAGATTGCCGGCTTCGTCTTCACCCTGGCGGCGGGCGCCGTCGTGGCGGGGCCAGCCGGTGTCTGCATCATGCTCGGGGTACATGGCGCAGACGCGATCGGCCTTGATGACGATATCGGGATCGGCGGGCTGGCTGGGGTTGCCGCGACCGGCACCGTACTCGTCATCTTCGGCCCGACCGCAATCGTGCCGGCAATTGTATTCGGCGCGGCCGTGGGTGTGTCGTTCGAGTTGGCGCTGGATCATCGCCCGATGAGGGAGGACGAGATCAGATTTGCCATGCGGGTGTTCGGTTCTACCTTGCCCACTGACCGGATCCTGCTGACCAACATGCTGGGAATAGGCGGTCGCCCCTTCACGATACCGACCGTCGGGGACAAGATTCTCGTCAACCTGGGCGCCGGATTCGACAATCCAGCGACCTATGCCGGACTTGGCGGCTCCGCCAATACCAAGCAGCAGACGCCCGGCCAGCTGTTCATTCACGAGCTCACGCATGCCTGGCAGATCGCGCACAGATCCTTCCTGCCGGGCCTGATGTGCGAGGCGGTCACCACGCAATCGACGACGTTGGGTGGCGATATGGCGGTCTATAAATATGGTGCGCCTGGGAAGAGCTTTTCCGAGTTCAACCCCGAGCAGCAGGGGAGCATCGTAGACGACTGGTTTGCCGGGTCTGGCAACCAGAAGGTGTTCGGGGCAGGCAGGGAGGATGATGGCAATCCCTATTTCCGCTACATCCGGGACAACATCCGGCGACAGGTTCCGTAGGGGGCAGAGGATAGTCCGTTCAAAGCCCACTTTCTGGCAAGCAATCGGGCCGGCAGCTGGGCTCTGGGCGCTTTGTGATTTCGGGAGTAACCGAACGTTGGGCCGGTGAACAATGGAACATTCCTGGAAGCAAACTGGGATGCGTTGGGGTGTATTCGGGTCGGCGTTAATGCCCCCCCACTTTTTGGGAGGGCGACCGAAGGATTGCACCAAGGTCGGAACCGGAATCGGGAAAACCAAACTTCCGGGATCGCAAGGAGGCCTGTGGAAACGTAGTTGTTGCGGGAGCCCGATTGAGGCCTGTCGGCAAACCGATGGATTCACTACCGTACCCTAGCAATATGCGTGCGCCACATTACTATCCCGACTCCCTTGAGAACCGCGTCATGAACATGGGAGGATGGCCATGAAGTGGTTCCTTTACGGCGCTGCCGCACTCCACGCGCTGTTCATGGTGTGCGAACTCTTCCCGTGGTCGTCGCCCGTGCTGATGCGCACCGTCGGTAAGAAGTTGCCAGGAGGCCAAGTCTGGACTCCCGCGCAGCACGAACTGGTAGCGACGATCGTGCACAACTGTGGCATCTACAACGGCATCGTGGCGGCGGGCATCCTTGGAACCGCGACGCTGAAATCGCTGTTGACCGCCGTGCAGGCGCTCGTGGGATTGATCGGTTTGGCGCTGCTGGCCTCACCAACGTGAACACCAAGGAGATGAAATGACTTTGAAGACGTTGACATGGAAATCGGGCGGCGTCGACATGAAGGCCGACTTGTACGCACCGCCGGTCGGCATGCCGAAAGGGTATCCGCTCGTCGTCCTAGCCTACGGTACTGGCGGGATGATGGCGCCCTTCGGCGACATGTATCACAACTTCGCGGAGGGTCTGTCCATGGCCGGCTTCGGCTGTCTGTTGCCCGACTATCTCGCGCGGACGACGACGCCTCACACTTTGGAGATGTTCGGCTTGTTGGCCTCTTGCGGAACGGCCTGGGTCGCGGCATTGCACGACTCGATCGCTATGGGCGTGGCGCTTGCCGAGGTGGACGCCCACAGGGTGGCAGTCGGTGGCTTCTCGCTCGGCAGCAACTTGATGATTCATGCAGTTCAAACGAGCCCGGCGAAGGCCTTCGTCGACTTCTTCGCACCCACCGTCTCGCATCTCGTTCCGGCCAGCGTCGTCACGCCAGCCATGGCTGCCAAGATGCCGCCCACGCTCATCCACCATGGCGAACAGGATGGCACGGTGCCAATCGGCGACAGTGTCTTGCTGTTGGGTTGGCTGAAGTCCGCCGGGGTGAGCTGCGAGATGATTTCTTACTCGAAGCAAGGTCACCCGAGCGTGACCGATGCTTCGAGCTGGAACACAAAATCTCAGACTCATGGATTGGACACGACGGTGGGCTTCCTGAAGTCGATATTCCGTTGAGCCAGGTTCCCATGCCTCGAGGCGTTGGTGGCTGAGGGAAGCCGACTTCCACTCTGTCGCGTCCCCGAGGCGGCTGATGTTCTTGACAAAGGGACTGGACCGGCCAGCCAGCCTGGGTGATCACATTGGCGGAGAAGGCTCCACTGGACCACAAGCAAGAAACCGCTGATTTGGAACCGGGAGACTCGGCTGCTTCGGCGTCCATTCGGTATTCCGACAAACGTCAATCAACGACTGCTATCGAGTGCGAGGTGCTATGACTGCAGGTGGCCGGTGGCGGGTACTCGGATTGCCGAAATTGGCGCCACATTGCTGACCTTAAAATCCGTACCTCAACGGCCGGTCTGGAGCGAGCAGTTCCGAAATTCGAACGTCGCTTGTCAGTCTTCTGGAGCCAGCCGACTTGCTCCGAAGCCGACCCTCCAGATTGAACGTCAGGTATAGAGAAAGTTGTAGACCCGCGTCGCAGCGACACCAGCCGTTCGACTGCTGCCGACTGAGCGGCAGGTCTGGCACAGACCCCTGAACCACTTCGCCCGCTGTCACTTGGCCGTTTCCTGCCGAGCTCCCGCTTTTGGACTCGGGTTTGATAAAACCAACGTGGTGAGAAACTACACCTAGCCTGAATATTTCACGTGAGTGAGTCGGCAGTCCTGCCCAGAGGTACGTTGTCATTGGTATCTGACGCCAATCACAACACAGGACTGCCAATGCCAAACTGTACCGAAGAAATTGGAACCAGGAAGATTGAATTTGGCCGAGTGGGTCGACGTGTCGTAGAAGGCTGCTTCGACGGAGGCAGCATGACCAGCGATGGCGGCGTGATGCGGCTGGGCGAGACGGATCGCAAGCTCGGGCTGCTCGATGCGGCGGCGCGCTGCATACCCGATCCGCGCAATCCGTTGTTGATCAAGCATGCGGTACGCGACATGCTGCGTCAGCGGGTTTATGGACTTGCGCTGGGGTGGGAGGACTTGATCGACCATCGTTCGCTGCGCGAGGATGTGGCCATGCAAACGGCCATCGGCATGGAACGTGAAGTTGCCAGCGCCCCCACGCTGTACCGCCTGGAGAACTGGGCTGACAAGCGAACCGCCTGGCGATTGCACCAGGTGTTGGTGGACCAATTCATCGCCAGTTTCAAGGAGCCGCCGCAAGAGCTGGTGCTGGACTTTGACGCCACCGGCAACCCGCTGCACGGCCGGCAGGAGGGACGCTTCTTTCATGGCTACTACGACTGCTATTGCTACTTGCCGCTGTACGTGTTCTGCGGCCAGCAGTTGCTGTGCGCCTACCTGACAACGCCGCGCGGGCTCGTACAGTGGGGGTGGCGTGAAATATGCAGGCTAGCTCACGCCTGGGGCACGTCGATGTGGTACAGGGCCCAGGGGCAAAGCCCAAAGCGCTCGGTGACCTTCCTGGCCGCCATGTCGGGAAAACGGTCGGCATCGTAGACAGCCCATAGCGGCCCCAGTCCGCCCAGCGGCATCGACTTGCCGTCGAGGTGGGTGGCCACGATGAATCGGTACTTGCGAACATCGGCCACCGTGATCGTGGGCGAGTAGCCGTCCACCGCGCGCATCCGCAGTTTGACGCCATCGGTCGGTGCCGCCCCGGCGGCCCTCAGCACATCGATCAGCAGCGGGCCCTTGAGGGTGTGCGCCTTGTTGTCGTATTCCAGAGTTGGCTTGATCGTCACTGCTGGCAGAGCCACCAGCGTGCCGAAGTCGAAGGCGTGCGCCTTGTCGAAGCTGATCTTCTGCTTTGCCATCATCTGATCCAGCGCAGGGTCGATCGGCCCCCGATTGCCCTTGCCGATGGCACCCGTGACGGTCAGTAGCGCCGGCGAAGCCGCGCTTGCCGACCCGGCCTGCGCCAGCGAGGACATGCCGGGGCCGCCTAAAACGGCAACGGTGAGGAAATGTCGCTTGTTCATACTGCTCCTATTTTTTCTTAATGCCGCCCGCATTAAGCGGTTCGGGGAGATACTCTATTTCAGATGGCCGAAGTGGCGCGGGCTTCCGTCTTGCCTGCCCACTCGGCGATAGTCGGGACCCAGTCTATGGCGGTCCGGCATCAAGGCACAGAGGCGTGGCCGTCAACGACGGGCAAGTGTGCAGCGCTTGCAGCCGTTCGAATGTTGCCGACTGAGCGTCAGGTCTTGCCCAGACCAGTCATTGAATCACCTCGTCCGCCCGACGCAGCAGCGACTGCGGAATGGTCAGACCCAGGGCCTTCGCGGTTTTCAGGTTGATCACCATTTCGAATTTTGTCGGCTGCTCGACCGGCAGGTCCCCAGGCTTGGCGCCTTTCAGAATCTTGTCGACATATGCGGCGGCGCGACGATACATCTCGTCGAAATCAGGCCCGTACGACATCAGCCCACCGGCTGTGACCAGGTCCCGTGGCAGGTACATCGCTGGCAATCTTGCGCGCGCTGCCAGATCAGGGATGCGCTGTGCCGGGAAATGGAAGATCGGATCGCCAACAACCCACAGCGCGTCGGCCTTTTCCTCCACGGCAAAATTGATGGCACGCTCTATTGCCTCCGGTGTTCGAGCCTCAAGCATCAGCAGTTGCACTCCCAACTGCCGAGCCGCAAGCGGCGCTTCCAGGGGAACGAGCGCGTTGGTGACCGCGTTGGCTGGGTTGAGCAAGACAGCGATCCGAGTCGCTTTTGGCACCGCTTGCGTGAAGACCTCGAGCGACTTGCCCAAGAAGCCGCCCGGGACCAGCGTCGCCAGTCCTGTGACGTTCCCTCCTGGGCGGGCAAGGCTCCCGACCAAGCCGACGCGAACGGGATCGGCGACCGCGATGAAGACGATGGGAATGGTGGACGTGGCGTTCTTGGCTGCCAGGCTTGGCTGCGGCGATGCGGCGACGACAAGGTTCACCTTGAGATCGACCAACTCCTGCGCGAGAGCTGGCAACCGGTCGGCCTTTCCGTCAGCGGCGCGATACTCAATCTGCAGGTTGCCACTCTCGATCCATCCGGCCCTGCGCAGCCCGTCGCGCAGCGCTTCGATTGCAGGGTGGCCCTGACAACGGGTGGCACAGAGCAAGCCGATGTGCGCAACGTCTGGCGGTCGCTGTGCGCCCGCGTTCAGCGACACGGCGAACAGGACGCTCGCGAGGCCGCTAACCAAATCCCGCCGGGCCATCGCCGAATCACCTCGTCGATGACGCAAGGCACAGGCGCCGCTCGCCGTTGGATGTCCACCTCCGCCGGTATGACCACGATGCAGCGCCGTTTCATGGTAGTCCTGTGCGTCGCTGAAAATAACTGACCTTATGGGATCAGAGGGCGTGAGGCCCGGCGACGCCAAGTTGGAGGCAGTCTACGCCTGATTGACAGTCATGGGTTGGTTTGCTGCCATTCGCACGCCGTCGCCGACCGACTCCCGGCAGTCTATTCTTGACGGTGGAGGTTGTGCCGAACAGTTTCCCAAGCCAATACCGGCTAAAGACTGGTTCCAGACAGTCGCCACTGAGGCCCGAATGACAATTCTCCGGACCATTGCGGTCGTTCAGGCGTAGACTATTTGGCACTTGGTTTCACCGGGCCTCGCGCCTTCTGATCCCATTTCTTGCGTTGTCTCACAGCGGGGGGCGGGATGCAAAGACGTGACGCGCTTCTTGTTCCGCTTGTGCTTGGTGCGCCCTCTCTTGGCTGGACGCAGCAGGCGGGCAAGGTATACCGGAT
>JANNKH010000036.1:0-14267 GCA_031396205.1 Rhodoferax sp.
CAGGTCAGCGGCTGCCAAGCACTCAAATGGGCCTGATCTCAATCTCCGACGGTACGGGCATTGGGTTCGGGCAGCGCTTGACCCACGCCACCGCCTCTTCGATCGAAGGCAACTCCCAGAGCCAATAGCCGGCAACGAGATCCCCCGTGAACGGCCCGTCAACGACGGTGCGCGACTTGCCGTCGAAGCGCACCCGCTTTCCCTCGCGGCTCGGGCGCAGGCCATCGCAGTCCTTCAAAACGCCGGCCTTCTTGAGCTCTTCGTTAAAGACCCCCATGGCGGCCATGGAGTCCTTCATGTGCGAGTCGCTCATCACTGCCAAACGAGCCTCGAGATCGGGGTTGGACTTTACCAAAATCATGAACTTCATGTTCTGCTCCTTTCGAGCGAATTGAGGCTGAAACCAGTCCACCGGCGCCCGCGGCAAGGTGGCTCGATAGGCAAGATCACCAGCAAGATGCCCACGAGTCGGCGGGATTCAGGCGACACGTGCTGCCCCCTTGTCGCCATAGTCGAGCTTGGGATACCAATCGGTCCCACGCCCCTCCGGTGTGCTGTCGAGAATCGTCCAGAGCGGCATGAGGTCGGGCGCGCCGCGCGGGTCCTGTCGCGGATCGGCCGTTCCGCCGCCCATCTCGCCGCCCCAGAAGTGGCGAATGCTGCCATCGCGCCGGGTAAAAACATTGAACCCCGGCATGTCTGCGTCGTCGGCACTGACATAGTCACGGGTGAAGTCGCCGTCAACGTCTGAGTACAGCCGGAGGTGACGCCAGCCGCGCTCCTTCTTGACTGCCAGCAAGCGCTCGATGGGCGAGCGCGCCACCATCACCAGCGCAATGCGCTGGTCGACATCGAGCGCTTCGCCGTCCCAGGCGGCCATCAGTGACGTGCACATCGGGCAGGGCTGCGCACGCTTGGGCCCGTACATGTAGCTATAGACCGCCAGCGTTTGCCTTTCGCCAAACAACCGCGAAAACTTGACAGGGCCGTTCTCCCCTACGAAGGCGTAGTCCTTGGGCACGGTGCCGCCCGGCGGCAGGGCGCGTCGTTGTTCCGCCACGCGCTCGATGTGGCGCCGAAGTTCGATTTCCTCGGCGAGAAGCGCGTCGCGCGCATGCCGGTAGTCGGCACTTTCATTTGGAAGGTGCACGCCGTTTAGCCGCGCCAGGTCGATCGCGGACTTGAGTTGGGTTGTGCTCATGGCGGTTACGGGCCTAGGCCTTTGGCACCGCCACATTCACCATCCATGGCACCCCGAATTTGTCGGTCAGCATGCCGAATGAAGACGTCCAGAACGTCTTCATCAGGGCCATCGTGACCTTCCCACCTTGACCGAGTGCCGTGAAAACGCGTTTGGCTTCAGCGTCGTCGGCCACTTCGATCACGAGGGTCACCCCCTTGAACCCTGCGTGTGTCTCGCCTGGGCTGTCGTCGGCCATCAACGCGGTGTCGCCAATGCGAAAGGCGGCATTCATGACTTTCTCTTCAAACCCGGGCGGCGACTTCATATTCGCGTCGGGGCTTTCCTTCCAACGCATCAGACTGGTGACTTCGGCGCCGATAGACTTCTTGTAGAACTCCAGCGCCTCTTCGCAGCGGCCGTGGAAGGATATGTAGGCTTGAACTTTCATGGGGTCCTTTGTTCATGGGTGTGACGATGAATGGATCGACTGCCGCAGGATCAGGCATCCAGCAGCGGCTCAAAACCGCCGTAGACCATCCTTTTTCCGTCAAAGGGCATGTCTCCCAACGCCTTCATTCGCGGGTCGTTCATGAACTTCTCGTTGCCGGCGTCGCGCGCTGCTTTGGATGGCCACTCGATCCATGAAAAGACGACGGTTTCTTCACCCTCAGCCTTCACGGCGCGCTTGAAGTCAGTGACCTTGCCGTCGGGCAACGCATCTCCCCAGCATTCCACAACGCGCGTTGCGCCGAATTCCTTCAAGAGCGCGGCTGACCTGGACGCCATCTCGCGATAGGCCTCCTTGTTGCCTGCTTCCACGGGAATCAGAAATCCGTCGATGTAGCTCATGGTCTTGCTCCCTGGGTAGCCTTCAAGCTGATCTCGGCAACGGCTGACAGCGCCTTGGACAGTGGGCATTCGCGCTTGGCGGTCAGGGCGATTTCCTGAAATTTGGCATCATCAATGCCTGGCACGACGGCGTTCTGCGTGAGGGCGATGCGGTCGATCACAAAGCCCTGGCCCTTCTTGCCCGGGCCTTCCCAGTGCACGCTGGCGGTCTTCTCGATCATGTTGGAGCCTTTCGGGGGATTTTCTTGAAGTGGGGTGGGGCTGTCACACCGGATGCCGGCCCCTTGGCGACTGTCGATGGTTACGGCACGTGGTGCCATCGGACATCGACAGGTAATGGGCGGCGGTATGTCCTACACCCCCGCCCTCGCGGTGAAGATCGTGCTTGGTGTTTCACGTTGGAGTTCATGGTCGCTGCCAAGTACCATCGGGTCTGTTCGTCAACGCACCGACGCGCAATGCCCATCGCGGCGGACTGCAATCGAGCCGCTTTGGTTTGGTTGCGAGCCTGGCCTCGTGGATCTGATGGATCGGGGTCGGCGGACCGCAACGCCCACTACACCGGTGAACCGCCATGCCTAGTGCCTCTTTGTGTAGGACCAAGGACCCGCTTGGCCATCTCAACCCGACGGCGCGGTCACCCAATCCAAGCATTTCAGGCCGCTGCGGATCGTTCCCCGGCCGTTTCTGGCCGGGTGCCTGCGCCTGGGCGCGGACTTTCCTTTTCGAGCAGATTCGAGACGGGCATCGCAAGCACCGGGGACGCTACGGGCGGCGGCGCATGACGCCGAAGATCAGCGAGGCGCGAGGCCAGAAGGTCAACCACAAGCGCATCGGGCGCTTGACGCGCGAGCATGGGCTGCAAAGCCACAAGCGGCGGCGGTTTCGTGTTGTGACGACCGACTCCAAGCATGCACACCCGGTGGCGCCCAACGTGCTGGAGCGCGACTTCGAGGCGGCGGCGCCCAACCAGAAGTGGCTGGCCGACATGACGTACATACCCACGGACGAAGGTTGGCTGTACCTGGCACTGGTGCTCGATTTGTACGCGCGCAAGCTGGTGGGCTGGGCGATGAGCGAGACAATGCCCCAGGATTTGACGCTGCAGGCACTGGAGCTTGCCCTGGGCTTGCGCGATCCCGAGGCGGGCCTGGTGCAACACTCGGACCGCGGACCGCGGATCGCAGTACGCGGCCAAGGACTACCGGCGCATACTCAAAGCGCGTGGCATCACGGTGTCGATGAGCGGCAAGGGGGACTGTTGGGACAATGCCCCGATGGAATCGGTCAACGGAACTGTGAAAGTGGAGTGCGTGAATGACGAGCACTTTGAGACCCGTGCGCGGCGCTGGCGCGCCGGGTCATACTCAACGATCCGGGCAGCGTCGCAATCAACGGCACCGCGTAACCCACCGACGGCCGGTTCCGGTTCGTCGCGAGCGATCGAACCGGCCGTCCGTGGATAACGCTTCTTGTGGCTTCGTGGCGTCCACGAAACGGGCTCCGGTTCACACACCCCGGGGCGAGCAGCCATGGTGGCGCATAGGGCGCGCCAAGTCCCGTGCGGAGCGACTCCTCAGCAGCAGCTGGCCGCGCCGGCACACCTTGAGCCACGTGGCGCGCATCCGGATCGCCTCCACCGCATCCTTCGCATACAGCAGCACGAAGTCTGCGTGAGTCCGAAGCGATACTGCCGCAGTGGAAATGAATTTACGCGAATGCGCTAATATGCAACTATGCGAACTACGCTTGATCTCCCGGATGAACTCATGCGCCATCTGAAGGCGCGCGCTGCATTGGAAGGGCGCAGCCTGCGTGACCTGGCGCTGGACCTGATCGAACGTGGCCTGCGCGCGCCTGCACCGTCGCCGATGGCTGCTGTCGCTGCTCCATTGCCCACGGTGCGTCTGGGGCGGCCGATGCGGCTGCCTAAAGCCGGTCTGAGCAACGCTGCCTTGAACGAGCTCGCGCAGGAATGACGGCGCGCGCACGCGCGGCCGAGCCAGGCCCGTCGTGGGGGCTGGCCGGCGATCTGCCCGATCTCAACGTCTGGTTGGCGCTGGTGGTGCAAGAGCACCCGCACCACGACCTGGCGCGCCGTTACTGGGACGATGCGGCCATGGGCCGTGTTTTGGGGCAAAAACAGCATTTCTGCCGCGCCACCATGCTGGGCCTGGTGCGGCTGCTGTGCCAGTCCAAACTCATGGGGAAAGGCGTACTGAGCATGGCCGAAGCCCACGCCATCTACCGCCAACTGCGTGACACCGAAGGCGTGGCGTTTTGCGCCGACAGCGAATCCGCCGACGCGGTACTGGCAGCCTGGGCCGCCGACCCATCCAACCCGCTGCCAGCGCGGCTGTGGTCCGATGCATGGCTTGCGGCCACCGCGGAGTCCGCCGGTCTGCGCCTGGTCAGTTTCGACGCCGACTTCAGGCGCTTTTCGCTTTCACGCTGCCTGATCCTGCCGACCTGATGGCCGCGTTGCGCGTGGTGCGCTTGCGTCAGCGTCGGAGTGCGCGGTCGAACAAGCCCAGCATCGTCTTCCAGCCACGGTGGGCCGCGTCGGCGTCGTAAACCGGAAAGTCCGGCACCATCCAGCCATGCGCAGCGCCAGCGTACATCTCGGCGCGGTAGGGCACGCCGGCCTGGTTCATTGCAGCTTCCAGACGCGCCGCCATATCCGGCGGGTAGCTGCCATCGTTGTCGGCACTGGCGATGTAAAGCTCCGCAGCCAGCCTGGGCACCATAAGATGCGGGCTGGTGGGAGCGTCGGTGGCGAGGTTGCCACCGTGGAAGCTGGCGACCGCCGCGAAACGGTCTGGGTAGGTCGCTGCCGAAGCGATGGCCAGGCCGCCACCCATGCAGAAACCTACAGCGCCGACGTTGCCGCCCGCGACGGCGTCCTTGCGCGTTCCCAGATACGCCAGTAGGGCGCCGGTGTCCTGCGATGCCTTGTCCGTTCCCGTGGTCGCCATTAGGGGGCCGAGGATCGCCATCACGTCACCCGCGAACACTTCTTTTGGAACCAGCGGGCCGTAAGGGCCATAGCGGTTGAAGAGGTCGGGGAGCAGCACGAGGTAATCGGCGTCGGCGACCCGACGGCAAGGGATAACTCGTAGATGATGCCCGAGAAGGACGCTTTTCGGCTGGGCTATCAACGCCCAACAGATCTCAGCCTGCATCCAAAGACAGATTCAAGCGCGTCGGGAGCTGTGTGCCGCCCCTGTTCTGCCGTGCTCGGGGTGTCGTGGGGAAGAAAAAGGGGCGTTTGAAAAGCCTATCCGCGCGGGTTTTGAGGATGGCTACAGGGACGATATCTGGGCTCGGGTGGTTGGATTGCCTACCCCCACAATGGCCTACCACGCAATGATGATTGGTGGATAAGATGTCACCCATGCATTTGCGCACCTTTTCGCGACTTGCTGGCGCTGCCACGGTCGGGCTTCTGCGTCGGTTTGTTCAGACCGCTGTACGCAACGCCGTACTGGGCTGGACCATCACGCCGAAGGTTCATTCGGTTTGAATTGCAACTAGCTTGAGCGCAACGCCGAGCCTCTTGTGCCGTGCAACACCGATCACGAGGCGGAATTGTTTCAAGGTGTCAAAGACCGGTTGCGCAAAACTATGCCTGAGGGATAGACTGAAAGCGGGAGGCGGATATCCGCTGATTGCATCGAAATAGTTGCGAAGAGTTCTGCCATGTCTGTTCTAGCGCGCATCGTAACCCGGTCCCTCCTGCTGTCCCTGGGCGGCTTGCCGTTATGGGCAACGGCCGGGGTCGCCATCGGCCTTTACAACCCGTTCAACCACGGCACGGGTGGCGTGAATGAAATCGCTTCGACCCGAGTCCAAACCGCCCACCAGATGTTGCTGCCCTCCCTCGGCGACTTAACCGACACCGACTACGACGGCTTCGCGCCGTTTTACACCTTCCCGACGGCCAATGTCTACCAACAACGGTCTTACAGTCTGAACAACTACGCGGCGTACCTGCCGCAAAACATCAACCCGTTCGCGAGTCCCTACCGAAACCTGCATCTGAACCCGACCAGCGCGGTCGGCAATATCGGCAATCAGGATTTTCGCTTTTTCGATCCGATCGAATTACTGTCATCGACCCAAGGCAGCCCGGGGTTCACCGCCAGTGCCGGCAGTTATCTGCTTGCCTCACCGCAAGTTGACACTGGGGTCGGCAGCGCCACCGGATCGATCAACAACAAGGGCGAGATGCGGCTCAAGGTCGATGTCAAGGCCTCAGGCGGCCCTGGCGCAACGCCGGTGGCCGAAGGCGCGTTGCAAGGCACCTACACGGACAAGTTCACGGTCAATGGTCCCAACGCCACGGCGGCGACCAGCATCACATTCGCCGCACGCGCCGCGGCGCCCGTGCTGGACTTCTCGGATGGCGATTTCTATAACTACGCGGTCGGGTACCAGATGGGGGTGTTCCAGCGCGGCCAGGTTCCGGGGAGCGTAGCCCAGAACATCAAGGAATACTGGTCCGATACCGGGCTGTACTGGATGGACGCGCGCCTGGCGCGCAATCCGATCACACAGATTCCAGATTCGATCCATATCGAATCGATCGGGGACGCGCCGCCCGGCGTGCTGGGCCTGGACTACCAAAGGGAGCCGCTCGAAGCCGTAGACGGCAGTTGCCCGGCCTTCTCAAGCGCTGAAAGTTGTGGTGCCTACAAATACGTTCGTGAAATCCCCATCGCCAACCCATTGAACGCCAGCTATGACGACCCGATGATGCCGTTTGAAAAGATGTCCGTATCGGGCAAGTTCGTTTTCAACCCATTGACCGGGCAGTACGTCAGGACCGGCGACATCGAACTACCGACCGGGGTGGAGCTGGAGCTGGTGGTGAACTTTTTCGTAATTGCCGGCTGCAGCGATGCCGGTCTTGGCACCTGCGAAATTTCCATCGATGGCAGCCACACATCGGCGCTCGGAATCCAATTCACCGATCCGGCGGTTACATTGACATCGCAATCCGGGTTTGCGTTTCCGTTAGCGGCGGTTCCTGAGCCCGCGAGCTACGCGTTGCTGGCTGGCGGCCTGCTGCTGCTGGCCGCTGCCACGCGCGGTCGTCGTCGTCGCGCGTAGGGTCGCACCGCACGCCGGAGCGCGGCCTGTTAGGCCTCATACGACGACCAATCGCGCCACCAGGAAGTCGAGCAAGGCGCGCACGCTGGCAGGCTGCATGCGCGACGACATCGCCGCATGGATGGGCAGCCGCGGCGCTACCCACTCAGCCAGCACCTGCAATAACCTGCCGCTGGCCAGTGCTTCCGGCACCAGTGCCGGGTCCAGCACCGCGATGCCCATGCCACCGCGAACCTTGACCACCGAATCCAATGATGCAAACGCTTGAACGCCACGGCTTCATTGCCAGAAAACCGGGGTCGCACGCTCGGTTCGAATCTGCATCGAACTCCCGCAGAATCTCTAGCGAGGCTACGCCTCAGACCGACAAGTGGTATGGGTGACTGGGAAGCGTCGATGGTGCGCGGTTGGCATCATTGGAGCAGCATAGCAGCCAGCACCCCAGCCGCCCAAGCGCTTGCCCGCGCACTACCTGTGGGCAGTGTTGATCGCCCGCATCTACGAGGTGTTTGCACGGATCTGCCCGATCCGCGCCGGCCAGCTGCGCATCATCGCGTTTATCACCGATGGGGCCGAGGTGCGCAAGATTCTGGAGCACATTGGCGCGGACCCCCAGGCACCGCGCATTGCCCCAGCAAGCGGGCCGCCGCTGTGGGACGACTGTGATGCGCCGCTGGGTGAGGGGTGTAGAGGCACTGTCAGACTGCGATCTGGCGGCGCAACCCACACCCGACAATCAGGTCGATCAGCGCATCAGTTGGTGACAAAGCAAACAGGCGTGGTCATCAATGGCCGCACGCAAGCGCGTATGTTCGCGGCCGCGGCCGAACTGCGGCGCCTGAGCGGCGCCACGGTAACGCCGGTGCGGGCGGACATCAACACCGAGGTGGGACGCGCGGCGCTGCTGGCAGCCTGCCCCGCACAGACATCTTGGTCAACAACAACGCCG
Source organism: Rhodoferax sp. (assembly GCA_031396205.1). Classification (GTDB taxonomy): domain Bacteria; phylum Pseudomonadota; class Gammaproteobacteria; order Burkholderiales; family Burkholderiaceae_C; genus CAISIP01. Next base: position 8,094 of record JANNKH010000036.1, read on the forward strand.
GCCCGCCCCCCGGACAACTCGCCGAATGGGACCACGCCGCCTGGATCGGCGCGCTGCAAACCAACCTGATCGCCGCCGCGTTGCTGATGCGTAACGTGATCCCAGGAATGCGCGCGCGCAAGTTCGGACGCATCGTCAACATCACCTCGGCCATGGTCAAATCGCCGCATCCGGTGATGGGCTTGTCCAGCGCCGCGCGCGCCGGCCTGACGGCGCTGTCCAAGGCCCTGTCCAAGGCCTTGTCCCGTGAGGCGATCATCGACAACGTGACCATCAACAACCTGCTGCCTGAGCGCTTCGATACGCCGCGCCAGGAGTTCATGGCCCAGCGTCTGATGCGTGAACAAAACATCAGCCGCGATGACGCACGGCGCCAGATCACCGACTCCTTGCCGGCACGACGTTTTGGCGATCCGGCCGAATTCGGCGCTGCCTGCGCCTATCTGTGCTGACGCCAGTCGGGTTTCATGACCGGACAGAATTTGCAGCTCGATGGTGGCGCCTACAGCGGCCTGTTTTAACGGCCGCCTAAAGTGGACCCGGGATTTGAGACAGTAGTTTAAGAGGGACACTGTCGAAAGAAATGAGTAAATCATGAGTAACGAAGAAACGCAATGTCCCCCTGCCGGAGTGCAAGGCAAAGGTCGCCCTGCAGGCAGTGCGAGGGTCAAGACGATCAACCAGATCGGGCAGGAGGTACGGCGTTCACCCGGTGCAGGTCAGCAAGTGAAAGAAGGAAATCCAGGAGCAAGCCAAGACCTTGTTTGAAGGTAGATGGGGTCCGCAACCGGTGCCGCGCACAGCGCACCGGATCGCTTGCACGGTGAAATCAGGCGACTGAAGACGGAACTCGACTGGCTCAAAAAAAAGTCAAGAGTGAGCTTGCCATGACGCGCCACGCGTGGATCGACAAAGACGCCACGGCAACGGTTGCACTGACGCACCAATGCGTGCTTGCAGGCGTGTCGGGAGCGACGGTCTGTGCGCGGCAAGAGCCTCGGCTGCTTGTCCAGGACGATGAGGATTTCAAGCGACTGATCGACCAGGAGTACACGCGCCACCCATAGCACGGACATCACCCACCTCAGGCTCGAATGCGGGTTTGCCTACCTGGTGGCAATCATCGACTGGTACTCCCGGCGGGTGTTGAGCTGGCACATCAGCAACAGCATGGAGGCGGTGTTCTGCGTGGACTGTCTGCAGGATGGTTTGCGTGCCCACGGCAAGCCTGAAATGTTCAACAGTGATCAGGGCTCACAGTTCACCAGCGAGGGCTTCACGGGCGCACTCAAACGCGCTGGCGTGACCATCAGCATGGATGGACGGCGGCGCGTGTTTGACAACATTTTTGTCGAGCGGCTGTGGCGCGGCGTCAAGCACGAAGACGCGTATCTCAATGGGTACGCCATAGGGAAAATACCAACAATGCCGAATACAAAAAAAACCAGGGCAGCGCCGCCCAGCTGCGTGGGGCAATCGAGTGCAACTTAAACTGAGTTCACAATTGTCTTGACTTCGGGATCCACTTTACGACTTAATCGCCTTAGCCCCTCCGCAACCTGGAGAATTTTCATGATCAAGAATGCTTTATTCGGTGCCGTGAACCGCATATTTCGCACAGTGACCACTTCAGTTTTAGACTTGGTTTTCGGACACAAAAATAGGTTCTCTCCTCTCGTCCTCCTCACTGCCGCATGCGTTCAGCTCGTGTTTTCTCCGGCCGCCTCGGCATTGATACTCCATCCTGCTTCTGGGTTTGGCGCCGGCACTGAGATCCAAGGGGTTATCACTCAAGCTGGAGCCGTAGTAGTTGAGTACGGCGGTGGCCCGCCTGGACTTCACCGTGATACCGGCGGGGATGGAGTCTTGAATGCGTTCGACTCCCACAGTATCGGCGCTGTTGGCGGCTTTCAAAGCACAACGGCCAGGGCGAATGCCGCCCTCGGGACTCTTGGCGGATTCGTCACCGGGAGCGGCTTCACTCGTCCTGTGTCTGGCCATGGTAATGGCGCCTTCGGACGAGCGTTCGCCGAGATTTACAACGAATTTACGCTCGTTGGCCCTTCCGGCCTCACGCCGACCATCCTCCTGAACTGGACATTCGACGGTTCGTTTTCTCACCAAACACCAGGGGTAAATGCCGGCATCGCAACCTTCTCGATCATCCTGCGCGGCGCAGGGCCCATCCTTGGGGGTGTGCAGCTGAGTAGCTTGGTTTCGGATCAAGTCGTCTCAAGCAGCTTTGCTATCGTCACCGATCACCGCGGCATCGTTGACGTGAGCCAAGCGTTCTTCAACGCCGGTCAAGGACCATTGACCGTCGGCGATTCCTTCATCCTCGACGCGATACTATCTGTTCAAGCGAGTATTGACTCGAACACCGGGGACCGGATCACCGGAGGACTCATTGCTGACTTTCTGAATAGCGGGGAGTTTTCGCTGTCGTCCAACGACCCCAGGGTGACCATTTCCTCTGCGGCCTCTGTTGTCCCCGAACCGAGTGCCTGGCTGCTGGTTAGCTTCGGTCTAGTGGCAATGGGAGGCTGCGTCCGGCGCCGCCGCGGACGGGCGACAGCAGCGGGTCTTTGACAAATTCGCCGACGTTGCCGTGCTCACATCAGGCGGTGCTGTCGGTGGCCAGCCCGTCTCAGGCCGATGGCGCGTCACGAATCTATTGCTTGAACGGAAGCCCTCCACCTGGTAGCTGCTTGGTTGCGGATTAAGCGGACTCGCGTGGCGCCGCAGGGAAAGCGCCCGAGTGCGTAGAGAACCGCGACCCCTTGGTGGCATCTACGTCTCCTGGACAGAGATTCGTTGCCCCAGGGAGTTCAATGCCGATGGACCTCGTAAGGTCGTAACTGACGACGCCTTGATTGTTGATTGCCAGGGTGCTCTGGAGCGTCCAGTCCACCAGATCAGCAGCACGCATGTCCGCGATGATCGAGAAGGAATACCAACGGGCGAGCGAGGCCGTGCCGCACGTCAAGGCTACCAGGCCGGCGGCGAACACCGTCGCCAAGCGAACTGAATCGGCAAAGCCCGACCGCGTGACAAGTTTCAGGTCAATCCGTCTTTTTCACCGCGAATGTGGTTACGTTATGCCGGCAACCTCAACATTTGACTGCCAGAAAGCGGCTGTTCGCCAATACCCGCATAACGTTGCAAAGCGGACAAGCCACTGAGTTCGAGACAGATGAAGCAGCGGATTTCGACGCCGGCTTTGGCGAGCAGGGCATCGCGGGCTTTTCCGTCCAGCGCAGGGGCCTCGGTGGCCGAGCGGCAGCATCGCGGGCTTGGCGTTGGCCCAATCGGCGCGATGAAGCCGCCGTGGTCAATGTCGTCTCCGTTGACGGTCCTGGGCAGCAATTAGATGTCTTCGGCGAACATGCCGGCTTCGGAGTGGCGCGATAACTGGGCGGAGTTGTGGCGCAATACCTGAATCTTGCATGACATCGCGCCATTGCTCCCAGTATCGCGCCATGATCACACCACAAGAACTACGGCAATCCCTTCAAAAAGAGCCAAGTGGTTTGTCATTGAGCATGCTTCTGGGTCGCCACCTTAGTGTGGCGCGGCGCACTGCGCAACACTGGCTGAACCGCTGGGTCGAGAAAGGAGTATCACGTGTGGAGGGCTCGGCGCGGGCGACGCGGTATGTTGCGAATCCGGCGGGATCGCTCGTCACTGCTCAAGCGGGTGTTCGACCTCTACCTGGAGCACTGCCCGAACTGCGGTGGCGAGCTGAGGATCATTGCGGCGATCCTGGAGCCGCCGGTGATCGAGAAGATCCTCACGCACCTGGGACTGCAGGCGCGTGCGCCGCCCCGGGCGCCGGCCCGTCGCCAGGCGCTGCAAGCGGCCCGAGGCTGACCACCCGTGACAGGGTAAGCGACCCGGCGACCCGGCGACCAGGGCCGCTGGGGTCGGCTGCGTCCGAGTGGTTGCGGGACCGGTGGAAGCGACCCGACGGCAAGGGGTAACCCGTAGATGATGCCCGAGAAGGACGCTTTTCGGCTGGGCCATCAACGCCCAACAGCTCGCCAGCAGATCTCAGCCTGTATCCAAAGACAGATTCATGCGCGTCAGGAGCTGCGTTCCGCCCCTGTTCTGCCGTATTCAGGGTGCCGTGAGGAAGGAAAAGGGGCGTTTGAAAAGCCTATCCCCCGTGCCCAGGTGAGGCTCGCGAACAGGCTGTCCTGCTGGGCCAGCTCCACGCGGAGCATGTCATTGCCCGCGCGGTTCACAGTAAAGGCGATCAGTTCCTTCGCATTCACGTTGGTGCCTTCAAAGCGAAGCGTGGTCGTGCCGTTGCCCCCGCGCCTGCACACCCGATGCGACCAGGAAAAGTATCCATGCGACATGCAAGAGGTGGACAAGGAGGGCTGCCGTTGGCGATGTCAACGATTGCGAGGAGGTTGATGTCTTCTTCGTCACTACTTGGGCTCTGTGTTCCTATGCCGTGTGCCGCCCACGGCCGCGGCCAGGATCGGTTTTGCCCACTGCGGCACCCGACCCAGGGCAATGTGGGACACGATGCGCCCGGAGGCCATGTGCAACAGCAATACCGGTTGCGGCGGCTGCCCCTTCTTGGGGTCCGCGTTGGCGCTGTTGTCGAACACACGCAGGCTGGCCAACTGCGGCATCAGTCTTACGAGGTTGGCGCGGCTGTTCACGTAGCGATCGCGGATCTTTTGCTCAGGGATATCGTGGCCACCCGCAGCGACACGCTCCTGGACCCGCTGCATGTGGAGCTCCACAGACATCAGGCCTGCGTACCAGACGTGAACCTGCGCGCCTGCCGCTGCACCGGCCAGCAGCATGTCCGTGAGTGTGGTGGCGCCCAGCGTGGTTTCGAACGCGAAGTTGAGGCCCGAACCGAGGGCGCGCGCCAGGCCGTCACGGCCCATGGCCCAGGCATGCGCATTGGCCGACTCCTGGTCCATGCCCGGATGTGATTGCAGCAACACGCGCGCAGCGAGGTCGGGGTTGAAATAGGGGACCTTGCGTACCAGCAACGCCGCGCCGCCGATGCTGCTCTTACCCGCGCCGTTGACGCCAGCCAGAACAAAAACCTGCGCCGCCACGGTTAGCTGGCCTGGGTCGTCTTCGCAGTCTTGCCCGCCTTGCGCACGCCACCGGCCGCACGCACGGCGGCAACACCCATTGCTTCGGGTTCCATTGCAAATGCGTCCGCCATGGCCTGGGCAGCATCGGGGCCCTGCATTTGCGCGAACATGTCATCGAACTGGCGTGTCAGCGCGTCGAGCTTCGGTGCGGCGGCCTGCTCCAGCTTGAGATAACGGTCCACCGACATGAGCACCATGGTTGGCTCATCGTGGCGCGTGATGACGATGGCGCCTTCGGTCATGACTGTGCGGGTGACCTTTTGCATGCCGGCGACCAGCGATGTAGCCGAGAAGCTGGGCAAGGTACGGGACAGACGCTCCAGCGACTCGGTACGGGAGGACAACACAGCAGCCATGCGGATACCCCAATATACCTAATTTGCCCATTTTAGCTATTTTCCGAGTCTTGTGTTGTCTGCCGCAGCTGTGCTTGCCGAACGCGCCTGGCATGCGGATTCGACCTTTTCACCCTGACGCTGCTCCCGCGCCGGTGAGTCCCGCAACAGCTGGCTGACGGTGGCGAGCAGGTTGGCCGGCCGGGATGTCGTCAAACCCGACCACCGAGACACCGCTGCGCACCCGCAAAATGAGGGTAAAACGCGCGGCGTCGAGCACACCCAGCGCCATCGCGTCGTTGGCGCAGTGTGGCATCAAACTGCCGCCCGGCTTTTATGATGCGCTTGAGGGCGTGGGGCGGCCCCCTTGACAGCGACAACAAATAGGCAGCCACCGATTCTGCCGCCTGCTCATACGAGGGCTGATAGTCCAGGGTGTCGATAGCCTCGAACTGCGCTTTCAACACCGTCTTGCGTTGGTCCACTTGTTGTAGAAACTGCTCCCGGTGGCGAGTCAGAAATACGCTTGCTTTGGCCAGCGGCACAGGCTCACGCTCTATGACCAGTGCCAAATCGAAGAGATCGCGAGCCGTTGCCCGATCGCCGCGATGCCTTAGCTTCTTGGCCACGATTTCGGCGCGACGGGACCACGCACCTGGTCATGTCACCGCTGGAGTTCATGCAGCGGCTGGCGGCACGGGCGACAGAAGGGC
>JANNKH010000059.1:0-5432 GCA_031396205.1 Rhodoferax sp.
GCCGCTCTGGACGATCCTCGATTGGACGCCTGGTGGGCGCGGCAGCGACTGGTATCCGAAACTGGAATATTGAAGAAGGAGCTAAACATGAAGTTCATGATCTTGGTCAAGTCCAACCCCGATCTCGAAGCTCGGTTGGTAGCAATGAGCGACTTGCAGATGAAGGATCAGATGGCCGCGATGGAGGTCTTCAACGAAGAGCTCAAGAAAGCCGGCGTGTTGAAGGACTGCGACGGCCTGCGCCTGAGCCGCGAGGGAAAGCGAGTGCGCTTCGACGGGACGACGCGCGCTGTCATTGACGGGCCGTTCACGGGGGATCTCGTCGCCGGCTATTGGCTCTGGGAGTTGCCATCCATCGAAGAGGCGGTTGCGTGGGTCAGGCGCTGCCCGAACCCGATGCCCATACCGTCGGAGATCGAGATCAGGCCCATTTGAGTGGTTGGCAGCCACTGACTCCTCGGGCACCACGTTCACAAGGATGGGGGGAAACTGGACGCTGGTTGCCGCCGGCTGTGGCGGCGCACATCACCCTGGCGGTGACGACCCGTGCCGCGACCTGTTCAGCCAGCAACTCTGGTTTGCCCCGGTTCGAGCAGGCTTTCCTTGACGTGCGTGGACGGACGTTTCCGATTGGCATTCCAGTTTTCCGGGGGCGTGGCGATCCCCGGGATTGCGAGGATTGACTGGAGTCGAACGATGACCTCAAGATGCCTTCGCTTCGACAATCCGAATCGCCTTGTCCGACAGGTAGCGCCGGTAGCCGGGGCGCCGGTCATCCGCGCTGAACCGCCGCTTCAAATCCACGAATCTCTGACAGCACCGCACTCAGGTTCATCTCGCCGGCCTCCAGGAGTTTGCCCATCAGGTGTTCGGTCAGCGGCTTGTGACGGGCCAGCAAGGTCTTGGTTTCACCGTACAGGCGCTCGCTCTGTGCTTCCATGATGGAGCGGGTTTGTGCGTCCGGGTCGCGCTCTGCGCCGTGGCTGTCCCTGGCAAGCGCGCCGAAATTGAGCCGGGTCTTGCGGTACATGCCCATCTCGCCCACCGCGTGGTGCAGCAACCGCGTCACACGGGTGATATCGTTGTGCGCCCCGTTGGTGGTGCCCTGCTCGCCAAAGAACAGCTCTTCGTTGGCCATGCCACCCAACAGCACACGCACCTCGTGCTCGATGTCGCCCTTGGTCTTGAGCAGGTTGGCGCCCTGCTTGTGCACCACGAAGCCCAGGGCGTTGCTGCGTGGATTGGCCTTGAGCGAAATCTTGATGGTTTTCATGTCCGCCATGATGCCGTCCCAGTTGCCGTCGGCAAGGCGGCGTTCGTGTTCGAGGTCCACCAGGAAGTGGCCCAGTTCGTGCACGGCAATGATGCGGCGGTCGCGCTCGCGCTCCTGCGTCGTGTGGGTGTTGACGTTGCCGACCAGCACCCGCTCGGCGGCCTGCATCAGGGTATCGGCGCCTATCAGGTCGCCCACCTGCACGGCCGTGATGCCCGCCTGATTGACGATGGTCTCCAGGTCGGCCGGGCTACGACCCTCGGTCATGTCCACCAGGTGGCGCAGGTCCAGGCCAGGCAGCACCTTGTTCGCGCGCTGGCCCAGGTAATGGCCGATGATCGCCTGCCGCTCTTCGCGGTTGGGCATGCGAAAGTCCACCTTCATCTGAAAACGACGCAGCATCGCTTCGTCCATCTGCATGGTTTCGCTGTTGAAGTTGCTGGCCACGATCCAGATGATCTCCGCGTCACTCTTGCTGCGTACGCCGTCCAGCACCGCCAAAAGCGAGTTGGCGGTATCGTCGTCGAACTTCCGGCGGCCGCCGCGCTTCATGAACAGGTCCTGTGCCTCGTCCAGGAAGACGATGCAGCGGCGCCGCCGTTTGGCCATGGCCATGATGCGGTCCAGCGTTTTCGAGCCACCAGCCACGTAACCCGTCTCCAGGTTGGCCGCCGAGTGAAACAGGATGGGGAGGCGCAGTTCCTTGGCCAGATAACTGGCCAGCTTGGTCTTGCCGGTGCCGGCCGGCCCGCTGAACATCACGTTGAATGGCTTGCGGATGCCGTACTCGGCGTAGGCCCCACGGCGTTGGTACTGGTCCTTGATTTGCGCCACCTCGGCCTTGATGTCGTCCATTCCCACCAGATCGTCGATGGAGCCCAGCACCTGGGCCGGTTCGATGAACTTGAGTGACTTGAACTGGACCTTGAGCTGGAAGTACAGGAAGGCGAGCAAGCCGAGCGTCAGCGCGGCCGACAGGGCGCCGCTGACCGCGGCCTTCCATCCGTTCTTCTCGGACAGCGGCCGGGCGTTGGCAAAGCGCTGGTCCAGTCGCTCGAACACGTCGCGCGCTCCGGCCTTTAGTTCGGCGCGCGGAACAAACACCAGTTTGCCGCCCCACGGCGCGGTCACTGCCTTGGCGGCGAAGATGTCGGACTCCATGTCGCTCGGGTAATAGGCAAGCTGGCGGCCTTGCGATTCGATCAGGATTATGCGCTCCGAGACGTTCCACATCAGCGACTCGTAGACCACGGTGATGTGCTCGACCGGATTCGCTTCCAGGAAGCCCAATACCGAGCCGGTGCCAAAAACCACGGGAAGCTGGTCGTTGAACGACCAGACCCCCTCGCCAGGCCGGCCCGCAGCCGCCATGGCCGTGACCTGACGGGCCAGGTCTGCCTGCCTTTGCAGATAGATGCTCGCGTAGAGGGCAGTGGGCGGAATCAGCACGGCGATGGCCAGGACCGCCACCTTGACGGTTAGCGACTGGATCACGAACCAGTCCAACAGGCGGCCCAGCGCCTTCCTGAGCGTGACCCGCAATCCACTGGAGGCCTGCGCCGCAGCGCCGGGCTTTGGCATGTCTGACATGGCAGTCCTTCATGGCGGTGGTGGTTGCCCAGGGCTGGGGCCTGGGCGACGGGTTCACGGCCAGACCCAGCTCGGGGTTGAATGCTCAGGTATACGCGCCAAAAGGGCCAGCCTGTGTGCGCTGGCACACCGACCGCCGCAATCTGCCAAGGGTACAAGTGAATTGCGGGTACTCGTGGCGCCTTGATGCGCCGAGAGCACCCGATCCCCTGCACCCTTACGCAAAGGAAACCCCATGAACAGTATCATCTATATCATCGGCCTGGTCGTTGTCGTCATCTTTGTGGCGTCGTTTTTCGGCCTGCGATAAGGCGACCGCGGGCGGCGCAACGCTGTTGATGCCCTGGTGGTCGATGCAACCGGACAAGGCGATCCCACGAGTGCTCGTTCCAGCGCGATGTTGCGTGCCTTGATCAGCCTAGAATTTCTCGTCTTTCATTGCATCGTCGACGCGGCTCTGTGGCGTCCGGCATGGATCAAGCCCTCGGGCGCCAAGCAGTTTGTCAAACGGTGCGACTTGGCATAGCACCGTCGCAAGTTCGGGCGTGGAACGAAGCGCCCGCATCGATGCCGCCAACGCGCACCAGTCCCTGCGATCGACAGCCCCGCAGGTATCAAACGCCCGCTGCCTCCACGGCAAAGCATGGGTGTGTTCCAACGAACCATGTCAATATAAGCAATTTCTCATATAAACGCTTTATCGGGCCACCAATCGGCCAGCAACACTATCGAACTTGCCCATCACGGCCGGCGCCACTTCACCGCGTAAACTTTGGGCCATTCAACTCCAGGGTCTACCCGAAAATGCATCACGTCGTGTTCAATCAAAAGGGTGGTGTGGGCAAGTCCACTATCACCTGTAATCTTGCGGCCATCAGCGCCTGGGAGGGCCTTCGCACCCTGGTAATCGACCTGGATTCACAGGGCAATTCGACCCGGTACCTTCTGGGGGAGGACATGCCTGAAGAAATGCCACATGTTGCCGAGTTCTTCGAGCAGAGTTTGAAGTTCAGCGTTCGGGACAAGGCCCCGCACGAGTACATCGTCAACACGCAGTGGGAGGGGTTGGACCTCATGCCATCGAACCCGTTGCTCGACGAACTGCTGGGCAAGCTCGAATCGCGCCACAAGATCTACAAGCTGCGCGATGCGCTGCAGAAACTGGGCGAAGACTACGACCAGATCTACGTTGACACGCCCCCAGCCATGAACTTCTATACCCGTTGCGCCCTCATTGCGGCCCAGGGTTGCCTGATTCCATTTGACTGTGACGATTTTTCTCGCCGAGCGCTGTACCTGCTTATGGAGAACGTCGAGGAGATCAAGGCCGACCACAACGCTCAATTGCAGGTCGAGGGGATCATCGTCAACCAGTTCCAGCCGCGCGCCAACCTGCCCCAGCGCCTGGTTCAGGAGTTGATCGACGAGGGCCTGCCAGTGTTGCAACCCTACCTGAGTTCGTCAGTCAGGATTCGTGAATCCCACGAGCTGTCTTTGCCAATGGTATTTTTGGAGCCCGGCCACAAGCTCACCCAGGAGTACATTGCGCTGCACGACTCGCTGCTGTAGTGGGCGCTTGAGGTGTATTTGGGTAGAGCTATTCGCCCTGAGCTTGGCCTGTCCCGAGCTTGTCGAAGGGTCGAAGGGCCCGCCGGGGCTTCGACAGGCTCAGCCCGAACGGAGTCTGACAATCCAGGCGAACGCCCAGTCGCGGCGGCGGCGGGGGTCGGGCCGGCATCGGAGCCGTCAGCCGCGCCGAGCCGCTTCGATCGCAGCGATGTCGATTTTTCTCATCCCCATCATGGCGTCGAACGTGCGCTTGGCCACCGCTCGATCCGGATCGGCGATCGCTGCCGTCAGGGCACGTGGCGTGATCTGCCACGAAAGTCCCACTTGTCCTTGCACCATCCGCACTCGCTTTCCTGGCCGCCATTTCCGACAATCGCGTTCCAAAAACGGTCCGTTTCGACCTGGTCATCGGTCGCAACCTGGAATGAGAAAGCCTCGTTGTGCTTGAACGCCGGGCCCCGGTTCAGGCCGAGACAAGGTAACCGCCGCCGCCTGCAGCGGCCGCAGGGTCCGCGCTTGGTCAACGCCGGCGTGCGGCTCGGCCAGGTAAGTCTGCCCCATCTCGTCGATCAGCACGCCCCGGCGCGTGAGCATCTTCATCAGCCAGGTGATGACCGTGTGCAGCAGCGCGTGCAGTTCGTCCTCGCTGGGCACACCGGCTTCGACGAACACCGCCGCACCATCGCTGCCGCGCCGGTACACGCCGTCCAGCACCAGGCAATGCAGGTGGATGTTGAGTTTGGCGGCGGACCCAAAACGCTGGATCAGCGTGACGGCGCCGCCGTCGGCTTCATCAGCCTTGCGCCCAGCCTGGCCGAGCAGATAGCGCGTGATCACGCGGTGCACCACCTGCAGCACCGGCGTCACCAGCTTGGGCTGTGCGGCCAGCAACAGGCGCAGCGGGATGGGCAGAGAAAGCACCCACTGGCGCACCGGCACGTGGGGGATGACGTGGTCGACCAAGTGGGCAGCCGTCTGCGACATGCGCCGGGCACCGCAC
>JANNKH010000078.1:0-20215 GCA_031396205.1 Rhodoferax sp.
ATTCAAACCCGTAGGCGTGCCCATGCCACGAACGCAAACGCCAACGCCCCAGAACGGCGACAAAGCAGCAGCCGAAAAGCCGCGCGCGCTGACCAGGTTTCGAAAATCGTCAACCATGTTGGCAAGGCAATGCAATACAACCTAATGTATGGAGCAAAACCTGCTCAATAACCTGGCACTTGCTCGATAAACTGAACAAAAAAACCTCCTGAAAGCCGCTTGCAGATTGTCGTCACGGCAACTATACTGGATAAAAATCCAGTTATAAATTCGCCATGAAACCCGGCGCCGCTCCGCTCCAATCCAGCCGTCTGCTGGATCAGGTGCATGAGCGCATCCGGTACATGCACTATAGCCTTGCGACCGAGAAGCTGTATGTCTATTGGGTCCGTTTTTTCGTGCGCTGGTCGGGGAGCGACGGGCCAATGCGGCACCCGCGTGACATGGGTGCGCCGCAGGTCGAGGCGTTCCTCACGATGCTGGCCAACGAACGGCGGGTGTCGGTATCGACACACAATCAGGCGCTCAGCGCCTTACTGTTCATGTACCGCGAGGTGCTGGCCATCGATCTTCCCTGGTTGAACGGCATCAACCGCCCAACCCGAAAGCCACGCATTCCCAGTGTATTGACCACCGACGAAGTAGCCGGCGTGCTGGCACAGATCGAAAGCGGGGCCACCGCCTTGATCGCGCGCTTGTTGTATGGCACCGGAATGCGCTTGATGGAAGGCATGCGCCTGCGCATCAAGGATGTTGATTTTGCCCGCCAGGTCATCATCGTGCGTGACGCCAAGGGTGGCAAGGACCGGGTCGTGATGTTGCCGCGCTCGCTGGCGCCAGCGCTGCGTGCGCAGTCGCTAGCGGCGCGGGCCCAATGGGAGGCCGATCGGCAGGCGCAACAGGGCGGTGTCGAAGTGCCCCATGCGCTCGACACCAAGTATCCAAAGGTCGGCCACACCTGGGCCTGGTTCTGGATGTTTCCCTCGCCAGCCCTGTCGGTCGATCCACGCTCGGGCGTTGTACGTCGCCACCATCTGTATGAAGACCGCGTGCAACGGGCTCTGAAAAAGGCAGTCGCGCTGGCAGGGGTCTGCAAACCGGTATCGGTGCACACGCTGCGCCATTCGTTTGCGACCCATCTGTTGCAGTCGGGCACCGACATCCGCACCGTACAGGAGCTGCTTGGTCATTCGGACGTCAGCACGACGATGATCTACACCCATGTTCTCAAGGTAGCTGCTGGCGGCACTGCCAGCCCGCTCGATGCGCTGATGGCAATGCCTCGGCAGGCCCCGGCGGCCGCAGGCGAGAACTATGACGACGACGACGCAGCTGTTTCCCGCCATCGTGTGCAAGAAGAATGCACGATGATCTACGCGTGACAGACACCGACTCCGATACCAACCACACCGACAGCGCATCATTGCGTCGCATCGCCCACCTCGACATGGATGCGTTTTATGCATCCGTCGAATTGCTGCGTTACCCGCAGCTTATGGGCCTGCCGCTGGTGATCGGCGGCGGGCGCAGCGCGGTCGAGGCGGCGCTCAAGTCGCTGCAGGACAACCCAGCGGCACAGGCCGGGGGCAATCCGCGCGCCCATATCCCGCTGGATGCGTTCGCGCGCCTGAAAGACTACGCTGGCCGCGGCGTCATCACCACGGCCACCTACCAGGCGCGCCAATTCGGCATCGGCTCGGCAATGGGCCTGATGAAGGCCGCCAGGCTGTGCCCACAGGCGATCCAGTTGCCGGTCGATTTCGAAGAATACCGGCGCTTCTCGCGTGCGTTCAAGCAGATCATCCTGCAAATCGCGCCGCAGCTGGAAAACCGCGGCGTGGACGAGGTCTACATCGATTTCACCGAGGTGCCCGGCGGCCAGCGCGAGGGCGGGCGCACGTTGGCCCGGCTGATCCAGAAGAGCATCTTCGACCAGACCGGCCTTACCTGCTCGGTCGGCGTGGCGCCCAACAAGCTGCTGGCCAAGATGGCCAGCGAGTTCAACAAGCCCAATGGCATCGCCATCGTGTACGAGCACGACCTGCAGTCCATGGTCTGGCCGCTGGCCTGCCGCAAGATCAACGGCATCGGCCCCAAGGCCGACGCCAAGCTGCAGGCTTTCGGCATCCACACCGTCGGCGAGCTCGCAGCCAGGGACGAGCGGTGGCTGATCGACCACTTCGGCCAGGCCACCGGCACCTGGATGCACCGCGCCGCCTGGGGTCGCGACGACCGCCCGGTGGTGACCGAAAGCGAGCCGGTGTCAATGAGCCGCGAGACCACCTTCGAGCGCGACCTGCATGCGGTGCGCGACCGCGCCGAGCTCGGCGCCATCTTCACCCGGCTGTGCCAGCAGGTCGCCGGCGACTTGCAGCGCAGGGGATTTGTCGGCAAGACCATCGGCATCAAGCTGCGCTTTGACGATTTCAAGATCGTCACCCGCGACCAGACACTGGACAGCTACACGTCCGATGCGCAGGCCATTCGCGACGCGGCCGGCCAATGCCTCAAGCGCGTGCCGCTGCTACGCCGCCTGCGGCTGCTGGGGGTGCGCGTCGGGTCGCTGCTCAAGGCCGGCGAGCTGCAGCAAAAGCCGCCGGGCGGGGGCACGGCGCACCAGGTGCGCGAGGCGGCGACCGCAGATATCTGGACAGGGCAATTATTCTGATCGGTCCCGTGCCGCACGCGCCGCGCATGCGCGAGCCGCACGCTACACAGTGCAAGTGAACCCGCCCTATCGGGTTTTGCTCGCCCGCGCGTGTCCATCGAGGCTGGTCGTGTCAAGGCTCCTGGGCGCTCGCACAGGATCAAGGCAGGCGCAAGATTTTTGTCGAACACATCTGCTTGTCAGACCACCCGCTGCCAGAACCACAACGCCGACAGCATCAACAACAAGGCCGACCCGCCACGCACCACCACGGCGACGTACCAGCGCTGGCGCACCAGCGCCTGTACCAGCACAACCCACACCGCCACAGCCAGCAGTTGGCCGCCTTCGACGCCCAGGTTGAAACCCGCCAAGGCCCAACCCAGCAGTCCGCTGGGTGCCGCCGCTTCCTGCAGCAGACCGGCAAAGCCGTAGCCATGCACCAGGCCGAAAGCCAGCGCCAGCCATTCGGTGCGGAACCCGGCGATCGGGCGCAGATTGAGCCAGGCAGTGACTCCGATCGACAATGCGATCACCGGCTCGACCCACAGCGGCGAGGCCTGCGTGAAGCCGAACGTGGCCAGCACCAGCGTGATCGAGTGGCCGACGGTAAATGCGGTGACCGTCCGCAGCAGCGCAAGCCAGGCCGCGGTTCCCGACGCCTCGATCGTGGCCGCAGTGCGTGCCGCCAGGGCACCGGATCGCCGGCCCAATACCAGTTGCAGGGGCAACACCAACGCCAGCAGGAAAGCCAGGTGGTCATAACCTTGCAGCAGGTGTTGGGCGCCCAACCCGAAGTAATGATGCAAAGTGTCCCAGCGCCCGGTGCTGAGCGCGGCGTCGCCGCCGCCCAGCCCGGTCGCGGCGCCGCCGGCTACCGCGCGCAACAACAATGGCCCTGTGTGCTGCGGCGAGGTCGTGCTGAGCAGGTCTGTGCCATTCAGCCGTCCCGACACCAGCAGGCGGTGCGTTGAGTCTTGCGCTCGAAACAGGGTGTAGTAAAAGGCCAGTGGCTGCGCGAAGGCGCACTGCGCCTGCGCCACCGCGCGCAGGTAACTACCGTCACTGCGACGCTCCAAGCCATCGGCCTGCCAGGCCAGCCGGCAGGCCGCGGCACCGGCGCCACCGCCCGGGGCACTGGACTGTGCCGTGCCGGGCGGCACTGTATTGGCGTTGTGGTCCAGCGTGGCCAGCAAGGCCGGCGTGGCCGCCTTCACCTCCCCCCAGGTGATACGGCCATCGCTATTGGCGTCCACCGCCACCAGCTGGTCCAGGTCGCGCAGCGCAACCGACAACACGAAGCGGATCTGCCGTGGCGAGTCGCGCTCCGATTCCCGGGATTCCACGCCAGCCCCAACGCCATTCCCGCCGCCCTGCTGCACATCCAGGTAGGCATCGCTGCCCTTGTGCGCCAGCGCCGGCCCGGCCCACAGCAGCAACAAAAGCAACGGCAGGAACAGCATCGGCCCACTTAGGCGAGGTATCCAGCGCGCCAGCGGCGGGCGCGGCGTCATGGTCGGTTCCCCAAGCGCACCGATGCGGTTTGCACAGCATCTAGCCGACGGTCACGCAAGCCGGTTGCGTCGCGCTCGGTCTCGATTTGCGCGAGCACCGCCATGTCCTTGGCCATTCGCGCGCTATGCAACGCTATCCACCAGTCGACCGGTTCACGCTGCAGCGCCAGGTTGCGCCGCGCCATCGCCAGCGCACCGGCGGCGTCGTCGTCCAGCCACAAGGCGATCAATGCCAGTTCACGACCGTGCAACGCGAGATCGTCGCCGCGCCGGCGCAGTTCGGCGGTCCGCTCGCGCAGTTCTGCGCGCATGGCGCGCCACTGCGCGTCGCCCTTGCGGCGCAGCGCGGTCGCACGGCGCAACAACACCGCATCGGTCTGCGGCAGCGGCGCCAGCAGCGCCAGCGCCTGTGCCGGTTGGCCCGTGCGCAGCAGCAGATCGCTCAGCGCAATGGCGGTGTACAGATCGGGCTCCAGCGCCAGGCTGCGCCGGTAGGACTGCAATGCCAGCGCATCCTGACCGGAGCGCTCCAGGCTCTCGGCCAGCAGCGACAACAGCCAGGCCTGCTGACCCTTGTCGGGGTTGCTGTCCGCCAGCTGCCGCAAACCGCGCTCGGCTGACGATTGGCGCCCCTGCAGCGATGCGGTTTCCCATTGGCAGGCCTGCGCGTACAGCATCGCGCCGGCCCGCGCCACCGCGTCGCAGGACCGTAGCGCGGCATCGTAGTGGCCTTGCAGCCGCTCCAGGCTGGCCAGGTTCAGCCAGCCCTGGGCATGGCCCGGTGCACGCGCCAACGCGCTCGACAGCACCTGCCGCGCCGCGTCGAAGGCATGACGGCCCTGCAACACCGTGGCCTGCAATACCGCCAGATCCGGCGGTGCGGCAGGCTTGTCCCACCACGGCCCGAGCTGCGCTTGCGCCCGGCCCCAATAGCGGGTGTCGCCAGTCTGTCGCGCCAGCGCAATCTCGGCGCGCACCTGGCCTGCCAGCGCAATCGGGTCCATCGCAAGCGCAGCGTTGGGAGCTGCAACTGGCCGACCGACGGTGACTGCCGGCAGAATTTCAACAACCTCGTCGTCACCCGCAGGCGTCAACAAGGTAGCGGCCCCGCTGGCGGCATGCGCCAGCAGCAGGGCCGAGGCCAGCGCCCGTCGCACGCCAACAGCCATGGTTTTGCGCGATGGGAGCATGGCCAACAGCAGTTACAAGGGCGCCGGATCGCCGGCGTTGTCCATCACCAGCGTGAGCGGATCGATGTCGATCGGGTCACTGGTTTCACTGGTGCCGGCGATCAGCGCGTTGATGAAATCCACCAATGCGCTGGCGCTCTGGCTGATGTCCGGCGCGGGAACTGCGCCGTCCCCGCCGCCGCCACACCCGGCCACAATGACACTGGCCAGCAACACGGCCGCCAGCCCTTTCGTAGTCCTGTTCATGCGTATTTCTCCTGATTGCGGTTGTTACATCGCCCCTGGATTGGGCGTGTTGAGGTACGGGAAACCAGGCAGGAACGGCACCGTGGCCTGGTCCACCGCGTCGTGGATCTTGGCCGAGTCCGCACCCAGTGGCACGCTGTTGGCGTTGCAGGCCGAAGTCGCGCCCGGCACACCCGGAATGCTGTTGAGCTTGAGAGAGTCCCCTGTGCCATTGATCACGCAAAGGCCGCCGAGCATGGCCACCAGCGCGATGTCGACCACGTCGTCCTTGGGCCGGCGGCCGTTCGGGAAACCCGCATTGTCGGTGCCGGCCGCCAGTGCATTGCCCGCCACGCCAAGCCTGTTCTGCATCGCGAATGGCACCGGCGCGATCGCCGTGTTCAAGCGCAGCATTTCCGAGGGTGTCGGGTTGGCCACCGGCTTGTTGACGCCGGTGATACCGGTCAGGAAGGTGGTGGCCAGGTCGGTGCGCGGGAAGTTGGTCGGCGCAACGTTGGCACCCAGCACCACGCCCAGCAGGGCCGGCAGGGTCGGGTTGGTCACATAGGTCAGGAACTGGCCATCGTCCTTCGGGCTGGAGGCGTTGAACTTGTCTTTGTCCGGCAGGCCGATGACCACTTCATTGACCAGCGGATTGCCCAGGCGCGACACCTGGGTCCAGGCGCCACCAGCCTTTTCGGACTTGTCGTTGCCCGAGCCCGGCTTGGGATTGAGCAGGCGACCCTGGCGCAGGCTGGCGGTAGTCCAGCCGCCGATGACCGGCTCGCCACCGGCGGTCAGGCAGTCCTTGTGGACTTCGACGGCCATCGTCGTGACATTGGTTTTCTGGATGTAGTGTTGTCCGCCATTGCCGGCGGCATCCTTGTTGGCCGGGTCCAGCAGGAACGCGGCCGGCGCGTTGACCAGGTCAAAGATCGTGCCCAGGTTGACGGCAAAACCTTCCGCCCTCTGGCCTACGAACACCCGGCCTTGCTCCTTGCCGCTCGGGCAACCCGGAACGGTGACGTTGTAGATATGCTGTGCCGCATAGGCGGGGTAATCTGCAATCGTCTTGGTGCCGATGTTGTCGACCGGCTTGTCGAAACTGGCGCCGCCGCCCGCCTTGACGACTGGCGCCGCGGCCCCTTTGCGTCGGTCGCCGCGCATGACGGTGACGGAATAGGTTTCGTTGACGTTCAGGTTGGCGGCATTGGGACCGCTGACCGCGCCGGCCTGGATCAGCGGGATCGGTACGCTGGCACCGCCGATGGTCAGTGGAATCGACTTGAGCGCGTTCTGGAAGCGGAACTGGAATGTGATGTCTTCCCGTGCGTCACCGTTGTTGTCGATATGGATTTCGTACAGCGCATTCGGATCCATCGAAAAATAGTTGGGGCCGCCATAGGGGCCTTGCAGTGGCTGGTAGTTGGCCAGCAGCGTCACATAGTCCGAGCGCCCGCCACTCCCGTTCGCGGCTACGCCCTCGTAACTGCGGAACAGGTAAAAGTCGGTGCCGTCCACCTTGGGACTGGTGGTGATGAAAGGCGCCTCGCGATGGCTCGACGCGCTGGCACCGCCGGCAGCAAGCAGCAGGATGCAGGCCCCGGACAGGGCTCCGAATTTCAGTTTCATGGTCGATCTCCTGGATAGGTGGTACAGCGGCTGCTGTGCCATGAATACGTAGCAGCGCGCGGAACGGATTCAGCAATCCGGCAGGAACCTTCCATCCGGTGTGGGATTACAGTGGCGCCATGTCCCATGCAGATACCACCACTTTCGACGCGTTCGCCACCCTGCATCATTTTTCTCTTGGCCATCAAGATGGGATCACCCATCTGGTGCTGAACCGGCCGCAGGCGATGAACACCATGAACGCGCAGTTCCGGCGCGAACTCGACGCAGTGCTGGTGCATCTGCACCAAAGAGGCCAGGCCAGGGTGCTGGTGCTGTCGAGCACCGGCAAGCATTTCAGCGCCGGCATGGCACTGGATGTTTTCTCCGGCGGCATCCAGATGGACGACCATTGCCCCGAAGGCCGCGCCGCGATCCTGGACACGCTGGCCGGCATGCAGGCCACTTTCACCCGTCTCGAATCCTTGCGCGTTCCGGTGATCGCGGCAATCCAGGGTGGCTGCATCGGCGGCGCCGTCGACATTGTCACCGCCTGCTGTTTGCGCTATGCGACGGCCGACGCTTTTTTCTGCATCCAGGAGATCAACATCGGCATAGTCGCCGATGTCGGAACGCTGCAGCGCCTACCCAAGCTGATTCCCGAGGCTGTGGCCAAGAAGATGGCCTATACCGGGCGCCGCCTGCCGGCCGCGCTGCGCTGGCGGTCGGACTGGTGAATGCGGTTATCGACGACCACGCGACCATTCGGTCGACGACGCGCTCAAGCAGATAGGCTGGTTGCAAGGGGCGATCTGGAGCAACCGGCATGTCGGCGAGGCCGTGCGCGCAATGAAGGACAAGCGCGCCGCCGACTTTCCCGATCTGGCGCTGCTGCAACGCATCGCGGGACGCCGACGGCTGAGCCAGCGCCGTTCCTAGCTACTGCCGGGCGGTTCGCACGTTGCGCGGCAAGGCCTGCGGCGCGCTGGTGCGAAACGGATTGATGTCCAGCCCGCCGCGGCGGGTGTAGCGCGCATAGACCGACAGCCGCGCGGGCTTGCAGCGGCGCCAGATGTCCATGTAGATACGCTCCACGCACTGCTCATGGACTTCGGTGTGGTTGCGAAAACTCACCAGGTACTGCAACAGGCCTTCCTGGTTGATCTGCGGCCCGCTGTAACTGATCTGCACGCTGCCCCAGTCGGGCTGACCGGTCACCAGGCAGTTGCTTTTGAGCAGCCGGCTGCTCAGAGTCTCGGTCACCGGCTGGAACTCGAAATCTGCGCGCAGCAGCTCTGGCGCCGGCGTGTACCGGGTGCATTCCACGTCAAGGCGGTCCAGGTTCAGGCCATCGAGTTCCTGCACCGGTTCGCGGTCAAACAGCTCGGGCGACAGTATCTTTACGCCGACGCCGGCACCCACCGCCGGAGTACCGCGCCACAAGGCTTCGTTGAGGTCATCGCGTAGCCGGGCCTGCACCTCTTCCACATCGCCAAACCGGGTGTTGTTGAAACTGCCCAGATACAGCTTGAACGACTTGCTTTCGACAATATGGGGCGTCTCGCACGGTACCGTGAAATGACACAGTGCCACCTCTGGCTTGCCGCGCCGGTTCAGCCAGCCCAGTTCGAACGCGGTCCACAGATCGGCGCCCAGGAACGGCAGCGTAGCGCCGACTCCGATCTCGGCGCGATGGGGTGCACGCGCGATCGGGTACAACAGAGCCGGATCGTATTGATCCGGGTACTGCGTCGCCTTGCCCAACAGGGACTGCTCGGGAGTGAACATGGCGGCGCTCAGCGATGGGCCAGCAGAAATGGTGCCATATGTGGCAGCAGGCGCTCGACGACGCCGGCGGCCAGGTCATGGCCCATGCCCTCGATGCCCGCGAACAGCGCGCCGGGTATGCGCTGTGCCGTGTCCTTCCCATGCGCCAACGGCACCAGCGGATCGGCGTGGCCATGCAACACCAGTGTGGGCTTGTTGATGCGCGCCAGTTCCTGGGCGCGGGTGGTATCGGCGGCAATCGCGACCATCTGGCGCAAGGTCCCGGACGGGTGGAAGCTGCGGTCCACGCCGACCGCGATGCGCCGCGTCAACTCGGCTTCGTCGGTCGGGAAGCCGGGGCTGCCGATGGCCTTGTAAAGCCTTACGTAGTGGGCCACGATGGCATCGCGCGAGCTGTTGGCCGGGCGGCTGAACAACACCCGCATCACCTTCGAGTCGGCCTGCGGCAGCGCGCGCGCGCCACTGGAACTCATGATGCTGGTCAGGCTCTGCACCCGGTCGGGTGCCGCCAATGCGACCCGCTGCGCGATCATGCCGCCCATGCTCACACCCACCACATGCGCCCTGGCGACACCCAGCGCGTCGAGCACGCCGATCGAATCGGCCGCCATGTCGCTCAGCGAGTACGGGGCCTTGATGTTCCATCCCAGGCGGTGCTTGATTCCCGCCCAGACGATGTTGGGAGTACCCAGATGGTCGAAATGTTGCGACAACCCGATATCGCGATTGTCGAATCGGATCACCCGGTAGCCGGCATCCGACAACAATTGCACCACCGCCGGTGGCCACGCCACCAGTTGCATGCCCAGGCCCATGATCAGCAGCACGACCGGACGTTCGGCACCCGATCCGGCCCCGGTGTCTTCCACTTCGATGTCGATGCCGTTTGCCTTGACTTTCATGTTGATCCTGATTTCACGGTTGTTGTTGCCACGCTGACTGCCCCGCTGCTGCAATGCGGCTGCGCGCCCATGCGCAGTCGAGCTGCCCTGACATTGAATGCCCAAGTCACGCGGCCGACGCCGGCCGTGGTGCGCACCGGCATGCGGCGAATCAGCGACCTTCTAGCTGGGGGCATTTCGCCGAAACACCAGCCGATCCGGCGTCGAGGCGCAGCGCGCCAGCGCATACCCCTCTGCGTCGAACGATTCGAGCTGCGCCACGTCGGTGGCCCGCAGGCGCACCGCATGCCGCGCCATCAGTCCGCGCGCCCGCTTGGCCAGGAAACTGATGACCTGGTGCTGGGCGCCGCGGGTTTCCTGGAAAACGCAATCCACCACGCGCGCCTGGAGCGTCTTGCGGTCCACCGATCTGAAATATTCCTGCGAGGCCAGGTTCACGAGTACCGGCGCATCGCATCCAGCCTGGCGCTTGTTCAGGTACTGCGCGATGCGTTTGCCCCAGAACTGGTACAGGTTGCTGCCACGCTCATTGGCCAGCCGGGTCTTCATTTCCAGCCGGTAGGGCTGCATGCGATCCAGCGGGCGCAACACACCATACAGGCCGCTCAGGATGGCCAGGTGCTCCTGCGCCCAGGCCAGGTCATCGGGGGCAAGGCTCCTGGCCTGCAGGCCGCCATATACATCACCGTCGAAGGCCAGCACAGCCTGGCGCGATGTCTGGGGCGGAACGGCCCGGCGCCAGGCCTTGTAGCGCGCCACGTTGAGCCGCGACAGGTCCTCGCTCAGATCCATCAGTTCCGCGATCTGCGAGGCCTTTAACTTGCGCAGTTCGCGGATCAGCCGGACCGACTCGGACACGAACAGCGGCTCACTGTGGGGCACGTCGGGCAGGGGGGATGCATAGTCCAGCGACTTGGCCGGCGACAAAACTAACAGCATGAGGCTAACGGCAACCTTTCAGGGCTGATTATCCCAGCCGCGCCAACACATGCGACACGCGGCGCCAGATACCCCGCGCGCGCAGGCACGATTCAGGCGGCGCGCAATATGGCCTCGACGGTTTCCTGCACCGCCAGGGCCTCGGCGAATCCGGGCAACAGGTGTTCGCGGCCTTCGATCATGGCCACCCATTGTTCCATCTGTTCGAGCTGCGCGGCGATGCGCATCGCCCCGGCATCGCCCAGCGAGCGCTCGGCCGCTCCCTGGCGCTGGTAGGTAACGCCAGACCAGTCGCGCAGATTGATCTCGCCGCCATCGGCTCGCCACACCATGCGGTTGCGATCTGCCACGCCGACCGCTGGATCAACACGGCCCTTGATCCGCACCCCGACCTCATCGATGCGCAGTTCGGCCTCCAGCGATGTCTCGGCACCGTGCCCGCCAGAAGGATAGACGACCTTGCCTCCCCACACCGTCGCAGGTCCCAGCACCCGTTGCAGCACGAAAATAAAGTGCGACAGTACTTCGCGCGCGAAACCTCCCTCGACACGCTCCGACAGCCAGGGACCGGCGGCCATCTGCCACGGACGGGGCCAGGCCGCAAACCCGAGATCGATTTCCACCTGCCGTACGGCACCCAGCGGCTTGGATGATGTCGAACCGAATATCTTCTGGAGGTATCCAAGCCCCTTGGACGAAGCCAACGAGAAGTTGACCGCCGCACGCAGATGTTCGTCGGCGATGCGACCAACGACCCGACGTGCCGGGTCGAAATCAACGGTCAGGGGTTTCTCGCAAAATACCGCCAGGCCGGCATCGAAAGCAGCCTGGCTGAGCCGCACGTGGGCCACCGGCGGCGTGGCGATGTACAAACAATGCAGGCCGGCGCTGCCAATCACCTGCTCGACCGACCCCGCAGCGTGCAGTTCGGGATGCAGTTCCAGCGTGCGCGCAAGGGTGTCGGGATTCGCATCCCAGACCATCGTCGTGTTGAGACGGGGATGCGGCCGCAGCCGCTCGAGCATGCGCTGGCCCATGACGCCCAGGCCGACGACACCGATATTCAGCGGGTCTGCCATGACCAGAACCCTGGCTTTGGCCGCGGTCCTGGACCTAGCGCAGGTCGCCGGCCAGCGAGGCCAGCGCCTCCGGTGCGATGCTGGTGTGGGCCGGATAGTTGGTGTGGTCGCATCCGAGCTTGACGCTGGCACCGGCCTTGACGGCGGCACACATCGCGCGCGTGAGTTCGAAGCGCACGAAATGCACCGCCGAGGTTTTTTCGTCGTTTTCGCGATCCAGGTCCTCATCGGCAATGGCATATACCCGCGCCATGCCCTCGACCTCGACGAACATGCGATCCTCAACGCCGATCAGCCGCCCCAGTTCGCGCTTTCGCTCGTTCACGTCCGGGTACTCGATCAGCATGGTGCCCTTCCAGTTGCTGCCATCGGGCAGCAGTGGGCCATAGGCCTCGATCTCCTGCAAAATGCCCTCTTCCTCGAAGATCTTCTCGATCCGCAGCATCTCCTGGATCTGGTAGCGGATCGTCATCTCGCTCTCGAACTGCAGCGTGATGTGTTCGCCAAGGGCCACCGAGCGCAGCTTGCGGTGCGCGAGCACCGCGCTCTTGTGCGCCTTGCGGTACTTGCTGTAGGCCTCCAGGCTCATCAGGCTCTCGGGGGTGATATGTCCGGTCAGTTGCATCGTATTCTCCAATCGTCGCATGTCGGCTATTTGAGCCCGTAGGCCTCGCGTACCAGGGTCAGGGGGTGCTTCTGCGGCACAGCGCCAAGCTGGTTGACGTCGAAGCCCTGCGCGATGTGGTGACCACCCAGCGGGCAGTCGGAACTGATCACATCGGGCAGACCGCCGTCCTTGTGGTTGGCCATCGCCTTGAACAGCGGCTTGCCAATTTTCATGGCCATCTGGTGGGTGGCCTTCTTCACGCCGAATGTGCCTGCATGGCCGGAGCAACGCTCATGGGTGTGGACGCTGGTTCCCGGCACCATCCTGAGCATCTCCTCGGTCTTCTTTCCGATATTTTGCACCCGGCCGTGGCAGGGGATCTGGTAGCTGACCTTGCCCAGCGCCTGCACAAATTCGGTCTTGAGCAGGCCGTCGCGCTTGCGTGCCATGAAGTATTCGAACGGGTCCCACATGGCCTCCTGCACCGACTTCACAGCTGCGTCGCGCGGGTACATCAGCGGCAATTCCTGCTTGAACATCAGGGTGCAACTGGGCACCGCCGACAGGATGGCAAAGCCGTCCCTGGCGTATCTTGCCAGGATCGGGATGTTGATTTCCTTGTTGTCATGCACCGACTCCAGGTCGCCGAGTTCGAGCTTGGGCATGCCGCAGCACTTTTCCTTTTCGACCAGCACATACGGCACTGCATTGTGGTCCAGCAGCTTGAGCAGGTCCAGCCCGATGCCCGGCTCGTTGTAGTTCACGAAACAGGTCGCGTAGATCACCACCTTGCCGGGCGTCTTGGCGCCATCGCGCACCGGGTACTCCTTGGCCTTGGGCGCTGCCGAGCGGAACTTCTTTTTGGCCAGATCGGGCAACCAGGCGTCCTTGTCCACGCCCAGCACCTTTTCCATCAGCGCACGGGCTGGCTTGGTGTGGTTGACCGCGTTGACTGTCTGCACCACGATCGGAATGCCGGCCAGGCTTCCGTGCACGTCGGTCGAGGCCAGCAACTGCTCACCAACGCCGACCTCGCCCTTCTTGAATTTGATGGCCTTGGCGCGCAGCATGGTGTGCGGAAAATCCACGTTCCACGCATGCGGCGGCACATAGGGGCACTTGGTCATGTAGCACAGGTCACACAGGTAACACTGATCCACCACCTTCCAGTAGTCCTTCTTGTCGACACCATCGACCTCCATCGTCTTGCTCTCGTCCACCAGGTCGAACAGCGTGGGGAACGAACCGCACAGGCTGACGCAACGACGGCAGCCGTGGCAGATGTCGAATATGCGCTCCAGTTCCGTGAAGGTGGACTCTTCGTTGTAGTAGTCTGCGCCCTTCCAGTCGATCGGGTGCCGGGTCGGGGCTTCCAGATTGCCTTCTTTTGCCATCGCGTCCTCTGTGCTCGTTCTTTTTCAGGTTGACGCAAGCGCTCAGAAAGCGCTTGCGTCAACCGGCCACCCGGCGGTGGCCGGCAACCACGTCGGTGCAGCGCCGCGAAGACGCCGCGCCGCGCCGTTGCGTCAGTCCACCAACTCGTTCAACGCCTTGGCGTAGCGGTTGGCATGGCTGCGCTCGGCCTTGGCCAGGGTTTCAAACCAGTCGGCGATCTCGTCATGGCCTTCGGTACGGGCTGTCTTGGCCATTCCAGGGTACATGTCGGTGTACTCATGGGTCTCGCCAGCCACAGCGGCCTTGAGGTTGTCGCGGGTCGGGCCGATCGGCAAGCCGGTCGCCGGGTCGCCACATTGCTCCAGCCACTCGAGGTGACCGTGGGCATGACCGGTTTCGCCTTCGGCCGTGGACCGAAACAGCGCTGCCACGTCGTTCTGGCCTTCAATGTCGGCCTTGTTCGCGAAATACAGATAACGGCGATTGGCCTGCGATTCGCCCGCGAAGGCGGCTTTCAGGTTTTCTTCCGTTTTGGAGCCTTTGAGTGCTGCCATGGAAATCTCCTTTGGATTGAGGGTTGAACACATCTGCTTCGGGCGTCTCCCAGCCCAAAGAGACTTTGAGGGTAGCGCGGTATCGGGGCCAGGTCTAATTGGGACATTCAATGTGACAAATTTAGTGCGACTATCGAAGCGAGGCGTCTGATGATTGTTCTCAACCGACCATGCCTTACCGGGCACGGCGCTGCAGCGCCAATTGCCTTTACGCAGTCGGTGCGGACCCGCTTGGCCAACTGCATCAGCGGCCCATGGCCGGCCATGCCGATTACGATATAGTAAATGCGTTACGGACAGGCAAATAGTGATGTCATCCGCTTGCGTGGGCAAGCCTGCTTTGGAGACTGCCATGGATGCTTCGCACAATACCCCGGCACTGCCGGCGGCGCCACCCATCCAGCAGCTACACCACTACGCTTACCGGGCGCGCGATGCAGAGGAAACGCGGCATTTTTATGAGGACCTCCTGGGCTTGCCGCTGTACAACATCATCCAGAGCGACCATGTGCCCAGCACCGGAGAGTTCTGCCCGTACACCCATTTTTTCTTCCGGCTGCGGGATGGCTCTTTCATTGCGTTTTTTGATCTGGGCGACGACCAGGCCGCCCTGCCATCGCCCAACACACCGTCCTGGGTGAACCATGTCGCGTTCCGGGTGGAATCAGTAGCGCAACTCGAAGCCATGCGCGCACGGCTGCAGGCGCATGGGGTTGATGTGATCGGTGTGACCGACCACCATGTCTTCAAGAGCATCTACTTTTTCGATCCGAATGGCGTGCGGCTCGAACTCTCGGCTGACGTGGCCAGCGCCTCGCAGATGGAGCGGGAAAGCCACGGCGCCCGCGCCAGACTGGACGCCTGGACCGCGCGCAAAGCACAATGGCGCAAGGACCGCGAGCAGGGACTTGCGACCGACGTTCTGAAACCGCAGCAGAACGACCGGCCGGAGGTCTCGGCGCGGGCCGCGCCTTTGCCCTGAGCCCGAGGTACCGCATGCGCACAATGCCAACTGCCACCACTGCCAAGCCTTACCACGGTTCGGCGTTCACCAACGGCTACGAATTCTCGCAAGGCGGCTATGCGCTGCCCGAGTACCCGTTCGTTACGCCACCCGAATTGGGTGCCGCAGCGATCGTGCGCCAGCCGATCGTCATCGTCGGCGCCGGCATCACCGGACTGACGATGGCCTGTGCGCTGGCTCGCCAGGGCGTGGCAGCCGTGGTGCTGGACGAGGACAACTCGGTGGGCGTGAAGGGCGCGGCATCGCGCGGTATTTGCTATACGCAGAAGTCGCTGGAGATCTTCCATCGGCTGGGTATCTACGATCGCATCGCCGCCAAGGGCATCCAATGGAGCGTGGGTCGCACGTTTGCGGGCCAGGATGAGGTATGTTCTTTCGACCTGCGCCAGCAGAGCAGCTTCCAGTTGTCGGCCCAACCGCCGTTTATCAACATCCAGCAGTTCTATATCGAGGGCTTCCTGGTCGAGCGCATCTACGAGCTCGGCGGCGTGGATCTGCGATGGAGCTCCCGTGTCACCGGTTTTCGCCAGCACGACGGCTTCGCCACGTTGACCGTCGACACACCCGCCGGCAGCTACCAGATCGAGGCCGAACATGTGATTGACGCCAGCGGGTCCCACACACCGTTTCACCAATGGTGCGGTGCCAGCTTGCAGGCACGCCGCGGCGACGACCGCTGGTGCATTGCCGACGTCCGGTTCAAGAACCTGCCCCCGACCGAACGCCACACCTGGATCGAGGCTCCGTTCAACGACAACCGCGCCGTCTGGCAGCACCTGATGGCCGATGATGTCTGGCGCATCGACTACCAAATGGAGCCCGATGCCGACCCAGCCTCGGTGAGTAGCGAAGCCGAGGTGCGCAAGCGCCTGCAGCGCCAGTTCGGCGTCGACGTGGCCTGTGAGATCGTCTGGGTCGGTCCGTATGCCTACCGCAGCCAGTGCCTGGATGCTCTGCATCTGGGCAGCGTGCTGTTCATGGGTGACACCGCCAAGATCGTCAGCCCGTTTGGCGCCCGTGGTGGCAACACCGGGGTTGCCGACGCCGACAACCTGGCCTGGAAGCTGATCGCCGTGTTGCGCGGCAGCGCCGGTGGCCGCCTGCTCGACAGCTACAACGAGGAGCGACTGGAGGCCGCGCAGCAAAATGTGCTGGTTACGAACCGAACCGCGCGATTCCTGCGCCCGGCCGATGGCGTGGAGCGGGTGTTTCGCAGTGCCGTCATCAGCCTGGCGCGCCAGTACCCGTTCGCGCGCCAACTGGTCAACACCGGCCGCATGGCAGTGGCGAACCCTTACAGCCAATCGAGTGTATGCGACCGAAAAACGGGTGGGCAGTCGGTGCAGAACGTGCATTTCCGCTGGCAGGATGGTAGCCAGGGCTGCGTCAACGACCTGATCCAGTGGGCCGACGGGCGGTTGCTTGTGCTGGTGTTCGGCGACCAATCACCGCATGCGCGCCAGCGCCTGGCCAACCTCGGCCGTCAGGCGGCCGTGCGCTGCGTGCAGGTGCTCGGGGCTGACGCACGCACCCAGTCGCGCGAGACGGTGCGTGACCCGCAAGGCCACCTGCAGGGCGCCTGCCATGTGTTCGGCCATGCTTGGGCGCTGGTGCGACCCGACGCCTACCTGGCGGCCACCGGCGAAACCGTCGACGCAGCGCTGGTGCAGGCGATCGAACATGCCCTGGCCATCGGCTGAGCCTCCCAACCGGCACGACACACCATGAAAACCAGCTTGAATCTGCAGGACAGCGATACTTTCTACGAACAACTGCTGGACGCCCACAAGGGCCTGGACCAGCAGCAGTCCGAACTGCTCAACGCGCGCTTGATCCTGCTGCTGGCGAACCAGATCGGTGACGCTCGGTTGTTGCAGGAATGCCTGGCGGCGGCGCAATTGCCGCAGGGCACATAGCCCGATTGGACAGGCGCGCGGCGCTTTGCCCCGGCGCGTCCCTTAAAATCGAAGCGTCCCGGGCGCCCGTCCGGGTGCGGCGGCCGCCGGGTTGCCGCATACCTGCCGGTTTGCCACGCGCAATCCGGCGAGACCACACCGCAACACCATGACCGACGCATTGCAACAGCCCGGGCTCGAGAGCCTGTCCAAAACATTCGAGCCCGCAGCGCTGGAAGCGTTCTGGGGCCCGGAATGGGAGCGTCGTGGCTATGCCGTTGCCGGGAGTCGGGGTAGCCAGAAAGCCGATCCAGCCGCAGGTTCGTTTGCGATCCAGCTGCCGCCCCCCAACGTGACGGGCACCTTGCACATGGGTCATGCGTTCAACCAGACCATCATGGATTCGCTGACGCGTTACCACCGCATGCGCGGCATGAACACGGTCTGGGTGCCGGGCAAGGACCACGCCGGTATCGCAACCCAGATCGTCGTCGAGCGCCAGTTGCGGGAACAGGGCATCAGCCGCCACGACATGGGACCCACGCCCGCCGAGGCACGCAAGAACTTCGTGGCCCGGGTCTGGGAATGGAAGGAAAAATCGGGCAACACCATCACCAACCAGATGCGCCGCATGGGCGACAGCGTCGACTGGAGCCGCGAGTATTTCACGATGGACGACAAGCTGTCCAGGGTGGTGACCGAAACCTTTGTATGCCTTCACGAGCAGGGCCTGATCTACCGAGGAAAGCGACTGGTCAATTGGGATCCGGTGTTGAAGACCGCGGTCAGCGACCTGGAAGTCGAGAGCGAGGAAGAAGACGGTTTCCTTTGGCATATCCGCTACCCGTTCGCCGACGGCCCGCAGCGGGTCGACGGCCAGCTGCAAGATGGCCTGGTGGTGGCCACGACCCGGCCCGAGACCATGCTGGGCGACGTTGCCGTGATGGTGCACCCGCACGACGCCCGCTACCAGCACCTGGTCGGCCGGCAAGTGCGGCTGCCGTTGTGCGACCGAACCATTCCGGTGATTGCGGACGACTATGTGGATCCGGCATTCGGCACCGGCGTGGTCAAGGTCACCCCGGCGCATGACGTCAACGACTACGCCGTGGGCCAGCGCCACCAGCTACCCATGATCGGCGTACTGACACTGGACGCCACGCTCAACGACGAGGCGCCCGTCGCCTACCGCGGCCTGGATCGATTTGTCGCACGCAAAAAGGTGGTCGCCGACCTCGAAGTGCTGGGTGTGATGGTCGAGATCAAGAAGCACCGGCTGATGGTGCCGCGCTGCGCGCGCACCGGCCAGGTCGTCGAGCCGATGCTGACCGATCAGTGGTTCGTCGCAGTGTCCAAGGTCAGCGCCAGCGACCCGACAGGCAAATCGATCGCGCAAAAGGCGATCGATGCGGTTGACAGCGGCGCGGTGCGCTTCGTGCCCGAGAACTGGGTCAACACCTACAACCAGTGGATGAACAACATCCAGGACTGGTGCATCAGCCGCCAGCTGTGGTGGGGTCACCAGATACCAGCCTGGTATGGCGATGGGGGCGAACTGTTTGTCGCCCGTGACGAGACCGAAGCCCGCGCGGCGGCGGCAAAAGCCGGATACAGCGGTGCGCTCCAGCGTGACGAGGACGTGCTCGATACCTGGTATTCATCCGCGCTGGTGCCATTCTCGACCATGGGATGGCCCGGGGCGGCCGAAGGCAACAAGGACGCCACGGCCGCGCAACCGTCGGACTACGACCTCTACCTGCCCTCCACCGTGCTGATCACGGGCTACGACATCATCTTCTTCTGGGTTGCCCGGATGATCATGATGACGACCCATTTCACTGGCCGGGTGCCGTTTCGCGATGTCTATATCCATGGCCTGGTGCGCGATGCGCATGGCCACAAGATGAGCAAATCGGAGGGCAATGTGCTGGACCCGGTCGACCTGATAGACGGCATCACGCTCGAGCCGCTACTGGCCAAGCGCTCGGAAGGCCTGCGCAAGCCCGAGACCGCACCCACGGTGCGCAAGAACACCCAGAAGGAGTTCCCGGACGGCATTCCGGCGTTCGGCGCCGATGCGCTGCGCTTCACCTTTGCCGCGTTGGCTACGCTGGGGCGCAACATCAACTTCGACACCAAGCGCTGCGAGGGCTACCGCAACTTTTGCAACAAGCTGTGGAACGCGACCCGCTTCGTGCTGATGAACTGCGAGGGCCAGGATTGCGGACTGCAAGAGCACACGGCAGCCGAATGCGCCCCCGGCGGCGCGCAAGCTGCATACCTGGAATTTAGCCAGTGCGACCGCTGGATCACCTCGGTACTGCAACAGGTCGAGGCCGACGTTGCGCGTGGCTTCGATGAATACCGGCTCGACAACGTCGCCAACACGATCTACCAGTTCGTCTGGGACGAGTATTGCGACTGGTACCTCGAGATCGCGAAAGTGCAGATGCAGGCCGGCAGCGAAGGGCAGCAACGCGCAACCCGCCGCACGCTCCTGCGCGTGCTGGAAGTGACATTGCGCCTGGCGCATCCGGTCATTCCGTTCATTACCGAGGAACTCTGGCAGAAGGTCGCGCCGCTGGCCGGACGCCATCCGGGCGGCGAGGCCTCGATCATGCTGCAGAAGTACCCGGTTTCGCAGCCGGAAAAGATCGACGAGAAAGCCGAAGCCTGGGTTGCGCAACTCAAGGCCCTGGTCGACGCCTGCCGCGCGTTGCGGGGGGAAATGAACGTCTCGCCCGCACTGCGCGTTCCGCTCGTTGCCGCCGGAGATGCAAGGATGCTGGGCGAGTTCGCGCCCAGCCTGAAGGTGCTGGGCAAGCTTTCGGACGTCCAGATCGTC
>JANNKH010000083.1:0-65636 GCA_031396205.1 Rhodoferax sp.
CGGTCGGATACATAACGCACGCTGGCCAGGTCGTGGCCGATGAACAGCATGGACAGCCCCAGCCGGGCTTGCAGGTCCTTGAGCAAGTTGATCACCTGCGCCTGCAGCGACACGTCCAGCGCCGCCACCGCCTCGTCGCAAACCAGCAGCTTGGGGTCAACGGCCAGCCCACGGGCGATGACCACGCGCTGGCGCTGGCCGCCCGAAAACTCGTGCGGGTAGCGCATGGCGGCCGAAGAGTCCAGCCCGACCAGTTGCATCAATTGGCCGACCCGGGCCTGAACCTGCGCCGCACCCTTGCACAGGCCATGCACGATGAGCGGTTCAGCCAATGCGTCGCCGACAGTCATTCGCGGGTTCAGCGCGCTCATCGGGTCCTGAAAGACCATTTGCAACTGCCGCCTTACCCATTGGCGTTGCTCGCCACGCAGGTGCGTGACGTCCCTTCCGTCGAAGACGACCTGGCCCGCCGCGACCGGGTTGATACCCATGAGCGCCTTGCCCAGACTGGACTTTCCGCAACCGGACTCGCCCACCAGCCCCACAGTTTCAGCACGGCCGAGCGTGAAACTCACGCCATCGACAGCGTGTAAATGACGGCCAGGCGCGAAAGGATTCAGGCTTGTGGAAGCCACGACGAAGCGCACCACCAGATTGCGCACCTCCAGCAACTGGGGCGGGTTGCCCGGTATCGTCTCGGGGCTCCCAAAGCCAGTGCCGGTCTGCGCGGGGGCGACCGATGCCAAGCTCTCGCCGGAGCGTCGAATCAGTGGCGGCAGCGGTTCGCCGCCAGCCGTCTTCCAGCACCCGAAACTGCGTTCGCCAAGCTGCGTGGTGGGTGGCTGCTGCTCACAGGCAGCGTGCGCAAAGTGACAGCGTGGTGCAAACGCGCAACCGGTGATGGCATCGGCCAGGTTGGGCGGCTGGCCCTCGATTGGCATCAGCGCGTGCGCGCGGGACGCCAGCAGCCGCGGCGTGGCGGCCAGCAACGCCTGGGTGTAGGGGTGGCGCGGGTCGGCGAAAAGCGCGGTGGTACGCGCCTGTTCGACGATACGCCCGGCATACATCACGGCCACCCGGTCACAGGAACGTGCTACGACGCCCAGGTTGTGCGTGATGAGGATGATCGCGGTGCCCAGTTCACGGTTGATGTCGGCCAGCACGTCCAGGATCTGCGCCTGCACGGTCACATCCAGTGCGGTGGTCGGCTCATCGGCGATGATCACGTCGGGCTGGTTGGCCAACGCCATGGCGATCATCACGCGCTGGCGCATGCCGCCGGAGAATCGGTGCGGATAATCTGCCAGCCGCAGCGCGGGGTCGGGTATGCCGACCAGCTTCATCAGCTTCACCGCACGATCGCGCGCCTGGGCGGCGCTGGTGCGCCCCTTGCCATGGATCGCTTCGGTGATCTGATCGCCGATGCGCATGATGGGGTTCAACGATGACATGGGGTCCTGGAACACCATCGACAAGCCGTTGCCCCGGATGCCGCGCAGTTCCTTGTTCGACAACGCCAGGATGTCGCGGCCCCCAAACAGGATGCTGCCGGCCTCGATGCGACCCGGTTCGCGTACCAGGTTGAGAAGCGACATGGCTGTGACCGACTTGCCCGAACCCGATTCACCGACCAGGCCCAGGGTTTCACCGCGCCGCACGTCGAAACTCACGTCCTCGACGGCATGCACCGTGCCGCGGCCGGTATGAAAACGCGTGGTCAGCCCCTGGACTTGCAGCACGGGGTCCGGCGCAGCGGCCGATCCGGGGTTCCTGTGTCTCATCGCTTCAGCAGCGCCTGGTTGAGACCATCGGAGATCAGCGTAAAGCCCAACACCAGCAACGTCACCACCACCATCGGCGCGAGCGAATACGCAGGCGTCTGCCCCAGGAAGTTGATGCTGGCCTTCAGGGTGGCGCCCAGCGACGGGTCGGGTGGGCGCACGCCGATGCCGACAAAACTCATGGCGCCTTCGATGAACACCGCCATCGAAAAACTCAATGCGGCCTGCACGATGAGCGCGTCCAAGCTGTTGGGAAGAATGTGGCGCAGCATGAGCCGGCTGCGTGACACGCCCAGCACTTCCGCCGCTACAGCGTAGTCGCGGCTGAGTTGGGTCATCACCGCGCTGCGCGTGATGCGGCCGAACAGCGGCACGTTGACCAGCGCGACGGTCAGAATCACTGCGGGCGTGCCCGAACCTATCAGGGCGGCAATCAGCATGCCCATGATCAGCGCGGTAAAGGCCAGCATCAGGTCGAAACTGCGCTGTAGCAGCGTGCCGTACCAGCGGTTGTTGGCGCTCAGCATGCCGAGCGAGCAACCCACCAGCGCCCCGAGCGGAATCGCGAACACGGCCACCACCACGTCCACCCGAATGCCGTACAACACCCGGGCCAGCAAGTCGCGGCCCAGCTCGTCGGTGCCCAGGGGGTGCGCCAGCGACAATCTTTGCAGGGCACCAAAGCTCTGATCCAGTGGCGAATAGGGGCTAAGGACTGGTGCCAGCAGGCCCAGCAGCACGCACACCGCGACGATGCATAGCCCGATCACGGTGCGAGGGCGACGTAGGCCCCGGCGCAGCGCGCTGTCCGCCGAGGACGTGCTGATGGGAGTCCCCGGTGAACTCATGCGGACGGCTGCTCCAGGCGCACACGTGAATCCAGCGCCGCATGGGCCAGGTCGGTTGCAATCTGGATGACGATGAACACGGCCACGGCGATGAGCAGCAGGTCTTGAATCAGATAGTAGTCGCGTGCCAGCGTGGCATTGGCCAGCACGCTGCCAATGCCGGGCCACGCAAAAATAGCCTCCACCACGATGGCGCCGCCCAGCATCTGCCCAACCTGGATGCCCAGCACGGTGAACACCGGCGGAAGCGCATTGGGCAGGATGTGCCGCATCAGCAGGCGACCCTGGCCGAGGCCTTTGGCCATGCCGGTGCGCACGAAGTCCTCGTCCATCACCTGGCGCATGGAGGTTGCCAGAAAACGCGCCAGAACGCCAGCTGCAGGAAGCGCCAGACAGAACGCCGGCATGGCCAGGTACTGCATGGCGATTTGCGGATCTTCAAGTATCGGCCGGTACCCGCCCACGGGCAGCACGTTGAAGGTGACCGACAACACCAGAATCAGCAGCACCCCACTCACATACGTGGGCACTGCCAGCATCATGCTGGCCAGCCCATCCAGCACACTGCGCCCTGCCCCGGGACTGACAGCTATCGCGATTCCCAGCACCAGCCCCATGCACACAGCCAGCAGTGCGGCTGCGAACGTGAGCGCAAAAGTGGCTTGCAGGCCGTTGCCGATCAGGCTGGCAAGCGGAGCACCTGTCACCAACGAATAGCCCAGATCGCCCGTGAACAGGCCGGTCAGCCAGCGAAAGTACTGCACCGGCAAAGGCAGGTCCAGCCCCAAGGCCACGCGGATCGCCGCGACGATGGCCGGCGACGCATCCGGCCCCGCCTTCACCGCCGCCGGGTCACCGCCGGTGGCACGCAGCAACAGGAAGATCACCACCGACGCCACTGCCAGGATGAGCAGGCCCGAAGGAATGCGGCGCAGCGCGTAGCGAAGCATGTCAGTTTTCCACCGCGCTGCGCGCGACCCAAAACGCATCAAAGATCGAACGGCCGCTGCGCACGGCCGCTCCGAAGCGGCCGGCCCGCCCCCCAGTGGGAGGTTCGGCCGGTCTACACGCAGTGAGACCGGACAGACGGGGGGCGTTCATCTTTTAACTGAGGTCCGCCCGGTCGAGGATCAGGTAGTCCAGTGCGGTGTAGGCCAGCCCCGTGACGCGGGCAGAGATGGTGTAGGTGTGTGCGCCGAGCGCCAGGTCGGAGACAAACTGCTCGTCCAGCAATAACGCGTTGATCTCGTCGTATTGCGCCTTGGCCTTGGAGGCATCGGTGTTCTGCCAGATCGCATTGGACAGCGCCTTGTACTTGTCGTTGCTGAAGCGCGATGCGTTTTTGTCGGCGTTGAACGGGAACGCGCCCTTGAGCAGCGTGGCGGGGCGCAACTGGCCGAAGCCGTGGCCATTGACGAACAGGCCCGGAAGGCCCTCACCGGACAGCCCTTTGAAGAAGTCGGCCGGCTGCATGGGAACCATCGTGGCCTTGAGGCCGGTGGCGTTGATACCCGCCTGCACGATCTCCGCCACCGAGGCAAAGCCGGCCTGGGCGCCGACGTAGCAGATCTTGACCTCCTGCCCTGCGGCACCGGCGGCTGCGATCATCTGTTTGGCCTTGTCGGGGTTGTACTTGTAGCTGCTCGCCGCTGCCGCGTCGTAGGCGGCTGAACTCTTGGACCATGGCAGGGAACTGGTCTGTCCGATGCCACTGAGCACCTTGCTGACAATGGCGTCGCGATCGACGGACCAGGCGATGGCCTGGCGCACTTCCTTCTTGTCGAGCGGCGCGATGGTGACGTTGGAAGCCACGTACATCGCCGAATCCCAGGTTTCGGCGATGACGTTGGCGAACTTGGAATCGGTGATCAGACCGGTGATGTCCAGCGGTGGCAAATCCATCGAAATGTGGCTGGCTCCGGTTTTCAACGACGCCACGCGGGACGAGGCCTCGGCCACGATCTGAATCTCGAGCTTGTCGATCTTCGGCCTGCCCTTGAAGTATTTGTCGTTCGCCGACAGGCTCATGCCCTGGCCGTGTTTGTAGCTGTCCACCTTGAACGGCCCGGTGCCAACGAACGCAGCGCCGGTCAGCATCTGTTCGTAGGAGTCCTTCTGGGGAATCACCATCATCTCCAGCATGTCGAAGATGTTGGAGACCGGATGCTGCAGGGTCAGCACCACCTGGTTCTCCGACGGCGCGGCGGCCGTGACGATCTTGGCATTGTGCTTGACCTGGCTCGGTACACCATCTTTCTGCATGAAGGCAATGGCAGCCAGCACATCGGCCGAGGTGAACTTGGCGCCGTTATGGAACAGCACGTCGGTTCGAAGGTCCAGCGTCAGGGTCTTTTGATCGTCGGACATTTTCCAGGAACTGGCCAGCGAGGGCTTGGGCTCCATGGTCTTGGGGTCGTATTCCGTAAGGGCATTGAAGACCACGCGCATGATGGATAGATTGGGGTTGTTCTGCGCCATCATGGTGCCGGTCTGGAAGTCCGAGCTCTGCGTCAGCACCAGGGTTTTGACACCCGATGCCTTACTACCGGTTGCCGCTTCCTTCACGGCACTGCGGTCGCAGCCCGGCAACGCCAGCAAGGCGAGCGCACCGGCACTGCCCATGAGCAGTTGGCGACGTGACGAGGAAATGATTGCGGTGCTTGGAACGATGATTTTCTGCATGGTGTCTCCAGTGGGATTGGGAAGGGCGGGGTCGGGGTTTTGTTATGGCGTTTTCGGGTCATTCCAGAGGAACGGCGGCTCGGCCAGGCCTTGCACGCCCGGGCGAAGGGCCAGCAAGGCGCTCGCAAGTGGCTCGGCCGCTAGCGCCTCGGGCTGCAGGCGCTGGGTTGCGCTGGTGACGAAAAGCGTGTCCAGGTTCGGGCCACCGAACGAGCATGACGTAGGTTGCGATACCGGCAGGCGGATCAGGCGGTCGAGCTTGCCCTGCGGCGTGAAGCGCGCAATGAAGCCCGCGCCGAAACGCGTGTTCCAGATGCATCCTTCGGCATCCACGGTGTTGCCATCGGGCTTGCCCGGCGCCGCGTCGGCATCGACCAGCAGGTTCCAGGGGCCGGGCATACCGGCTGCGGTGTCGTATGCGGCACTTTCGATGCAGCCCGTCGACGTATCGACGAAGACCATGCGCCGGCCGTCGGGCGAGAAGCCGATGCCGTTGGGGATGCTTACCGCGCTGCGCACCTTGCGCGTTTCAAGGTCGGTGGCGACTCGATACAGCCCGCCGGTGGGATGTTTGCCGAAGTCCCACATGCTGCCGCACCAAAGTCGGCCCTGGCGGTCGCATTTGGCTTCGTACAGGCGGTGTTCGGGGTGGCCCGTCTCCAGCGTGGCCAGCGGCGCCAGCGTGCCGGATCGCGGGTCGAGCAATCGGATACCGGCGCGCAGGGCCACCACCACCCCGGCGCCGGTCGTGGGCACCACGGCACCACACAGTTCGGGCATGGTCCAGACGTCGATGGCACCGGTGGCGCTGTTCCAGCGCTTGACCTGTGGTGCACGGATGTCGATCCACCACAGCATCTGCGTGCGGACGCACCAGGATGCGCTTTCGCCCAGGATCTGCCCTGCCGGCGCGATGACTTCGAAAGGCAGTGATTCCATTTCCATCAGTGGCTCCAGCTGCGCACCGGGCGCTCGGCGTGCCGGTGCAGGGCAGCCTCGTCGAGCGCGACGCCGAGGCCGCTACCGGCAGGCAGCACGGTCTGCCCTCCCAGCACGGGCCCAAAAGGCGCGCGCAGCAATGCATCGAACAGTGGGCTCTCGTCGAATTGCAGCTCCAGCATATCGAAGGCATCCAGCGTGGCCGAAACCTGCAGGCTGGCAGCATGGCAGATCGGGCCACTCGGGTTGTGCGGGGAGACCTGGATTCCAAGCGACGCGCAGCCGGCGCTGATGGCCTGCATCTGGTGGATACCGCCGGCATATTTCATGTCGGGCATCACCACGTCGTAGGCGCCGCCCTCGCAATACGGCCGGAAGCTGTCCCAGCCGATGCCCATCTCCAGCCCCGCCTGCAACATGCCCAGCGCGTTGGCCTGCTGGCGCAGCCCGGCCAGTGCGGGGATGTTGGCCGGCACCTCGGGCAGCGGACATTCGATCCAGTACACACCCAGGCGCCCCGCCGCCTCATTGAGCTGGCGCGCAGTGGCTTCGTCGAAACGCCAGTGGCAGTCGACCATGATGCGCGTGTCGGGCCCCACGGCTTCGCGCACGGCTGCCACGCGTGCCAGCCCAATACGCATCGCTTGCGGCCCCTGGCCTTGCGAACACACGGACGTGCTGACCTCGTCGAAAGGGGCCAGCTTGAAGGCCACGTGGCCGGCCGCCATCGCCGCGCATGCGCTGGCGGCAAACCCTTCGGGTGTGCGTAGTGCGGTGCGCCGGTTGATGTTGGCGTATACCGGAATTTGCATGCGCTGCACGCCCAATACGTGCGCCAGCGACTGGCCGGCACGCTGCGCATGCAGGCTCCACAGCGCCTGGTCCAGCGCACTCACGATGCTGGCTTCGCGGATGTCGACCGGCGCGTGCTGCAGGGCGAAACCACTGGGCGACTCAGGTGTGGCATCGCGCAGCGCCAAGGGCACGAGCCGTTCAGCTGCCGCCAGCAATGCGTCTTCCTGGCCCGCGAGGGTGGCTTCCCCTTCGCCCACCAGGCCATCACGTGTGCGCAGGCGGATGAAACTCCAGCAGGTCTTGTGGGTGATGCGCACCATGTGCAAGGTGGCCGCGCGCAGGGAGAAGGCATCCACGGGTGGTCCTTCAGGCGCGTCTTCGAAGCGGTCGGGCAGCTGGCACGGCCTGTGCCTTGATGCGTGCCAGCAGCGCGAGCTTGGCCTTGGTGGCGTGGGCGCCCATGATCATCGCAGCCGCCTCCTGGTCGTGCGCGGCCAGCGCCTGGATCAGATTCTGGTGGTCGTTGGCCACGCCGGTGAACCGGTCCTGCCCATAGCCATAGTGCCGCCACAAGGCGGCCAGCAGCATCCAGTGCTTGTCAACCAGGGGCAGTGCGTCTGCATTGGCGGCACAGCGGTTGATAGCCTGGTGAAAACGACGGTTCTCGGCCACCAGGAGGGCATGGTCGCCCGCGACGATGCACTGCTCGAGCGTGTCTTCGATGGCCTGCAACTCTGCGATGTCTGAATGCGTACAGCGTGCGGCCGCGCGGCGCACCAACATCACTTCAAGCGCGGTGCGGATCTCGAACAGGTTTTCCACAAAGCTGCTGTCGATGCTTCGCACCCGTGCACCGCGGTTGGGCTCGATCTGCACCAAGCCCTCACCTTGCAGTTCGCGCAGCGCCTCCCGGACCGGCATATGGCTCACCCCATACCGGCTGGCCAGGGCGTCCATGGTGATGCGTTCGCCAAAACGCAGCACGCCGCTGACAATGTCGTCGC
Source organism: Rhodoferax sp. (assembly GCA_031396205.1). Classification (GTDB taxonomy): domain Bacteria; phylum Pseudomonadota; class Gammaproteobacteria; order Burkholderiales; family Burkholderiaceae_C; genus CAISIP01. The sequence goes on from JANNKH010000083.1 coordinate 8,050, forward strand.
GGATGCGAAGGCCTATGTCGAGCTTGCTGGTAGTCACGTTCAGACAAATAGTTGATCAAATGTATCCATCCAATTGCCAATTAGACTCAGTGATAACCCTCATTTGATCAATTTTCCTGCACAAGTCCATTTTGCCCTCCCGTCCGGAAGTCGTGCTCGACAGTCCTGGCTCGGAACATGTTGTCTTCGTTCGGTCGCAGCTATTGCTGGGCCTGGTCTTGAAGCGCTGGCGCGCGAGCATCGCCATCAAGAATGGTTTTCGAGGAAAAAAGGCAAACGGGAGATGCCAGCATCAGCTGTATTGCGCCGCCCAGCGTGAATATCGGCCGGGCCAGACGGCAGGCCGGTCGGGCGTCACTTGCGATAGCGCCGCGTCGAGCCGTCGGCCATTTCCTGATGGTCTCTTCGGCGTCCTGGTGCCTAAGCGCGCGCAGGTGGCCGGCAACGCGGCCTGCGGTGGCGTTCCAGCTTGAGGTAAGTGTATGCCGCCGATACGGATCTGATTGGGGCGCGAAAAATCGGTGATCACTCCCTGCGCGCGAGAATCCAATGACCTGGCGAGCCGACCCGTTGCTCCTGATTGGTCGAAATCGGCGGGGGTGGTCTAATTGAAATCGGCTTCAACACCTTGTTGCCAAGCTCTTTCCGCAAGTCTGTCAATCGCCAAATCGTCCTGTTCACTGCGCTGTTGACCGAAACCGACGGTGTGCTGACAATCTGTGGGGCAAATGCCCCAGGGGGAAATATGCGAAATGTGAAGGCGTTCTGGGCCTATGCCCTTGTGGTAGCGGGCGGGCTTGCGGCCTGGGCACCCGACATCCAGGCGCAAGTATCAACGGTCAACGCCGAGCGCAAGCCGGGGCTGGCGGTCTGCTACATGTACAAGTTGATCCGGCACGTCGACGAGATCGCCGAGTGGGAAAAACATCTCAAGTGCGAGCCGGGGGCCCCTTTGGCGATGCTGGACTTCCAGGGTGGCAGCGGGAAGGTTCTGACCAGCAAGATGGATGACGGCGTGATGGCCAGGATCACGGGTTTCATCCATCTGGACAAGGCCGGCGCCTACAAATTTGCGTTCGAATCGAACGACGGCGTGCGCCTGAAGATTGAGGGCAAGATGATCGTCCAGGACCCCGGCGTCCATGACGACCAGTTCTCCGACCTTGGCTCCATGGAGGTAACGAAGCCAGGCTGGTATCCGCTTGCCATCGATTTCTTCGAGCGCAGGATCACCTGGACCCTGCGTTTACTGTGGAGGCCACCGGGCGTCGAGGGAGACCTTTCGCCGGTTCCGGCCGAGGCTTTGGCGTACTGATGCCGATCGTCGCGCCCATTCATGGAGCAGAGGTCTGTTGATCGCCTGCTTTGCAGGTAAGTGATGCTGGCGTCGGACTGCCCGTGGATTCTGAGACAAGGCGCAAGTCCTCCCTCGAGCGGCAACTGGCAGCTGACCTTGTAACCCAAATTGGTGGCGAGTTTTTAATCAGTGCGGGAGCTGAATGCGGCACAATTTTCACAGTGACGTCCTCGCCTCAAGAACCTGCCGACCGGTCGGTGTGAAGCACTGAATTCAGACGCCTTGAGCGATACCATGCGCCAACACCGCTGGTACGCAGGTGGTGCAGGCGGTGGGGCAGTACCGCGATCTGACAGTGCCATTCGCGAACTTGGCGCCTTTTTCTGATTGCTACATGCCCGCGTAATTCGGCCCCCCACCCCCCTCAGGCGTGACCCACACGATGTTCTGCGTCGGGTCCTTTATGTCACACGTCTTGCAGTGCACGCAGTTCTGTGCGTTGATTTGCAAACGGTTCGTGTTGTCATCGTTCTTGACAAACTCGTACACCCCAGCCGGGCAGTAACGCGCCTCCAGCCCCGCGAACCTGGCCAGATTGATGCTGACCGGCACCGACGCATCCTTCAGCGTCAAATGCGCAGGCTGGTTTTCCTCATGGTTGGTGTTGCTGATGAAGACGCTGCTCAAGCGGTCAAACGTCAGCTTGCCATCGGGCTTGGGATAGACGATGGCCTGGCACTGTGCGGCCGGCTTGAGGTATTGGTGATCGGCCTTGTCCCGACGCAGCGTCCACGGAACATGCCCGCGCAGTACTAGCTGCTCAAAGCCATTCATCAGCGTCGCCACGGTCAAGCCGTGCTTGAACCAGTTTTTGAAGTTGCGGTCCTTGTTCAGTTCGGTGTGCAGCCAGCTCTTCTCAAACGCTTCAGGGTAGGCCGTCAACTCATCATGCTGGCGGCCTGCCACGATGGCTTCAAATGCCGCCTCCGCGGCCTGCATGCCGGTCTTGATGGCCGCGTGGCTACCCTTGATGCGGCCCACATTCAGATAGCCTGCGTTGCAACCAATCAGCGCACCACCGGGGAACACCGTCTTGGGCAGTGAATTGATTCCGCTGGCATTGATGGCGCGCGCGCCGTACGACAGGCGCCTGGCAGTGATCTCCCCCTTGGCGTTCTCAAAATAATAGCGGATGTTGGGGTGCGTCTTCCAACGCTGGAATTCTTCAAACGGGCTCAGATAGGGGTTTGAATAGCCCAACCCGGTTACAAAACCCAGCGCTACTTTGTTGTCGCCCAGGTGATACAGGAAGGCACCGCCGTAGGTGTCGGATTGCATCGGCCAACCGGCGGTGTGCATCACAAAGCCGGGCTTGTGGCGAGCTGGGTCAATCTCCCACAGCTCCTTGATGCCCAGGCCAAAGCTTTGCGGGTCGCGCCCCTCATCCAACTGGTACCTGGCAATGAGCTGTTTGCCCAGATGGCCGCGTGCGCCTTCGGCAAACACGGTGTATTTGCCGAGCAACTCCATGCCCAACTGGAAACTGTCGCCGGGGTTGCCGTCTTTGCCGATGCCCATGTTGCCGGTGACCACACCTCGAACCTCTCCATTGCCGGTGTACAGCACTTGCGCCGCCGTGAAGCCGGGAAAGATTTCAACCCCCAGGCTCTCGGCATGCTCCCCCAACCACTTGGTCACGGCACCCAGGCTCACGATGTAGTTGCCGTGGTTGTGCGCGAACGGCGGCAGCAAGAAATTGGGCACGCGAACGCCGGTTTTCTCACCCAGGAAAACATAAGCGTCATCGGTGACTGGCTGCGTCATGGGCGCACCCATGGCCTTCCAGTTGGGAAGTAGCTCGGTCAGCGCCTTGGGGTCCATGATGGCCCCCGAAAGAATGTGGGCACCGGGCTCAGATCCTTTTTCCAGCACGACGACCGAGACTTCTTTACCGGCAGCGGCAGCCAGCTGCTTTAGCCGTATCGCAGTGGCCAGCCCACCGGGGCCACCCCCGACCACCACCACGTCGTATTCCATGGATTCGCGGGGGCCGTGCTGGGCCAGGATGTCTTGGTCGGTCATTGGGGCTTCTGTTGTTATTGGAAAAACGTTGGCGGCAAGGTTCGTAAATGGATTCAAGACCATTCCACCGTCGCGGTAAACATATAGCCCGCGCCATACACCGTCTTGATGATTTTGGGGTTCTGCGGATCGGCTTCAATCTTGCGGCGAATACGCGAAATCCGCACGTCAATGCTGCGGTCCATGGGCGACAGGTCGCGCTGCCCCAGCAATTGCTCGCGGGTCAATATTTGATGCGGTCGCTCGACGAATGCGCGCAGCACCTGGGTCTCTGCGGTACCAATCACGTGCTCGCTGCCATCGGGTGCGCGCAGGCTATTGGCCGCGCAATCCAGCGTCCATCCGATGAATTTGGCGTACCGTCGCTGTTGGGTTGCGCCACTGACACCGGCGGCACCGCGCCGCCGCAAAATACTGCGCACCCGCGCCACCAGCTCGCGCGGCTCAAAGGGTTTGACCATGTAATCGTCTGCGCCAAGCTCAAGCCCCATCACACGATCTATCGTGTGACCCCGGCCCGTCAAAATCAGAATACCGCAGTTGGTCAAAGCACCGATTTTCCGGATCAGTTCAATGCCGTCCATGTCGGGCAGGCCGAGGTCCACCACACACAAATCAGGCCGTTCGGTTTGCAGGCGACGCAGCACGGTGGTGCCATCCCGAAACCACGCCACAGGGTGACCAAACTCTTCCAGCGCCCGCGTCAGCAGCCGCGCCACCCCTTCATCGTCTTCCACCACAAAGATCAGTTGGCGCGCGGAGCCAGTTTCAGCCTTTGCGTCCTGACTTGCGCGGTCGGTCAAAGCGTTGCCTCTTGCAGCAAATCTGCCAACTGGCTTTTAGTGAACGGTTTGGCCAGCAGGGGAATATCTGGCAGTTCGTCAGAGTCCGGCGCGTGCGCACTCATCAGAATGATCTTGGGCACCTGGCCCTGCTCCAGCGCGTGGCGGGCCACCTGGCGGCCGTCCACGCCACCGGGCATGACGATGTCAGACAGCAACAAGCGGATGCCCGATGTCTGGTTCAAAATCTGCAAAGCCTCGACACCGTTTTCAGCCTCCAGCACGGCAAACCCCAAATCCAGCAGCAGGCGACGCACCACACGCCGCACATCGGCATCGTCCTCCACCAGTAAGGCCAGTCCCTGTTCGGGTGGCGCTTTGGATTTGCGAACCATCGGGTCTTGCCCGAGCGCCAGAACTTCAGTCTCAGCCGGCAACCACAGCGTCACGCTGGTGCCCTTGTCGGGCTCGCTGGAGATGTGCACCGTGCCGCCCGATTGGCGCGCAAAACCATAGACCATGGCCATGCCCAGCCCGGTGCCCTCACCCGTGCGTTTGGTGGTGAAGAATGGCTCGAACACGCGGGCGCGGGTGACAGTGTCCATGCCACATCCGTCATCGGTGACTTGAACGCACACGTAGGGGCCACCGGGGATGTGCAGCACACCGGCTTGTTGCGGGGTCAGCGTCGTCGCGCTGCACTGGATGGCGATACTGCCGCGCCCCTGTGTGGCATCGCGCGAATTCAAAATCAGGTTGATCAACGCGTTTTGCAACTGGTTGCCGTCCAGGCGGGCACTCAGCGGTTTTGAATCCAGCTGAACCCGTAGCGTGATCGCCTCAGGCAAAGACCGGCGCACCAGCTTGTCCACCGTGGCCACGATCTTGTTGATGTCCACTACGCTGGTTTCTACCGGGTGCTTGCGCGAAAAGGACAGCAAGCCCTTGATCAACTCCGAGCCGCGCCGGGCCGCTTCAATCGCGGGGTCTAAGAACTCAGCCGCATACACCTTGGCAGACTCCTCCTCGGCCAGCGCGGTCAGGCTACCCAGTATCACGGTGAGGATGTTGTTGAAGTCATGCGCCAGCCCACCGGTCAACTGGCCCAGCGCATCCATCTTTTGGGCCTGCGCAATCAACTCGTGCGAACGGCGCTGGTCGGTGATGTCAAACGTCAACTCAAAGCAACCGGCGACGGTGCCGTCTGCGGCCACTTCAGGAACCAAGGTGGTGCGCGCCACCAGGTTTCGGCCATCCACCGTACGCACATCGTACTCAAACGTCACAGCCTCGCCACGCAGCGCCTGGGTCACATGGGGCTTGATTTGCGCATAGGTATCGGCGCCCAGAAACTCCCGTGCACTGACGGCTTTGGGCTGCGCTGGGTCCAGACCAAACCAGTCCTGGTAGCCCCGGTTGATGTAGCGGTAGGTGCGGTCACCGTCAACATAGGCCACCAGCGCGGGAATCGAGTCGGTGATGAGCCGCATTTGCTGTTCGCTGCGCTTGAGTGATGCCGTGCGATCTGCCACGCGCGACTCCAGCAGCAAGGTGTTGTCCTGGATCAGCTTCTCGGCGCGTCGTTGCGCCGTTACATCCGAATACAGCGTTACAAAACCATGGTTGGGCACGGGCACGCCGCGCACTCTGAGAATGCTGCCGTCGGGCCGAGTGCGCTCCATGTCGTGCGCGGTGAACGCGCTGGCGGCCTTCATGCGGTCACTGATTTGCTGCTCGCGGTTGCCCTCACCATATTCGCCGCGCTCCGCGTTAAAGCGTATGAAGGATTCAAACGGCGCACCGACAAATCCCATGGTCTGGGGAAAGTCCAACAGACGTAAAAAGGTCTGATTCCAGGCCACCATGCACAGGTTTTCATCAATCAGGGTGAAGCCCTGGTCAATCAAATCCAGGCCAGCTTGCAAGGATCTGATTCGCTTTTGGTGGCTGTCGTTGGCTTGGGAGTCGGTTTCCATCGCTGGATTTTAGGAGTGCGCCGGCGGCTTGCCCCAAGCTGCAATCATTCGTCACATTTGCGCAGAATTGTTGAAAACATCTTTGTTGATGATCCGCAGCATACGAAAACGCCTGTTTGCGATGTGTACTGCACCCGGTACGCGGCAGATGGGGCCAGGAGACTGCCGTGAATCACCACAACCCCTACCAATTGGGTCTGGACAAAAACGCTGCCAACTTTGTGGCGTTGTCACCCATCAGTTACATCGAGCGCACCGCCAAGGTCTACCCTGACCAGTTGGCCGTCATTTACGGTACGCAGCGCCAAACCTGGGACCAGACTTATTCGCGGTGTCGCCAATTGGCGCACGCCCTGACGGGCCGGGGCATTGGCGAAGGTGACACGGTGGCGGTGATGCTGCCCAATGTGCCCGCCATGATGGAAGTGCATTTTGGTGTGCCCATGGCCGGTGCTGTTCTCAATACCCTGAACACCCGGCTCGATGCCGAGGCCATTGCCTTCATGCTGCAACATGGTGAAGCCAAAGTGCTGCTGACCGACCGTGAGTTCTCCGGCGTGGTGCAAAAAGCATTGGCGATGCTGGGCGATAAACGCCCCTTCGTTATTGAGGTGGAAGATGCCGACGCACCTGCAGGCCAGGCAATGGGTGAAATCAGCTACGAAGATTTTCTGGCTCAAGGCAGCCCGGACTTCGAATGGAAGCTTCCCGCTGACGAATGGGATGCCATTGCGCTCAACTACACCTCAGGCACTACCGGCAACCCCAAAGGGGTGGTGACCCACCACCGGGGCGCTTACCTGAATGCGGCCAGCAATGTCATCTCATGGCAATTGCCGCATCACGCCACCTATTTGTGGACGTTGCCGATGTTTCATTGCAATGGCTGGTGCTTTCCGTGGACCATGGCATTGATTGCCGGCACCAGCGTGTTCTTGCGCCGAGTCGACCCCGCGCTGATCTTCCCGCTGATTCGCGAACATCACATCACCCACATGTGCGGCGCACCGATTGTCTACAGCATGCTGATCAATGCGCCTGTGGCTTTGCGTGAGGGCATTGCCCACACGGTGAACGGCCTGATTGCCGGTGCTGCACCACCCGCTGCGGTAATTGAAGGCTGTGAGAGCGCAGGCATTGATTTGACGCATGTCTATGGCCTGACGGAGGTCTATGGCCCCGCTGCGGTGTGCGCCAAGCAAGCGTCGTGGTCAACCCTGTCGCAGGAAGAACGCGCCCGGCTCAATGGCCGCCAAGGCGTGCCTTACCCCCTGCAGCAAGCCGTGACCGTGCTGGACCCCCAAACCATGAAGCCCGTGCCGGCCGATGGCGAGACCATGGGCGAAATATTCTTCCGGGGCAACGTGGTGATGAAGGGCTACCTGAAGAACCCAAGCGCCACCGACGAGGCGTTTGCAGGTGGCTGGTTTCACACCGGAGACCTGGCGGTGATGTACCCGGATGGCTACGTCAAGATCAAGGACCGCAGCAAGGACATCATCATCTCGGGCGGTGAAAACATATCGTCCATTGAAGTGGAAGATGCCTTGCACCGCCACCCTGCCGTGATGCTGGCCGCCGTGGTGGCGCAACCTGACGGCAAATGGGGCGAGGTGCCTTGTGCGTTTGTGGAACTCAAACCCGGTGCCACAGCCACCGAGACAGAGGTCATCGAATTTTGCCGAAACCTGCTGGCGCGCTTCAAGGTGCCCAAGCGCATTGTGTTCACAGCGCTGCCCAAAACATCCACCGGCAAGATCCAGAAATTCATGCTGCGCGACCAGGTCAAGTCGTCCACGGCCATTGAATGAACGCACAACTCAGGAAACCCCCATGACCAGTGACATCATTCTTCAAACCAAAGCGCTGACCAAGGAGTTTTTGGGATTTGCGGCGGTATCCGACGTTGACTTGCAGATTCGACGGGGCAGCATTCATGCCTTGATCGGCCCTAACGGCGCGGGAAAGACCACGGTGTTCAACCTGTTGACCAAGTTTCATCCGCCAACCTCGGGTTCGATTGAGTTCAACGGCATCGACATCACCCGGGAGAGCCAGGTGCAAGTAGCCCGCAGGGGAATGATTCGGTCGTTTCAGATATCGGCTACTTTCTCGCACCTGACAGCGATGGAAAACGTGCGGGTTGCCTTGCAGCGAAAGCGCGGTGACTCCTTCAATTTCTGGTCATCGGAAAAGCGCTTGCATGTGCTGAACGAGCAGGCCGTGGCGTTGCTTGAGTCGGTTGACCTGGCAAGCTTTGCGCACACCGTGGCAGTTGAAATGCCCTATGGCCGCAAGCGTGCACTGGAGATTGCCACCACACTGGCGCTTGACCCCGAGTTGATGCTGCTCGATGAGCCCACCCAGGGCATGGGCCATGAAGACGTGGGCCGCGTGGTGGAATTGATCCGCAAGGTTTCCAAAAACCGCACCATCCTGATGGTGGAGCACAACCTGTCCGTGGTCGAAACTTTATGCGACCGGTTGACCGTGTTGCAACGCGGCAGCGTACTGGCCGAGGGCGACTACGCCACGGTCTCCAAAGACCCACGGGTTCTGGAAGCCTATGTCGGAGTTGAAGCATGACCAGCACAGTGAACCCCAGCGGCGAGATGCTGCGCGTGACCGGCCTGCACGCCTTTTATGGCGAGTCGCACATTCTTCATGGCGTCGACCTGCAGGTGAACCGGGGTGAATTGGTGACCTTGCTGGGCCGCAATGGATCGGGCCGGTCAACCACCCTCAAGGCGATCCTGGGATTGGTGGGGCGACGCACAGGCTCCATCATGTTCAACGGCACCGAGATCACGGGCATGGCCCCGCATCGCATTGCGCGGCTGGGGGTGGGCTTTTGCCCGGAAGAGCGCGGCATCTTTGCCGGGCTGTCCACCGAAGAAAACCTGATGCTGCCACCCGTGGTGGCCAGTGGCGGCATGACGCTGGAAGAAATCTACGCCATCTTCCCCAATCTGCATGAACGTCGCAACAGCCCCGGCACGCGTCTCTCGGGCGGTGAGCAGCAGATGCTGGCGATGGCCCGCATCCTGCGCACCGGTGCCAAAGTGCTGCTGCTCGACGAAATCACCGAAGGACTGGCCCCGGTGATTGTGAAAAAGCTGGGTGAAGTCATTCGACTGCTCAAGACACGGGGCTACACCATCGTGCTGGTGGAGCAGAACTTCCGCTTTGCCGCACCGCTTGCCGACCGCCACTACGTGCTGGAACACGGCCACGTGATCATGACTGTGCAGCCGCATGAGCTGGCGGCCAAGACCGATGAACTGCATGAATTGCTTGGGGTTTGAAGGGACCAGGCGCTCCCATTCCAACCCTTCTTACCCATTTTCCAACCTCACTTTAAAACCGGAGAAACTCCATGAAACTCAAACAGATCGCCCAGGCCGTAAGCCTTTCACTTCTCGTCGCGACGGCTGCACAAGCCCAGGTGTCGGACGGTGTCGTCAAGATCGGCGTGCTGACCGACTTGTCAGGCCTTTACTCTGACGTGGCCGGCACCGGCGCCGTCATCGCCACCAAGATGGCCATTGACGACTTCCTGGCCAAGGAAAAGCCCACGTTCAAAGTAGAAATGGTGTCAGCCGACCACCAGAACAAGGGCGATATCGCCGCCAACAAGGCCCGTGAATGGTTTGAAAAGGACAAGGTTGACGTGGCCACCGAATTGGTCACCACCTCGGTTGGCCTGGCCGTGCAAAAAATTGCCAAAGAGAAGAACAAGATCGCCTTGATCTCAGGCGCCGCATCCACTGCCATCACCAACGAGAGCTGCAACGATGTGACCGTGCATTGGACCTATGACACCTTCGCAGTGGCCAACGGAACCGCCAAAGCGGTGACGCAAGGCGGCGGCAAGAAGTGGTTCTTCCTGACGGCTGACTATGCCTTTGGCCATGCGCTGGAAAAAGATGCCGGCGATGTTGTCAAAGCCAATGGCGGTGAAGTGCTGGGTGCCGTGCGTCACCCGTTCCCCGGCAGTGATTTTTCGTCGTTCCTGCTGAAGGCGCAGTCGTCGGGTGCACAAATCATTGGCCTGGCCAATGCCGGTGGCGACACCATCAACTCGATCAAGCAAGCAGCCGAATTCGGCATCACGCCCAAGCAGTCGCTGGCCGGCTTGTTGATGTTCATCACCGATGTGCATTCACTGGGTCTCAAAAATACCCAAAGCATGTTTCTGACCGAAGGTTTCTACTGGGACCTGAACGAAGAAACCCGCGCCTGGTCCAAACGCTTCTTTGCCCTGCACAAGCGCATGCCCACCATGGTGCAGGCGGGTCAGTATTCGTCCACGATGCACTACCTCAAGGCCGTCAAAGCCATCAACAGCGATGACACGGCCAAGGTCATGACGCAGATGAAAACGACGCCCGTCAATGACTTCTTTGCCAAGAACGGCAAGATTCGTGACGACGGCCGCATGGTGCATGACATGTACCTGCTGCAAGTCAAGAAGCCTGCCGAGTCCAAAACCCCTTGGGACTACTACAACGTGAAGGCCACCATTCCGGCGGCTGAGGCGTTCCAGCCGTTGTCGGCTTCACGCTGCCCGCTGATCAAGAAGTAATCGGCTGTCAACACCGTCCTGGGGTCATGCGCGACCTCAGGGTTCTTGCTTTTGGATTGCTCTGGTAGAGAGGCTCACGCCATGGAACTTTTCGGCATTTCGTCGCAGGCCTTTTTTGGTCAGCTATTGCTGGGTCTTATCAACGGTTCTTTTTACGCCGTTTTGAGCCTGGGGCTGGCCATCATTTTTGGCCTGCTGAACATCATCAACTTCGCGCATGGTGCGCAGTACATGGTGGGCGCGTTTGTGGCCTGGCTGGGGCTGACCTATCTGGGCATCAACTACTGGGCTTCGCTGTTGCTGGCACCTTTGCTGATCGGTCTGGTGGCGGCGGTGATTGAGCGAACCATGCTCAAGCACCTCTACAAGCTCGATCACCTTTACAGCCTGCTTTTGACCTTTGGCCTGGCCCTGATTGCCGAGGGTGTTTTCAAGAACTTCTTTGGCGTCTCCGGCGAGTCGTATGAGGTGCCTGAGCTGCTGCAAGGCGGCGTCAATCTGGGCTTCATGTTCCTGCCCATCTACCGTGCGTGGGTTGTGGTGGCCTCGCTGACCGTGTGCATGACCGCCTGGTACGTGATTGAGCGAACCCCTTTGGGTGCGACGTTGCGGGCAGCCACCCAGCGGCCTGACCTGGTGCAGGCGCTTGGCATCAACGTGCCAGTTTTGATCACCTCCACGTACGCTGCAGGGGCTGCGCTGGCCGCCTTTGCAGGCGTGTTGGCGGCACCCATTGTTCAGGTCAACCCGGTCATGGGTTCGAACCTCATCATCATCGTGTTTGCGGTGGTGGTGATTGGTGGCATGGGTTCCATTCTGGGCTCCATCCTCACCGGGCTGGGCCTGGGCGTGATCGAAGGCCTGACCAAAGTGCTTTACCCCGAGGCCTCAGCCGTAGTGATCTTCTTGATCATGGTGCTGGTGCTGCTCGTCAAACCCGCTGGCCTGTTTGGCAAGCAAGCCTGAAGGAACTCCCATGAATTCTGCTGTTGCTTCACACACCCACCAGCGCACGGTCTGGCTGTTTGCCACGCTGGTGGTGTTGGGCTCCGTCGCTCCGTTCGTGTTCTACCCCACGTTGCTGATGAAGCTGCTGTGCTTTGCGCTGTTTGCGTGCGCCTTCAACTTGTTACTGGGTTTTGCAGGCTTGCTGTCGTTTGGGCATGCGGCCTTCTTTGGCGGGTCAGCCTACATCACCGGCTATCTGTGCCGTGACATGGGCTTGACACCTGAGCTGGGGCTGCTGGCGGGCATGGTCTTTGGCGGCTTCTTGGGAGCAATTTTCGGGCTGATCGCCATTCGTCGCGCGGGCATCTACTTTGCCATGATCACCTTGGGCCTGGCGCAAATCGTCTTTTTCCTGGCTTTGCAGATGAAGTTCACCGGCGGTGAGGACGGCATGCAGGGCATTCCCCGCGGCAAGCTGTTCGGTGTGGTGGACTTGTCCGACAACATGACCATGTACTACTTCGTGTTTGCGGTGTTCTTGGCAGGGTTCTGGTTGATCAATCGAACCATACATTCGCCCTTTGGCCAGATTTTGAAAGCCATTCGTGACAACGAGGCGCGGGCTATTTCCCTGGGCTACGACGTAAACCGCTTCAAGTTGCTGGCCTTTGTGATCTCCGCTGCCCTGACCGGGCTGGCCGGCGCAACCAAGTCGCTGGTGTTTCAACTGGCCTCGCTGGGTGATGTGCATTGGCACACCTCGGGTGACGTGGTCCTGATGACCCTTCTGGGTGGGCTTGGCACCATCCTTGGGCCGGTGGCGGGTGCCATCACCATCGTGGGGCTGGAGAACATGCTGGCTGACAAAGTGGGCTCGTGGGTCGCCGTGATCATGGGGTCGATCTTTGTGGTGTGCGTGCTGCTGTTCCGCCGCGGCTTGGTGGGCGAAGTGGGCGCGCTGTTCAGTAAAGCGGGTTCACGGCCATGAACGACCAAGGCGGCTATGACATTGAAGACCTGAAAGAGGGCATGTCCGCCCGCTATGCCAAGACCATCACCGAGGCCGACATTGTGTTGTTCGCAGGCGTCTCGGGTGACAACAATGCGGTGCACACCAATGAAGAGTTTGCGGCTACAACCGCCTTTGGTGGCCGCATTGCCCACGGTTTTTTGACGGCCAGTGTGATTTCAGCCGCCGTGGCCAATCGCCTGCCGGGCCCGGGCACGATCTATCTGGGCCAGCAATTGCGCTTTCGCGCGCCGGTGCGGCCGGGTGACACGGTTCACGTCACAGTCACCGTCAAGTCGGTGGAGGTGGCAAAAGCCCGTGCCGTGCTGGACACAGTTTGCCGCGTACGCGGTACGGTGGTGATTGATGGCGAGGCCACGGTCATGACCACCGCATTGGCGCGCCGCACTGCGCCGCAAGTTGCCGCCTAGATCCCCCGGTTGCTTTCAGCCATTCAGCACGTGATTGAAATTTCATATTCTCCAGGAGCCCGCACATGAGTTACCAAGCGCCTATCAAAGACATGTTGTTCGTCATGCATGAGCTCGCTGGTTTGCACAAAGTGACCAAGTTGCCGGGCTATGAAGACTACGACATCGACACCGCGCAGGCCGTGCTGGAAGAGTCCGCCAAATTTTGCGAAGGCGTGGTCGCCCCGCTGAACTGGGACGGGGACAAAGTGCCATCGTCCTGGCACGACGGCGCGGTGACCACCACGCCGGGCTTCAAAGCGGCTTTTGCCCAGTTTGCGGATGGTGGCTGGCAGGGGGTGATTCACCCCACCGAGTTTGGCGGCCAGGGCTTTCCCAAGTTGATTGCCACCGGATGTACCGAGATGCTGCATGCAGCCAATATGTCTTTTGCACTGTGCCCCATGCTGACCGATGGCGCGATCGAGGCACTGCTGACTGCCGCCAGCCCGCAGCTGCGTCAAACGTTTGTGCCCAAGCTCATCTCCGGCCAGTGGACCGGCACGATGAACCTGACGGAGCCGCAAGCGGGGTCTGACCTGGCAGCAGTGCGCACGCGGGCTGAACCGCAAGCAAATGGCACCTACAAGGTATTCGGCACCAAGATATACATCACCTATGGTGAGCACGACATGGCCGAGAATATCATCCACCTGGTGTTGGCGCGGGTGGCAGGTGCGCCGGAAGGAGTGAAGGGAATTTCACTGTTTGTGGTGCCCAAAATTCTGGTTAATGTCGATGGATCCTTGGGCGCGCGCAACGATGCCTGGTGTGTATCGATCGAGCACAAGCTGGGCATCAAGGCTTCACCCACGGCGGTGCTGCAATTTGGCGATCACGGTGGGGCTGAGGGCTATCTGGTGGGTGAGCAAAACCGGGGCCTGGAGTACATGTTCATCATGATGAATGCAGCCCGCTTCGCGGTAGGCATGCAGGGTGTGGCCATCTCGGACCGGGCCTACCAAAAGGCGGTGGCGTTTGCCAAAGAGCGCACCCAAAGCCGCGACTTGGCGGGGTCAGCCGGGCCCGTCGCCATCATTCATCATCCCGATGTGAAACGCATGCTGCTCACCATGCGCGCCACGACGGAAGGCGCACGCGCATTGGCCTATGTGGCGGCTGCCGCCAGTGATGCGGCCCATGCATCTCCAGACGAGGCAACTCGCCAGCAAAGCCAGGCAGCCTACGACTACCTGGTGCCGGTGATCAAGGGCTTTGCCACCGAGATGTCGATCGATGTGACCAGTCTGGGTATTCAGGTGCATGGCGGCATGGGCTACATCGAAGAAACGGGTGCCGCGCAGTTCTTCCGCGACGCGCGGATATTGACCATTTACGAAGGCACCACCGCCATCCAGGCCAACGATCTGGTAGGGCGCAAAACCGTGCGCGATGGTGGTGCCGTGGCCAAAGCCATCTGTGCCCAGATTGCCGTCACCGAGCAAGACCTGGCCGCTCATGACGACCCCCATTGCGCGCTGATGCACCAGGCGCTTGGAGCTGGCCGTCAAGCGCTGGAATCGTGCATTGACTATGTCGTGACGAATGCAAAAACCGACACCAAGGCAGTCTATGCCGGTGCCGTGACCTACCTCAAACTGGCGGGTGTCGTGCTGTGCGGCTGGCAGATGGCGCGCGCCATGATGGTGGCGCTGGACAAAACGGAATCAGACCCCGGCTTTTATGGTGCCAAGCTGGTCACCGCCCGCTTTTACGCCCAGGCGATCCTGCCGCAGGCCGACGCGCTGGCAGCAGCGTTGATGGGCTCCGGCCACACGGTGAACGCCATGTCGCCAGAGATGTTCTGAAACACAAACCGGCGGATACATCCCCGTTCAACTCGGCCCCGTATGTACCTGGTTCGAGCCCAGGTCGAGGAGCCAAAATTTGAAAACCCGCCGTGGAGAGATGGCGAAGGTTTTCAGCGCCGAATCCGCCGCACTTTGGTTGCCGATCGACGCATCCGATCGTTCGCGGGCTATCATTCGGGCAACCCATCTCTGGCACTGAGCATGAAGCGGACAGGCCATTGTTACTGTTGTGACATCCAGTGCAGGTTCGAGGGCGAAGTCCAGGGCTCGCGTCGTCGTCGTCACAGCGAGAACCCTGGACGACCCGTCCGTGCTCCAGGCCAAGCTTGCGATTTTCACCCTTGACAAGCAACCGTTTCATCCCATTCCGGACCGTGTCCTTGTCTTTGAACGATGACCGACAGGACCATGCCAGCCGTGGGTCGAACACCATGACCGAGAACACTGCCAAGCCAAACCACCAGGACCGGTTGTGGAGCGATGCACGCTGGACCGCGCGCGGGATCAAGAATGAAGACGATGACGGCTGGGCCGTCGCCATGCTGCTCTGCGGTGAATCGGAGCCTGCCCTGGTGGGGCCCTGGACCATGGGGCGTGACAAAAAAAACCCGAAGCCCCTTGACGTTTCTGCGTTCAACACGCTCGTCAAGACAGCGACCGAGGTGTTGCGCCGGCACGAGCAGCAGCTGCATGCCCAGCTCAACCAAAGTGTTACCGTGGCAGACGCTGGTCGCCGCATTCGGGTCACACTGAGCATCGTGGCTGACGAGGACGGCGCTACCGCTTCACTGGTTGCCGTGGACGATTTCGGCGAGGAGCTGGGTCGCTTTCCTGTTTCGCCCGGTTTCAAGCTAAATTCGAATAGCGCGCTGGCTTGGGCAGAATCCGGTTTCGTGCGGCCACGTTGAAGGCCCGTCGTGATGTGCCGCCCCGTCTGGGTGGGCCAGACGACACTCGATAAGCCAACCCTGCGGCGCATGCCAGAGAACTGCCAATCCAACTGCCCGGATGCAAGCTACAAAAGCGCGTCAGGCGCCTATCAACCCACTGGGATACACGCATCGGAAGGTTCCAGTTCAGCTGGCAGCTGCTTGCTCTGCGTGGCGTTCGAATATCGCAACGCGGGTCAGTTTGCAATCGACGCCGACACGGGTGCAGGGGAGGCAACACGATGGTGATCAACCTGGATGTTTTCGATTGGCTGGCGGCCTTTTCCCATGGACTGATCGCACTGTCGTATGCAATGCGCGACATCCGTTGGTTGCGCGCCATCACAGTCGCGGCATGCACGCTGGACATCTTCATCTACTATTACATCGGCCCTGGTCAGCCGCTGAGGGTGCAACTGGTGATGAGCATCCTGCTTATCGGCATCAACGCCTACCCGCTGTATGCCTTGTGGAAGGAAGGTCGCGAAGGCAACTTCGCACCCGAATCGCGGCGGCTCTTTGCCAGCGTAATTGGCCTGCTCACGCGTCGAACGGGTTACATCGAGCGGCCCCAAGCGATTGATCAGCAAGGAATACAATTCGTCCTTCCGCCCGCTGCTGCCCCGCGCCGTCTACCCTGAGCAGTGACACCGCTTGCGACCCAACCTTGCACACAGCACCGAACCGCCATTGCGCGGGCCGGCCATGAGTGCAGCAACTAGAGGCCCTGCTTGAAAGACCACTACGCGGCGTTGGGCCTCAGCAGCGCCGCCACCCTCGCAGACATCAAAAAGGCGTTTCGCCAGCAGGCGGCGCTGCACCACCCGGACCGGAGCTCCGCATCGGACGCTGCCGAACGATTTCGCGCCGTACAGGAGGCGTATGAAATCCTGTCTGACGACGCTCGGCGCGCGACGTATGACGACAACCGCAAACGCAACCTGCTGGACAACCCGCTAGAAACCGCCGCCGAAATCTGGACGGCCTACTTCAACCGACTGATCTGAAACAGGCCACATGTACCTATCACCTTTCTTCCACAACCTGCGCGCGGCCTACGTTGCCGAGCTCGACGATTTGAGCCACGACTCCCATGGCGCACTCGTTTTGCAGCAGCGGCTTGCGCAAAAGCGCGGGGAGCTGGACTTCCTGGTGCACATGCTCGAAGTCAGCCCCGAGATGGTGGCGGTGGTGTTTCACAAGGCGTTCTCCTTCAACGCACCCTCTGCAATGGAGCAAATGCTGGGTTGCGAGCCCGACGATCTTCCCGACTGGCAAAGCTTCACCGACACTGTCATCGTCGCCCCGTGGGCGCATGCCATGGTGCGAACCATTCGGGCGCAACCTGCTGGCGACTGGTTCATGGTCGTGGCGGCCGCATCGGAATACATGCTGGGAATGTCTGGCGCGCCTGCGGCCGGGCATGCGGACGATGCAGCCGAACGCGATGGCAACAACGATGCCGCAGACAAGTCCGATGACCTTGCCTACTTGTCGGCTGACGACGATACAGGCGCCGACGCGCAGTCCCGCGAGGAAGCCGGCGCCGACTGGATGGCCGAACAAGGTTTCGATCGCAAAGACTGAACCGCCCCGACGGACACCGCACCATGAACCACCTTGCCCTGATCGAAAAAACCCGCAGCCTGATTGCTGCGGGTGACATTTCCGGTGCCGAGTCGGCCCTCGCCGAACTTGCCGATACCGACGGCGATGGCGCCCTGGTGGTAGTGCTGGAGCAACTCGCACCAAAAGACATCCTGGCGGTGATCCGCGAGTACGACCAGTCCAGGGAGTCGATCATCAACCTGCTGGTCACGCCAAGCCAGTTTGCGCGGGCGATGGTGATCGAAAAGCAATACAAGGACCTCAACCACACCCATCTGCGTGGCATGGTCAATTCGGTCATCTTCCGCGATGGATCCGACCCGGTCGAATTTCTCAACGCCATTGCGAATCTGGAGGGCGGCAGCGAAGCCATCGCCCATTATTTTGCGGACAAGTGGAGCCGCATCGAGGCGTTCGCGCGCACCGGCACTTTCGACACGGCCGAAGAAGATGGCGAGATATTGTCGGAGCAGGCACTGTTCGCGTCGGCGTATGCCAAGGCCAGGGTCGAACTCGACGAAATCGCCGACCAGGATTGGATGCAGCTGGCCTGGCTGCTGCGCTACGAGTGTCCCGACCTCTTCATCGAGATGCTGCTGGTGATGCGCGCCAAGGCGCAGGCCCATGACCTGGGCCTGGAGCAGGACGACGCCCTGTCCGAGGAAGACGGCAAGGTCGAAACCGGCGATACCGACCGCGGCCATGCCACGCCTGCCGCACGCGATGACGAGGAAGAATCCGCCATCTGAGCGGCAATCTGCCCCGCCGCTTCGTCACGCTACTTGTCACGCCCGATCCCGATGCCAAGTCCGCCGGAACCGACACCCCAATCCGTCGCCTTGTTCGATAACCGCCCCTTCTTCGAGAAGGCGCTGCAGCACGGCCTGCTACACGGCATCATTGCGCCGGAGCACCTCGCCAGGCTGTGCCAGGAGGCGCCCAAGGGGATGGTGCAGATTGCGCGCTATTTTGGCACTGAATACCTGCGCCCCGACCTGGAACTGGCCAAGACGCGGCTGGTCAACCTGGTGAGCCTGTATCTGGAGGAAACGCACGACGGCGACCTGGACCTGGCGGCACATGCCCTGCGCGAGCACTCCCTGCTGTCCCGATCCAAGGGCGGCTCGGATATGCTCAAGGCGATGATCGCCATGCCACAGAACAGCCATTTCGGCATGCGCGAACGCGCGGGGTTTCGCGACGAACACATACCGTTGCTGGCCAAGTGGTCGCTACGCAGCCTGGCCGACTACCGGGCCGAAAAAAGCCGCCGCACACGCACTACCCTGCTGATCGAGGCGGCGGTTTGGATGGCGGGCAAGCTCGATCTGGATGCCGATGAACTCGACGAAGCCGCCGGGGACGCAGAAGCCGTCATTCGCACTGCGCTGTTGGCGCGCCTGGGCAACCGCAGCACGATGCCCGACTGGCCAACATTCGAAAAATGGCTGCTGGCGATGCGCAAGAAGTTGCCACGGCACGCTGCAACCGATGCGGGCGATGTTTCCATCAATCTGCCCAAGGATCTTCCCGGCGAATATCTTTCGGTCGTGGATTCCGTCCGCCAGACCGTCCTGACCGATCTGCCCAAGTTGCTTGATCCAGCCCTGCCCCTGCGCCGGTTGGTCACCCAGACACCCGCCTTCATCGGCCGCTATTTCTGGTGCGAGGACGCGCTGGCCGAAGTGGATCATTTCGAGCGCCAGATCTCGGCCGTCTGGGACAAGGCCAGCGGCGGCCACCTGGACGACAGCTCGCTGCTGACGCTGTTCCTGCGCATTGCCGCTGGCAGCAGCCACGCGACCTTGATGACGACGTCGACGGCTGCCAGCCTGGTTCGAAAAATCCAGAAATCCGGCATTGACCGCGATCTGCCCCGCCAGTTCATCCGGCAACATGCGCCACCCGCGCTGCAGGACGACTACCTCCAGTTGTGGGACGGTTTTGCCGACGAGGCCGAGCCTGTGCTGCGCAGCGACGCGCGATATGCCGGCCAGGACGCGCTGGCGCTGCTGCGGCGTGAGTGCAACGTGGCGGCATGATTCCTGTGCGCTGATCCATCAACCGTCCCCGCCTGCGCGTGTCGGTACCTAGCCCTCGGGTTCGCGGCCACCATGACTGCTCCGCCGCCTGCATTGGGCACATCATCGCCGGCGACAGACGGTTTCGGGTTTGTCTGCGAGGCCATTTTCCGCCTGCCAGTACAGGGCTTGGCCCGTGGCCCTCGCTGGCACGGTGCGGCGCCCGCGTGGAATCAACAGGCGATGCAAAGCGCGCCGCCAAATCAGGCACTGAAACCCGTCGCCGCGCCCGCAATCTGCAGCCACGCGTGCCAAAAACCGCAGTAGACTAGGGCGCGGACCGCATGTGCAACCAATAATACCGGGGGACACCATGGCATTTTTCAGCAAGAAGCAGGAGTATGAACCGCAGCCCTGGGTGGCGCCAGAGCCGGCACCGGCGGCCACGCCTGTAACCGTCAGGTACGGTATCTCGGACGCGATCCAGTTGATGCGGGGGTTACCGACCAACCAGGATAGCGACCTGGTCATCCGGGTGGTGCGTGCAACGCTCCAATCGCTCAAGGTCCGGCTGGCTGACATCATTGATGACGCCTCGAAGAAGCAGAAAATGGTCCAGGATCGGATCGACCAGGGGCATGCCCAGATCGCCAAGCTGGAGCAAAAGCTCGAGGAACACCGGCGCGAGATAGCCGCGCAGATGGCCGATCTCAAGGAAACCGGCGAAGTCAAAGCCCGCCTCGAGAGGGCCGAACAGTTTGCTGACGACAGGCCGGCCAACGCTGTCTCGGTGCCCGAGTCCGATCAGGATTTCCAGAGCGTCCAGACGGTGAGGATGCAGGTTCCCTGAGCGGCGGCCGTGGCGTGGGCTGAAACGCCGTGCGCCGCTAGCCAAACCACCACAATTGCAGGATCTGGGCCAGCAGGGCCATGGGTTCAGCGCGCTGGGCAGGCTGCCTGCCGACCTGCAGCGAGCCTTCGGCATCAAACCGGATCACACCGTCACGCCGCCGTCGATGACCATGGTCTGGCCGGTCATGAATGCGCTGGCAGGCGCGGCCAGAAAAACGGCGGCCCCGGCAATGTCATCGGGTTCGCCGATGCGGCGCAGCGGTGTGGTCTCGGTGCGCCTGGCCAGCATTGCCGCGTCTTCCCACAGCGCGCGCGCAAAATCGGTCTTGATCAGTCCCGGTGCAATGCAATTCACCCGCACACCGTGTGGCCCGTATTCCACAGCGAGGTTGCGGCATAGCTGCATGTCGGCCGCCTTGCTGATGCCATAGGCGCCGATGATCGCGTTGCCGCGCAGTCCTGCGATCGACGACACGATGATGATCGACCCCGAACGCCGTTCGATCATCTGCGGCACCGCGAACTGGATCAGCCAGTGGTTGGAGACAATGTTGTTGTCCAGGATCTTGCGGAGCTGCGCGTCACCAATGCCATGCATCGGGCCGTAGTACGGATTGCTCGCCGCGTTGCAGACCACAATGTCGATGCGCCCGAGTTGCCGCTGCGTATCGGATACCAGGCGTTCCAGATCGGCCTTGGAAGAAATATTGGCCGGCAGCACGATCGCCCGCCCGTCGCCGTGGCGGGCATTGATGCTGCCAGCGACCTCTTCGCACGCCGCTGCGCCGCGCGACGAAATGACGACCTTCGCGCCGTGCTCAGCGAGACGCTCGGCGATCGCTCGGCCAATGCCACGCGAGGAGCCCGTGATGACCGCGACTTGTCCGTCCAGCTTGAAGAGTTCCACTTCTCGTCCCCGATCCTTGTGTTCCCAGGCCCCTCACGCTCTCAGCCCAGCCGGCCGTAGAAAGTCAAGCGTGCCGATTCCGACAACGATACGTCGGGTTCGGTGTTGTAGGCCAGCACCACCAGCATGCGGGTGCGCATGCCCTTGACCGGGGTGACGCGGTGCATCGCATTGCGGCCGCGAAACAGCACCAGCGTGCCTGGCTCCATTGCCAGCGACTGGGTCGGCAAGGTCCCGTCGAGA
Organism: Rhodoferax sp.; assembly: GCA_031396205.1. GTDB lineage: Bacteria > Pseudomonadota > Gammaproteobacteria > Burkholderiales > Burkholderiaceae_C > CAISIP01. The sequence goes on from JANNKH010000083.1 coordinate 29,570, forward strand.
ATCCGTGCACAGGCGTCGAAATTCGATTCGCCACGGGCAGCATCACGCACGTCCTTCACATATTCGAACACGCCGCCGCCAACGGGTTTCTGGATCAACAGCGTAATGGCAAAGGACGAGTTGTCGAAATGCCAACCCAATTCCTGGCCGCCACTGGCGTAGTGAAGATTGACCGACGACAGAGGATCAGCGTAGGCGTGCAGCTCCGATTCGCCCAGAACGGCGCAGACAAAGGCTCGAAACGCAGGCGCTGCATACAGCACATGCAATGCCGAGTCGGCCGGAATCTGGTCCGTGGTGATGCAGCCCTTGGACGATGACACCGCGCGATTGCGCGGGTGGTCCAGCGCGAACAGGGGGTCCGTCGGCATGAGGAAAACATTGTGCTGGTCGACCGTGTAGTAGGCACGATGCTGGTTCAAAGCACCGTCCTGCTGCACCGCAGATATCGCCGGCGCGCTCAGGAAATCGGGCAGCACCAATACGCCGTCGCGATCCAGCGTCCGCTTGCAGTCGGCCCGAAATTGAGCGCTGGTCAGCTTCTGTCGGTCCTGCCGGACAAGCGTTTCCAGCGTCCAGGTCATGATCGCGCCACCGACCCGCTTCGGTCAGGCGCTGAGCGCGTACACGCGCGCGCCGACTCGTTCGTTGGCGCTGTGGCCGGCCAGCCCGGCATCCCATTCCGGCCCCATGGCGCCGATGGTCGGCTGGATGCCAGAGATCATCGAATGAACCTCCTCTGCGCCGGCATCGACCTCGGCCACCCGTTCCCGTGATTCCAAAAACAGCATCGCCACCATCGCTCCGCCGGCGTCGATCACGACCACGAAACGCACCGGCTTGCGATGCGGCGCCTGATCCTGACGGCCGTGGGCCACGATGCCATAGGTTTGACTCATACCAGCGATCTTGCCATAGACGCAGTGCCAGTGGCTGGGTCGGGCACGTAAAGGGGACCGGAATGCGCGACCGACTCAAACCATCTGGTAGCCCCAGCCCTGTCAATAGGCCAGCGCCGTCGACTTGCCCCAGAACACCCGGTACGCGAATACGGTGTATGCCACGATCACCGGCAACACGACGACCACGCCGTAGAAGATCACCATCAGCGCTTGCGGCGCACTGGCCGATTGCCAGATCGTGATTTGGTCAATCACCAGCCACGGAAAAAGGCTGTAGGCCAGGCCGTAGAACGACAAAAGCATCACGCCGATGGTGCCGGCGAACGGCACGCCAATGCCGTATTCGTTGCCCTTGGCCAGCCGGGTGGGCAGGCGCTTGAGGCTGCGGGCGATGAGCACGAACAACAGCACGGTCATCAGCGGAATCGGCAGCAGCATGACAACGTTCGGAAAGGCAAACCATTTGTCGAAGATTCGCCCGCTGACCCATGGCGTGATGAGCGAAATCGCGCCAATTCCCAGCGCTGTCAGCCACAGGCTTCCCCAGGCCCAGGCCACTGCCTTGCGTTGCAAAGCGCCGTCGGTCTTGATGATCAGCCAGCCCGCGCCCAGCAGGCAATAGGCCGCAACCAGGCACAGCCCGATCAGCGCATTGAACATTTGGCTCCACAGGTCCGCCTGAAAGCCCGTCACCAGTCCGCCCAGCATGAAGCCCTGCGACCAGCCAGCCAGCAGCGAGCCGGCATAGAACGCCCGGTCCCACAGGCGCTTGTGGCTGGCTTGCGCCTTGACCCGGAAGTCGAACGCCACACCGCGCAATGTCAACCCGAACAGCATCAGCGCGACCGGCAGATACAGTTCGCCCAGGATCACGCCGTGCGCCGATGGAAAGGCCACCAGCAGCACACCAACACCGAGCACCAACCAGGTTTCGTTGGCATCCCAGAACGGGCCGATGCTGGCGATCATGGCGTCTTTCTGTGCCACATCGTCGGCCCGGCGCAACAAGACGCCCACGCCCAGGTCGTACCCGTCCAGCACGACATAGACCAGCAAGGACAGCGCCATGACGCCGGCAAACACCAGCGGCAACCACCCTGCCGGCTGGGTCAGATCGGGAATCAGCTCCATCATGCGACTGCCTGATGCGCTGGCAAGACGATTCCGACTGGTCCGGTGACCGCAGGCGGCTTGACCGCGCTGGCAGGTTTCCCCGCCAGGTGGAACACGACCCGGACGTAGGCGAACAGCAGGCCGGCGTACAGCATCAGATACATCGACAACGTCAGCGCGATATGGGAAGCTGGCACGTCCGAGGCAGCCTGCGCGGCCGTCAACACACCATATACCAACCACGGCTGGCGGCCGATCTCGGTCACATACCAGCCCGACACCACCGCCACCCAGCCCGAGAAAGTCATCGCCACCAGCACGCGCGCCAGCCAGTTCGGCAACGCATGCCCCTTGCGCAATTTCCAGGCCCCGAACCAGCTCACGACCAGCATCAGTACACCGGTGCCGACCATGGTGCGAAACGCCCAGAACACCGGCGCCACCGGCGGATGCTGGTCGCCAAACGCGTCGATGCCCTTTACTTCGCCATTCCAGTCATGGGTCAGGTACAACGATGCCAGCTTGGGAATCGCGATCTCGAACCGGTTGGACTGCGTTGCCTGGTCGGGCACCGCGAACAACACCGCCGGGGCGCCCCTTTGGGTCTTCCAGATGCCCTCCATTGCCGCCAGCTTGGCCGGTTGGTGCTCGAGCGTGTTCAGGCCGTGCAGGTCGCCCACGACGATCTGCACCGGGATCAGAAATGCCGCTGCGAACAAGCCAACCTTGAGCGTCGCCCGCACGTCCTGACCACGGTCTTGCCTGAGCCAGCGATAGGCGCTGATACCCGCCAGCAGGAACGACACCGTCAGGCCCGAAGCGATCAGCATATGCGACAGCCGGTACGGGAACGACGGATTGAGGATAACCTGCATCCAGCTGGTGACATGCGCCTGCCCGTTCACCATCTCGAAGCCGGCCGGTGTATGCATCCAGGAGTTGAGCGCCAGGATCCAGAATGCCGAGGCCGTGGTGCCCAGTGCGACCAGCAGCGTGGCCAGCGTATGCACCTTTTCGCTCACCCGGCCGCGCCCGAACAGCATGATGCCCAGCATCGTCGCCTCGAGGAAAAACGCGGTCAGCACCTCGTAGGCGAGCAACGGACCGGCGACATTGCCTACCGTGTTCATGAATCCCGGCCAGTTGGTCCCAAACTGGAAACTCATCGTGATGCCGCTGACCACGCCCAGGGCAAACGTCAACGCGAAGATCTTGACCCAGAACTGGTAGGCGTCCATCCAGTGGGATTGGCCGGTCGCCACAAATCGGGTCTTGAAAAACAGCAGCGCCCAGCCCATCGCGATGCTGATCGTCGGGAACAAAATATGGAAAGTGATGTTGGCCGCAAACTGAATGCGGGCCAGCACAAAGGGGTCCCAGGTGTCCATGATCCACTCCTTGCGATCAACGCTCGACGGCGTCTGTTGGTGCAGCGGGATTGGCGGCCGATGGTCGAGCGCTCGTCCGCGTGGCGGGCGTGAAGGCCTGCTTGACGCGGTCCTTCATCTCCAGCAGTTTTTGCACCTGGGAGCCCATCTTCATCAGGCTGGCCAGGGTTTCAGAATCCATTTTCTGGACATCGTCGAGCCAATCGGTCATCAGTTCGATGAACGCATGCATCTGGCGCATCCGTTCCTGCGCATGGATGTCCTCGGCGACGGCGGGCTGCTCCATCAGGGCGTCGCGCAACATGGACAAGGTGGGATCGATCTCGCGCTTGCGCCGCTCAGCCGCCAGCGTACGGAAAATCGTCCAGACATCTTCTGGAGCCTGGAAATACTCACGCCGATCATTGGGTTGGTGGATCAGCCGCACCAGGCCCCAGGACTGCAGCTCCTTCAGACCCATGCTGACATTGGAGCGCGAGAACGCCAGCGCCTCGCCGAGTTCATCGGCATTGAGCGGGCGCGACGCCACATACAACATCGCATAAATCTGGCCGACAGTACGGTTGATGCCCCAGCGACTGCCCATTTCTCCGAAATGCAGCACGAATTTTTGTTTCAAGGGGGGAAGGTTCATGTTTCACTTGTTTCTGAGTTTTCAGTATTTTCTGGAAGTTATGGAAATTCGACGTCCGCAGCCGGAAATGTTGATCCGCATCAAGGGGCATTAGGCATCGATCCCTTGTTTCGCAAACCGCCCAGCGAGCGCTGCGAAAAAAAGCACGGCGTGTGGGAGACGTCCCTACAACGATTGGCGTTAGCCGGTTCAGCAATGCCTTAGACTCTGCGCCAGCCAGGGACCACCCGCCATAAGACACGATGCAGGTACTTCGATACCACTCCGCCACGGTGCATATCACCAGGCTCAAGGCCAGCAAATATGGCGTCATGGAGGTGTCGGTCTGGGGACCGTTGCTGCAAGAAGCGTTCAACCATTTCCGTCCGGACGTGCTGGAAGCAACCAAGGACGCGCCAGCGGTGGTGGTCCGACTGGACACCGCACTGGACGTCATGGTGCAGCCACCGGAGGTGAGCGAGCAGATCTACCGGCTGATCGACCCGCCGCCCCAGGCGGTGGTGATCCATTCCAAGCAATACGAGTTATGGGCTGTGCATGCGCGCAATCTTGCGCACATCGGGATCAGCCGAGCCGTTTTTACGTCGAGCCAGCTCGAACTGGCTTACCGCTGGAGTGAGTCGCAGGCGATGTTGACGATGTCGCAACGGCAGACGCCACGCTGACCCGGCTCAGACGCTCCAGCACGGCCTGGGTCGTCAGGTTACGGACAATTTCCCTGTCGATCGGATCGGTCAGCCAATCGTAGATCTGGGCCAGTTGCAGTGCGGCCGGCGTGATTGGCGGAGCAGACTCCAGCATGACCGATGTTGCCGTGCTTCGACGCTGGGCGCCGGGCTCACCGGAAATCAACGCTGCGACGTCCATTGCGAGCAGTTCCGCCACCTTGAGCAGATTGCCCTTGGAAATGCGTCCGGTGCTAAACCACGCGGACACGGCTCCGGGCGTCACGCCGCAATGCGCGGCCATCGCCTTGGAGCTGACCTTGTTGCGGGCCATTGCTGACCGGATATGAGTTCCAACGTGCACGGAAAGATTTTGCGCCAGAAACATTGATTAATGCTGGTTTTATTGTTTAGCAATGATAAACTTCCGTCGCGACACTGCACTGCACAAAGTGAGTCATCGAACCCACTGGCTTGCTGACGTCACTCGATCAACGCTGTCACACATCCAATCGAAAGGTCAAGCCGGACCCCCTTCGGAGGTCCCGCCGCTCAAATCTCGCCACTGCAAACCCGCCATGTCCTGCGACCCGTCCGCGCGGGGGCGATGTCTCCGAGTCGTACCGCAGCGTTACTGGAGATTCCCTGCGACCCGTCCGCGCGGGGGCGATGTGGTTGCCGCGGGGACAATGGGTGAATGGTCAGTCCCCTTGCCCCTAGCCCCGCAGCGCTGCAAGCAGCCATCGATGCGATCAATGGCTGGGAAAGCACTTGGACACGCGACGCATCGCCTCCCTGGGGAATTCACGACCGGGACCCGCCACCCTTCAACCGACTTTTTGGCCCCGTCCATGCACGTGGCGGCGTCGCCGGCGTCATCCACCATCGCGGCTCATTGCTGGCGCAATGGGGCGATGTTCACCGTAGTGACCTGACGTTCAGCGTCGCCAAGACCTATCTGGCGCTGCTGGCCGGATTGGCCAGCGACGACCGCCTCCTGCCGGACATGCACGAACCGGTGGTACGGCGTTGCCCCGGTATCGGATTCGAGGGCGAGCGCCATGCGCGCATTTCCTGGCACCACCTGTTGCAACAGACCAGCGAATGGGAAGGCAGTTGTCTGGGAATTCCCGAGCAGGTCGACCGATACCGCTGGCTCGAATACCAGGGCGGACAGGCTGAGGGCGTGAAAGGCCAGCCGCGGCCCCTGGGTGAGCCCGGTAGCCGTTTCGAGTACAACGATATACGCATCAACCAGCTTTCGCTCGCCCTGCTGCATGTGTGGAAGCGGCCGCTGCCCGATGTGTTCGCCGAGCGCATCCTGCAGCCACTGCAATGCACCGACCCGTTCGCCTGGGAGGGCTATGAACGGGCCTGGGCCACAGTCGAGGGGCAACGCATGGTGTCCGTGCCCGGCGGCAGCCACTGGGGCGGTGGCGTGTCGATCTCGGCGATGGACCAGTCGCGCATCGGCCTGATGCTGATGCGCGGCGGTGTGGCCAATGGCCGGCAGATCCTGTCGCGCGCCTGGGTAGACCGGATGCAAGTGCCATGCGCCGTTGCACCCTTCTACGGTTATCTGGTCTGGTTGAACCAGGGCGGCCGACTGTTCCGGGCCGCGCCGCGCAGTTCCTGGTTTGCAATCGGCGCCGGCTCGTCCCTGACCTGGATCGATCCCGCCATCGATCTGGTGTGTGTGCTGCGCTGGATCGACTCGGCCCGCACCAACGATTGCATCGACCGGATCATGGTGGCGCTCTCAGCCGGCTGACATCCGGGGCGAGCATGCTTCCAACACGGGCACCCGCAAGCGACCATCGGTGCGCCGCGTTGCCCTCCCGTTGCAGGCTGGCCGGCTGGCATGGCGCAGGTCTCATGGTTCAAAGGCTTGCGAGCGGCGTTCGCCGAACGATTATGCTATCGGCAGATTCCGGGGAGTAGCGTCGCGCGCCAGCAGCAGGCGGGCAGCACCGGTGTGGTGCGACCCGACCGGGCCGTTCAGGTACACAATTGGCGTGCCGGATCCAAGGAAAAAACCGTTGTCAGAAACCAACTCTATGTTCAGCACCGCATTGCCGATGATCATGCTGGCCTACCTGGTCGTCGTTGTCGCCGCACTCGCGACGCTGCGGCGTCTGTCCACGCAATGGCGACAGCATGCGGTCGAGAAGGCCTCGCGTGTTCGGGAACTGCTGGCGCTCGCGCTGGTCACCGGTGTAGCTTTGCTGCTGATAGCCTATGCCCAAGGCTATTTCCAGGATCGCACGGACCGGCAGCAACTGCAAGCTGAACTGCAGGTCCGCGACCGGCAGGCGAAAGAGCTGCGGGCAAGGATTGCGGGGGAACTCGACGCCGTTCGGGCGATGCTCGCAGACCGCACCGTACGCAGCATTGAACGCAACACACTGGCAGACGCACGCAAGGAGCTGGCGCGATTTGTCGAACTGAAGGATCCCCGGATCGTCCAGATGCTGGGCATGATCGATAACGAACTCGAGATCCGCGACCTGGTCCGGCAGGCGCTTGCCGAGTCGGCGCCGGACAAGCTCCACGCGTTGTACACCCGACTTACCGCACTCGCTCCGGACAAGGCCGAATACAAGGACCAAGCCGCGCGCTACGCAGCGCTGGCGCAGGCACCAGCTGCACCGGCCAAGTCAACTGTCAACAAGTAATTCGCGCAGCCTGCTGGCCAGCAAACTGGGCCCCACAGCCCGCGCTTGCCCTCACTTCAGGCTTTCATATCCAGCAATGCACCGGCGAGTTTGTCTTGGGTCTTGAACACCGCCAGATTGGCGAGCAACGCGTTCTTGGCCTGCAACTGGTCCAGCATATCCTGCACCAGTGCAGAGTCCGGCGCAGACGTTCGCACCACCTCGGCACTGACTCCACCGCCAGCCTGAGGGCTTTGGCGCACCTCCTGCCGACGAAATCCTTCGGTACCGAGATTGGCCACGTTGTGCGCGGATGACTGCAGCCGGGTTTGCGCGGCCTGCATGCCGGACAGGGCGATGGATGATGTGGAGTTCACTGCGAAGCCCTCAGGGTGGGACAGACCCGATGCTATCGCGGATGGCGCGCGGTGGTCTTGTTCGGGCCCTGATCGATTGGCGAATCCGGGAAAATGCCCGTCCGGGGCCGGTCTCAGGCACGCTTGAGCGGTGCGGACAACGTCGTACCATCCAACCTGGTCCAACACCGATCCGGACCCCACGCCCGCACCCAGCACCATGCCCGAACTCAAATTGCCAGAACCAACGACGCGTCCGTGGCGCATCGCCTTTGGCGCGCTGCTGCTGTTGGTGCTGGTGTTGTCGCTCGCACCACTGGGCCCCGATGCGCCGACCACCGGGTGGGACAAAACCAACCACCTGCTTGCTTTCACCTTGCTGGGCTGGGCCGGCTGCCAGGCCCATCCGGGCCGAACCGGCACCGTGATGCTGGCACTGCTGGCCTACGGCGCGCTGATCGAAGTGCTGCAGTCATGCACTGCGTACCGATCGGCGGAATGGGGCGACCTGTTCGCCGACGCACTGGGCCAGTTATCCGGCTGGGGCCTTGCACACGGCAACCGTGCGGTTCTGAAACGTTGGCGACGATTGCCGCCGGCCGGGTCCGATCGGTGAACACGCAAGCTGCTTGTCCATCGCCTGGCATGGTCCATCGACGCGCGGCCGGGGTGATCGCGCGTTTGGCCGCGGCGGCAGTTGTCATTACAGCGGTGCTGGTGGGCGGGCATGCCCACGCGCAGGCGCCCAGGGGCGAGGCCGCCGGCATCGACTTTGCCGCTGAACTGCGAATCCATACGCCGCTCGCGCAGCAGGGCAATGCGGTTGCCCAGTTCAATCTGGGCGTGATGAACGACTTCGGCCACGGCATTCCCAAGGACGCAGCCAAGGCGGTCTATTGGTACCGCCTGGCAGCAGCCCAGGGACACGCAAGCGCGCAGTTCAACCTGGGCGGCATGTATTTCGAGGGCTTGGGGGTACCGCGCGACCTGGTGCGTGCCAGCATGTGGTTCACGCTGAGTGCACAGGCCGGCATTCCCGGTGCGGCCAAGAACCGCGCTGTCCTTGCCAGGGCACTTTCCCCAGCCCAGCGAGTCCATGCGCAGACCATGGCGCGCGAGTGCCTTGAACGCGAATTCCAGCAGTGCGAGTGAGACCTTGTCCTGCGCGGGCGCCGATGGCATGGTGCTGTCCGAATGGATGCGGTCCGAATCCGGTCACCGCAGCCATTGAGCTTGGGTTTCTACAATCCAGCTGCCATGCGCATATTCACTGCCGACGAGGTACACGCCGCCCTGCCCTGGCCTGCGCTGACAGACCAGCTGGCGCGCGCTTTCGCGGCCGGTGCCGACGTCCCGGTCCGCCATGCCCATGCGTTGGGTGGCCAGGATGCACTGTTGCTGATGCCGGCCTGGTCAGCCGAGACACTGGGCGTCAAGCTGGTAACCGTCATGCCGGGAAACGCGTCGCGCCACCTGCCGACGGTGCAGGCCACCTACCTGCTGCTGGACCGCCGCACGGGGCTGGCCATGGCGCTGCTCGATGGCGAGGCGCTGACCCTGCGCCGCACTGGCGCCGCATCCGCCCTGGCCGCGCGGCATCTGGCGCGCGCCGATGCCAGGGCGTTGCTGATCGTCGGCAGCGGCCGTCTTGCCGGATGGCTGGCGCGTGCCCACCATGCGCTGCGTCCACAACTCGGGCAGATCCAGCTGTGGGGACGCGATCCCCGCTCGAGTGCTGCTCTTGCCGAGTCCCTGCAACAGGAGGGACTTCCGGCGCGCGCCTGCTCCGATCTGGAAATGGCGGTACGTAATTCGGACATCGTGAGTTGCGCCACCACGTCCACCACGCCCCTGGTCATGGGCCAGTGGCTGCGACCCGGTACCCATCTGGACCTGGTGGGTGGTTTCAAGCCCGACATGCGAGAGGTCGACGACGCGGCAGTCGCCATCTCGCGCGTCTGCGTCGACACGTATGCGGGCGCCCTGTCGGAGGCCGGCGACCTGGTGCAGCCGTTGCGATCGGGGCGCATCAAGCGCGCGCATATCGTGGCGGAACTGGCTCAATTGGTGCGGGGCGAGGTCCCGGGGCGGCTGTCGAATGACGACATCACGCTGTTCAAATCAGTCGGTACCGCACTGGAAGATCTGGCGGCTGCGCAGCTCGTGCTGCAACACGGCTAGCAGCCCTGCGTCCCTGACGGCCCGACACTCCATTGGCTGCCCGTCCGTATACTGTTCTCGCATGTGCAGCCACTACCAGGCCATCAAGGATCGCGAGCGCTTTTTCCGGCTGTTCGGCATCCACCCGCCGGACCCCGACGGCAAATACGACATGTGGCCAGGCTACACCGGCGTCATGGTGCGGCGCCCGCATGAAACTGACAGCGGCGATGCTGCGGTACCGCCTGTGGAATCCGTCACAGGGCTGTTCGGCTTGCTGCCGCACTGGGCCAAGGACGCCAAACTGGCACGCAACACCTTCAACGCGCGCAGCGAGACCGTGCACGAAAAGCCGAGTTTTCGCGATGCCTGGCGGCGCAACCAGCACTGCATCATTCCGGTCGATGCCATCTTCGAACCCGACTGGCGCTCGGGCAAAGCCGTCGCCACCCGCATTGCCAGGGCAGACGGCGAGCCCATGGGACTGGCAGGCCTTTGGTCGTGGTGGCGTTCGCCCGACGGGCAGACCGTGCACAGCTACACGATGCTGACCATCAACGCGGACGCCCATCCCTTGATGCGCAACATGCACCGGCTTAACGAAGAAAAGCGCATGGTCGTGGTATTGCCGCATGCCGCGTACGACGCGTGGCTGGATGCCCCGGCGCATGCGTCCATGGCGCTGCTGCGACCCTTCCCCGCCGATAAACTGGTGGCCACGGCCTGAGCCGCCGCATCATGACGCCAGAGCCGATGTCCGTGGACACGTCGCAGGCGCAGTTGCGCAGCCGCCGTCTGGTACAGATCGCCGTCGTGACAATGGCCGGAATGGCCGTGGTTGCGATCCGGGCCGTGCTACAGGGCAGCCTTGAACAGGCCCTGATCCTGGGCAGCGGTATCGCGACCTTGCTGCTGTGCCTGTACCTGAACCGCCGTGGATCGACCGACAAGGCCAACCTGCTGCTGATCGTGGCGCTGGCGGTCATGGTCTCCTGTCTGATGTGGCAGGGCGAGGGGCTGCGCGATTCCGCGCTGCTGGCCTATCCGGCTGTGCTGGTGCTTGCGGCGCTGCTGATTCCTGCGCGCCACTTCATACAGTTGGTCGTTGCCATGGTGCTGATCGGCGCCGCCATTGCAGCCAGCACCCAGATCGGATGGCGCATCGACACTCCGAGCGGCAGCCTGCTGGATCGCTCAGTCGACACCACGATCATCTTGATGGTCACCGGCTTTGCGGTCTGGGTCATGATCGGCGATCTGCAGCGCATCCTGTCCCGGTTGCGGGTCCAGGTGGATCGCTATCGGGAGGCCCAGGAGAACCTCACCTATGTGTCACAGCACGATACCTTGACGCAACTGCCCAACCGACTGCTGGGCCGCAGCCGGATTGAACAGGCGCTGGCGCATGCCCGGCGCAACGGGGGCCATGTGGCGCTGATGTTCGTGGATCTGGACAACTTCAAATCGGTGAACGATTCGCTGGGGCACACCGCCGGCGACGAATTCCTGCGCAGGGTGGCGCAACGGCTCACAAGCGCTGTGCGCCAGGCCGACGTGGTGAGTCGCCAGGGTGGCGACGAGTTCCTGATCGGCATCACCGACATGACCGCCGACGATTCTATTGCCGTTGTCGCCGAAAAGGTTCTCAGGGTCATGAGCGAACCCCTGGAAATCAGCGGTGTCGCAATGACGGGTTCATGTTCCATCGGCATTGCGCTGTTTCCGCAGAACGGGAGCGATTTCGAAACCCTGCTGCGCAATGCGGACATCAGCGTACACCACGCCAAGGAGGCCGGGCGCAACCTGTATCGCCTGTACGACGAATCCATGAACCTGCAGTTGCAGGAGAACCTGCAGATGGTGGCGGGATTGCGCCTGGGACTTGCGCGCAAGGAGTTCGAGCTGCATTACCAGCCCGTCGTCGATATCCGCACCGGGCGCTTGACCGGTGCCGAGGCACTGGTGCGGTGGAACCGTGATGGTCGGGGTCTGGTCGCACCGGGCGAATTCATCCCGGCGGCGGAACGCTCCGGGCTGATCGTCGAATTGGGCGAACGGGTTCTCATTGAGGCCTGCCAGCAGACGGTGCGCTGGCAAGCCGCCGGCCTGCCGGCGTTCACGCTGGCCGTGAACCTGTCCCCGGTCCAGTTTCGCCGTGGCAATATCGAAACCGTGGTGGAGGCGGCACTGGTCGCGAGCGGCATGGAGCCGTCACGGCTGGAACTCGAACTGACCGAGTCCACCCTGATCCAGGATTCAGAGAAATTCATGGTCTCGCTGCAAAGGCTCAAGGCGCTGGGCCTGCGCATCGCGATCGACGACTTCGGCACCGGCTACTCGAACCTGTCCTACCTGCAGCGCTTCTCGATCGACAAGCTCAAGATCGACCAATCCTTCGTGCGCCAGCTCATGCGCGGGCCGCAGGACCAGGCCATTGTCTCGGCCATCATCCAGATCGCTGCAAGCTTGCAGCTGACCACCACCGCCGAAGGGATCGAAGACGAAGCGACCCGTCAGCGGCTGGCCGACCTGGGCTGCCAGCAGGGTCAGGGCTACCTGTTTGCGCGGCCCCTGCCAGCGGACCGGTTCGAGGCCTGGGTCCGCGAAAACCACTGAGCGCCCCGACGCAATTGCCCCCCGCCCGGTGGTATCCGTGGGCGATAATCGCCGCATGAAACCTGCCGCAGAATCGACACCCTCGGTCAAGGCTGACGCGCCGGCTCCTTTCAGCCCCGACAGCACCCAGACCTTCCAGGCCAAGATGCCCAAGGCACCCGTCTGGGTGTCATCGATGGCTGCGGGCAATAGCCGTGAAAAGACACGCCTGCGCAGTGAAATGGGCCAGATCAAGGACGCGCTGCGCCTGCTGATGAAGCAGCGCAATGGCGGAGTCTGGGCCCCCGAAGAGCGCCAGCAACTCAAACAGATGTTGCGTTCCCTCTCCTCGGTCAGCCCCTACCTGCTGATCTGGGCGTTGCCGGGTTCGATCCTGATATTGCCCTTCCTGGCCTGGCACCTGGATACCCGGCGCAAGCGGCGCAGCCGCACCGCCCCGCCAGCCTGACGCGCGGCCTTGCGGACAGTTTATACTTTAGAACTAAACAATTCGTCTCTAAAGCTCGGGTTATCCTCTATTGCGAGCGGCCGGCTGCTGGTTAACATCGTGCTGTTACAACCCGGCGTCCATCGCACCTGCGTTGGCCGCTGTCCTACAAGGAGATCTCGCATGACTTCCCGTCGCCTCGTCCTGTCCCGTAGCGCCGCCCTGATCGGCGCCGCGTCCACCGGGCTGCTGCTGCCCCGATTCGCCTGCGCCCAGGGCGGCAAGATCCGCGTCGGACTGATGCTGCCCTACACCGGAACCTTCGCGCAACTGGGCGTGGCGATCGAGAACGGCTTTCGCATGGCGATCGACGAGCAGGGTGGCAAGCTGGGCGGGCGCGACATCGAGTTCTTCAAGGTCGATGACGAATCCGATCCGCCCAAGGGCGTCGAAAACGCCAACAAGCTGGTGCAGCGCGACAAGGTCGATGTACTGATCGGCACGGTGCACTCCGGCGTTCAGATGGGAATCCAGAAGGTCGCGCGCGACAGCGGCGTGCTGAGCATCATCCCGAATGCCGGTGTTTTGGCCGCCACCGGAGCGCTGTGCGCCCCCAACGTGTTCCGCTCGTCATTCACCAACTCGCAGCCAACCCTGGCACTGGGCGCGCCGATGGTCGCCAAGGGCCACAAGAAGGCGGTCTGGATCACCTGGAAATATTCAGCCGGCGATGAAGCCTTCCAGGGCTTTCGGGACGGTTTTCTGAAGGCTGGCGGCAGTATCGTCAAGGAAATAGCAGTGCCGTTCCCCAATGTGGAGTTCCAGGCCCATCTGACGGAGATTGCGGCGCTCAACCCCGATGCCGTGGCGTGTTTCTTTGCCGGCGGCGGCGCAGTCAAATTCCTGAAGGACTACGCTGCCGCAGGCCTCAAGGGCAAGATTCCGCTGTATGGCTCGGGTTTCCTGACCGAAGGCGTGCTGGAAGCAGCCGGATCCGCAGCCGATGGCGTGGTCACCACCATGCACTACGCCGATGGCCTGGACAATCCGCGCAACAAGGCCTTCCGGCTGGCCTATGCCAAGACGTACAAGCTGCAGCCCGATGTGTATGCCGTTCAGGGCTACGACGCCGGGCAGTTGCTGGTGCTCGGCGCCAACGCCGTCAAGGGTGACCTGTCGAACAAGAAGGCACTGTACGCCGCCATGGGCGGTGCGACGATCGACAGCCCGCGCGGCAAATGGAAGATGAGCCCTTCGCACAACCCGATTCAGGACATCTACCTGCGCCAGGTGGTGGGTGGCGAAAATAAGGTCATCGGCGTGGCCGCCAAACAGTTGGCCGATTCGGGCGCCGGCTGCAAAATGGGCTGAGCGTCTCACCGGCACCACGACGGGAGGCCACACCTCCCGTTTTTTTTGGAAACCATGGACTTTGCCACCTTCCTGATCCAGCTGCTCAACAGCGTGCAATATGGCCTGCTGCTGTTCATGCTCGCGGCCGGCCTGACGCTTATTTTCGGCATCATGGGCGTGGTCAACCTGGCGCATGGCAGCTTTTACATGCTCGGCGCCTATGTGGCCTATGCGCTGACCGGTCTGAGCGGCAGCCTGACAGTGGCCATCATCGGCGGCACGGCCCTGGCAGTGCTGTTCGGCCTGGCGCTCGAGCGCCTGTTGTTTCGCTATTTTTACCAGCGTGACCATCTCGACCAGGTGCTGCTGACTTTCGGCCTGATTTATGTCTTCGAGGAGTTGCGGTCCCTGTTATGGGGTGACGACGTGCACAGTGTCCGGATACCCGAGCTGCTGCGTTTCTCGATTCCGCTGACCGAGAACCTGTCGTATCCGGCATACCGCCTGTTCGTCGCCGGTTTGTGCATTGCGCTGGCGATCGGCCTGTATTTGTTGATCTCCCAGACACGGCTCGGCATGAAGATCCGCGCTGGCGCCTTCAACCGCGACATGGCAGAGGCACTGGGAGTCAACATCAAGCGGATCCATGCGGTCGTGTTTGCGCTGGGCGTGGGATTGGCGTCGTTCGCCGGCATCGTTGCTTCGCCGCTGTCCAGTGTCTACCCCAACATGGGCTCGCAGGTGCTGATCATGTGTTTCGTGGTCGTCGTGATCGGCGGCATCGGGTCGGTCCGTGGTGCGCTCATTGCCGCGCTGCTGGTGGGCCTGGTCGATACCTTCGGAAAAGTGTTGCTGCCGCAGATTGCCGGCATGCTGGTGTACATGCTGATGGCGGCCGTGCTGCTGTGGAAACCCGAAGGGCTGTTCAAAGCATGAGCACGGGCAAATCCAATCTCGAAGTACTGCCCAGTGGCGTACGGGTCGTTTTGTGGCTGGGCCTGCTGGCGCTGCTCGCGTTCCCGTTCGTGGGCACCGAGTTCTACATCCAGATGGTCACGCGCATGATGATCATGGCGATCTTTGCAATGAGCCTGGACCTGTTGCAGGGACTGACCGGCCTGGTTTCGCTCGGTCACGCCGCCTATTTTGGCCTGGCTGGCTACGCGCTGGCATTCCTCATGCCGCAGACCGAGGCTGTCAGCCTGTGGTGGACCTTGCCGGTGGCCGTGCTCGCGTCGGGACTGGCTGCGCTGGTGATCGGCTTTTTCGTCGTGCGCACCCACGGCATCTACTTCATCATGGTGACAATGGCTTTTGCCCAGATGGTGTACTACATATTCTTTGACAACCGGGTGCTCGGCGGCTCCGATGGGCTGTACATCTATTTCAAGCCTACCGCAATGGTCGCCGGCATGGCGCTGTTCGACCTCGACAGCAAGCTGACGCTGTACTACTTCACGTTGGCGCTGGTGCTGCTGGTCTACATCTTCCTGCGCCGGCTGCTATGGAGTCCGTTCGGCCGGGCGCTCGCAGGCATCCGGGTCAATGAGCACCGCATGCGGGCGATGGGATTCGGCACCTTCGGCTACAAGCTCAGCGCCTTCACGCTGGCGGGGGCGCTGGCCGGGTTGGCCGGCTACCTGTGGGGCGTGCAGACCGAATACATCAACCCGGAGTTGATGGGTTTTCATACCAGCGCGCACGCCATCATGATGGTGATCCTGGGTGGCATGGGCAATTTCGCCGGTGCCATCGTTGGCGCCTTCACGTTCGAGTACGTGCTGCATGTATTCAAGGACCTGCCCACCATCGGCGAGGTTCACCTGGGCAAACACTGGCAGCTCTGGATGGGGAGCTTCATCGTGCTGGTGGTGGTGTTCGCGCCGCGCGGCGTACTCGGCATCGTCGAGGCGGTGACGGCCCGCCGGCGCAAGGAGCCCGGCCGCGATGACTGACGTCTTGCTCAGTGCGCGCAAGCTCACCAAGCGCTTTGGTGGTCTGGCGGCGGTCGACAACGTGTCCATCGATCTGTCACGCGACCGTATCCATGCGGTCATCGGCCCCAACGGCGCTGGCAAATCGACCCTCACCAACCTGCTTTCGGGCGACCTGCCCGCGACTTCCGGTCGCGTCGTCATCGGCACGCAGGACGTGACCGGCTGGACGCCGGAGCGGGTTTCGCGCCAGGGCCTGGGCCGCAGCTACCAGAAGACCAACATCTTCCTGCCGTTCAGCGTCTGGGACAACGTCTTCCTGGCAGCGCAATCGCGCGACCCGCAACAGCCCTGGAACCCGCTGCGCTGGCTGCGGCCTGCTGAGCGGTCTGCGTCGGCGCGCCAACGCTGCAGCGCCGCCATCGAGATGGCCGGCCTGCAGGACCGTCAAACGGCGGTCGCTGCGACCATCAGCCATGGCGAGCAGCGCCAGCTCGAGATCGCCTTGACATTGGCGACCGAGCCCCAGGTGCTGCTGCTGGACGAACCACTGGCCGGCATGGGTGTTGCCGAGGCCGAACGCATGGTGGCGCTATTGCTGCGCATCAAGCCGAACCACGCCATCCTGCTGGTCGAGCACGACATGGATGCGGTGTTCACGCTGGCCGATGCGCTGACGGTGATGGTCAACGGGCAGGTCATCGCAACGGGCACCCCGGCCGAGATCCGTGCCGACGCCAACGTGCAGGCAGCCTATCTCGGCGAGGGGCACTGAGATGACGCTGTTCCCACGCTCACTGAGCACGCCACTGATCACCGCAAAGGGGCTCAACAGCTATTACGGTGCCAGCCATATCCTGCGCGATATCGACTTCTCGGTGGCCAGCGGCGAAACCATCGGCCTGATGGGCCGCAACGGCATGGGCAAGAGCACCTTGCTCAAGAGCATCATGGGTCTGGTCAAGCCACGCGCCGGCAGCGTACACATCATGGGCCAAGACATGACCGGGCGCCCACCCTACGAGATCGCGCAGCTGGGCATCGCGTATGTGCCCGAGGGACGCGGCATTTTCGGCAATCTGAGCGTGGTCGAGAACCTCAAGATGGCCGCGCGCTCAGGCCACAGCGATGCCGCGCGTGCGCGCGCCAGGGCCGGCCAGGACTGGAGCTACGAGCGCGTGCTCGACACCTTCCCGCGCCTGAAGGAGCGCCTGGGCCACGGCGGGCAGCAGCTCAGCGGAGGCGAGCAGCAGATGCTGACCATCGGTCGCGCACTGATGACCAACCCCGACCTGCTGATCCTGGACGAAGCCACCGAAGGGCTGGCGCCCCTGATCGCACGCGAGATCTGGCGCATCTGTGCGCTGATCCGCGAAAGCGGCATCTCCAGCATCATCGTCGACAAGAACTGGAAACACGTGACCCAGATCACCGACCGCAATGTGATCCTGGTCAAAGGCGAGGTGGTGTTCACCGGCAGCTCGCAGGACCTGACCGCCCAACCTGAATTGCTGGATCAATACCTGGGCGTCTGAAAACATCGCGCTTCAGGACACCATCATCGGCCGATCAGGTCAGGTCGCCAAGCAGTCGCCATTCACCCGGAACGCCCTTGAGCGCACGCGTGTCGCGCTCCTCGAACGCGATGCCCGCTCTGACGTTGAAGTCATGGGCCTATGCACGTGAATTCCTATCGCCCAATGCACAAGGTCCAAGTGCTTACGCGTTCACGGATGCATTCGATCAACCCGGTGACACAAACCATCGCCACCTCGCAGGGCGCATTGACCTACCGGCATTTGGTGCTGGCCAATGGCGCTCAGCCGCTTCGAATACCCGTGGCCGGCGACGCGTCCAAAAAAATGCTGTCCATCGACTCGCTACCTCGGCACTGCAGCCACCTCCTGGCTCAGCAGCTTGGCCAGTGCACCGACCGTGGGGTAGCGGAACAGGTCCACGATGGAGAGTTCCTTTTGAAAGGTCGCCTTTATTCGGTTGTGAAGCATGACCACGTAAAGAGAATGTCCCCCAAGGTCGAAGAAGTTGTCGTTGACGCCTACCTTTTCAATCGCGAGCACCTCCTGCCAGAGTGCGGTAATCGCCCGCTCCGTATCGGTACGCGGTGCCACGTATCCGGAATCGATCTCGGGCCGGCTGTGGTCAGGGGCCGGCAGGGCTTTGCGGTCTACCTTGCCGTTCACGGTCATGGGCAGCGCGGCGAGTTGAATGATGGACGAGGGCACCATGTAGTCGGGCAGGCGCTGCTGCAGAAAACGGCGGATATCATTGACGGAAGATGCGTGTCCATCGGCAGCGACGTAAGCAATCAGCCGCCTGTCGCCGAGCGTCTCCTCCCAGGGCATACACACCGCATCGACGACCGCAGGATGCTCCCGCAAAACCGCCTCGATCTCGTCCGGCTCAACCCTGAAGCCCCGGATTTTGAGCTGGTGATCGACGCGGCCGAGGAACTCAAGCACGCCGTCGCGCCGGTAGCGCACCAGGTCCCCGGTCCGGTAAAGCCGGGCGCCGACTTCCCTGGAGAATGGGTCAGGGACAAACTTCAAAGACGTCAGTTCCTTTAGATTCAGGTATCCGCGGGCAAGTCCATCTCCGCCGGTGTACAGCTCTCCGGGCACCCCGACCGGAACCGGATTGCAGTGTGCGTCCAACACATAGGCGGTGGTGTTCGAGATCGGCCGACCAATCGGGAATACCGAGCCAAAACTGTCCGAACTCTTGGTCGAGTAGCAACAGGTAAAGGTGGTGTTCTCTGTCGGACCGTAGCCGTTGGTCAGCGTACATTGCGGCAGACTGTCCAGCACCTTGCGGACGTGCGCAACGGACAACACGTCGCCACCCGCGAGCAGGTGCCGCAATCGGCTCAGGCTCTCCAGGTGGCTGTCCACCATACGGTGAAAGAGCGCGGAGGTCAGCCACAGCACGGTGACTCCGGCCTCTACGGCCTGTGCGAGTTCCTCCAGCGAAGGAATGTACGCAGGGAAGACCATGACGCGTGCGCCATTTAGCAGCGCGCCCCATATTTCGAAGGTGGATGCGTCGAAGGCCAGGGGTGCAAAATGCAGGAAGACATCCTCGCTCGTCACGCTCAGATAGTTGCTGTTGGAAACCAGCCGGACCACCGCACGGTGCGGCACGCACACGCCTTTCGGTTTGCCTGTAGACCCGGAGGTGTACATCACATAGGCCAGGGTATCCGGCCGCGCGCAGTTCACCGGGTTGTGGTCCGGCATGGTTGCGAGCATATCGCCTTCCAGACTGAGCGGTATAACCGTAATGCCCCTCTCGGCGAGGTGAAACACCTGACGCTCCCTGGTAAGGATCACACCCACCCCGGCGTCGGCAGTCAGAAACGCCAGCCGCTCCAGCGGATCATCCAGATTCAGCGGCAAGTAGGCCCCGCCCGCCTTGAGAATAGCCAGCAGCCCGACAATCATCTCGGCCGAGCGCTCGTCGCTGATCCCGACCAGGGAGTCGGGGCCGACACCCAGGCTTTGCAGGTAGTGCGCAAGACGGTTTGCGCGGGCGTTCAACTGTGAGTACGACCAACCTACGCCATCTGCCACCATCGCCACCGCGTCCGGCGCGCGCTGCGCCTGCGCTTCGAACAATTGGTGAATGCACTTGTCGCGCGGGTACTTGGTGGCCGTTTGATTCCAGTCCACCAGCAGCTGGCGTTTCTCGTTGCCGCCCAGCATCTCCAACTGCGACAGACGGCGGTCCGGATCAGCGACGGCACTTTGCAGCAAGATCTCGAAGTGCTTCGCCATGCGGGCCACCGTTTCACGGTCGAACAGCTCCGTGTCGTATTCCAGGAAGCCCGTCAACGCGCTGTCGGCAGTTTCAGAAAGATCAAAACGCAGGTCGAACTTGGCCGTTTGCGACTCGACTTCAAATGGCGGAGCCGGCGCATCTTCAATCGATGTGCTCTCTCCAGCAGGGCTTGAATTCGAGCCGTAGATCTGAAAAGTCACCTGAAAAAGTGGATTTCGGCTTAGATCGCGCTGCGGCTGCAGGTCTTCCACCAGCTTCTCGAACGGCAGGTCCTGGTGCTCAAACCCCTCCAGCGCAACTTTTCTCACCCGGCTTAGCGCTTCGCGAAAGCTTGGGTCGCCAGAAATATCGGTTCGCAGCACGAGCGTGTTGACGAAGAATCCGATCAGGCCCTCAATCTCCACGCGATTCCGGTTGGCGACTGGGACGCCAACCACGATGTCTGCCTGGCCACTGTAACGGCCCAACAGTGTCTTGAAGACTGTCAGAAGCGTCATGAACAGCGTCAGTCCCTCTTTCATGGCGAGCGCTCGGGCCTCGCTACAGAGTTGCTTCGAAATCGAAACCGCGTGACGCGCCCCCTGAAACCGCTGCACCGGCGGCCGCGCCCGGTCCAGCGCAAGCGCAAGCACCGGCAGACCGGCCAGTTGCCGGCGCCAATAGGCAAGCTTGGATTCCAGCCCTTTGCCGCGTAAGAACTTGCGCTGCCAGACCGCGTAATCGGCAAACTGAATCGGCAACACCGGCAGATTGGGGCTTCTTCGCGCCAACCGGGCCTCGTAAAACTCGGAAAGTTCACGCAGAAAAATCATGAACGACCAACCGTCAAATGCGATGTGATGCATCGTCAGCAGCAGAAGCGATTCGGTGACCCCCAACTGCAGCAGCGTGACCCGCAACAGGGGACTGACCGCCAGATCGAAAGAGGTCTGCGCGTCTTCAGTGGCCAGGCGCTGTGCCTCGGCGTCCCGCTCGGCCTGCGCCAGGCTTCGCAGGTCAACGGTGGCGATGGACAGCCGCAATTGAGGCGCAATCATCTGCACCGGCTTGCCGGACAACACCACAATGGTAGTGCGCAAGGCTTCGTGTCGGCGCACCACTTCGTTGATGGACCATTCGAGCGCTTTCAAATCGACCGCGAACTGCAGACGCAAAGCGCTTGACTCGTTATAGAACCAGTTGCCCGGAGCCAGTTGCTCCAGAAACCAGAGTTGTTCCTGGGCGAACGACAAGGGCGGCGGATCCAGATTGCGGTCGCGTGGCCGGATCGACGT
Source organism: Rhodoferax sp. (assembly GCA_031396205.1). GTDB lineage: Bacteria > Pseudomonadota > Gammaproteobacteria > Burkholderiales > Burkholderiaceae_C > CAISIP01. Next base: position 50,841 of record JANNKH010000083.1, read on the forward strand.
GTCGGCTCCCTGCGACCGGTTCAACAGTTGCTCGAAAACAGCACGCTTATCTGGGGAAAGGTCGGCAATCCGCTGCTGCAACGCGCTTTTCGGCAGTTGGCCCTTATTCATGCGTTCTGCCCCATCGTGTGTCCGGCTACCGGGTCGTCCTGCGGTCCGGGATCGGTCAGTGCCGGGCTGTCATCGAGCAGCGCTCTCACCTCGCTATCGGAAAGCTGCTCTACCTGCTCCAGCAGTTGTGTGACGGCCTGCATGTCCTCAGACTCCAGGCGGCTCGCCTCGATCCGCGCGGCGAGTTTGGCCACCGTCGGCGCATCGAACAGGCTTTGCACGGAGAATTCCAGTTCGAACAGACCCTGCAGTTGCGAGATCAGCCGGATCGCCAGCAGAGAGTGCCCACCCAGCTCGAAAAAATTGTCGTGAATCCCGACCGGCGCAACTCCGAGCAGATCCTCCCAGACCGCTACCACCTTCTCTTCGGTCTGGGACCGGGCAGCCGCATAGGCGGTGGCCAATGGAGGGCGGGGATGCGTGTTCTTCTCGACGGCGTAACCGGTGGACGGCTCCGGTTCGTTTTTGTCGACGTTCAGAACTCCGCCAATTTCCAGGTTAGCCTGGAGGTCGGTCGTACAAACTGCCACTTGCCGAAGTCCGGAATTCAGGATCCGGACAAATGCATCGGCTCCCTCGGAAGACGAGATTCCGCGCTCCAGGCTTTCACGGCGTGATTGTTCAAGCTCGGCCGGCACATGCGTGTTGACGGCCATGCCGACCTCGCTCCAAGTGTCCCAGTTCACCGCAACAGTGAGGCGACCGGCCCGCGTACTGGCCTGCGCATAGGCGTCCAGGAAGTTGTTGGCGGCGCAGTAGTCCATCTGCCCCAAGCCCCCATAGACGGAGGCCAGCGACGAGCAAATGAGAAAGAAGTCGAGTGGCTCGCCAGCCAGCAATTCGTCCAGCACCATGGTTCCCAGCACCTTCGGTGCCAGCACAGAATCGGCCACCTGCTGCGACTTCAACTGAATAATCCCCCCGCCCGCGATGCCAGCAGAATGGATGACGCCGTGGATGGCGCCGAATCGACGGCGCGCTTGTTTCACGACGGCGGCCATTTGCGTCCGGTCGGATACATCCGCGCAGGCAACCATGACTTGCGCGCCCGCGGATTCGATCAACTGAACCGCTTTGATCCTCACGCTCGTGGCGTCCTCGGCGCCGTGTTGATTCAGCCACTGCGGCCAGGCGGAGCGTTCGGGAAGCGCGCTTCTGCCGACCAGGACCAACTTCGCATGCGTCACGTTCGCAATGCGCTGCGCCAGCGCCAGCCCGATGCCACCGAGCGCGCCGGTGATCAGGTAGACCCCCCCGTCTTTGAGCAGTGGTGTGTTGTCCTTATCGTCCAGACGCACCGGCTCCCAACTCTGCAGGTAGCGCTGCCCATTGCGGTAGGCGACGATGCCGGAGTACGGTTGCGCAGTCAGCTCCTGCAAAATCTGCAACGCAACCTGCTCCACTGTCTCGTCGGCCATCACGTCCACGCTGCGGCAGCTAAGGCGGGGATACTCCTGCGGGATCACGCGGCACGGCCCCAGCACGGTGGCTTTGGCGGCACTCACCGTATCCTCGTCCAGTAGCGCTTGAAGCCGATTCGATACGACGCCGATTTCCAGGTCTTCGGACTGACTCTGACGCCCCAGCGCCTGCGCCAGGCAGGTCAGGCTGCGAAAGCCTAGATCAAGCAACCGATCCAGAGACTGGTCCTCGCTCGCGTCGGTCAATAGCCACAGGTGGGCGATCTGCCTTGGAATCCGATCCTTGGCAGCCAAACTCTCCAATAGTCTGTTGTAGTCGCTGCTTTCAGCCGGCCGCAGCAGATATGTGCCGTCGCCCGCATCGTCGAAGCGGTTGCCGGCGCGGACCGTGGTCACACTGTTCCCGCACGCGCCCAGTTGCTGCGCCAATGCGGCCCCAACGCCTTGCGAGTCGCAGAAGATGAGCCAGCTTTGCGGCTGATTCTGCGGGCCATCGATGTTCGCGCTGGCTCCTTCCACCTGAAACCATGCGGGGGCGTAGAACCAGTCCGAAAAGGGTCGTCGCTGGCTGCCTTCCACGCTACCCGTGGACTGGAGTTTGTCGGGCGGTCCGATCCAATAGCGCTGTCTCTCGAAGGGATAGGTGGGAAGTGGGATCCGGCAGCGCTTCTCCCTCGCGCTGAAGGCAATCCAGTCGACCGGCGCTCCGCTGAGCCACAGGCGACCGAGCGTCTCCAGCAGGAATGTGGCGTCGTCTCTATTTTCCTGGGCGGAGCCCAGCGAAGGCACAATCGTGCGCAGCGAGACGTCGGTGTTTTGCTGCCGCACGAGGGCGCCCAGTGTGCGGCCGGGACCCACTTCCAGAAACACCCAGTCCGGTTCTTTCAGCAGCGTTGCCAAACCGTCGGCGAACCGCACCACCTGGCGCAATTGCCGGCCCCAGTACTCCGGATCGGTTGCCTCGTCGGCCGTGATCCAGCTACCCGTCACGTTGGACAGGTAGGAAATCGACGGGGCGCTGAGGCGCACGCCGCGCACGGTCTCGACGAACGGCCCGACTGCCGCATCCATCATCGCCGAATGGAAGGCGTGCGACGTCGTCAGCCGCCGGCACTGGAGTCCTCTCGCCGCCATGCGGTGCTCCAGTTCCTCAACCTCGCCTACAGGACCGGAAATCACGCAGGATGCGGGGGAGTTGATGGCCGCCACCGACAGGTTGCCCGTGAGCGCGGACCGTGCCTCGGCTTCAGATAACGGAACCGCCAGCATCGCCCCCACGGGCATGCTGTCCATCAGACGTCCGCGCACCGAAACCAGCATCAATGCATCCTCGAGCCGCAGCACGCCGGCCAGGCTGGCTGCCACGTACTCGCCGATGCTATGGCCGATCATGGCGCGCGGACGGATACCCCAACTGATCCATAACACAGCCAGCGAATACTCGATCGCGAACAACGCTGGCTGCGTAAAGGCGGTTCGCGTCAACTGCCTGGCCGCCTGTTCGTACTGCGCGGCCGCGGGATACAGCACCTGTCGCAAGTCGGCGCTCAAGTGTTCTTGCAGAAGGTCACAGCAACGGTCGAACTCGACACGGAACGTCGTCTCGGTCTGGTAGAGGCTGCGCGCCATATTGACGTACTGGGACCCCTGGCCGGGGAACATGAACACCACCGGCCGATCTCTCGCGTCTCCCCCATTGGTATACACCAGCGCCGGGTCGCGCGTCTCCAGGGCCGTAGCCACCTGCTCGATTGCGTCTCGCCCGCCGAGCAGGATGCGGCGGTGTGAAAACGCCCTGCGTCCAGCCTGCGTGACAAAAGCCACGTCGGCAAGCTTTGATTCAGGATTCGCTTTCAGAAACGCCGCGAGGTTCGCGGTCTGAGCTTCCAGGGCCGCGTTGCTCTTGGCGGAGAGCAGCAAAAGTACGTCCTTTCTTGAATCGCCCGATCCCGCACTCGCCGGAGCCTCCTCCAGAACACAATGCGCATTGGTGCCACCAATGCCAAAGGAACTGACGCCGGCCCGCCGCGGTAGGCCGTTGGCCGGCCATTGCGATGTCAGCGTGTTGACGTAGAACGGGCTGTTCTCGAAGTCGATCTCCGGATTGGGCTTGTGGAAGTGAAGGCTGGCCGGCAGTACCTTGTTTTTCAGCGCCAGTGCCGTCTTGATCAGTCCGGTCACACCCGCAGCGGGGTCCAGGTGGCCGATATTCGTTTTCACCGAGCCAATGGCGCAGAAGCCTTTCTTGCCTGTTTTCATGCGGAACGCATCGGTCAGCGCGGCGACCTCGATCGGGTCGCCCAGTTGTGTCCCGGTGCCGTGCGCCTCGATGTACGAGATTGTTTCCGGATCGATGCCCGCCATCGCATGGGCCATGGCGATGACCGCCGCCTGACCCGCTATGCTCGGCGCTGTGTACCCGACCTTGAACGAGCCATCGTTGTTGAGGGCGGCGCCGCGAATGACGGCATAGATATGGTCGCCGGCCAGGATCGCTTCCGGGAGCCGCCTGAGAACCACCACGCCCACGCCGTTTCCCCCAACCGTTCCGCGGGCCGAGGCGTCGAAAGCGCGGCAGTGGCCGTCCGGTGAAAGGATGCCGCCCGGCATGTAGGTGTAGCCTTTGCGCTGCGGCACACTGATCGCCACTCCGCCCGCCAGCGCCATGTCGCAGCGGTGGTTCCATAGGGCGTCGCAGGCGGTCGAGATCGCGACCAGAGAAGTGGAGCACGCACTCTGCACCACCACGCTCGGTCCGGTCAGGTTGAGCTTGTAGGAGACATGCGTTGTCAGGTGATCCGTGCCGTTCAGAATCTGAAGTTGCATCTGGTCGAGATGCGCGGCGCTCTGCGCGCTGGCGTAGATCTGGTAGAGATAGCTGCTTTGCGCGCTGCCGGCATATACCCCAATGCTTCCTGCGAAGATCTGCGGATCGTAGCCCGCGTTCTCCAGACTTTCCCATGAGCATTCGAGAAACAAGCGCTGCTGTGGATCCATCATCTCGGCGTCGCGCGCATTCAGTCCGAAGAACACGGCATCGAATAGGTCGATGTCGTCCAGCACGCCACCGGCTCCGATGAAGTTCGGCTCTTTCAGCACGGACTCGGGAATGCCCAATTGAGCCAATTCCTGCGCCGGAAACGTCGAGATCGATTCCACGCCATCGCGCAGATTGCGCCAGAACTCCGCGGTGTTCCTGGCACCGGGGAATCGCCCGCTCATTCCGACTATCGCTATGCCATCGCGGGGTTGGTCTGCAGCAGTCGGTTGATTCATGGCTTTGTTTTCCTATGCCGTTGCGCTCGCTGCCGTTTGCTGGTGCAAGAACTCCGCCAGCGAACTCATGGTCGGGTAGCGGAACATGTCGACGATGCGCAAATCCACCTGAAGAGTCTCCCGCAGGCGGCTCTGGATGCGCACCATCATCAACGAATGTCCGCCAAGTTCAAAGAAATTTTCATGCGGCCCGATGCCCTCAATGCCCAACAACTCCTCCCAGATTCGGGCAACTATCCGCTCAGTCTGCGTCCGGGGGACCGAGCCCTGCTCCTGCGGGGCGCGGGCGGCATGTCCGGCAGCGGGCAGTTTGTTCCGGTCGATCTTGCCGCTGGCCGTTCTTGGCAGAACCGGCGCCAGCACAAAGGCGGCCGGCACCATGTGTTCGGGCAGTCGGCGGTTCAGGTAGGCGCGAAGGGTTTGCGGATCGGTGGCGGCTGCTGCATCCGCGAATCGTTCCGTGTATTGGCCAGCGAACAATGCAGCATAAAACTCGTTGGCGCGGAACACCGGTTTGCTATGCGGCGATTGATAGTCAAAAGCGATGCTGCCGGAGCTTTGCACCAAGTGGCCAGTGACCCGATAGTCCGGAGTAAACCCGTTCGCGGCGAGCGAAGCGCTGCAGATTGCTGTAATGGTGTCGCCGGCTCGGACCTCCACACCAGGAGCGAATGCGGGAAAGAAGACTGGCAACCAGTGCGAGTTATCCTCCAGCGCGTCCAACGCTACGCCCGCCATCGTCTCGACCGTCAGCCAGAGCAGAAACCCGTCGATCCGCCCATCCTGGCTGATCGTCAGCTTGATCTCGCGGCGGAACTCTTCCTCGACTTGGTGGGCGAAATCAAGAACCTCGAATAAATCGCTGCTGGACATCAGGTTCGACTTCGGGAAATGCCGCACGCAGACGCGCAAGTCAAAGGGAAACCCAACTGAACGGAAAGCCTGATCGACGTAGGGACCGCTGATTTTGGTGAACGCGGGAGCCAGCAAAAGGTTTTGCGGCAAGGTGACCGCCGCAATCCGGGTCGTGCTCAGGCTTGGGATCATCACACCGTCCGGCTTCAGGAACCGGCGCGCCTGATTGAGGATCGCCGCAGCACCCTCCGACGAGGCGATCATGCCAAGAAGTTCGGACACGCAGACATCGACCTTTTCAGGAATCTCGGCGCTTCGGGCATCGCCGTGCACCAGGATGATCCGGTCGGAAAGGCGCAAACGCTCAATGGTCGTCTTCGCAGCCTGGAACGATTCGTCCAACATCTCCAGCGCATACACGCGCCGGGCCCCGGCCTCGACGCAGAATCTCGCCAGCAGCGCATCCGCACCCGTTCCGACATCGACCACCGTTTTCCCCCGGACGATTTGATTGATTGCAACACGGTACTTTTCGTTCCGGTAGCGGTCGTTGGTCATTGCATGGTATAGCAGCGGATCGTAGAGAAAGTATTCGCCGACGGAGGGCCAAAGCTCGGGCTCGGGCTGGGGCTCAACATAGGCAATCAGCCGGGCATCCCCCGACGGGTCGGCCCCTACGGCCACGGCGCAAGCCTGCACGGACGGGTGCTGCAACAGCGCCGCCTCTATCTCACCGGGTTCGACGCGGAATCCGCGCACCTTCACCTGATCGTCCAGCCGTCCCAGGAATTCGATCGCCCCGTCGGCTCGGAACCGGCACCGGTCGCCAGTCCGGTAGAGTTGCGCCCCGGGTCGGCTGTCGAACGGGTTGCGGATGAACTTCTGCGCCGTCAACGCGGGCTGGTTCAGATAGCCCGTGGCCAATCCCGCGCCGCCAATGTACAGCTCCCCTGGGACCCCAATCGGCACCGGTCTTTGGTAGTGGTCCAGGATATAGACCTGTGTGTTTGCGATCGGCCGGCCAATTGGCACCGAGTACGCCTGATCGCTCGACCCGCACGTCCACCAGGTGCAGGAGATGGTTGCCTCGGTGGGACCGTAAAGGTTGTGCAACTTTGCGCCGGTCTGCGCGAGCACCCGCTTGGCGAGCTCCGGGGCCATCACCTCGCCCCCGCAGGTAATTCGCGCGAGACTGCGGCATTCGCGAAAGGCCGTTTCGTTCAGCAGCAACTCCAGTTGCGACGGCACCACGTCCATCGCGGTGACGTTCTGTTCCTTGATGAGACGTGCCAGGTAAGCGACATCGCCATGTTCGCCCGGCCGTGCGATCACCAAACCGGCGCCGCCCATCAGCGGGGCAAAGACCTCCAATGCCGCCACATCGAAACTCAACGAGTACTTGTGCAGCATGCGGTCGCTCGCGCCCAGCGGAAATGTCTTGCACCACCAAACCATGTGGTTTGCCAACGCGCGGTGAGACACCATGACGCCCTTGGGCGCCCCGGTTGAGCCTGAGGTGTAGACAACATAGGCCAGGTCTTGCGGGGCGATCGATACATCCGGCGGCTCGATCGCCTGCGCTTGGATAGCGACCAAGTCGCGATCCAGAATCACCGTCGGCAGCGTTTGCCATCCAAGCCGGTCAATAAGATGCGGCTGGGTGAGCAGCATCGCAGGGGCCGCATCAGCGAGCAGGAACTGAAGCCGTTCGCGGGGATACGCCGGGTCCAGCGGGAGGTATGCCGCTCCCGCTTTGAAAACGCCGAGCATGGCCACGACCATCTCGATGGAACGGTCCAGGCACAGCCCCACCAGCGAGCCGGCTCCGATACCGCGGCGCAGCAACAAGTGCGCCGTCTGATTTGCCGCGCGCTCCAGTTCCTGGTAGGTCAGGGACCTGCCGTCGAACAGCACCGACGCGGCAAGTGGCGTACGCGCGGCTTGCGCGCAGATCAATTCGGGAACGCAGCCCGGCGCAACCACCGCGCCGGTCGCATTCCACTCAATCAGCATGCGCCGCCGCTCATGGTGAGGCAGCAGCGGCAACTCCGAGAGACGACGTTCGGGCGCATCGACAATGCCTTCCAGAAGCACCTGGAAATGGCCCACCAAGCGATCCATGGTCTCGGCTTCAAAAAGATCGGTGCTGTACTCGAGTGTTCCTGCGATGCCATCCGCGCTATGGAACAGATCGATCGCGAGGTCCACCTGCGTCGTCCCTTTTTGCGCGACCAGCGGCTTTGAGCCCTTCTCCACCGGCCCCGGCAACTGAAACAACTGGAAGGTTACCTGGAACAAGGGATTTCGGGACAGGTCCCGCGCGACCTTCAACTCCTCGACGATCCGCTCGAACGGTACGTCCTGGTGGGCCAGGGCTTCGATGGCAACTTCGCGAACGCGCACCAGCGCCTCCCTGAAGGGCGGATCTCCGGCAAAGTCGGTGCGCATGACCAGGGTGTTGATAAAGCAGCCGATCAGCGCCTCGGTGTGGGCCCCGCTTCGCCCGGCTGTTGGTGTCCCAAGCACAATCTCGTTTTGCCCGCAGTATCGGTGCAACAATGTCTGGAACGCCGCCAACAGGATCACATGCAGCGTCGTCCTTTCGATCCGACCGAGCGCCTCCAGCCGTTTCATCAAGCTCTGCGAGAGACTGATGGGCTTGCGCGCACCCCGGTAGCTCGAGACCGGGGGCCGGGGATGATCGGTCGGAAGATTGAGCACCGGCAGGCCGGCCAAGCGCTTCTTCCAGTAGTCCAGGTGCGTCGTCACCTGCTCGCCGCGAAGCTGATCCTGTTCCGATCGCGCGTAGTCGGCGAACTGCATCGTCAGCTCGGGCAACGGCGATGGTTCGCCAGCGCAGAACGCCGTGTAGAGGGCCGTCAGTTCCTGTGAGAAGACCTGCAGCGACCAGCCGTCCGCGATGATGTGGTGCAGTGTGAGCAGGAAAACGAACTCTTGCGCACCCAGCTGCAGCAGCGTTGCGCGCACCATCGGAGCCCGGGTCAGGTCAAACGGGCGTCGCGCCTCCTCCGTGGCCAGGCGCATGACCTCTGCCTCGCGCTGCGCCGCGGCAAATTGGCTGAGGTCTATGAGCGGGCAACCAAGGTCGAGTGACGGTGCAACGACCTGAACCGGCTGCCCATCGCGCACGCTGAAACTGGTGCGGAGAATCTCATGCCGGCGCACAATTTCGTTGAGGGCACGGCGCATCGCGTCGACGTCGATTGCGGCGTTGATTCGAGAGCCGAGATCCACGTTGTAGAACGCACTCATTGGCGTCATCTGCTCCAGAAACCAGAGTCGCTGCTGTGCCGAAGACAGCGGTGCGGTACGGGCGTCCGGATTCTCGTCGGCATTCCCGCGACCTAGCAGCGACTCCAGAATCTCCCGCTTCTCGACCGAGAGTCCCTCAATTCGCCGCCGAATCGATTCCCCGCTTTGCGCTGTTCCGATTTTCATTCGGACGGTCTTTGAAGCGGAACTTCATTGCTCTGCCATTGCCAGTAGCTCAGGTCTGTGCCATGGTGCGCCACCGCTGCTGCATAACCGGGGGCCGCATGGATGTCGGCGATCTTCCATCCGTGGTCGTCAACACCGGCTTGCAGCCCCGCGATACCGGTTCCGTTTGCCTTCAGCACGGCCTCCTTGCGGGTCCACAGCGAGAAGAACTGCTGGACTCGCGAAGCCGCGTCGGTCCGATTCAGTCCAGCGATCTCCGCAGGTAAAAAATACCGGTTTGAGATGTCTGTGAAATCAAAACCAGGCTGTACCAGCTCGACATCAACGCCCACCGGATGGCCCGATACCGCCATCAGGGCGATGCTTCCTGAATGGGAGAGATTGAAATGCAACCCGTCGTGCCCGCGCAGGAATGGCTTTCCGCCCGGTGCGTATTCAATCCGCACCCTGACGGCTGGGAGGGACAGGTAGATGCCCAGCACCTTGCGAACGGCCGCCCGGGCGATGATGAACTTTGCCCTGTCCTGCGGAAAATGGAAGCGTTCCGTGCGGGCCCGCTCGTCGCCCGAAAGTACCATCTGCAAGTGCTCGACGAGGATTGGATCAGCGGTCAATCGGATGCGCCAAATGTGGACCGCGAAAACCGCAACAGACGGATCGTCGGGAGGGTCGGACCAGACATTCAATGATGGGAATTTGCTTTTCGGCACGCTGTGACCCAGGAGACTGGCTTCGTCGATTCCGTTCAGTTTGATTATCTTACCCTGTCCCGCAGCGCCCTCGCAAGACGGACCCCTGCTCTTGACCCCTGCTCTGGGCTTCGGCATCCTGGCGCGCTTGGCCCATCAGCGCGCTCGGACCTTTCATGTGCACCACGCCGGCTGCGGCCCTCTGCGCCAGGGCGCAAGCGAGGTCATCACTGACAGTGGTCTCGCTACCCACCCGTCCCGAGTGCAAGACGTTCTGCGGAAGCTGCACAGGGTATTCCCGTACGCAATGCGATTGTGTGGAATTGCCTGGTTGAATATTGGTAGCATTTGATTCCGCCTGCATCGAACGCCTGGCGGGGCAGTTGAAGTCTGAAACCGGCGCAATGTGACCAACCGGCGGCATGGTGTCGTCATACAGGGGAGAAATAGATGGGTAATGTGACGTGGAGCGGCGGTCAGGAGCACTGGACGCACAAGGGCGACATCAAGCTGTTCCTGTGGCAAAAGAAGGCGTCTTCCAAGGTGCCCCATGCGGGCACGATCTTCTTTGTGCACGGCTCGTCGATGGCCTCCCAGCCCACGTTCGACCTGCAGGTTCCGGGACGCCCGTATTCGTCCGCGATGGACTGGTTCGCCGACCGCGGTTTCGATACCTGGACCATGGACAACGAGGGCTACGGCCGGTCCGACAAGCAGCGCAATATCAACTTCGACATCAGCAACGGCGCCGACGACCTGGCCGCGGCCAGCGCATACATCCTCGACAAGACGGGTGCGACATCCTTGCTGATGTATGGCATCTCGTCGGGCGCGCTGAAGGCGGCGCTGTTCACCGAGCGCCTGCCTGAGCGGGTCGCCAAGCTGGCACTCGACGCGTTCGTATGGACCGGCGCGGGCAGCCACACGCTGGACCAGCGCAAGAAGAAACTACCCGACTTCCTGGCCATGAACCGGCGGCCGATCGACCGCGCCTTCGTGCACAGCATTTTCCAGCGCGACCATCCTGGTACTGCCGACGAAGCCACCGTGAACGCATTTGCCGATGCCATCCTGACGCTGGACGACTCGATGCCGACCGGCACCTATGTCGACATGTGCTCCAAGCTGCCTTTGCTCGACCCGCAAAAGATCCCGGTTCCCACCCTCATTCTGCGCGGCCAATACGACGGCATCGCCGGCATGGACGATCTGATCCGCTTCTTTGGTCTGTTGCCCAACATGAACAAGCAGTTCAGCGTGATGGCAGGTATTTCGCATGCCAGCTTCCAGCAAAAGAATTACATGATGGTCTACCAGATCCTGCACAGCTTTTTCACCATGCCAGAGCCGGCCTACAAGGGGTAAATCATGCGCCATTTCGTCCGATCCATCCTGCTGGCTCCGCTGATGGCGGTTTGCGCGAGCGTCGCCACGGCCCAGGGATATCCGAACAAGCCGGTCAAGGTCATCGTGACGTTCGCGCCGGGAGGTTTCACCGACGTGGTGGCGCGCATCCTCGGGCAAAGGCTGTCGGTTGCGATGGGACAGCAGTTCGTCATCGAGAACAAGCCCGGTGCCGGTTCGACCATCGGTACCGACTTCGTGGCCAAGTCTGCGCCCGATGGCTATACGCTGGTGATGGTGTCGAGCACCCATGTGATCAGCCCCTGGATCTACAAGAGCATGCCGTACGACCCTTTGAAGAGCTTCACGCCGGTGACCAAGCTGGTCGACTCGGCCTACGTGCTGCTGGTCAACCCCAAGGTAGCCGCGCGCAATGTGCAGGAATTCATTGCGATGGCCAAGGCGGCGCCCGACACCGTCCACTATGCGTCATCAGGCAACGGCAGCGCCCAGCACCTGATGGGTGGTCTGTTCGCGTCGTTGACCGGCGCCAAACTGGTCCACGTACCCTACAAGGGTAGCAGCGGTGCGGCGTCCGACCTGGTCGCCGGCGTGGTGGAAAGCAGCTTTGCCGGCGTGCCCAATGCCCTGGCGCAGGTACCGCAAGGCCGCCTCAGGGCGCTGGCGGTGACCACCGCCAAGCGTATTCCGCAATTGCCGGACGTGCCGACGATGCAGGAAGCCGGCGTACCGGGTTATGACGCGTCGGTCTGGCTCGCCCTGCTTGCGCCAGCCGGTACCCCGCGCGATGTGGTCGTGCGCCTGAACACGGAGATCGCCAAGCTGATGGCATCGCCGGAGATTCGCAAGACCCTGCTCGACGCGGGCGTGGAGGTGGCTCCTTCGAGCCCGGAAGCCATGACCGAATACATGGCGCTCGAACTCGACCGCTGGGGAAAGCTGGTCAAGGAGATCGGCATCAAGATCGAATGACGCAGTACCCGGCGATGCAATCGTCGGGCCTGCCCGGGGACGCCTGCAGCCAATCGGTGCAACCATCTGCAGGGGCCGCTTCGACGCGCCATGGCGCATCCGGCAACGCCGGGGACTACGCCGCCCGTCTCCTGGGCAGCATCCGGTCGTACTCTTTCTTCACTACCGCGTAGCATTCGCAGCAACGGTTCTCCATCGCCGGGCGGTCGAGCACCGAGATGTGGCCGCGCTTGTAGCGGATCAATCCGGCCCGCTGCAGGTTGAGCGCAGCCTCGGTCACACCTTCGCGGCGCACGCCGAGCATGTTGGCGATCAGCTCCTGGGTCATCACCAGTTCACTGCCCTGCAGGCGGTCCAGGCTCATCAGCAGCCAGCGGCACAATTGCTGGTCCAGCGAATGGTGCCGGTTGCACACCGCAGTCTGCGCCATCTGCGTTATCAGCGCCTGGGTATAGCGCAGCAGCAGGTGCATCACCGGGGCGGATCGGTGGAACTCGTCCTGGATGGTTTGTCCGTCCAGCCGAAACCCCTGGCCGGCGCTTTGCACCAAGGCACGGTTGGGCGTTGAACCGCCCCCCATGAACAGCGAGATGCCGACGATGCCGTCGTTGCCGACGACGGCGATCTCGGCCGAGGCGCCGTTTTCCATTTCGTACAGCAACGACACGATGGCGGTCGTCGGAAAGTACCCGTGGCTGAGTATGCTGCCCGGCTCGTACAACACCTGGCCCAACGGCATCTCGACCGGTTCGAGTTGCGTCATCCAGCGTCGCAACTCGGCGTCGGGAAGTGCCGCGAGCAACTGGTTCATTCCCGGGTTATCGGCAACGGCCATCAGGAACGTCCCGGGCGGATCCGGGTTGGAGGACGACAATCAGCCACTTGCATCCGCGCCGCCCGCAATCGGCGGCCCACCGGCCGCGAGCGGTGACCACCCGGCCACGGGAAGCGTGACGACGAATTGGCTGCCGCGCCCGCTGCCCGCACTGTGCGCGACAACGCTGCCGCCATGCGCGTGGACCAATGTGCGCACCACTGTGAGCCCGATACCCGGGCCCATGCCGTCGAGGCCGATGGCGTTGATGTCCTGCACGAAGGGCTCGAACACGTTGGGCAGTGCCTGCGCGGTGATCCCCAAGCCGTTGTCCGAAACCGTCATGACCAGGTCATCGCCCTGCAGCACGACGACCAGTGCGATCTCGCCGCCCTGCGGGGTGTACCGGGTCGCGTTGTCGAGCAGGTTGCCGACAACCTGCGCCAGACGGGCCGCGTCGCCCCGCACGTCGAGCGCACCCGCGGGCAGGCGCACTTTGAGCTGCTGACGGCGTGCACGCATTACCGGTCGCCAGCCGTCAACCGCCTCGTCGATAACAGCGGCCATGTCGACTTTGCCCCGTGCGAATTCCAGCGGACCGTCGCCCTCGCGGGATACGTCGAGCAGGTCGCCCACCAGGCTCGAAATTTGCGCCACCTGCCGATCGACGACGGCCTGCACCCGGGGCAGCAACGGCTCGTCGGTTCGGGCCCGGCCGAGCATGGCCGTGGCGATGCGGATCGGCGCTAACGGGTTGCGCAATTCGTGCGCCACCGCGGCCATGAACTCGGCCTGTTGCCGCTGCGCCTGCTCTGCGGCGGCCCGCAGTTCCTGCGCGCCGAGCGCGGCGCGTACCAGTTCCCCGTTGGCTTCCCGCAACTGGGCGTTCTGGCGCTCTTGATCAGCCACTGTCAGCGCGTGGCGGGTCATGGGTTGGCGGGCCGAAGTGGGGGGCGGCTCCCGACCGGGCTGACCGGCAGGCGTGCGGCCGTGGAAGGCGAAGCTGCCGCTCCCGTGCCGCTTCGCGTCATACATGGCGGCGTCCGCCCGCTCGATCAGCGTGTCGGGATCTTCGCCGTCGTCGGGGTAGATGGCGATGCCGATGCTCGCGCTCAGAAGAAAACGCCGGGCCGCCCCCAAGTTTTCTTGCACCCCCTCGGGGGGCCTGGCGAAGCCAGGGTTGGGGGCATTCTCAAGCGGCACATTCTCGCCGGCAATACCCAGTGCACCGACGGCCGCGATCACCTTGGCGGCGATGAGGCCGGCGTCGGACGGCTGCGACACCTCGGTGAGCAGGATCAGGAACTCGTCCCCGCCGTGGCGGCCGACGGTGTCCACCGCACGCACCGACTCCGACAGGCAAGCCGCAACCCGCCTGAGAACCTGGTCCCCGACCGTGTGGCCGAGCGCGTCGTTGATCTGCTTGAAGCCGTCGAGGTCCAGAAACAGCAGCGCCAGCCGGGCACGACGGCGCCTTGCAGTCGCGATGGCGTGCAGGAACCGGTCCAGCATCAGCAGCCGATTGGGCAGTTGCGTCAGCACATCGAGTTCCGCCATCCGGGACATTTCGCTCAGCGATTGCGCGGCTTTTTCGGCGTCGGTCTGCGCGCTCAGTGCGGTGACGACCAGATGCTCGTTGGCCTCGAGAAGCTGCGCTGCGTGGCTGTTGTCCAGTCGACTTTCCGCCCGAACCACCTCCTGCAGCAACCGAACCAGCACCGAACGCATGGAGTCGACCCGCCCCTGCAATCGGGCGAGCTCGCGCTCGCTGTTGGCCGCCTCGGCCTCGCGCTGCTCAGGGGTTTCGTTCACGGCAACAGATCCGATCCGGGCA
>JANNKH010000123.1:0-56423 GCA_031396205.1 Rhodoferax sp.
CCTCGAACCCTGACGATCGATCCACACCCATGTCCAGACCCGCCATTGCGATTGCACGTGCCATTTTCCCCAAGGTGATCGAGCGCTTGCGAGGCTATTTCGATGTGTCGGAAAATCAGCGGGACCAGCTGATGTCGCCGGGCGAACTAGCCGCTTTTACCCATGCACGCTCCGGCCTGTTGTGCACCGGCAGCGAACGCGTCGATGCAGCGTTGCTGGCGGCCTGTCCGGACCTGAAGATCTGCGCCAACATGGCCGTGGGCTACAACAATTTCGATCTGGACGCGATGACGGCCGCCGGTGTTCTGGCGACCAACACACCGGATGTGCTGACCGAAACGACCGCCGACTTCGGCTTTACGCTGCTGATGGCAGCGGCCCGGCGCGTCTGTGAAAGCGAGCATTTTTTGCGCGCCGGAAAATGGGATCGGTGGCGTTACGACATGTTCGCAGGCAACGACATCCATGGCGCGACCCTGGGCATCATCGGCATGGGCCGCATCGGGCAGGGCATTGCGCGCCGGGGTGCGCTGGGTTTTGGCATGCAGGTGATCTACCACAACCGCAGCCGGCTGGACCCGGCGCTCGAAGCGGCCTGCATGGCCCGCTACGTCAGCAAGCAGGAGTTGTTGCAAACCGCCGACCATGTGGTGCTGGTGGTTCCGTATTCGGCTGCCGCGCACCACACCATTGGCGCCGCCGAACTGGCGTGCATGAAACCTACTGCCGTTCTGGTGAACATTGCGCGCGGAGGCATTGTCGACGACGCGGCGCTGGCCGTTGCCTTGCGCGAAGGGCGCATTGCCGCAGCCGGGCTGGATGTGTTCGAGGGCGAACCACAATTGCATCCGGCACTGCTGCAGTTGCCCAATGTCGTGCTGACCCCGCACATTGCCAGCGCGAGTGTGCCCACGCGGCTGGCGATGGCCAACCTGGCCGCCGACAACCTGATTGATTTCTTGGTCAAGGGGCGGGCGCGCACGGCACTCAACGCGCCGGCATTGGGCATCCGTTGATGGGGCAGCGTATGCGCCGTCGCGCCAGGTTCTGCGCGCAAGCCCAATGGCGGTCGACCACTAAGGCAGCGCATGGCCGGGGACGTTAGTCCGATGGATGCCATCGCGTCACTGCAGATCCAGCCATGGTGGATGCTGCTGGCCTTTGGCTTGAACCTGCTGTTGCTGCTTTGGTTGCTATTGCGTTCCGGTGCACGGGAGCTGCGTGAATCGACCCTGCGCGCGCATGTCCAGTTGCTGGAGGCGGTACACACCACGTCGGCACGACTGGACCATCTCGAACGCTCGCTCGGACAGGAACTGGCCGAATCCTCGCGCGAGGCGCGTCAGGAACTGTCGCAGACGATCGCCGTGTTCCAACAGACCATGCTGGCACAGGGCGCGCAGTCCACCCGAACACAGAATGCCCAGATCGACGCATTCGGTCAGCAGTTAGCGCAACTGCAACAGACCTTGTCCGGCACGCTGACCACGCAGTTGCACCAGATCAGCGAGAGCAATGCGCGGCGCATGGGTGAAGTACGTCAGACCCTGGAGGTCCAACTGGCGCAACTGCAAAGCAGCAACGCGGCGCGGCTGGACGAAATGCGCGCCACGGTGGACGAGAAACTGCAGGCAACACTCCATGCCCGGTTGGGAGAGAGCTTCAAGCAGGTCGCGGACCGGCTCGAGCAGGTGCACAAGGGTCTGGGCGAGATGCAGACGCTGGCGCAGGGCGTTGGTGATCTGAAGCACCTGCTGACCAACGTGAAGACGCGTGGCATTTTTGGCGAAGCCCAGCTTGGTGCCTTGCTGGAGCAGGTGTTCGTGCCCGACCAGTACGCTGCGCAGATCGCCACCCGTCCCGGCAGCAAGGCGGTGGTGGATTTTGCGATCCGGCTGCCCGGCCGGGGTGTGGACGACCAACCGCTGTGGCTTCCCATCGATGCCAAGTTTCCGAACGAGGATTATGAACGCCTGCTCGACGCGCAAGGGCGGGCCGACGCGGTTGCAGCCGAACAGGCCGGCAAGGCGCTCGAATCGCGTATCCGCCTGGAGGCACGGTCGATGGCGGACAAATACCTTGAGTCCCCGTACACCACCGACTTTGCTATCCTGTTCCTGCCCACCGAGGGCCTGTATGCAGAGGTGTTGCGTCGCCCCGGGCTGATGGAGGCCCTGCAGCGCGAGTGTCGGGTGACGCTGGCCGGACCGACCACCCTGCTGGCCATGCTGGGCGCATTGCAGATGGGCTTTCGGACCCTTGCTCTGGAGCAACGTGCCAGCGAAGTCTGGCGCGTGCTGGGTGCGGTGAAGACCGAGTTTGGCAAATTCGGCGATGTGTTGGCCCGGGTCAAGAGCCAGACCGAGACCGTGCTCAAGACCATCGATTCGGCGCAGACGCGCAGCCGCGCGATGGACCGCGCGCTGCGCCAGGTCGAGTCGCTGCCCGAGCATCAGTCCGGCACGCTTGTGCCGGATCAGCCGCCACTGGACGCCGATACCAACGATGAAATCCGCTGAGCTGGCGCGGCTGATTTGCGCTCACATCTGCCTGCATGCGTGCATGGCGGGAACGCGCATGGCCGCGCCGCTGCTGGCACTGCGCGACGGGCACAGCGCGATGAACGTGGGCGTGCTGCTGGCGCTGTTCGCGCTGGCGCCGGTGTTCCTGGCGCTGCCGGCCGGCCGGCTTGCCGATCGACACGGGCTCAAGCGGCCAATCGGTATCAGCGTTGCGGTGGCTGTCTTGGGGGCGGGTGCGGCCGTGCTGTTTCCGGTTTTTCCGGTGCTGTGTTTCAGTGCCTTGATGACGGGTGGCGCTACCGGCGCGGCGTCGATCGCATTGCAGCGCCATGTCGGTCGCGCTGCCGCCGGGCCAACCGAACTCAAGCGGGTTTTCAGCTGGCTTGCCATCGGGCCCGCTGCATCGAACTTCGTCGGCCCGCTGACCGCCGGGTTGATGATTGACTACGCCGGATCGAGTGCGGGCGACACCGCAGGTTTTCGCTGGGCATTCCTGTCGATGGCGGCACTGCCGGTAGCGACCTGGTTCTACATCCGGTCGGTGCGCGACCTGGAGCCGGTCGCGCGGGTTGTCGGCGCGCCCAGCACCCGTGCCTGGGATCTGTTGCGCGAACCCATGATGCGCCGGTTGATGCTGGTCAACTGGTTCCTGGCGTCCTGTTGGGACGTGCACCTGTTCGTGGTGCCGGTGGTCGGCCATGAGCGCGGCTTCAATGCGTCGGTGATTGGTGGCATCCTGGGCGGGTTCGCCATCGCGGCGGCACTGGTGCGCGTTGTGATGCCGCTATTTGCCGCCAGACTGCGCGAGCATGTCGTGATCGCCAGCGCGATGCTGATCACCGCGGCGGTGTTCGGCATCTACCCATTCATGGATGGCGCGATGGCCATGGGCGCGTGCTCCGTATTGCTCGGTCTGGCGCTGGGCTCGGTGCAACCGATGGTCATGAGTACCCTGCATCAGATCACACCCGATACCCGCCACGGCGAGGCCCTGGGCCTGCGCCTGATGGCGATCAATGCGTCGAGCGTTGCGATGCCGATTTTTTTCGGTAGCCTGGGTGCCGTGGTCGGCGTGTCCGCGCTGTTCTGGGCCGTGGGGCTGGTAGTTGGGCTTGGCTCACGACTCGCCTTCGGCCTCGCGCTGCAGGGGGCTGGCGCGCACCATCGGGCCGCCGAAACTACAGACCGTAAAAAGCCTTGATGTATTGCCAGGCCTCTTCGGGCGTGTCGACATAGGCGAACAGATCCAGGTCCTGGGGTGATATCGCGCCGGCCTCGATCAGTACATCGAAGTTGACCAGGCGTTTCCAGTAGTCGGAGCCGAACAGCACGATCGGCACCGGCTTGGCCTTGCCGGTTTGCACCAGCGTTATCACCTCGAACAGTTCGTCCAGGGTGCCAAAACCTCCCGGAAACGCCGCCAGCGCCTTGGCGCGCATCATGAAATGCATCTTGCGCAGCGCGAAATAGTGGAATTTGAAGCTGAGCGAGGGCGTGACATACGGGTTCGCATGTTGCTCGTGCGGCAGCGCAATATTGAGCCCAACCGTGGCCGCTCCCAGTTCATGCGCGCCCCGGTTGGCCGCCTCCATGATGCCCGGCCCGCCGCCGGTGGCAATGTAGAGCCGTTCCGACGCCGGCTTGTCGGCACTGTAGTCCGCCACCAGGCGGGCGAACAGCCGGGCTTGGTCGTAGTAGCGTGCATTGCGCACGCCCCGCTCGGCCAGCGCCAAAGCTTGCGGGTCACCGCTGGTGCGGGCCGCCTGCAGCACAGTGTCTGCGTTCTCGGGCGCCGGGAAACGGGCACTGCCAAATACGACGACGGTGTTCTCGATGCCGGCCGCGATCTGGTCCACATCGGGTTTGAGCAACTCGAGCTGGAAGCGGATACCGCGGGTTTCCCGGCGCAGCATGAACTCGGGGTCGGCAAACGCGAGCCGGTAGGCATCGGCGTCCAGTGGGTTTCCTTGAACCGCATGACTTTGCAATTCGGCCCAGGCGTCGGCAAGGCGGCGTTCGGTGAGATGTTGGGTTTGTTCCATGGAGCCGATTGTGGGGGAATTTCGCGCCACATCCAGGACGTGACGGTTGCGGCCTGTCAGCCCCTATGGCTGGCGATGCTGATTCAACAGGCTTCAGCCGCCCTACGACTGGCGTGCATCAACCGAATGGGCAGCGGCAACAAAGCCGTCCCGTGGCGGCGCAGTGCGCTATGGCATCGGCAGTCAACCAATGCATGGGAGGATCGCCATGATCCAATGGTTCTTTCAACGGCAACTGCGTCCAGCGTGCGTCGGGTTGCTTGTGCTGTCAGGCGCTCCGGTGGCCCAGGCGGCTGGTTTCCAGATCAACGAGATATCCGCCTCGGGTCTTGGCACCGCGTCTGCCGGTGGCGCCGCCGAGGCGCCGGACGCAAGCACAGTCTGGTCGAACGTGGCCGGCCTGTCGCGACTGGGTCAGAGCCAGGTGTCCGGTACCCTGCACCTGATCCGGCGCCCAGCCACTGGGCGTGCAGAGGCACAACCAGGGCACACGACCGGTCGCGAGCACGACCACCGCGAGGTCCTGCGCCAGTACCCCTCGATCGGGCGGTCGGGCGGTCGTGTGCCGCAGGTTCAATACCGTCTCGAATGGCCTGCCGCCAGATGCTGTCCAGCGCGCTGGCGGCGTCGAAGTCGTCGCAGCGATGAAGAGCATGTCCGCTGCGGTTGACCAGGCGCTTTTCGGCAAACAGCGCGCTGGTCGGATCGAGGGCGCTCAAGTGCCGCGCGTTGTCGTTCAGCCTTCGCAGGCCCGGCTGCATGCGCAACGGTACGGCGATCGACCGGATCTCAAATGATGGCGGGCCTGCTGGCGGCATGTCAGTGGGCCGAAAACTACAAAAGGCTCCCGATCGAGCCTTTAGGCGACGGCGGTGCGCGGCTCAGACGCGCCGGCGGTACTCGCCGGTGCGGGTGTCGATCTCGACCTTGTCACCCTGCGCGACGAAGATCGGAACGCCGATTTCGAAGCCGGTCGCGATCTTGGCCGGCTTGAGGACCTTGCCTGAGGTATCGCCCTTGACGGCAGGCTCGGTCCAGGTGATTTCGCGCTCGACGCTGGTGGGCAACTCGACCGAGATCGCCTTGCCGTCGTAGAACACCACTTCGAGCGGCATGCCGTCTTCGAGGTAGTTCAGGGTATCGCCCATGTTCTCGGACTCGACCTCGTACTGGTTGAACTCCTCGTCCATGCACACGTACATCGGGTCGGCGAAGTAGGAATAGGTGCATTCCTTCTTGTCCAGGATGACCTGGTCCATCTTGTCGTCGGCCTTGAATACAACCTCGGTACCGAAGTTGTTGAGCAGGCTCTTGAGCTTCATGCGGACGGTGGCGGAGTTGCGTCCGCCACGGCTGTATTCGGTTTTCAGCACCACCATCGGGTCTTTGCCGTGCATGATCACATTGCCGGCACGGATTTCTTGCGCGATTTTCATTCGGGTTTCCCATCAATTGCCGCGCGACGGGTGCAGCGCGAAGATGCGATGCGAAAGTGACCCGTGCCTGCGGTGGATCGTTGCGGCTCTGGCCGGGTCGGCCAGGGTCGTTCCGCAAAGCCCTGGATTTTAGCCCTTTCCGCCAGCGTCCTTGGCCAAAGCCCGGATCGCGGCGGCGAATGCAGCCAATCGCGTGGCCAGGTCCGGTAGCGCCTCCTGACGGCGACAGGCCTCGGTCGCCCAGTGGCCCCATTGGGCAGGATCGAGCTGCGTCATCGGGCCGTTGCTGATGCCGTTCCAGACCATGTGCGCCCGCCGCAACGACTGGGGCGCTTCCAGCACGTCCAGCAGGGCCTGCAGCTTGGCGTGGTGGGCGTCGTCCTGTTGCGGATAAATCTGCCAGATGAATGGTTTGGCGGCCCACAAGGCGCGTACCACCGAGTCTTCACCCCGTACAAAATTGAGATCACAGGCCCACAAAAGATGGTCGAAATCGCGTTGCGTCAGCGGCTGCAGGAAGTCGATCGACAGCGCCGGGGATGCCGCCGTATCGGTAGCGCCCGCCTGCTGCGCCGGGGCCAAGGCGCGCACCGCTGCTGCGGCCCGTCCGTCGGTGACCAGCAGCCGGGTCGGCCTGGGCTGCGTCCGCCAATAGGCCAGTTGCGCCGCCAGGGCGACGGGTTCATAGCAGAACAGCGACACCAGCTGTTCACCGTGCCAGGCGATGCCCCGGGCGGACAACCAGCGCGCGCGATCGAAATCGGCGCGGCGCCGCGCGAGGTCCGGCTCGCGCAACAGGCCTCCGCTGTCTGGCGTGAAACCGGGGTAGTAGAAGTGCTTGGTACTGCCGGTGGCAACCCCGACCAGCACGGGCGATGGCAGACGGTGCGAGCGGCGCGCGAAAGATTCAGCCGACAGGTATTCGAGATTGATCCAGGCCGGCGCCGCGGCGCTGCCGATGCCGACATCCTGCAGATGGTGGGCCAGGAACGGAACCGGAATGTCACAGCCGAAGGCTTCGATCCAACCGTCGGAGGGCGCCAGCGCCGACAGCGTTGCCGCTTCACTGGCCAGTTTCCAGTCGAACACCTGGATGCGGTCCCAGCGGCCTTGCAATGCACCGGGCGCCATCCAAGCCAATGCGCTGGGGTCGTCGATCCACAGGCGGACGCTGTCGCCGCGCGTTGCCAGATCGGCGCCGAGGCGCCAGCACACGCCGATATCGCCGTAGTTGTCGACGACTCGGCAAAAGATGTCCCAGCGGGTCGCCATGCGCATGCGCCAGATTGTCCACAATACGGGTCATGCCCAAGTCCAAACCCCATGCCGAAACGGATGCAGTGCCGGTCCAGGCGCAGCCCATGGTAATACTGCCGGACGATGCTCCCGTGCACGGCCTGCAGTTGCTGTCCGAGGTTGCCGCCTTGCCCGGCCTGCCCGGCGTGTACCGGTTTTTCGACGCCGCTGGGGACGTACTGTACGTGGGCAAGGCCATTAACTTGAAGAAGCGGGTCGCGAGCTATTTCCGAAGCAACCATGGGGGTACCCGGATCGGCCACATGGTCGGGCGCATCGCGCGCATGCAGACCACCGTGGTTCGCTCGGAGGCGGAGGCGCTGCTGCTGGAAAACAACCTGATCAAGACACTGGGCCCGAAGTACAACATCCTGTTTCGCGACGACAAGAGTTATCCTTATCTGAAGCTCACTGGCATCGGTTCGGGCGCCACGCCGCGCCAGGCCATGGCCAGCCAGCCTTTGGTTTCGGCGTCGGCGGGCGCCGGTACGGCTGCGGCGGTGCCCGCGCCGGCGGCCAACGCGTTCCCACGGGTTGCCTATTTCCGCGGCGCGGTGGAAAAGAAGCACCGCTATTTCGGACCCTATCCCAGCGCGTGGGCGGTCAAGGAGAGCATCCTGCTGCTTCAGAAGCTGTTCCGTTTGCGCACCTGTGAGGACACGGTGTTCAGCAACCGCGCCCGTCCCTGTCTGCTGTACCAGATCAAGCGCTGTTCGGCGCCGTGTGTGGGCCATATCGCCCAGGCCGACTATGCGCTGGACGTGGCGCTGGCCGAGCGTTTTCTGCAGGGCGATGCCAGTGACGTGCTGGCCGAGCTCGAAGCCCGGATGCTGGCGCACGCCCGGAAGCTGGAGTTCGAGGCCGCGGCTGACCTGCGCGACCAGGTCTCGGCACTGTCCAATGTGCTGCACCAGCAGTCGGTGGACAACGTGTCGGACCGCGACGTCGACATCCTGGCGGTGAAGGTGCAGGGGGGCAGGGCCTGCGTCAACCTGGCCATGGTGCGGGGCGGGCGCCACCTCGGCGACCGGGCGTATTTTCCGGTCCATGTCGATGACGCGTCCTTGATGCAGCAAGTGCAGCACGACGAAGGCGCCGTACCGATGGCGCAAGAGAGCCAGGTGCTGGAGGCCTTCATCGCACAGCATTACCTGGATGTGGCCGTTCCCGGTTCGCTGGTCACCGGCGCGCCGGTGCGCGCAGCGCTGGTGCAGGCCCTGTCGACACAAAGTGGCGTCAAGGTCAGTGTGGTGCACCAACCGCGCGAGCAGCGCCGCATCTGGCTCGAGATGGCGCAGACCAATGCCGACCTGCAGTTGGCCCGCCTGCTGGCCGAGGAGGGCTCGCAGCAGGCACGCACGCAGGCCCTGGCGCTGGCGCTGGACCTGCCGTGCGACGACCTGGACGGACTGCGGATCGAGTGTCTCGACATCTCGCATACCGCAGGTGAAGCGACCCAGGCTTCGTGTGTCGTGTTCCAGCACCACGCGATGCAGTCGTCCGAATACCGGCGCTACTCCATCCTGGACATCACACCGGGCGATGACTACGCTGCCATGCGCCAGGTGCTGATGCGACGCTACGCCAAGTTGGTCGAGGCGCTTCGGGTCGCGCAAGACCTTGGCGAGCCGGTGGCTCCTGCAGCACGCATGCCGGACCTGGTGCTGGTCGACGGTGGCAAGGGACAGGTGACGATGGCGCGCGAGGTTTTCGAGGCCCTGGGGCTGGACCTGTCGCTGATCGTCGGCGTGGAAAAAGGCGAAGGGCGCCGCGTCGGCCTCGAGGAATTGGTTTTCGCCGACGGACGCGACAAGGTTACCCTGGGCAAAGACTCGGCGGCGCTGATGCTGGTCGCACAGGTGCGCGACGAGGCGCATCGGTTTGCGATCACCGGCATGCGCGCCCGCCGCGCCCGGGTGCGGATCGGTGGCGGGCAGTTGCAGGAGATCCCTGGAATCGGGCCCAAGCGCCGCGCGCGGCTGCTGCAACGTTTTGGCGGTGTGCGGGGTGTGGGGCTGGCCAGCATCGACGATCTGGCCACCGTCGAGGGCGTCTCTCGCACGCTGGCAGAGGAAATCTACCGCGCGCTGCATTGACCCTGGCGCCTGGCCTATCGCATCCGGGTGGGCCGGCCAGTGGCATGCCACAATTCGACCATGTTCCTGACGATTCCGACCATCATGACCTGGACGCGGATCGTCGCGATTCCGCTCATCGTCGGGGTGTTCTATTTGCCCGACGCGCTGTTGCCGATGCCGTCCAAGAACCTGGTTGCCACTGTCCTGTTCGTGGTGTTTGCGGCCACCGACTGGCTGGACGGCTACTTGGCACGCAAGCTCAACCAGACCTCGGCGTTCGGTGCCTTCCTTGATCCGGTGGCAGACAAGTTCCTGGTCTGTGCGTCGCTGCTGGTGCTGGTGCATCTGAACCGGGCCGACGTGTTCGTCGGCCTGATCATCATCGGACGCGAGATCGCGATATCGGCGCTGCGCGAGTGGATGGCCCAGATCGGTGCCTCCAAGAGCGTGGCGGTGCACATGATCGGCAAGCTCAAGACGGTTGGCCAGATGGTCGCGATTCCGTTCCTGTTGTATGACGGCGTATTGTTCGACCTGATCGATACCCGGGTATGGGGGCAGTGGCTGATCTGGGTGGCGGCCATACTGACGGTCTGGTCGATGGTGTACTACCTGCAAAAGGCCGTGCCGGAGATCCGCGCCCGGGTCAAATAGGGGTGGGTGAGCCGTGAGCGCCGACGCGAGGGGTGATTCGCTGGTGCGCCTCATGCCACTGGTGTTTGTATTGATCTGGAGCACCGGTTTCATCGTTGCGCGCTATGCCATGCCGCACGGTCCTCCGTTCAGCTTCCTGGCAATGCGTTATGCGTTGTCCGTGCTGTGTTTTCTGCCTTGGATCTGGCTGGCCAGTTCGCGCTGGCCCAGCGGCAATCTGCAGTGGCGCCATTTGGCGATCACCGGCTTGTTGATGCACGCCGGCTACCTCGGAGGCGTCTGGGCGGCGGTCAAGGCTGGCATGGGATCGGGCGTTTCCGCCTTGGTGGTCGGCCTGCAGCCGGTGCTGACCGCCATCTGGATGTCGGCTGCGGGTACCACGGTGAGCCCCCGACAGTGGCTGGGTTTGATCCTGGGCCTGGCGGGCCTGGTGCTGGTCGTTTCGCGCAAGCTCGGTGTTGGCAGTGCCGTCGACCATGTCGACTTGGCGAATCTGGCACTGGCCGTTGGCGCCCTGGTGTCGATCACAATCGGAACGCTGTATCAGAAGCGCTATGTTGCGCCGTGTGACGTGCGTACCGCCAATGCAGTTCAATTGGGCGCCGCTTTCCTTGTGACGTTGCCGCTGGCCATGCTGGAGGGCGAGTCCATCGACTGGAACGGCGAGTCGATCGGTGCGATGGCCTGGTCCGTACTGGTGCTGACCCTGGGCGGCAGTTCGCTGCTGTACCTGCTGATCCAGCGTGGCGCGGCGACATCGGTGACCAGCCTGTTCTACATGGTCCCGCCCACCGCAGCGCTGATGGCGTGGGTGCTGTTTGACGAGCCGATCACGGTATTCACCGTGCTGGGCATGGCGCTGGCGGCATTTGGCGTGAGTCTGGTAGTTCGGGCCAGGAATTAGTGCTGCGGCGAGAACGCCTTCATTGACTTTTCGGCGGCACAGTGCGCCGCCGCTCTTTTTTATCGCAACCAGGAGATGCAACAACATGAGCAGACAACGAATCGCAGTGATCGCCGGCGATGGCATTGGCCAGGAGGTCATGCCCGAGGGCATACGGGTCATGGAGGTGGCGGCGGAGAAGTTCGGCATTGACCTGCAGTTCGACCACTTCGACTTCTCCAGCTGGGCGTATTTCGAGCGCCATGGCACGATGCTGCCCGATGACTGGAAGGCGCAGATCGGCGGTCATGACGCGATCTATTTCGGCGCGGTCGGATGGCCGGACAAGATCGCCGATCATGTATCGCTGTGGGGCTCGCTGCTGCTGTTTCGGCGCGAGTTCGACCAATACATCAACCTGCGTCCGGCGCGTTTGATGCCCGGCATCATGGCACCTGTCGTACGGCGCGATGGGAGCCGGCGTGACCCTGGCGAGATCGACATGTACATCGTGCGCGAGAACACCGAGGGCGAATACTCCAGCATTGGCGGGCGCATGTTCGCCGGCACCGATCGCGAGATCGTGATGCAGGAGACGGTGATGACGCGCATCGGCGTGGACAGGGTGTTGCGGTTCGCGTTTGAACTCGCGCGCTCGCGCCCGAACCGGCACCTGACCAGCGCCACCAAATCCAACGGCATTGCAATCACGATGCCGTATTGGGATGAGCGGGTGGCGCAGATGGCGCTGCAGTTTCCGGATGTCGCGGTCGACAAGTTCCACATCGACATCCTGACCGCCCATTTCGTGCAGCGCCCCGATTTCTTTGATGTGGTCGTGGCGAGCAACCTGTTTGGCGACATCCTGAGCGATCTGGGGCCCGCCTGTACCGGCACCATCGGCATTGCGCCCAGCGCAAACCTGAATCCAAGCCGCAGTTTCCCGTCGCTGTTCGAACCGGTGCACGGATCAGCGCCCGATATCGCGGGCAAGGGGATCGCCAATCCGATCGGCCAGATCTGGTGCGGTGCGATGATGCTTGAGTTTCTCGGGCATCGACAGGCACATGATGCGGTGTTGTCCGCCATCGAACAGGTGCTAGCACCCGGCAGCGGGGCACCGCGAACACCGGATATTGGCGGCACGGCGACCACATCGGACCTGGGGCGGGCCATCGCGCAGGCAGTCACTGGGTGACAGCCCATTGCCGCACCGAGCCAGCGGACATCGGCACGGGCTCGGCCGCAAGTGTAAGAATTGCGGCAGCCCGTGTCGCACCAAGAGGCAGGCGCCTGGCAAAAGCGAATAGAATTCGCGTCCGCGTCGCAGTTTGCCGTCCGACAGGTTGACACACTCGACGTCCGTCGCTCTAATCAGTCGTAGCAGTACGGACTCCGAAATCTGTGAATCAGACCGTTGGTTTCCTGTGCGACCGAGCCCATCACACGACCGTTCCAGATTGTGCGGTGACCAGATTCTTGCGGGGATACATGCTGTGTCTTCGCGTCCTTTCGAGAGGTTCTTTGTGAACAAGACAGAGTTGATTGAACATATCGCCAAACACGCCGATCTTTCCAAGGCTGCGGCTACCCGCGCCCTGGAGTCCACGATTGGCGCGGTAAAGACCACGCTGAAAAAGGGTGGTTCGGTGTCCCTGGTCGGATTTGGCACGTTTGCGGTTGGTAAACGGGCTGCCCGTACCGGCCG
The DNA here is from genome assembly GCA_031396205.1 of Rhodoferax sp. Lineage (GTDB taxonomy): Bacteria > Pseudomonadota > Gammaproteobacteria > Burkholderiales > Burkholderiaceae_C > CAISIP01. Next base: position 12,620 of record JANNKH010000123.1, read on the forward strand.
GAACCCGCGTACGGGCGCGGCGATTAAAATCAAGGCTGCCAAGGTTCCAAAGTTTCGTCCAGGCAAGGCATTGAAAGATGCATTGAACTGACGCGGTTGATTGCAGATGGGTTCTTAGCTCAGTTGGTAGAGCGGCGCCCTTACAAGGCGTAGGTCGGCGGTTCGAGCCCGTCAGGACCCACCATACGGACAAAGGCGAACACGGTGTTCGCCTTTTTTATTGATTGGGTTCGAGCCCGCGAGCCAAGTGCCCGGCCTATACCCAGAATTGATTTGATGGAGTAGCAGCGCATGTTCGATCTCGTCCGCAAGCACACCAAGGTCCTGATGTTCCTGATGTTCTTGTTGATCATCCCGGCATTCGTGCTGGTGGGTGTAGACGGTTACAACCGTTTCAACAGCAATACCGTCGCCGTGGCCACGGTTGGGGGGCGTGACATCACGCAAAACGAATGGGACTTCGCGCACCGGACGGACTCCGAACGACTGCGCGGATCGATGCCCAACGTCGATCCCAAGTTGCTCGATTCTCCGGCTGCCCGTTTCGCGACGCTTGAGCGCCTGGTGCGTGAACGTGTTCTGGCCGAGGCGGCGGACAAGGCGCATCTGGCCACCAGCGACGCGCGCCTGGCGCGTGAACTGCAGCGCAACCCAAGCATTGCCGCACTGCGGGGCCCGGACGGCAAGCTGAACATGGAGCGGTACCGCCAACTGGCCGCCAGCCAGGGCTTTACGCCCGAGGGGTTCGAGGCCCGCGTCCGGCGTGACCTGTCGCTGCGCCAGGTCGAGGCCGGTGTGCTGTCGACTGCATTTGCGACACCGTCGATTGCCAATGTGGCGCTGGGTGCATTCTTCGAAAAGCGTGAAGTGCAGGTGGCGCGCTTCTCCACTGCGGACTACCTGTCCAAAGTGGCACCGACCGACGCCGAAATCCAAGCCTATTACACCGCCAACGCGCCCCAATTTCAGGCTCCGGAATCGGTAGCGATCACCTATGTGGTGCTGGACCTGGACGCGATCAAGAAATCGATGGTCATCAACGAGCAGGATCTCAAGTCCTACTACGACCAGAACGTCGATCGTCTTAGTGGCAAGGAAGAGCGCCGTGCCAGCCATATCCTGATCACCGCGGCCAAGGACGCAGCTCCAGCCGAACGCTTGAAAGCCAAGGCACGGGCGCAGGAGTTGCTGGCTGACGTGCGCAAGAACCCAGCCGAATTTGCCGACATCGCCAAGAAGAACTCGCAGGATCCGGGTTCAGCCTTAGCCGGTGGCGACCTGGATTTCTTCGCTCGCGGCGCGATGGTCAAGCCATTCGAGGACGCGGCCTACGCCATGAAAAAGGGTGACATCAGCGATCTGGTGGAGTCCGACTTCGGGTACCACATCATCACATTGACCGACATCAAGTCACCCAAGCAACGCAGTTTTGAAGAACTGCGCGCCGGCATCGAGGCGGATCTCAAGACCCAGCAGGCGCAGCGCAAATTTTCCGAGGCGGCAGAGTCGTTCACCAACGGGGTCTATGAGCAATCGGACAGCCTCAAGCCAGTAGCTGACAAACTCAAGCTCGAGGTAAGGACCGCAAGCAACGTGCAGCGCATCGCGGCTCCGGGCGCACAAGGGCCACTTGCGAACGCCAAGTTCCTGGGCGCGCTGTTTGGCGACGACGCGGTCAAGAAGAAGCGCAATACCGAGGCGGTGGAAGTCGGCCCGAGCCAATTGGCATCTGGTCGAGTCGTGTCTTACGCGCCGGCACGGACCTTGCCGCTGGTAGAAGTGCGCGCTACGGTGCGGGAGAAGCTGGTGGCGGTACGTGCGGCGGAGCTGGCCCGCAAGGACGGCGAGGCTCGGCTCGCAGCCTGGAGAAAAGCGCCGGCCCAGACCGATGCCGATACGGCCATCGTTGTGTCCCGCGAGCAGCCGCAGGGTGTCGCGCCCCAGGTTCTGGAAGCGGCACTGCGCGCGGACCCGGCCGCGCTGCCGGCACTGGTTGGCGTGGACCTTGGTGCCGAGGGCTATGCCGTGCTCAACGTCAAACGCATCGTCGGACGCGCTGCTCCGGACGACGCAGCCAACAAACAGGCGCAAACCCAGTATGGGCAACTATGGGCCGCCGCCGAGAACCAGGCCTATTACGAGATGTTGAAGGAGCGCTTCAAGGCCCGGATCACTGCGTCGCAACAGGGGGCTGCCAGCACGGGCCCGTGAAGCAATCCCGGCGCCAATGCCGGGCTATAATTCTGGCCGTACGGTGGCTGTAGCTCAGTTGGTAGAGTCCAGGATTGTGATTCCTGTTGTCGTGGGTTCGAGCCCCATCAGCCACCCCAAGCAATAGTTGAAAGCCCGCTGTCCATTTGGTAGCGGGCTTTCGTCGTTTGGCTGTCGGTAGCGCGCACGCCGCGTGGGTTTTGGGACAGCGCTGGCCAGCGCTTCCAACTGATCCGCTGCTCCGCGCCTGAGGAATCATTTGCCATGTCCCTGCGAACGCAGCAAAGAGCCGACTATCGCCACTTCCAGGTCATTGCGACCCGTTGGATGGACAACGATATCTATGGGCACGTAAACAACGTGCACTACTACAGCTATTTCGACACCGCCGTGAATCAGTTCCTGATCGAGCAGGGCGTGCTGGACATCCATCGTGGCTCGGTGGTTGGCTTTGTTGTCGATACAGCCTGCAGTTATTTCAAGCCGATGGCTTTTCCGGACCAGGTGCACGCCGGTATCCGGGTGGCGCATATCGGCAATAGCAGCGTGCGCTACGAACTGGGCCTGTTTCGCAACGACGACGCGCTGGTCGCCGCAGCGGGCAGCTTCACCCATGTATACGTGGACCGCGATTCCGGTCGGTCGGTGCCGGTGCCCGGTGCGGTCCGCGCGGCACTGGCGCCGCTGCAGGTGTAGATCGACACGCCGGCTCAACGATAGCGTGCGCCTGGCGCGCCAGTGCCGGCTGCAATAGGCGATGACGATGTCGATGACGACGTCGACGTCCATGATGATCGCGTCGCGGTTGCGCCGGGTCATGTTGCAGGCCGCATCGATCGCGCGGGTGTCGCCGATGGCGATCGGTGCACGGGGATCGACGCATGATCTGCCGGCCTGTGTCAGTTGTAAAAGTGTGTGCGCCTGCGCCTGATGATGCCGGCTGGAAAATGCCCGTGCGGCGCAGGTGGGGCACTTGATTCCCGTCACAGCGATTGCCCGTCACCCGAGCCTGGCAGGGCAGTGGATGGGACCCGCCGCAGTGTGACGACGGGACGCCCAATCGCAGCAGTTCTGCGTTTCTGCGCTTATTCCGGATTCTGCCCGGCGGGCGACAAACTGTGTAAAACTCGCCGGTTACAGGCTCAGTCGGCCGAGGGCGCGAGGCGAGAGATGAAACAGGACAAACCAGGCATGGCGAACAAATTAAAATCGGTTGGGAGGAGTGCTTCGGGCCTGACGCAGCCGGGTGAGTTGTACCTTCCCGGCGACGCTTTGCCGTTGCCGGAGGTCGTTGAAAAAGACACTGATTCGGTATGGGCCCTGTGGTCGGACATGGTCGAGGGTGACGCGGCGCCTATGACCGAGTCCGACAAGGACTTCAAGGAAACGATCCCGATGGACTTCGACGCGCTGGAACAGACTCAGGCGATGGGTTTGCCGGATAGGCCCAATGGCGCAAGCAAGAAGCGCTGACGTTCTTGCCCGGCCGGCACCTGTTTCCCGCTCTAATTCACCATGACGAGCTTGCCCATCACGGCGCGTGATCCCATGTGGGCGTAAGCCGCCTTGAGATCGGCCATGGGCATGGTGCGGTCGATCACTGGTCGGATGGTTCCGGCCCCATACCAAGATGCGAGTTTTTCCATCATGGCCGCATTGGCCTTTGGTTCGCGCCGCGCAAAATCGCCCCAGAATACGCCGACAATCGATGCGCCCTTGAGCAGCGGCAAGTTGAGCGGCAGCGACGGTATGGGTCCGGCCGCGAAACCGATCACCAGGTAGCGTCCGCGCCAGGCGATGGAGCGAAAGGCGGGTTCCGCCAGATCGCCGCCGACCGGGTCATAGACCACGTCCGGGCCCTTGCCCTGGGTCAGCGTTTTGAGCGACTCACGCAGGTTTTCGCGCTGGTAGTTGATGGTTGCGTCGGCGCCCAGTCGGGTGCACAGCGTGCATTTGGCGTCGGTCGATGCGGCGGCAATGACCCGCGCGCCGGCTGCCTTGGCAATCTGTATGGCGGAAGTGCCGACACCGCCAGCGGCTCCAAGCACCAGGACGGTTTCGCCAGCCTGCAAAGCGGCACGGTCGATCAGCGCATGGTACGAGGTGGCGTAGATCATGATGAATGCGGCGGCATCGACAAACCCAAAGCCTGGCGGCAGCAGCATGCACGTGCTGGCTTTTGCGAGGGCGTGAGTCGCGAATCCACCGGTACCGGACAGACAGGCGATGTTCTGCCCGACCCGCAGATGCTGCACACCTTCGCCAACGGCCTGTACGACGCCGGCGAACTCGGAGCCCGGCACGAACGGCAGATCGGGTTTCATCTGGTATTTGTTCTGCACGATCAGCAGGTCCGGGAAGTTCAGGCTTGCCGCCTTGATCTCCACCAGCACCTCGCCCGGCGCGGGTGTGGGTGTGGGCAATTCCTTCCAATTGAGTGCGTCTATTCCGGTCGGGTTGTCACAAATCCATGCGTGCATCGTCGAACTCCTCGGTGTTTCGCCAAATGATACGGGCTCGGGTCCGGCAAACGCGTCCCTGGCGTGACCCGGCAGGCGGCCGGCAACCTAGAATCAGCAGCCACTGAATCAAACCATGAAAATCCTTATTTCCAATGACGATGGCTACCAGGCTCCCGGAATCGTGGCGCTGCATGACGCGCTCAAGGATCTCGCCGACGTTGAAGTGGTTGCGCCCGAACTCAACAACAGTGCCAAATCGAACGCTCTGACGCTGCACGGGCCCTTGACGGTCAGCACCGCGGCCAACGGGTTTCGCTATGTGAACGGGACGCCCGCCGACTGTGTGCACATTGCCCTGACCGGCCTGCTCGGGTATCGGCCGGACCTGGTGGTGTCGGGTATCAACAATGGCGCCAACATGGGTGACGACACGATCTATTCCGGCACGGTGGGCGCGGCGATGGAGGGCTTCCTGTTTGGCATTCCGTCGATCGCTTTCTCGCAGGTCGACAAGGGCTGGGGCCACCTCGATGCCGCCGCGGCAAAGGCACGTGAACTGGTGTCACAGATGCTGCAACAGCAATTGGTGGGAAACAAGCCCTGGCTGCTTAACGTCAACATCCCGAACCTGCCGCTGGCGCAGATCAAGCCGATGAAGGTCTGCCGGCTGGGACGCCGGCATGCCGCCGAGCCGGTTATCGTGCAGGATAGCCCGCGCGGCGAGAAAATGTACTGGATCGGCAGCGCTGGTGCGGTCAAAGACGATGCCGATGGAACGGATTTTCACGCCACGGTGCAGGGGCATGTTTCGTTGACTCCCCTCAAGACCGATCTCACCGACCACGAATTCCTGAAGTATTGGGCGCAAACGGCGGCCGCCATCGGCCGCATGTCGGCTGCGCCGGTACCATGAAGCCACGCCCATCTTTTCCCGCCCGCCTGACGCCGCTCATCCCGGATGCCGCAGCGATACCTTCACGGTCGACTGGCCGGGTGGATGCCGGCTCTGCGCCGGGGCGTTCCCCGCAGACGGTTGGTGGGGCGCCGATCCCGTTGCTGGCGGCGCACGCCGGTTCGGCCCAGGACTATCGCGCAGTGCGGCGGGACATGGTTAACCGCCTGGGGCACAGCGGCATCGGCGACGCCACCGTGTTGGCGGCCATGGGAAGCATCGAGCGCCATCGCTTTGTCGATAGCGCACTGCAGGCGCAAGCCTACCAGGAGACCAGCTTGCCGATCGGCCTGGGACAGACCATCTCAAAACCGGCGGTCGTGGCGCGGATGATCGAGTTGTTGCGCAACGGGATGGCCGGGCGGCTGGGCCGGGTGCTGGAGATTGGCACCGGCTGCGGCTACCAGGCGGCCGTGCTGAGCCTGATTGCCAGCGAGGTGTACAGCGTCGAACGGCTGCGCGGGTTGCATGAGCGGGCGCGCGAGAACCTGCGTACCTTGCGCCTGCCCAATGTGCATCTTTTGTTCGGCGATGGGATGGTCGGGTACGCTAAAGGGGCTCCGTATTCCGGCATTATTGCGGCCGCCGGTGGAGCACAGTTGCCGCAGGCGTGGACCGATCAGCTCGCAATGGGCGGCCGCCTGGTGGCACCGGTGGCAGGACAACACGGCTCAGGCTCCGGCCAGGCCATCGTAGTCGTCGAGCGTACCCGTCAGGGCTTGCAGCAGTCGATCTTCGAGTCTGTACATTTTGTACCTCTAAAATCGGGCGTTGCGTGAAGGGAAGGCGAATGATGGGATTTACAGGCCGGGGCATCGTACTGCTGGTCATTCTGGGTTTGACGGCGTTGATGTCCGCGTGTGGTTCGCGTGTGGTGCAACGGGCACCTATTGAGGAGCGCCTACCGGGCACCAGCGTGGAGGCCGGTGCTGCGGTGTCGCCAGCGGCCCAGCAACCTGCGGGCTTTGAAAATGCGGGCAAGGCGGGCTATTACACGGTTAAGCCCGGCGACACGATGATTCGCATCGGCATGGAGACCGGTCAAAGCTGGCGCGATATCGCGCGCTGGAACGGCCTGACCAATCCGAACCTGATCGAAGTAGGGCAGGTGTTGCGCGTGGTGGCTCCGACGGCAACTTCGGTCCCGCCGGTAACCGTGATCGCCGGCGCCAGACCCGCCGCCAGCGGGGCGGCCCCGGTGCAGGGGGCTGGCAGCACGAGCGCGGCGACGGTGGCGCCGGTGGCGCCAACCGGCGTGACCACCAGCGCAGTGGCTCCCGCAACGGTTCAGGCAACGCCAGTGCCGCCTGCGCAAGGCAATGTTGCGGCACCATTGGCCGAGGAGGACGTGGCCCTGATCTGGCCGTCATCGGGAGTGGTCCTGAGCGGCTTTGATGAGGTGAAAAACAAGGGGCTCGATATCGGCGGTGCGGCAGGCGATCCGGTGCTGGCGGCGGCCGACGGGCGCGTGGTGTACGTTGGATCGAGTCTGCGCGGATATGGCAACCTGATCATCCTCAAACACAACAACACCTACCTGACGGCCTACGCGCACAACCAGGCCTTGCTGGTCAAGGAAGACCAGACAGTGCGCAGGGGCCAGAAGATTGCCGAAATGGGTAACAGTGACGCAGACCGGGTCAAGCTGCATTTCGAAGTACGTCGCCAGGGCAAGCCGGTTGATCCGGCCAAGTACCTGCCGCCGCGCTGACCGGTCCATTTGCCATGGCCTGGCCGGTTCTGGTTTTCGACATCGAGTCGATCCCTGACATTGCCGGTCTGCGTGCGCTGCGATCGGCCGGCCCGGAGTTGACCGATGCACAGGTCTATGCAGCATGGGTGGCCGAGCGCAAGGAAAAAGGGCAGAGCGATTTCATGCCCTTGCACCTGCAACGCATCCTGGTGATCAGCGCGGTATTTCGCAATGCCGACGGCTTGCGCATTCATTCCTTTGTCGACAAGGACGACCGGTCCGAAGGCAAGGTGATCCAGACCTTCTTCAACACGGTCGAAAAGCACATGCCGCAGCTGGTGAGCTGGAATGGCGGCGGGTTCGACCTGCCGGTGTTGCATTACCGCGGGTTGCAGCACGGCGTGGTGGCCGACAAATACTGGGACATGGGCGAGGACGATCGCGAGTTCAAGTGGAACAACTACATCAGCCGCTACCACATGCGCCACCTGGACCTGATGGACCTGCTGGCGATGTACCAGCCCAAAAACAACGCGCCGCTCGATGCGATGGCGAAATTGTGCGGTTTTCCCGGCAAGCTCGGCATGGATGGATCGGCGGTGTATCCCGCCTATCTGGACGGTAGGCTGGACGAGATCCGGCGCTATTGCGAAACCGACGTGATGAACACCTATTTGCTGTATTGCCGGTTCCAGAAAATGCGCGGCGGTCTGCTCGACAAGGAATATGAGCAGGAGATACGCATGGTCAAGGAAAGCCTGGCAGAGCTTGCGCCGACCGAGCCGCATTGGAGCCAATACCTGCAGGCCTGGGTCTAGGTGGCGCGCCGTATCAAGCATGGGGATGCGGCGCCGGCTGGGCAGGTGCAGGAGCGCCTGACCATCGAGTCGCTGGATATGGAGGCCCAGGGCATTGCCCATCGGCCCGACGGCAAGGTGGTGTTTGTCGAGGGTGCGCTGCCGTTCGAAACCGTCAGCGTGCGCACCACGCGCAGCAAACCGAGTTTCGACAAGGCCACCGTCACCGCGATCCATCACGAGTCGTCCCAGCGGGTCGAACCGGGATGCCCGCATTTCGGATTGCATGCAGGTGCCTGTGGAGGCTGCAAGATGCAACACATGCATGCCGATGCTCAGGTCGCCGTCAAGCAGCGTGTGCTAGAGGACAACCTTTGGCACCTGGGCAAGGTCAGGCCCGACCACTTGTTGCGGCCGATGCAGGGGCCGACCTGGGGTTACCGCTACCGGGCCCGATTGTCCGTGCGCTATGTGCGCAAGAAGTCGGCTGTGCTGGTCGGATTTCATGAGCGCAAGAGTGGTTTTGTCGCCGACATGCAGCAATGCCGTGTACTGCCGCCATTTGTCAGCGCATTGCTGTTGCCTTTGCGTGCGCTGATTGGCAGCATGCAGGCGCGGGAGGCCTGCCCGCAGATCGAACTGGCCGTAGGCGACGACGGGCCGACGCATGTCGTGGCCATGGTTTTGCGCCACATGCTGCCGTTGACCGATGAAGACAAAAGTCTGCTGCGCGCGTTTGCCACCGCCCATACCGGATGGGAAAGCGATCGCCAGCGCGTGATCCAGTGGTGGTTGCAGCCGGGCGGGCCGGATTCCGTCGCGCTGCTCGATGACGATGGCCCCGAACTGGGTTACCGGCTGGCGGAGTTCGGCGTCCATATGCCGTTTCGTCCGACCGACTTCACGCAGGTCAATCCGCATGTGAACGGTGTCCTGGTCGGTTACGCCCTGCGCCAGTTGGCTGTAGGGCCGGGTGAGCGAGTAATCGACTGGTTTTGTGGCCTGGGCAACTTCACGCTGCCGCTGGCGACGCTGGCCGGATCGGTCCTCGGCGTGGAAGGCAGCGCCGCCCTGGTGGCGCGGGCCGAGGACAACCTGCTGCGCAACCAGCAGGTCCGTGGTGCGGGCCGCAGGCTAGCACCGATTCGCTTTGTGACCCGAAACCTGTTCGAGATGAGCACGCAGGTTCTGAGCGCGGACGGACCGGCGCACAAATGGCTGCTGGACCCGCCGCGCGAAGGCGCCTATGCATTGGTGCAGGCGCTGGCCGATCTGCATGCGGCCCAGCAGCGGGTTACGGTACCTGACCCTCACGCCGATGCGGTGTGTGATTCGCTGGTGTTGCCGGAGGGCTGGTTCTTTCCGAGCCGCATCGTCTACGTCAGCTGCAACCCCGCCACGTTGGCGCGGGACTCCGCGGTACTGGTGCAGCAGGCCGGATATCGGTGCGTTGCGGCCGGTGTGGTCAACATGTTTCCCCATACGGCACACGTCGAGAGCATCGCGCTGTTTGAGCGCATCGGACCTGCCGGGCCTGCGCAGGACTGCCGGCCTTAAGGTTTGGCGGCCGGTGCGCCGGATTTTTTGCCTCCGCCGGTCTCCGATTGCTTGTCCGCCAGCATGACTTCATCGGAGCCGGGCGTACTGGCGACTGTCGACGGCGAGCCTTCGAGTTTGTTCTCGCGCATGTACTGGTCCATTTCCTTCCATCCTTCAAAGATCGCGGTTTTAGATGGTCGCTCGTTGAGCCGGTAGCAGTCTTCAATGCCACGCAGCGCGTGGCGGCAGGCGGCGCCGATCGCCCGGCCATCGGCCTCGCGTTGTGCGATACGCGGGTCTGGGCCCAGGCCCAGCATGTCGCAACCGGCAATCAGCAGGGTTGTTGCGACGATGGGCCACAGACGGAGGAACATGGATGTGAGCAAGGGAAAATGCCCCGAAGGGAGGGGCGCTTGCATCAATTATCGGCCGTTTCCCAGAGCTTCTGAAGTGCCACGCGCCCTAAGCGTGCAAAAAAATGGCCCCGTACTGGGGCCATTCTTCGGGTTCGAGGCAGACGATCAGTCGCTGCTTCCGCCGCCCATGCCGAGCAGGATCAGCAGGCTCTGGAACACGTTGTAGATGCTCAGGTACAGCCCCAGCGTGGCGCTGATGTAGTTGGTTTCACCGCCGTCGACAATACGCTTGAGGTCATACAGGATGAAGGCGCTGAAAATGCCGATGGCAAGAACCGAAATGGCCATCATGCCGGCCGACGACGCGACGAACACGTTGATGATCGCCGCGACCATCAGCACAACCGCACCAACTGTCAGCCATTTGCCCATGCTGCTCAGGTCGCGCTTGATGACCGTGGACAGGCTGGCCATGACGAAAAACACGCCGGCCGTGCCGCCGAACGCCATCATGATCAGGTCCGAACCATTCTTGAAGCCCAGAACCATCGCGATCAGGCGCGACAGCATCAGCCCCATGAAGAAAGTGAAGGCCAGCAGAATCGGCACACCGGCTGCCGAATTCTTCGTCTTTTCGATCGCGAACATGAATCCGAAGGCTCCGCCAAGGAAAACCATCAGTCCCATGCCGCCGCTCAGAGCCAGCGTAATGCCCGTACTGACGCCGATCCAGGCGCCCAGCACGGTCGGCAACATGCTCAGCGCAAGCAACCAGTAGGTGTTGCGCAATACTTTGTTACGTTGCAGCGCGGACACATCTTGCCCGTAGGCTGCGCCTTGGTGCATTGTTTGCAAGCGATCGTTCATGTCTGTGGCTCCTGTTGTTGCTACCCTGTGTAGATTCGGGTCATTCTAGGTTAGTTCAAGTGCCCGGTCGCCAAAATCCCAATTGGCCCGATGGCCGCGCGGGTATCGGGGTATCGGTACGCACCGCCGGCATCGTTCTCGGAGCGCTGCCGTTATGCTTGGGACAAGTGCCAGATTGGCAAGCCGATTTACCAATTACTGTATCCGTACGCCCATCCATGAAAACCAAATCCGTCATTGAACTCTCCGACGCGCAGCGCATGGCCGCCGCCGCCCAAACCCTTGCCATGGACAATCAGTGGGCTGTATGCATCGCCATCGTCGATGACGGTGGGCATCTGCTCCACCTGCAGCGGCTTGATGGCGCTGCCGCCACGGCAAGCTACATTGCCACCAGCAAGGCGCAAACCGCGGCGCTGGGCCGGCGCGAGAGCAAAGTATACGAGGACATGGTCAATGGCGGGCGCATGTCGTTTCTCAGTGCGCCCCTGTTGCAGGGCTTGCTGGAGGGCGGCGTACCGGTGATGGTGGATGGCCAATGTGTTGGTGCCATCGGCGTCAGTGGCGTGAAGTCCTCGGAAGACGCGCAGATCGCCCGTGCGGGAATAGCGGCTCTTTGACGGTAGTGGCAGCAATCCGCTGCCTGGTCTTTGCGCTTGGCCCCGGCCTTACCTGGCCTTACCTGGCTTTCGGGCGCAGTAGGCCCAATAGCCGGTCTGGTTTGGGGCGCCGAATGCGGTGTCGGAAAGCGGCGTAGCCAAACAAGGACCGCTGCAGTCTGTTTGCAGCCGGCGACTCCCAAGTGCGACGGGCTCCTAGGGAGGCGCAAAGGTGATGGGTACCGTGAACCACATGGATTGCGGGACGCCAGCGCGCTTTCCAGGCACAAAGCGCCAGTCACGCACCGTCGACAAGGCGGCGTTGTCAAGGCGAAAAAATCCACTCGAGTTCTTGATTTGCGCATCTTGCGCCAGGCCCGTGTCGCTGACCAGGACGCGGATCAGCACCGTACCATGTTCGCCCAGGCGGCCACTGATCGGCGGGTAAGGGGGTTCGGGGTTATGCAGGTATCTGGCGTTGGTTGACGGGAGTTCGGTGGTCAACGGGGCGTTGGCCACGGGCAAAGGAGCCGTTGATGCAGTGCCCGTCGCCATCGGCGACCGTGCGGTTGCCGAAGCTGCCGTTCCCGACGACGCCATTGCTGCAACCATTGACGGTACCGGCGCCGATGCCATGCCCGGCAACGTCGTCGATGTTGGTGCTGTTTCCGGCGCGGTTTGCGCTACTGGTCGTCGCTCTATGGTGGCGATGCGATTTGCGGGCGTCTCGGTGTCCAGCGGCTTCGGTCCGTCCGCGGTTGGCCCTGGCACGGGTACATCGGCCCGCGTTGGTCGGGCCAGCCGTTTGCGTGGCGATGCCACGGCGCGCGCGGCCGTTGCTTGTGCCGTGCCGGGTATGGTCGCCGCGGCCTTGGCCGAATGCCGGTTTTCCGGTTGCGGGAGTGCCACGATCTTTGCCAGCATGTTCACCGGCACCGGCATCGCGGGGGCGCGTGTTCGCAAGCCACGGTCTAGCGCCCACACGCCCGCGATGTGCAGCGCGACAACACCTGCGCTGACGGTGAGAATGCGAACCAGACGGTTCATGAAAAGCGCTTCATGGCGCAACCGACCGCGGCGCAACCGCAGGGGACTGCACCACGGGTAAAGCTTTTGCTTCGATCGAGATCATATTTGGCTGGAACAGTCGGATAGGTCATTCCGACAGCTGTTCATTTTAGGTGCGCGCAAACCGCTTTGTTGTGAACCGGGATCAACGAAGCGCCGCCAGTTCTTCCACGGACAGAAGGGAGGAATCCCGGTAATTGCCAGGGTACGCCGGGGCGCAAACATGGCCATTGCATCCGAGTCGGCTGCGTCACGTGGTGGTCAGTAGGTCAGTCGCTCGGGCCGGAGATCCTGCAAGATGGTGGTGGCGATTTCCTCGATCGACTTGGTGGTAGTTGACAACCAGCGTATGCCGCTGCGCCGCATCATGGCTTCGCCCTCGGCGACCTCCATGCGGCAGTTCTCGATCGAGGCGTATAGGGAGTTGGGCCGGCGTTCATGGCGAATCTCGCTCAGCCGCTCCGGCGCGATCGTGAGGCCGAACAACTTGGCGCGATGCGGCAGCAAGGCCGGCGGCAACTGCTGGCGTTCGAAGTCTTCGGGAATCAACGGGTAGTTGGACGCCTTGAGACCATACTGCATCGCCAGGTACAACGATGTTGGTGTCTTGCCGCTGCGGCTCACCCCGACCAGGATGACGTCGGAGTGTTCCAGGTCGCGGTTGGACTGACCGTCGTCATGCGCCAGGGAAAAGTTGATCGCTTCGATGCGATCCTGGTATTCCTTGCTCTTGCTGGCATCGCTGAAGCGCCCCACGCGATGGCTGGATTTGAGCTGCAGTTCGGTTTCCAGCGGATGCACGAAGGTGCCGAACATATCCAGCAGCATGCCCTGGCAGCCGTCCTCCAGAATCTTGAGAATCTCCATGTTGACCAGTGTCGTGAATACGATGGGCTTGTTGCCGTCGGTCACCGCCGTGTGGTTGATCTGACGCACGGTCTGATGCGCCTTGTCGGCGGTGTCAATGAACGGCAATCGCACGTGGCGCGTCTTGAGCTCGAACTGCGCAAGAATGGCGTTGCCAAACGTTTCGGCCGTAATGCCGGTGCCGTCAGATATGAAAAATACCGTGCGATTGGGCATGGGTCGGGTGTCCTGGCATGGTGGGCAGCCGGATGGTTGCAGGCACCATGCCTGTAGGCCGCACTCTACAATGTTTGTCATCCCCCTGATTCCCGACACCATGCCCCAACTGGTCCGAGCGCCTATGAATCCGCCCAGGATGTGCCCGGCGCCTGGCATGGTCATCAATGGCCGCAATGACCAACCCGTTGCAGGGCCGACCCCGATTTTCACAACCTCCGGAGTTTTGCCATGTCTGCATTATTTGGACCGACCGCCCTGGTCGTACCGTTTGAGAACCTGAGGATGGGCGATATCGAGTCGGTGGGCGGCAAGAATGCCAGCCTTGGCGAGATGATCGCCCACCTGCCCAGCGGCGTGAACGTGCCCACGGGTTTTGCGACGACCGCGCACGCGTTTCGCAACTTCCTGGCCCACGCGGGGCTCGCCGAGAAGATCAAGGCGCGGCTCGATGCGCTGGATGTCGATGATGTGCGGGCCCTGGCGGCCACCGGTACGCAGATTCGCGCGATGGTCGAATCCCAGCCGTTCCCACGGGATCTGGAGCAATCGATCCGGGACGCTTTTGCCATATTGAGCCACGGCGCACCTCAGCTGTCGTTCGCAGTGCGTTCTTCGGCCACGGCCGAAGACCTGCCGGATGCGTCGTTTGCGGGGCAGCAGGAGACGTTTCTCAACGTCGTGGGTATCGAGGACATCCTGCACAAGATCAAGGTGGTGTTCGCGTCGCTGTACAACGACCGTGCCATCAGCTACCGGGTGCACAAGGGATTTGCGCATGAGCATGTGGCGCTGAGTGCCGGCATCCAGCGCATGGTGCGCTCTGACCTTGGCGCGGCGGGTGTCATGTTCACCATCGACACCGAATCCGGTTTCAAGGATCTGGTGTTCGTCACTTCCAGCTATGGGCTGGGCGAGACGGTGGTGCAAGGCGCGGTCAACCCGGACGAATTCTATGTGCACAAGCCGATTCTGCGCGCGGGCAAGCGCGCTATCGTGCGGCGCAGCCTGGGCTCCAAGCTGGTCCAGATGGAATTCGCCAGTGCGGCTGAAAAAGCCGATGGCGGCAAGTTGGTCAAGACAAGCGATGTGCCGATCGAAATGCGCAACCGCTACTCATTGTCCGATGCCGACGTGGAGCAGTTGGCCCGCTACGCGCTGGTGATCGAGGAGCACTATGGCCGAGCGATGGACATCGAGTGGGGCAAGGACGGGCAGGACGGCAAGCTCTATATCCTGCAGGCTCGGCCGGAGACGGTCAAGAGCCAGAGTGCCGGCAAAGCCGAATACCGCTACAAGCTCAAGGGCCAGGGCGTGGTGCTGGTCGAGGGCCGCGCCATCGGCCAAAAAATTGGCACAGGGCCGGTCCGGCTGGTGCACAACCTGTCCGAGATGGACAAGGTACAGCCCGGCGATGTGCTGGTCACCGACATGACCGACCCGAATTGGGAGCCGGTTATGAAGCGGGCCTCGGCGATCGTGACCAACCGCGGCGGACGTACCTGTCATGCGGCCATCATTGCCCGCGAACTGGGCATTCCAGCGGTGGTGGGATGTGGCGACGCGACCGAACAACTCAAGGAAGGCGTACTGGTTACGGTCAGTTGCGCCGAGGGCGACACCGGTTTCGTTTACGACGGCCTGCTCGAAACCGAGGTCCAGCAGGTCGAGCGGGGCGCAATGCCCGAGGTACCGGTAAAGATCATGATGAACGTGGGCAATCCGCAGCTGGCGTTCGACTTTTGCCAATTGCCCAATGCCGGCGTCGGCCTGGCTCGGCTGGAGTTCATCATCAACAACAACATCGGGGTGCACCCAAAGGCGATTCTGGATTATCCGGCCGTCGATGCCGACCTGAAGAAAGCGGTAGAGTCGGTGGCGCGTGGTCATGCGTCCCCGCGTGCGTTTTACGTCGACCGTGTGGCCGAGGGCGTCGCGACGATCGCGGCGGCCTTCTGGCCCAAGCCGGTCATCGTGCGCTTGTCCGATTTCAAGAGCAATGAATACCGCACCTTGATTGGCGGCAGCCGCTATGAACCCGACGAAGAGAACCCGATGCTGGGATTTCGCGGCGCTGCGCGCTACATCAGCGCCGAATTTGGCGAGGCGTTTGCGATGGAATGCGAGGCGATGTTGCGCGTGCGCCAGGACATGGGCCTGATCAATGTGCAACTGATGGTGCCATTCGTGCGCACGCTGGAGCAGGCGCGCAAGGTGACCGCATTGCTGGCCGCGCACGGCTTGCGCCGGGGCGATGGAGCCGATGCCGATGGCAACCCTGGTCTGAAGATCATCATGATGTGCGAGATACCGAGCAACGCGATCCTGGCCAACGAGTTCCTGCAGTATTTCGACGGCTTCTCGATCGGCTCCAACGATCTGACGCAACTCACGCTGGGGCTTGATCGGGATTCGGGTCTGGAACTGCTGGCGGCCGATTTTGACGAACGCGACCCCGCGGTCAAGGCCTTGATCCGGATGGCCATCCAGGCCTGCCGTGCGCAGGGTAAGTATGTTGGCATCTGCGGCCAGGGCCCGAGTGACCATCCCGATTTCGCGGCCTGGCTGCGCGACGAAGGCATCGACTCGATTTCGCTCAATCCGGACACGGTGATCGACACCTGGCGACAACTGGCCGGCTGAGCGAATGTCGGCTCAGATCTGAGCTGATCGGACATACCCTGGCCAGCTCCGCACGCTGGCGCAGCGCGCGTGGTTTTCCTTGGCTCGACTGGCCGAGGCGGGTAAACCCGCATGGGGTCAACCCGCTGAGTGACCGATCCGTCATCAAATTGTAAGAGAGCGGTAAGGCTCGCCGCAATAATCACGCCATTCCTTACGAATGGGTTCCATGCTGGCACTTGTCACTGCGGTCAAACTGATCGCTGAAATAGCGTTGATGGCGCTTTTGGGGCAATGGATTCTTGGCCTTTTGGCCGGCGCGCGGCGCGAGAAGAATCTTTTCTACCAGCTCTTGCAGATCATGGGGCGGCCATTCGTTTCTGTGGCGCGCCTTGTGTCACCTAAATTCGTGGTCGAGCGGCACCTGCCGCTGGTGGCGTTCTTGCTGCTGGCATTTGTGTGGCTCGCCGTTACCGTCCTGAAGATCCAGATATGCCTGCAAGTGGGCGTGGAGGTTTGCAAATGAACCGGTACCTGAATTACCTGTTTCTCAAGCTACAGGCGATCACGCTGCTGGTGATCGGCAAGAAGAACGCCGCGCTGGCCCGTTTCGATGCCATGTCGGCGATTGCGCCAGACAATCGCTACGTGATGGCCAGCCGAGCCCACTTGCTGGCCGAATTGGGTGACAAGGAGGGCGCGGTAGACGCGCTGCGCAGCATGACGCGTGTGCACCCGGACAGCGCGGCGGCGTGGTTCAACCTGGCCTATATGCTCGATGACATGGGTCGTGACGGCGACGCCGAGCCGGCCTTTCGCCGGGCGATCGAGGTCGAGCCCAAACTCGATCGCGCCTGGTACGGCCTGGCGCTGCTGCTGATCCGAAACCGCCGCTTCGAAGAAGCGGTACAGGCGCTCAAGCGCAATACCGAACTGCAACCCATGAGCCCGTTTGGCTGGTACCAGCTGGCGCGGGTTCATGTCGACCGGCAACAACCTGATGAGGCGATGAAGATCATTCGCCATCTCAGCGGGTTCGAGCCAAAGGTGGCCGCCCAGCTCGAGCGTGAAACCGGACTGCGCATTGCGCAGTCCCCGTAATCGCGGGCCGAGAGGCTCTTGATTGCGCGCGTTGCAGAACCAGGCGACTGTAGAGAAAGGTGCGATCCGGTGTGCAGGCTGTCCGGGGAACCGGATGGAGATCGCAATTCGCCCGCGAGGGTAATGTTGTTAGAGGTGGATTACATGGAATTGACCGAGAAACAACGCGACTATTGGCGCAAGAACCTTCGCATCACGGGCATCCTGCTCGCGATCTGGTTCGTCGTGACGTTCGTCGTGAGCTTTTATGCGCGGGAGTTGAACTTCAACTTCTTTGGCTGGCCCTTCAGTTTTTGGATGGGTGCGCAAGGTTCGCTGGTGGTGTATTGCCTGATCATCTGGTTCTACGCCCGTTACATGGCCAAGCTCGATATTGAGCACGACGTTCAAGAGAGCGAGGAATAATCATGGCTGGAATGTTTGGTAACGACACAACGGGCGTCAGCAATGCCGCATCCAAGGCTGCCTTCAAGCAGAACCTGAACAAGGTCTACACCTGGTACACGGGCGGCTTCTTCGCGTTCGTGGTCGCGTTGGCGATCCTGGAGCAGATGGGCCTGTCGCGACAGTGGATTGGGTTTATCTTCCTGCTGGCGACGATCGGCCTATATGCGGGCATCGGCATCATGAGCCGCACCAATGACGCTGCCGAGTACTACGTGGCGGGCCGGCGCGTACCGGCGGTCTACAACGGCATGGCGACCGGCGCCGACTGGATGTCTGCGGCATCCTTCATCGGGATGGCGGGAACCCTGTATCTGTCGGGTTATGGCGGCCTGGCGTTCATCATGGGCTGGACTGGTGGCTACTGTCTGGTGGCCCTGTTCCTGGCGCCGTACATGCGCAAGTTCGGCCAGTTCACGGTGCCAGATTACCTGGGCGAGCGCTACGGCGGAAACCTGCCGCGATTCATTGGAATCGTGGCGGCGATCCTGTGCTCGTTCACCTATGTGGTGGCCCAGATCTATGGCGTCGGCCTGATCACGTCCCGGTTGACCGGCGTGCAGTTCGAGCTCGGGATTTTCCTGGGGCTTGGCGGTATTTTGGTCTGTTCCTTTCTGGGTGGCATGCGCGCGGTGACATGGACGCAGGTGGCGCAGTACATCATCCTGATCGTCGCCTACTTGATCCCGGTGGTGTGGCTGTCGGTGAAACAGACCAGCATTCCGGTGCCTCAGGCCATCTATGGCTTCCAGTTGGAGAAAGTCACGGCGCTCGAGAAAAAGCTGGCTGCGGACCCCAAAGAGCTCGAGGTGCGCGAGGTGTTCAAGCAGCGCTCCGTCGTGTTGGCGGAGAAGCTCAAGGATCCGGTGGCTGCACTGGCTGCCGACAAGGCGCAGGCGGAAAAGAAAGTCGCCGACCTCAAGGTGGCAAACGGTGCTGCGGCCGATATCGCCAGTGCCGAGAAGGCGCTGGCCGCATTGCCGGCGGACGCGACAGCGGCCAAGGCTGCTTGGACCAGCGCCAAGGCTGCTGCGGATACCAAGTCGCGGCCACTGAACGGCATGCCAGCGCATGCGCAGCAGTATGCGGGTGACCCCAACGGCGATGCAGCGGCCCAAAAGGCCTACGACGTTTCTCGTCGCAACTTCATGGCGCTGATCTTTTGCCTGATGGTTGGAACGGCAGCACTGCCGCACATCCTGATGCGGTACTACACGGTGCCCAGCGTAAAAGAAGCACGTGAATCGGTCAGCTGGTCGCTGTTCTTCATCTTCTTGCTGTATTTCACGGCGCCGGCACTGGCGGTACTGGTCAAGTACGAGGTCTTCACCCTTGTGGTGGGCACACCGTTTGATCAGTTGCCGGCCTGGGTGGCGTCCTGGAGCAAGGTAGACCCGTCGTTGCTGTCCGTCGTGGATGTCAACAAGGATGGCATCCTGCAGCTCAACGAAATGTCGATCGGTGGTGATATCGTGGTTCTTGCGACGCCCGAGATCGGTGGCCTGCCGTATGTGATTTCGGGGCTGGTGGCTGCCGGCGGCCTTGCCGCTGCGTTGTCGACGGCCGACGGATTGCTGCTGACGATCGCCAATGCGCTGAGCCACGACCTGTACTACAAGATGATCGACCCGAACGCGTCCACGGCGCGTCGCGTGGCGTTGTCCAAGATGCTGTTGCTGTTTGTGGCCCTGGCCGCAGCTTATGTGGCAGCGCAGAAACCGGCGGACATCCTGTTCCTGGTTTCTGCGGCGTTCTCGTTCGCGGCGGCCTCGTTCTTCCCGGCGTTGACACTTGGCATATTCTGGAAGCGCGCGACCGGAATAGCGGCGTCCCTCGGCATGATGGCCGGGCTTGGCACGACGGTTTACTACATGGTGACAACCCAGCCCTGGATGCGCAGTATCTTTGGCGTGACCTCGCCAGTACAACTGTGGTGGGACATTCAGCCGATATCGGCCGGGCTGTTCGGCGTGCCGGTGGGGTTTGCCGTGATCATCCTGGTCAGCTTGGTGACGCCGGCACCCAGCCGCAAGATCCAGGAACTGGTCGAGTACGTGCGCTACCCCAACCTCAAGACCACCTGAGCATGGTGGCTGCCGGTGTGCCTTGCTGGCGCACCGGGTCGGGTCAATCGCCTGGCAAGGCAACTTGCCAGGCGTCATTTTTTGGGCGTTCGTACTGCGCCGGCGTGTTGCCGATCTGGGCGACCACGGATCAGTTGGCCATCAAATAAGCAATGGCATATAATCGCGGGCTTCGCCTTGCCACACCCTGATTAGACGCCGGGGGTGGCTTCATCGGCCCTGTCATGGGTCAACCACAAGGAGTACGCATGCGTCATTACGAGATCATCCTCATGATCCATCCGGATCAGAGCGAGCAGGTTCCAGCGATGCTGGAACGATACAAGTCCATGATCACCGCCGGCGGCGGCAAAATCCATCGGGTCGAAGACTGGGGTCGTCGCCAGTTGGTCTACATGATCAACAAGCTGGCCAAGGCCCATTACCTGTGCATCAACATCGAGGCCGAACAGGCCGTGATGGTGGAGCTCGAGCACGCCTTCAAGTTCAACGATGCCGTTCTGCGCCATCTGACGGTGCTGCGCAAGAAAGCCGATGCCGGCCCATCGTCGATGATGAAGACGGTGGAGCGCGAGGACGCACGCAAGGCCCAGCAAGCCGAGTTTCACGGCAACGACCGCTAATTCCGACGTGGGGTGAACGAGGCTGCCAACCACCTGATCCTGACCGCCAGTATTGCCGAGCGTGAAGCGATGCGATACACCCCGGCGGGAATACCGGCCCTGAACCTGAAACTGGAACATATGTCCAGCGTCCAGGAAGCAGGGCAGGACAGGCAGGTGAAGGCGGCGATGAAAGCGGTGGCCCTAGGCAGTCTTGCCGAGCGGCTTGCCAGGCAGGCCATAGGCACTGTCTGGCGCTTCACCGGCTTCTTGGCCACACCCCGCAACGGCAAGACCGTCGTCTTCCACATTCAGGATTTTTTGCAAGACCCAACCCTGTTTTCCAAGCAGGACGGATCGGCCCCATCCGATTGATCCGGCCGCCCTGCCACCCGAAGGACATCATCATGCCAGCACCAAAACGTTTCAACAAAGACAAGCGCCCCAAGCGCCCGGCCCAGAACCTGCTTTTCAAGCGCAAACGCTTTTGCCGTTTCACCGTGACCGGCGTCGAGGAGATCGACTACAAGGACATCGACACCTTGCGTGACTTCATTGCCGAGAACGGCAAGATCATTCCCGCGCGCCTGACTGGCACCCGAGCCATTTTCCAGCGCCAACTCAACACCGCGATCAAGCGCGCACGCTTTCTGGCCATGCTGCCATACAGCGATCAGCATCGCATCTAAGGGGTCAGCAACATGCAAATTATTCTGCTCGACAAGGTCGTGAACCTTGGTAACCTGGGTGAAATCGTCAAGGTCAAGGACGGTTACGCGCGCAATTTCCTGATTCCTTCGGGCCGGGCGCGCCGCGCCACTGCCGCTGCGAAGCAGGAGTTCGAAGTCAAGCGTGCCGACCTCGAAAAGGTTGCCGCTGCCAAGTTGGCCGAAGCTCAGGCCGTCGGCGAGAAGCTGGCGGGCAGCACCTGCAAGCTGACCCAGAAGGCGGGTGTCGATGGCCGTTTGTTCGGTTCGGTCACCAATGCCGACATCGCCGAGGAATTGGTCAAACAAGGCTACAAGGTCACCAAGTCTCAGATCCGCCTGCCGGCAGGTCCGATCAAGGTTGTTGGTGATTGCACCGTCAGTATCGCGCTGCATACCGATGTGACCGTCGACATCACGGTGTCGGTCTACGGCGAGACTGCCTGATGTCCGGCGCCACCGGCGCCTGATCGCGCGCTTGCCCTGACGGGCGGGCCGCCTCGATGCAAGCCACCACGGTGCGAGCCGCGGTGGCTTTTACTTTGTGTGCACTACTTGTCCTGCCAATTGCACATCTTGTCCACACCTTATTCCGGTTTTGTCCCCAGCTATTCACTCGACGCCCGATGGGTGCAGGCGTAGCATCAAGGATTACCTTTCAATGTCCATGTCCGCCGTACTTTCATCCTTTGACAACGACAGCGACGACCGCACTGTCGCCCAGCTCCGCATTCCTCCCCACTCGCTCGAGGGCGAGTCCAGCGTCCTTGGCGGGCTGCTGCTTGACAACGGTGCCTGGGACAGGGTCGCCGACCTCTTGAGCGACGCTGACTTTTACCGCTACGAGCACCGGCTCGTTTACGCGAGTATCGGTACCTTGGTCAATGCGACCAAGCCGGCCGACGTGATCACGGTATACGAGCACCTGCAAAGCCAGGGCAAGGCCGAGGAAGTAGGCGGCCTGGCCTACCTCAACTCGCTGGCGCAGTATGTGCCGAGCGCCGGCAATATCCGTCGTTATGCCGAGATCGTGCGCGAGCGCTCGATCCTGCGCAAGCTGGTGAGTGCCAGTGACGAGATCGCGACCAGCGCGTTCAACCCCAAGGGGCGGCCAGTGGCCGACATCGTCGACGAGGCCGAGCGCAAGATATTCAACATCGGTGAGCAGGGCTCGCGGCTCAAGCAGGGTTTCCAGGCCATGGATACGCTGGTCGTGAGCCTGC
Organism: Rhodoferax sp.; assembly: GCA_031396205.1. Classification (GTDB taxonomy): domain Bacteria; phylum Pseudomonadota; class Gammaproteobacteria; order Burkholderiales; family Burkholderiaceae_C; genus CAISIP01. The sequence goes on from JANNKH010000123.1 coordinate 35,030, forward strand.
TGGACCGGGTGCAGGAAATGGCCGACAACCCGAACGACGTGACGGGTGTTCCCACCGGCTTTTACGACCTGGACCGATTGACCGCCGGGTTCCAGGCCGGTGACCTGATCGTGCTGGCCGCGCGGCCCTCGATGGGCAAGACCGCGTTTGCAATCAACATCGCTGAACATGTGGCGTTGAACGAAGGCCTGCCGGTTGCCGTGTTCTCGATGGAGATGGGCGCCGCGCAGTTGGCGGTGCGGATTGTCGGATCGATCGGACGGATCGATCAGGGCCATCTGCGCACCGGAAAGCTGACCGACGACGAGTGGCCAAGGTTGACCGAGGCGATCGAAAAGCTGCGCAATATCTCGCTGCATATTGACGAGAGCGCCGGCCTTACTTCAAGCGAGTTGCGTGCCAATGCCCGGCGACTGGCGCGCCAGTGCGGGCAGCTGGGCCTGATCGTGGTCGACTACCTGCAGCTGATGAGCGGCTCGTCCGGCTCCGAAGAGAACCGCGCGACCGAACTGGGCGAGATCTCGCGCGGCCTGAAGATGCTCGCCAAGGAGCTGAAATGCCCGGTCATCGCCTTGTCCCAGCTCAACCGCAGCGTGGAGCAGCGGCCCGACAAGCGCCCGATGATGAGCGACCTGCGCGAGTCGGGTGCTATCGAGCAAGACGCCGACATCATCATGTTCATCTACCGCGACGAGTACTACACCAAGGATGCCTGCAAGGAGCCCGGTGTGGCCGAGATCATCATCGCCAAGCAGCGCAATGGCCCGACCGGTGTGATCAAGCTGGCCTTCCTGCGCCCGATCACCAAGTTCGAGAGCCTGGCCGGCGGCAGCGGCAACGGCGACTTCTGAACCGGATCGGGAATGTGGCCGTTGTTGACGGCTAGAGTACTTCGCTGGCGAAGTCCGCCAGTCTGGAGCGTTCTCCGCGCGCCAGCGTGATGTGCCCGCTGTGCGGCCAGCCCTTGAATTTGTCGACCGCAAACGTCAGGCCGGACGAGCCTTCGGTCAGGTAGGGCGTGTCGATCTGGGCCAGGTTGCCCATGCAGATGATCTTGGTACCCGGCCCTGCACGGGTGATCAGCGTCTTCATCTGCTTGGGCGTCAGGTTCTGGGCCTCATCGATGATCAGGTACTTGTTCAGGAACGTGCGTCCACGCATGAAGTTCATGCTCTTGATCTTGATCCGGCTGCGAATCAACTCGCTGGTCGCCGCGCGGCCCCATTCACCAGCACCGGTATCGGTCTTTCCGAGCACCTCCAGGTTGTCGTCCAGCGCTCCCATCCACGGACCCATTTTTTCCTCTTCCGTTCCGGGCAGAAAGCCGATGTCTTCGCCAACGCTGACCGTCGCCCGCGTCATGATGATCTCTGTGTAACGCCGGTCGTCCAGCACCTGGGTAAGTCCAGAAGCCAGCGCCATCAGGGTTTTGCCGCTACCAGCGGTTCCGGTGAGCGTGACGAAGTCGACCTCGGGATCCATCAGCAGGTTCATCGCGAAGTTCTGCTCGCGGTTGCGGGTGGTCACACCCCAGACCGCGTTCTTGAGGTGGTTGTAGTCCTTCAGTGTCTTGAAAACAGCCGTCTTGCCGCGGATCTCGGTCACACGCGCGTACAGGCTTGGTTCGCCGGGTGATTCAAAAAAGACAAACTGGTTGATCAGCAAGTTGGGCACCACCGGGCCGCTGATGCGATAGAAGGTATGCACGCCTTGTTGCCAGCTCTCAACCGTTTGCCCATGAGTAGCCCAGAAGTCGGCTGGCAGGGCCTGCGATCCGGAGTACAGCAGGTCGCCGTCGGCCAGTGTCTTGTCGTTTTGGTAGTCGTCGGTAGCCAGTCCCAGCGCCCGCGCCTTGACCCGCATGTTGATGTCCTTGGACACCAGCACGACGTCGCGCGCCTGACTGGCGTCATACTTGCTGTCCTTGCCGAGCACCTTCTTGCCCAGCGCCTCGACGACACCGAGGATCTGGTTGTCGGCCTTGCCTTGCGGCAGGCTGGCCGGCAATGCATAGTCCAGCGCATGGGTCTGGAAGAACAGCTTGCCGCCGGCATCGGTGTGACCCGTGCTATTGAGCCGCAGGCCATCTCCGATGTCGGCGCCATTCGTGCCCGCGAGTGCGTCGAGCCAACGGCTGGTCTGGCGCGCATTGCGCGCCACTTCGGTCATGCCTTTTTTGTGTCCATCGAGTTCCTCCAGCACGATCATCGGCAGGAAGATGTCATGCTCCTCGAATCGGAACAGGCACATCGGATCGTGCAGCAGCACATTGGTATCGAGCACGAACAATTTGGCTCGGGTCGCAGCCTTGCTACGCCGGGGCTTGGCTACCACGGCTGCTGCGGTGCTACCTTCCGGCGTGCGGTCAGGCACGCTGTGCAAGGCACGCGCTGCGGGCTGCGCCACCACCCGCTGTGGTGCGTCCAAACGCGCGACAGGGCCGTCGGGCACTGCGTGGGGCATCGCATCGGCCGCCAGGGTACCGGCGGACGCTGCGTGCGCGGCACTGGAAGAGCCAGAGAGTCTGCGACTGGGTCGGGAAATGCTTTTGGCTATTGCGTCAAAAGCGGCACTGGTCAGCAGGGCGGCGCGCTTGCTGGGGGCGGGGGGCAGGGGCATGGTCCTGGGTACTCACGAGGAAATAAGAAACTGTCACGATGGCGGCGTCCGCCGGCCCGTCCAAAAGCAACAAAGCCGCCTTGGGACAAGGCGGCTTTGGGGTGCGGGCTGCGGCTGAATTCAGGGGCATGGCGCATTATGCATGAGCCTAGCCAGACCGGCGCCGGACCGCAGGTCAGGCGGATTTTTTCAGCGCCTTGACCGACTTGAGCACATCGTCGACGTGGCCAGGAACCTTGAGGCCACGCCATTCTTCCTTGAGCACACCGTCGGCACCAACAAGGAAAGTGCTACGTTCGATTCCCTTGACCTTCTTGCCATACATGATCTTGTTCTTGACCACGCCGAACATATGGCACATTTTTTCTTCGGTGTCGGCGATAAGCTCGAACGGCAACTCCAGCTTGAGCTTGAAATCGTCATGGGACTTCATGTTGTCGCGCGACACGCCGAACACGGCCGCCCCGGCCTTGACGAAGTCCTTGTACTTGTCCCTGAACTGCATGGCCTCGGTGGTGCAGCCCGGTGTGTTGTCCTTGGGATAGAAGTACAGCACCATGGTGGCGCCCAGATGACTGGTGTTCGTCACCTTCACACCGTTGGTGGCGACAGCTTCGAACTCGGGGAGGGGTTTGTTGACAACGATCGCCATAAGGTGCTTGAGTCTTGAGTGCTGGATGTGTCAGGGGTTGGCGGAGGATTGTCCGGCCCGCGTGCGGGTGGGTGACCTCAACCGAAGCTGGTTATTTTAACCGCAAAACTTCTGCCAAATCCCTCACGACCGGGGAACTTCGATCAGCAGAGCGGTGACGACCTTGCGTCCCTCTCCCGCCAGGATGTTGTAGGTGCGGCATGCTGCCTGGGTATCCATGGTCTCCAATCCGACGCGCCGCAGCATCAGCGGCGCAAGCCAGGCCGGATCGGGAAACCGGATCTTGTCGCCGCTGCCAAAAATGACGAGCTCCGGGTTCAGTTCCGCCAACTGCAGGAAGTGTTGGGCGCCTAGGTCAGAGAACCGCGCGCAACCCCATGCGATCCGTTCGCCGCCCGATCCAATGATGACGCTGGCTTCGATACGTTCGCCGTCAACGGCGATCCAACCGCTTCCGTAGCCGGAGATGGTTTGAACGGAGGATTTGTCGGGGTGGAGTTTCATCGGGTGGTTGCAGGCTCAACTGTGGTCAAATTATAGGTTTCCCGCTGTAGTGGCACTTGCCGGACACACCATGAAAACCATCCGCAAATCGACCAAGCTTGACAATGTCTGTTACGACATCCGTGGTCCTATCCTTGAATGCGCGCAACGCATGGAGGATGAGGGCCACAAGATCATCAAGCTCAACATCGGCAATCTGGCCGTGTTCGGATTCGACTCGCCGGAAGAAATCCAGCAAGACATGATCCGCAACTTGCCGAACTCCGCGGGATACTCCGACAGTAAGGGAATCTTTGCGGCGCGCAAGGCGGTGATGCACTATACGCAGCAGCAAGGCATAGCCGGCGTGACGCTGGATGATGTCTACCTCGGCAACGGCGCCTCCGAGTTGATCGTGATGGCCAGCAATGCCATGCTCAACGACGGTGACGAAATGCTGATCCCGGCGCCGGACTACCCGCTGTGGACGGCAGCCGTGGTGTTGTCCGGTGGTGCGCCTGTGCATTACCGTTGCGATGAGAGTCGGGGCTGGATGCCCGATCTGGCCGATATTCGGGCCAAGGTTACGCCACGCACCAAGGGCATTGTGGTGATCAATCCGAACAACCCGACCGGCGCGCTGTATTCGGATGCATTGTTGAACGGCATCATCGAGATCGCGCGCGAATTCGGACTGGTGATCTTCGCCGACGAGGTGTATGACAAGATCCTGTACGACGGGGTGCAGCACACTGCCATCGCCTCGCTCAGCGACGACGTACTGACGCTTACTTTCAACAGCCTGAGCAAGAGCTACCGATCGTGCGGTTACCGCGCCGGATGGATGGTGGTGTCGGGCGACAAGTTCGTGGCCAGGGACTACATCGATGGCTTGAACATGATGTCCAACCTGCGCCTGTGCCCCAATGTGCCTGGGCAGTGGGCGATCCAGACCGCACTGGGCGGCTACCAAAGCATCAACGACCTGATCGCCGAGGGAGGTCGGCTGCGGCGCCAGCGCGACCTGGCCTATGAACTCATCACCGCCATTCCGGGGGTCAGTTGCGTGAAGCCGTCGGCCGCGCTATATATGTTCCCGCGGCTCGACCCGCAAATCTATCCGATCAGGGACGACCAGGCGTTCATCCTGGAACTGCTGCAAGAGACCAAGGTGATGCTGGTGCAGGGGAGCGGATTCAACTGGGATACGCCCGATCACTTTCGCATCGTCTTCCTGCCCCATGAGGACGATCTGCGTGAGGCGATAGGGCGCATCGCGAAGTTCCTGGAGCACTATCGCCATCGGCATGAGGACGAACGCGCGCGCGCGGCTGTAAAGCTGGTCGCGACGCGGGCCTGATATCCGGCAACCATTTGCACCGGTCATCGTCACCAACCAAGAAGCTATTTGCATGAAATCGATCCAAGTGGGCCTGCTGGGCATAGGAACCGTGGGCAGCGGAACTTTCACCGTTCTGCGGCGCAACCAGGCGGAGATCCGCCGTCGGGCCGGTCGTGGCATCGAGATCACGATGGTGGCGGATCTGGATGTGGCCCGCGCGCAATCCCTGGTTGGTGATGGCGTCACGGTGGTCAATGACGCTCGGGCCGTCATCGGCAATCCGGATATCGATATCGTGGTCGAGCTGATCGGTGGCTATGGCATTGCCCGCCAGCTGGTGATGGAGGCCATCGCAGCCGGCAAGCATGTGGTCACTGCCAACAAGGCATTGCTGGCAGTACATGGCAACGAGATCTTCGCTGCCGCCCATGCCAAGGGCGTGATGGTCGCGTTCGAGGCGGCTGTCGCTGGCGGCATTCCGATCATCAAGGCCTTGCGCGAGGGTCTCACGGCCAACAGCATCCAGTGGATCGCCGGCATCATCAATGGCACCACCAATTTCATCCTGAGCGAGATGCGCAGCAAGGGGCTCGACTTCGATGTGGTGCTCAAGGAAGCACAGCGGCTCGGCTATGCCGAGGCCGACCCGACCTTCGATATCGAAGGCGTGGACGCCGCACACAAGATCACGCTCATGTCGGCGATAGCGTTTGGCGTGCCGGTGCAGTTCGACAAGGCCTACATCGAGGGCATCGCGACCCTCTGCGCGCAGGACATCCAGTACGCCGAGCAACTGGGCTACCGCATCAAGCTCCTGGGTATCACCAAGCGCAGCGTCGATAGTGCGACCGGGGCCTTGCGCGGCATCGAGTTGCGGGTCCACCCGAGCCTGGTGCCCGCCAAGCGCCTGATTGCCAATGTCGAGGGCGCCATGAACGCGGTGGTGGTGCAGGGCGACGCCGTAGGCACGACGCTGTACTACGGCAAAGGCGCAGGCAGCGAACCGACGGCCAGTGCGGTGATTGCCGATCTGGTCGATGTCACGCGGCTTCACACTGCCGATGCGGCGCAGCGCGTACCGCACCTGGCCTTTCATCCGGATGCGATGAGCGATTTGCCGGTGCTGCCAATGGTCGATGTCGTGACCAGCTACTACCTGCGGCTGCGGGTGGCCGACGAGACCGGCGTGTTGTCCCGCGTGACCGGCATTCTGGCCGACGCGGGCATCAGCATCGATGCGATGCTGCAACGCGAGGGCGACGAGGTCGCCGCCGATAGCAACGGCTCGCTGGTCGCCCAGACCGACCTGATCATCCTGACGCATGACACCCGCGAGGGCACGATGGACGGCGCGTTGGCGCTGATGCAGGCTTTGCCCAGCGTGTTGCGGCCGATCACGCGCATCCGCAAGGAGGAGCTGGCCTGATGCGCTACATTTCGACCCGCGGGCACGACGTCGGCCAGCGTTTTTGTGACATCCTTCTTGAAGGACTGGCGCCCGACGGTGGCCTTTACTTGCCGCAGCACTATCCGCAGGTGGACGATGCAACGCTGACCCGATGGCGCCTGTTGCCCTACCACGAACTGGCATTCGAGATCCTGTCGCTGTATGTCGACGACATCCCGCCAGCCGATCTGCGCGACATCTGTCGCCGCACCTATACCGAAGCCGTGTTCGGTTCCGCGGCGATTGTTCCGCTGCGCCTGCTGTGCGATCCGCCAACTGCCGAAGGCGCCACTGCGCCGCTGTACCTGCAGGCCTTGTCCAACGGGCCGACGCTGGCATTCAAGGACATGGCGATGCAATTGCTCGGCAACCTGTTCGAATACGAACTGGCGCGCCGTGGCGAGCGGCTCAACATCCTGGGTGCCACCAGTGGCGATACCGGTAGTGCGGCCGAATACGCGATGCGCGGCAAAAATGGCGTGGCGGTTTTCATGACCAGCCCGGCTGGCCGCATGAGCCCGTTCCAGCAGGCACAGATGTTCAGCCTGATGGACGACAACATCCACAACATCGCGATTGACGGGGTGTTCGACGACTGCCAGGATCTGGTCAAGGCGGTGTCGAACGACCTCGAATTCAAGCGAAAGTACCGCATCGGTACCGTGAACTCGATCAACTGGGCCCGCCTGATGGCGCAGGTGGTGTACTATTTTTCCGGGTACTTTCAGGCCACCCGATCGAACGTTGAAAAAGTGCGTTTCAGCGTGCCGTCGGGCAACTTCGGCAATGTGTGTGCCGGTCATGTCGCGCGCATGATGGGGCTCCCGATCGATATGCTGGTGGTGGCCACGAACGAGAACGACGTGCTCGATGAGTTCTTCCGCACCGGCGTATACCGGGTGCGCGCCAGCGCCGACACGTATGAGACATCCAGCCCCTCGATGGACATATCCAAGGCGTCGAACTTCGAGCGCTTTGTTTTCGACCTGGTGGGTCGCGATCCCGCGCAATTGAAGGATCTGTTCACCGCGCAGTTGGCAGGCTACGGCGCGTTTGATCTGAGCGCCCATCCGGCGTTCAGCGACGCCGCTGCGCGCTTTGGCTTTGCCAGTGGCCGCAGTACGCACGCCGACCGCCTGGCCACCATCCGAGCCACCTGGGCGCATTGCCATGAGATGGTCGACACGCATACCGCCGATGGCATCAAGGTCGCGCGGGAGCACCTGCATCCGCTGCACCCGATGATCGTGCTCGAAACCGCATTGCCGATCAAGTTCGCTGCGACCATCGTCGAGGCGCTGGGTCGTGAGCCCGTGCGCCCGGCTCGGTTCGACGGCATCGAGCAACGCCCCAAAAGGGTGATCGCCATGCCGGCCCGGATCGACGCCATCAAGGAATTCATCGCAGCGCATGGCGTGCCACAGGCCTCTTTCGCATCGCCCGCCACAGCCGTGTGACGATACGCCTACGCCAACAAGCCGCCTTCATCCCATTTATTCCGGACTGCACCAGATGACGCAACCGCGAGCACCGCTGCTCCCCCTGGATGACGCGTTGGCGAGCCTGCTGGCGGCCGCCCTTCCGCTTGCTGACCAGGAAACGGTGTCCACCTTTGATGCCGATGGTCGCGTGCTGGCGCAGGATGTGGTGTCCGCACTGCAGGTGCCGCCACAGGACAACAGCGCAATGGACGGCTATGCGCTCGCCTGCGCTGATCTTGCCGCGACCGGCGGGTTCTTGTCCGTCACCCAGCGTATTGCTGCCGGTTCGTCGGGCCAGCGACTGCAGGCGGGTGAGGCCGCCCGCATCTTCACCGGCGCACCCATTCCGCCCGGCGCCGATGCCGTTGTGATGCAGGAGGATTGCGAGGTCGTCTCGGATGCGGCCAACGGTAAAGCTGCGCAGGTCCGGGTCCGGGTTGCCCCACAACCTGGTCAATGGATCCGGCGTGCTGGTGAGGACGTTACCCGGTCGTCGGTTGTGCTGGCGCGCGGTGTTCGCCTGTCGCCGGCCAGTCTTGGCATGGCGGCGGGCGTCGGGTTCGCTGCGCTGCAGGTGGCGCGGCGCCCCCGGGTGGCTCTGCTGTCCACCGGGGACGAACTCGTGATGCCGGGCGATGTCGCGCCGGTCGACATGCGTCCCGGCGCAATCTACAACTCCAATCGGTTTTTTCTGCGCGCCATGCTGCTGCGGCTTGGCTGCACCGTCAGCGACCTGGGAATCGTGCCCGACCAGCGTGAGGCAACGGTACACGCACTGCGCAATGCTGCGCTAGACCATGACTTGATCCTGACCAGCGGCGGCGTGTCGGTCGGCGAGGAGGACCATATCCGCCCGGCGGTGCAGTCGCTGGGTGCGCTCGACCTGTGGCAAATCGCGATCAAGCCCGGAAAGCCGTTCGCATTTGGACATGTGGGCAAGACCCATTTCATGGGCTTGCCGGGCAACCCGGTGTCGGGTTTCGTGACCTTTGCGCTGCTCGTGCGGCCGTTTCTGCTGCGTTTGCAGGGTGCAGAAGGTGTCGAGCCGGTGACCGTATCCGCCCGTGCCGATTTCAGCTGGCCGCGGGCCGACAAGCGGCGCGAGTTTCTGCGCGTGCGCCGCAACGGGCGCGGCGGTCTCGATCTCTTTTCCAACCAGAGTTCGGGTGTACTGACGTCGACGGTCTGGGCGGACGGGCTGGTCGACAACCCGCCAGGTACGACCATTGCGCCCGGTGACACCGTGCGGTTTGTCGCACTGTCGGACTTGTTGGCCTGAGCCATGGCCGTTACCGTCACCTTGCGCTTTTTTGCCGCCATCCGCGAGGCGGTGGGCCAGGGATGCGAATCATGTCGCACGCCGGCCCATGATGTAGGCGCGTTGCGCGACGCGTTGATCGCGCGCGGCGCCCCTTACGCCGAGGCACTCGGCCGAGCCAAGCCAGTGCGCATTGCCGTCGATCAGCAGATGTGCGATGAGTCCGCGGTCCTGCGCGACGGCGCGGAAGTTGCCTTTTTTCCGCCCGTCACGGGGGGGTGAGCCCGGGCCTCGCGGCGGTCGGGTCAGCGAGCTTGGGCGAGATGCGACATCCTGGTCGCCAGGGGCGCTGAACAGCGGGTCATCGGTGGGCGCAGTTCGTTCGCAATCATGCCCGATTGGGCCAGCATGGCTTTGACCGGGCCGGGATTGGGCTCGGCGAAAGCGGCTTCGATCCACGGTACCAGTGCCGGCCACAGGTCTCGGGCCGTGGACCATTCACCGGCTCGCAGCCGCGCAACCAGGTTGACGAATTGGCGGGTCTGGAGATGCGCTGCCGCCGCGATCGCTCCGACGCCGCCTTGCGCGATGGTCGCAAACATCTGGATGTCTTCACCCGCCAGGACCTGCAGCCGGCCGTGTGCGATCAGCGCCAGCGTCTTGCTGCTGTCGCCTGCGCAGTCCTTGATGGCCTGGATGCGCGGATGCGCGGCCAGCGCCAGCAGGGTTTCTCGCTCGAGAATCACGCCTGTTCGATAGGGAATGTCGTACACGATCAAGGGTACGCTGGATGCGTCTGCCAGGGTCTGGAACCAGTGCTGCAACCCTGCCTGCGACGGCCGGATGTAGTGAGGCGCCGGTACCAGCAGGCCCGCGATCGGCAGCGACGCCAGTTCGCGTACCCAGGCGACGGTCTGTGGCAGGTGGTAGCCCGACAGGCCCATCACCACCGGCAGTTCGCCAGCGGCTCGCAGCGTCGTATCCAGCACCGCACGTTGTTCGGCCTCATCCAGTGCGGCGGCTTCGCCGGTCGAGCCGCAAACGACGAAGCCTGCGACTCCGTCCGTGCGCAGGCGCTTGACGAGCGCGTCGAGTGCCGGATGGTCGACTGCACCATCCCGAAACGGCGTGACGAGCGGAATCCACAGGCCGGAAAAGTCGGTATGCATGGGAACAGGGGTCGGGGTGGTCACGCGCGATTCCTTGGTTGCAAAAAAGGACCGATGGAAACCGTCCACCGGATGCGCGTGCAACAGTCCAGCCAGGGCAGGGCGGTTCCATCGCTCATCCGAGGACGGAACCGAAGCTCCGGTCAGATGAGCCAGGGTTTAGTGTGTTTCCTGCCCGCCGACAGAAGCAACGGCATTGCCAGGGGCGGCATCCTGAAGGTCTGCGTCGGGTGGGAAATCATGGCTGCATCATAACTGCGCCGACGCGCGCGCGGTGCCACAATGACGCCATGTCGTTGCCACGCGTATCCATCCAGAGTGCGGATTTCAACTTGTCCGACGAAATCGCAGCCTTGCGCGCCGATGACAAACGGGTCGGTGCGGTGTGCAGCTTTGTCGGCACCGTGCGCGACCGCAATGGCGGTGACGCCGTGGCCACGCTGGAACTGGAGCACTACCCCGGCATGACGGAAAAGGCGATCGATGCGATGCTGGATGAGGCGCATCGTCGCTTCGACATTTTTGCCAGCCGCGTCGTCCACCGCATCGGCGTAATGCATCCGCTGGACCAGATCGTACTGGTGGCCGTGACGTCCGCGCACCGGGGCGAGAGTTTCCAGGCTTGCGAATTCATCATGGACTACCTCAAGACGCAGGCGCCGTTCTGGAAGAAGGAGCAGACCCCCGGTGGTGCGCGTTGGGTCGACGCACGCGTGGCCGACGATGCAGCCTTGCAGCGTTGGGGCATCGCGTCAGCAAACGGCTGAGCGCCACGCCTGGCGGCTCAACGGTCGCCCCAGACCTCGCGCGCCGTTTCCACCACCAGTTGCAGCTTGGCCCGTTGTGCCTCCACGGCAATGTCGTTGCCATGCACGGTGCTGGAGAAGCCGCACTGCGGTGACAGGGCCAGTTGCTCGAGCGGCGCGTAGCGTGCCGCCTCGTCGATGCGCCGCTTCAGGTCGTCCTTTGATTCCAGTGTGCCGAATTTGGTGGTGACCAGGCCCAATACGACGGTCTTGCCCTTGGGCAGGTAGCGCAGGGGCTTGAAATCGCCACTGCGGTCGTCGTCGTATTCCATGAAATAGGCGTCCAGATCCATCTCGCGCAGCAATGCCTCGGCCACCGGTTCGTAGTTGCCCGAGGCCGCGTGCGTACTCTTGAAATTGCCGCGGCACAGGTGCATGGCCAGCAACATACCCGGGGGCTTCTGCGCCACGACGAGATTGATGAACCTGGCGTAGCGGTGCGGCAATTCGTCGGGATCGTCGCCACGCGAGCGCGCTGCCTCACGCATCTTGTCATCGCACAGGTAGGCCAGGTTGGTGTCGTCCATCTGCACATAGGTGCAACCGGCAGCAGCCAGTGATCGCAGTTCGTCGCCATAGGCGTTGGCCACGTCCTGATAGAAATCGGGCTCCAATTCCGGATAGTGCATGCGACTGATTCCGGCCCGCCCGCCGCGGAAATGCAGCATGGTGGGCGAGGGGATGCTGACTTTGGCTACATGGCCCTTGCTGACCTGCGATTGCAGGTACTGAAAGTCGGCCAACTGGATGTCCTTGACATGCCGGACTTTGTCGATCACCCGCATTACCGGTGGCGCCAATTCCCGGGTGCCGTCGGGTCGCTCGATAGTGACCGGGACTTCGGTCTTCACGCCACCGATTTGTTGCAGGAAGTCGATATGAAAGTAAGCGCGGCGGAACTCGCCATCGGTGATGCTCTTGAGGCCGATGTCCTCCTGGAACCGCACGATTTCGGCAATCGCCCGGTCTTCCATCAAACGCAACTGCGTTGCGTCGATGCGCCCAGCCGCATGTTGCTCGCGTGCCTGCAACAGGTATTGGGGACGCAGGAAACTGCCGACGTGGTCGAAACGGGCGGGTAGTTGGGTCATGGCAGGCTACACCTGGAGCGGATAGGACTGGCCAGTTTAGTACGTGAAGCGTTACTTGGCATTCGACCATCGGGTGCAAGTTCTTTGCCAGTTGCGCCTTGTCGCGCCACGCCCGTTCCGAATGGGCCCGGCGCAAGACCCGAAGCGCACGGTGCCTAGGTGCAGACGGTTGCGCCGTCTGGAAATGGCGTCCGCAGTTTGCGGCGCCTAGTTCAGGTAACCGGTGCCTGGTGGCGCCGGCTCCGCCGCCGTCGCTTCGCTTGTGTGATGGCCACGCCACTGGGATGCGACAACCGCGCGCTCGAGCAAATGCATGAAGGCATGCGTCAGGTTGTCGGACAGCGCCAATTCGAATTTGCGGGCCAGCGGCGTGCCGCTGAGCTTTTCGATGCAGTTCAGTCGCAGTTTGCCGCCGCCCAATTGCGCAGTGTTGACCTCGGTGATCAGCAGGGGACTATCGAACAGGGGCGCAGTGGCCTCGGCCACTCGGTAGGGCGTAGAGAAGTCCGCGCCGCGGATGGTCTCGCTGCGGTTGAAGTCGGCAACCGCCTTTTTTGCAGTTGGATCCGCGTTGGCCAGATGCGTTGTCGCCGGTCCGCGACTGGCAGCCGCCGTTTCGGTGACCATGCGTTCCAACAGTGGCGCCAGGCCCAGCGTCAACCGGCGGGTGAACCAGCATTGCAATTCGCGGTTCTCCGACGTATTGACGCGGATCAGGATGCGGTCCTGCTCCGGCAGGTAGGTGATTGACAACTGGTGCACATGCATGAGCCGATTCTAGGAGTCGGCCGTTGTATCGGTACCGGGCGACAGCGGTGCCAGGGACAGTTGCCGCCTCAGCCAATGCAGCAGTGCCTGAATGCGCGGCAGTTCGATCCGGTTGCCCGGCACCAGCGCCTTGAGCCACAGGTCAGGCAGGCCCAGCTGCGGTAGTACCTCCACCAGATCTCCGCTGAGCAGGTGGTCGGCCACCAGGTAGTCGGCCAGCAAAGCAATGCCCTGTCCGCTCAGCGCCGCGCGGCACAGCGAGGCGCCGTCATTGCTCGTGAGCCGGGGTCGCACGTCGACGCCGACCAGGCCTTGCGGACCGACAAATTCCCAGCGCTGGCCGGAGGTGGCAAACACCAGGCAGTCATGGTCAATCAGCTGGGCTGGCGACTGCGGCGTGCCGTTGGTTGCCAGGTAGACCTTCGACGCGCACAACTTGCGCCGGATCGGGCACAGCGGTTGGTCCAGCACCTGGCCATAGGATTCGGGCCGGGCTCCAATGGCTATGTCGAACCCTTCCTCGAGCGGGTTCACGGACCGGTCGGCCAGCACCACGTCCAGGCTGATCATGGGCTGCTGGATCAGGAACTGGTTCAGCAAGGTGCTCAGGCGCAGCACACCCAACGTGGTTGGTATCTTGATCCGGATGTGCCCCTCGATCTCGCCATTGGCACGTGCCATGCCCGCCAGTGTTTCATCTGCCTCGCGAATCAGCTTGCGCACCGCTGGCAGGTAGCGTTCGCCGACGTCGGTCAATCGCAGCCTGCGCGTGGAGCGGGTGAATAGCGTGGCCTTGATGCGCCATTCCAACTGGTCGATGCGCTTGGCAACCACGGACGGAACCAGCCCCGACTGGCGCGCGGCCTGCGAAAAACTGCCGGACTCGGCGGTTGCGACAAACGCCCTGAGGTTTTCCAAAGTGTCCATTATTCAACGCGTTTTGCGAAAAGTGATGATGCATTATTGGTCATTGCTTGCCCGACAAGCGTTAACTAACATCAAGTCCCGTGATAATCGCCTGCGCTGCAGGCCCTCCCATGGATTTGCCTGACCCTCATTCCAACCGCATTCCGGCCAAGGTGCCGTACCGCCGCATTGCGACCGAAGAGGCGTTTTCGCCGCCGGCAATGATGGACATCTACCGTGGCCTGCTGGCCGGGCCCGATGTCGATCCCGGCTTCCAGGGCCTGATGGGTTTCTACATGAGCAGCCCAAGTGAACGCGCGCAGCACATCATGCGTTGCCTGCTCGACATGGACCAGGCCCGGCTGGCGCACATGGATGCGACCGGTATCGACATGCAGGTGCTGGCCCTGACTTCGCCCGGTGTGCAGGTCATGGACAAGCACACGGCGGTGGCGTTCAGCATCGATGCCAACGACTACCTGGCCGAAGCCATCCGGCGCCACCCAACGCGTTTTGCCGGCATGCTGGCGGTGGCGCCGCAGGATCCGCAGGCGGCCGCGCGCGAGATCGAACGCGGTGTGAACCGGTTGGGCATCCATGCGGTGGTCATCAACTCCCACACCCAGGGTGAATACCTGTCGGATCCCAAGTTCTGGGATATCTTCGCTGCGGCAGAAGCCTGCGATGCACCCATCTACCTGCACCCCAATGCGCTGCCGGCCGGCATGCTGGCGCCGTTCCAGGAATGCGGGCTCGACGGTGCGATCTACGGTTTTGGCGTCGAGACCGGCCTGCATGCGATGCGCATCATCACCGCCGGGGTGTTCGACCGCTTTCCCAAATTGCGCATGATCATCGGCCATATGGGCGAGGCGCTTCCGTTCTGGGCCTACCGGCTCGACTACATGCACCGCGCCACGGTAGGTTCGCAGCGCTATGACAGCATGAAGCCGATCCGCAGGAAGCCGAGCGACTATCTGCGCGAACATTTCTACATCACCAACAGCGGCGTGGCCTGGGAGCCGGTGGTCCGGTTCACGCAGGAGTTCATGGGGCCGGAGCGGGTGCTGTATGCAATGGACTATCCTTACCAGTACGCAGTCGATGAGGTTATCGCGCTGGACAACATGGGTATCAGCGATGCCCACAAGCGCATGTTCTTCCAGACCAACGCCGAGACCGTTTTCAAGATCAGGCCGGCCGCAGCCCGCTGACCGGCGCGAACCACCGCGTTGTGTGATCGACCCACGATAACCAGGAGACAACCATGCGCAACCCATTATTCAAGACAGCACTCATGGCCATGATGGCCCTTTGCGCGGCACTGACACAGGCGCAGACCTGGCCGACACAGCCGGTGCGCATCGTGGTGCCGTTCACGCCCGGCACCGGCATGGACACGATCGCGCGTACGGTGCAGCCCAGGCTGGCCGAGCGGCTGGGGCAATCGGTGGTGGTGGTCAATACGCCGGGCGCCAGCGGCAACATCGGCGCCGACCATGTGGCCAAGTCCAGCCCGGACGGCTACACGGTACTGATGGGTGCCAATACGATGTTGATGGCGTCGCAGCTGTACAAGAACGTGCCGTTCGATCCGATCAAGGATTTTTCACCGGTATCGCTGGCCGCCTGGGGCACGTTGATGCTGGTGGCCAACCCCAAGACCGGCATCTTGTCGATGCAGGACCTGATCGCGCGGTCCAGGGCCAAACCCGGTTCCGTTGTGTTCGGCTCGCCGGGCGTTGGCACGCCGCACCATATGGCGATGGAGTTGTTCAAGGCGCAGACCGGCCTGTTCATGCTGCATGTGCCGTACCGGGGGTCGGCCGGCTTTACGCAGGACATTTTGTCGGGCGAGATCATGGTCGGCTTTCTGCCGGTGCATGTGGCACAGTCTTTCGTCACCTCCGGCAAGCTGACCGCGCTGGCGGTGGGCAGTCCCAAGCGCCATCCGGTGGCGCCCACGGTCCCCACCTTCGAGGAACTGGGAGTCAAGGGCGTGGACGTCGACCTCTGGTATGCGTTCTTTGCGCCGGCCAGGACGCCGGCTTCGGTGGTCAACCGCCTAAACACCGAGATCGCCGCCATCCTGCGGTTGCCCGAAGTGCGCGAGGTACTGGGCAAGGCCGGCATGGACGCCGCGGCCTCCAGCAGCGACGAATTGGCCGCGTTGTCGGCCAAGGACTATCCCCGCTGGGGCGCGGTGATCAAGCGCAACGGCATCACCGCCGAATAGGTGCCCATCGTGGTGGGCCCCGCTGCGCCATTGCCGGCCACGGCGGTGCCGCGCATCGCGGTCATTGGTGGCGGGATTGCAGGATTGGGTTTCGCGCTGGCCTTGCACCAGCAGGGGCTGGCCTGCACGGTCTACGAAAGCGTGCCCGCGGTGCGCCAACTGGGTGTTGGCATCACCCTGTTGCCGCACGCCATGCGCGAACTCGCGGCGCTGGGACTGCAGGCCGAGCTCGAGGCCGCCGGCATCGAGAACCTGGAGAGCGTGTTCTTCAACCGCTTTGGCCAGTTCATCTATCGCGAGCCGCGGGGCCGTCATGCCGGTTATCCGCTGCCCGAGATTGGCATCCACCGTGGCAAGTTGCACCGCATTTTGTTCGATGCAGCCGTGCGGCGCCTGGGGGCTGATCGGGTTCTCACGAATCACCGGTGCATCCGCGTCGAGCAGGGCGCCGGCCGCGCGAGCGTGGCATTTGTGCGCGCCAGCGATGGCAGTGCGTTGCCATCGGTCGACTGCGATCTGGTGGTGGCTTGCGATGGCATCCATTCCAGCGTGCGGCGCCAGTTCTACCCGGCCGAGAAACTGGCATTTGCCGGTATCAATACCTGGCGCGGCGTGACCCGCCACAGGCCGATCCTGACCGGCAAGAGCTACATGCGGGTCGGTTCCATCAAGACTGGAAAGATGGTGATCTATCCGATCGTCGACGACATCGATGGCCAGGGTTTGCAGCTGATCAACTGGATGGCCGAGATCGAGGGTGACAGCCGCGACATGAACGACTGGAACCAGGGCGGACGCCTGGATGACTTCATCGGCATCTTCCAGGACTGGCGCTTTGACTGGCTGGACGTACCTGCGCTCATACGCCGGGCCGACCAGGTGCTGGAATACCCGATGGTCGACAGGGACCCGATACCGCAGTGGACCTTCGGCCGCGTCACGTTGATGGGCGATGCGGCCCACCCAATGTACCCGCGCGGCTCCAACGGGAGCGCCCAGGCGCTGATCGACGGGCGCGTGCTGGCGGCCGAGCTGGCATCGCAGGCTGATCCCCTGGTCGCATTGCGTGCCTATGAGGACCTGCGCCGCGAGGCCACGGCACGCATCGTGCAGACCAACCGCAGCTTGCCACCGGATTTCATCAACATCCGGGTTGAGGAACTGAGCGGGGACAAGCCTTTTAGCCATATTGACGACATCATCAGCCAGGATGCCTTGCGCGAGATATCCGAGCACTACAAGCGGGTGGCGGGCTTCTCATTGGATGCGTTGAAGTCCTGACGCAAGTCGGACTCGACGCGGCGCGCGGGTCCGCACGCGGGGACTGCGTCGGTGGCGCGGATTGACGCAGGTCATTGTTCGGCATCGGCCATGCACTTGAAAAGGCCGGGAAGCGCCTAAGCTGTTGGCCATTCCGAAGGATTTTCCATGCGTATCGACAAACTCACGACCAAGTTCCAGGAAGCCCTGGCCGAGGCGCAAACCCTCGCGCTGGGGCAGGACCATGCCTATATCGAACCAAGCCATCTGCTGGTGGCGATGCTGCGCCAGGAGGATGGACCCAAGGCGCTGCTGCAGCGTGCGGGTGCCAATGTGCCCGGCCTGCTGGCCGGAGCCGATGCGGCAATGAAGAGGCTGCCGCAGGTGCAGGGCCAGGAACAGGTGCAGGTCGGGCGCGATATGGTCAGCTTGCTGCAGGCCGCAGAGAAGGAGTCGATCAAGCGCGGCGACCAGTTCGTCGCCGGCGAATTGTTCCTGCTCGCGCTGACTGACAACAAAGGCGACAGTGGCAAACTCGCACGAGAAAATGGCCTGACCCGCAAGGCGCTTGAAACGGCCATCGACGCGGTGCGCGGTGGCCAGAACGTCGACAGCGCAGACGCCGAGGACCAGCGCGAGTCGCTGAAGAAATACTGTATCGACCTGACCGAACGTGCCCGCATGGGAAAGCTCGATCCGGTGATCGGGCGCGACGATGAGATCCGCCGCGCGATCCAGGTGCTGCAACGGCGCACCAAGAACAACCCGGTATTGATCGGTGAGCCCGGCGTCGGCAAGACGGCCATCGTCGAAGGACTGGCCCAGCGCATCATCGCGGGCGAGGTGCCCGAGTCGCTCAAGGGCAAACGGGTGCTGTCGCTGGACATGGCGGCCTTGCTGGCGGGCGCCAAGTTCCGTGGCGAGTTCGAGGAGCGGCTGAAGAACGTGCTCAAGGACCTGGCCAAGGACGAGGGCCAGACCATCGTATTCATCGATGAATTGCACACCATGGTGGGCGCGGGCAAGGCCGAAGGCGCAATGGACGCCGGCAACATGCTCAAGCCGGCGCTGGCGCGCGGCGAACTGCACTGCGTGGGCGCCACCACCCTGGACGAATACCGCAAGTACATCGAGAAAGACGCGGCGCTCGAGCGCCGGTTCCAGAAGATCCTGGTTGGCGAGCCCACCGTGGAGGCTACCATCGCCATCTTGCGCGGCCTGCAGGAAAAATACGAAGTCCACCATGGCGTGGACATAACCGACCCTGCCATCGTGGCCGCGGCCGAATTGAGCCACCGCTATATCACCGACCGTTTTCTGCCCGACAAGGCGATCGACCTGATCGACGAGGCGGCGGCCAAGATCAAGATCGAGATCGATTCCAAACCCGAGGTGATGGACCGGCTCGACCGGCGGCTGATCCAGTTGCAGATCGAACGCGAGGCGGTGCGACGCGAGAAGGACGAGGCCTCGCAGAAGCGTTTCGACCTGATCGAGGTCGAGATCGGCAAGTTGCAAAAAGAGATCGCCGACATGGACGAGATCTGGAAGGCGGAAAAGGCGCAGGCGCAGGGCAGTGCCCATGTGCGCGAGGACATCGACAAGCTGCGCCAGCAGATCGAGGGGCTGACGCGCAAGGGTGACTACAACAAGGTTGCCGAACTGCAGTACGGCACGTTGCCCCAACTCGAGCGCCAGCTCAAGGACGCACAGGACAAGGAGTCCAGCAAGGGCAAGGGCGAGGGCACGGCCCCGCGGCTGCTGCGCACCCAGGTCGGCGCCGAGGAGATTGCCGAAGTGGTCGCGCGTGCCACGGGTATCCCGGTGTCCAAGTTGATGCAGGGCGAGCGTGAGAAGCTGCTGCAAATGGAAGACAAGATCCACCGGCGCGTCGTTGGCCAGGGCGAGGCCATCGCCGCGGTGGCCAATGCAATCCGGCGTTCACGCGCTGGCCTGGGAGATCCGAACCGTCCGACTGGCTCGTTCCTGTTCCTGGGCCCGACCGGTGTCGGCAAGACCGAACTGTGCAAGGCGCTGGCGAATTTCCTGTTCGATTCGGAAGATCACCTGATCCGCATCGACATGAGCGAGTTCATGGAGAAGCACTCAGTCGCCCGCCTGATCGGCGCGCCCCCGGGCTATGTCGGCTATGAAGAGGGCGGTTACCTCACCGAAGCCGTGCGCCGCAAGCCCTACTCGGTGTTGCTGCTCGACGAGGTCGAGAAGGCGCATCCGGATGTTTTCAATGTGCTGCTCCAGGTGCTCGACGACGGCCGCCTGACCGACGGGCAGGGCCGCACCGTGGATTTCAAGAATACGGTGATCGTGATGACCAGCAACATCGGCTCCCAGCTGATCCAGGGCATGGTGGGCCAGGACAGCGAGGACATCAAGGACGCGGTGACTGGTGAGCTGAAGAACTATTTTCGCCCCGAGTTCCTGAACCGGATCGACGAAACAGTGGTGTTTCATGCGCTGGACGCGCAACACATCGAGGCGATTGCAGCGATCCAGGTCGCGGTGCTGCAGCAACGCCTGACAAGGATGGACCTGACACTGGAAGTTTCGCCGGCGGCGCTGGCTGAGCTTGCCAAGGTCGGGTTCGATCCACTGTTCGGAGCGCGCCCGCTCAAACGCGCTATCCAGCAGCGGATCGAGAACCCGCTGTCCAAGTTGCTGCTGGAAGGCAGGTTCCCGCCCAAGGCGGTGATCGCGGTGGATGTGGATCCGATCCGGGCGCCGGGGCAATTCAGTTTCAGCGGCGCGACTGGTTGACACTGGTTGTACGCGGGATGGGCCGGGGCGCTCTGGCCTGCCCCGCCGCGCGACACCGCTGCCCGTGGGAAGCTTTCCGCGATGTGCGGCGGTGCAGCAGCAGGCTCGCATGCGACAAGCCAATCGCCCAGGGGCGACTACCATCGCGGCACCTTTGCCCACACCAGCGACATGATCGATCTATCCCCGATACCCCAGGGTTTCCGCCCGGCCCATATCCACGGCGATTTCATTGCATTCAACGGCCCGCTGCACGCACGGCTGACTGGCGACAAGATCGAGCTGGGATTTCGGGTCGAGCAGCGTCACACCAATCCGCTGTGTATCTGCCATGGCGGCATGCTGGCCACGTTGGCCGATATGCTGGTGCCCTGTACCGCGATGTACGAGCGCGGCCGCGAACGGCGATTCCTGCCCACCATCAGCCTGCAGATCGATTACCTGGGGCCGTCGCACCTGGGCGCATGGGTTCAGGGCGATGCACAGATTCTGCGCACGACGCGCAACATGGTGTTCGGCCAGGGGCTGGTCAGCGCCGATGGCGTACCGGCGCTGCGTTTCAGCGGCATCTTCAAACAGGGCCCGGCCTGGGGCGATGCCGGGGACACCGATCCGCTGCGCCTGCGATCGGGCGCCTGACCTGCGGCGCGGGATCAACGCCCCGATGCTGACCAGCCAGGCCGGTGCAACAGCAGGGCAACCAGGCTGAGCACGCAGAACAGCGCACCCGCCAGGAAGGTCGCACCGGCGCCCCAGGTGTCCCACAGCAGGCCGGCAAGCACACTTGCCAGCAACATGGCCAGGCCGCTGACGAGATTGAAGAAGCCAAAGGCGGTACCGCGTAGTTCGGCCGGCGCAGTGTCGGCGACCATGGTGGCCAGCAGGCCCTGCGTCGTTCCCATGTGGATGCCCCACAACGCCACGCCGCACAACACCGCGCCTATGCTGTTGGCGCCGGCGAGAACCAAGCCTGATAGGGCCATCGGATCTTGGCCTGCATGCTCTGCGCCCGACGAGCCTCCCTCGCCAAGCAGCCGGTCGAGTTGCTTCCTCATCTGCGCCATTACCGCTGTCGTCTCGGCGAAGCTGAACGTCGTGGCG
>JANNKH010000127.1:0-224053 GCA_031396205.1 Rhodoferax sp.
CTTGCTGGTAGTCGCGATCACCCTTGTGGATGCCGGTGGCTGCGGTCAGTCGGTAACCATTGGTCATTTTGCGCCGTTCATCAGCTTCGATGGACAAAAAAGCGGGACAATGGCCCTTGCCATGCGAGCTGCCGCTCCCCCTGGCGAAACAGCCCCGTGGAACTGATTCTAGACCCAAGCCGTGGACGTCAATCTGCATTCCCCCGACCGACGCCTGATTGAACTGACGATGGAGCACGCGGATCTGGACGCACTGATCGACCGCGCGTCGCAGTTGTCCCCTATCGATGAACTCGCGATGCGCCGCATGAAAAAGCGCCGTCTGGCTCTGCGCGACGAAATGCAGCGGATCCGGGACCAATTTCTGCCTGACGGATCGGCCTGACGGATGGGTTTGCTCGAACAGGTGGACCAGGTGTTCGCGCCCCATGGCGTACTGTCGCGCACGGTGCAGCAATTCAACCCGCGTGCTGGCCAGGTCGAGATGGCGCGGGCAATTGCGCAGACCATCGACAGCGGTGGCGCGTTGGTGGTCGAAGCGGGTACCGGAGTCGGCAAAACCTTCTCCTACCTGGTTCCTGCGTTGCTCAGCGGCAACCGGGTCTTGTTGTCTACCGCCACCAAAAACCTGCAGGATCAGCTTTTTGGCCGCGACCTGCCGCAATTGGTGGCCGCCCTGGGCCTTCCGGTGCGCAGCGCCCTGCTCAAAGGGCGCAGTAGCTATCTGTGCCAGCACCGCCTGCAGCTGGCCCGACAGGATCCGGCCCTGGCAGACCGTGTGGCGGTCCGGACCCTGGGCAAGATCGAGCAGTGGTCGCAGGTCACCCGTACCGGCGACCTGGCCGAACTGACAGGCCTGGACGAACGCTCGCCCGTATTGCCGCACGTGACCTCCACGCGCGACAACTGCCTGGGTGCGCAATGCCCTCAATTGCGTGCCTGCCATGTCAACCAGGCGCGCCGCGAGGCACTGGCCGCCGATGTGGTGGTCATCAACCACCATTTGTTCTTCGCCGATCTGGCCGTCCGCGAATCCGGCATGGCCGAGTTGCTGCCCTCGGTTCACACGGTGGTGTTCGACGAGGCGCATCAACTCAACGAGACGGGATTGCAGTTTCTGGGCCGTCAGCTGTCGACAGGCCAGGTGATTGAGTTCGCCCGCGACCTGCTCGCGGTCGGTCTGGCGCATGCACGTGGTTTGGGTGAGTGGCAGCAGCACGGTGCCGCGATGGATCGCGCGGCACGAAATTTGCGCATGCTGGTGGGCCGACAGCCGGCCAATATGCGGCTGCGCTGGCTGGAGATGGCGCCAGAGCAGGTGTCCGAGCCGGACTGGCGGGATGCGCTGGGCGCGTTGCAGGCAGCCTGTGCCCTGGCCCGGCATGCGCTCGAGCCGGTGGCGGAAATGGCCCCCGACTTTGGTCGGCTGATCGAACGCCTCGACACCATGCAGGCGCATGCCGAGAGCTTCCTGCAAGAACGCGATCCGGCCAGCGTGCGCTGGCTCGATGTCGGCGCGCAGCTGCGCCTGATCGAGTCACCGCTGGATATTGCGCAGGCCGTGCGTGACAAGCTGCTCAAGCCCGATGCACCCGAGGCCAGCCGGCGCGCCTGGATCTTCACCTCGGCCACATTGGGTGATGAGCCGACCTTACGCTGGTTTACCGAACCCTGCGGCTTGAGCGAGGCCCGCATCCTGCGCGTGCAAAGTCCGTTCGACTACCAGCAGCAGGCTGCGTTGTATGTGCCGCGCCAGATGGTCAAGCCGTCGGACTCCTCGCATAGCGCGCAGGTGGCTGAGCTGGTTGCCCGGCTTGCAGCTAGCCTGGGTGGACGGACACTGGTGCTGACAACGACCTTGCGGGCGCTGCGGGCGATCAGCGAGGACTTGCAGCACCGGTTCCAGGATTCGACCGCCATCGAGGTGCTGGTGCAGGGGCAGGGGCCCAAGCGCGAGCTGATGGATCGCCTGCGCAACGCGCTCGACGCTGGGGGGCCGGGCTGCGTCCTGGTCGCATCTGCTTCATTTTGGGAGGGCATCGACGTGCCTGGAGACGCATTGCAGCTGGTCGTGATCGACAAGTTGCCGTTTCCCCCGCCCAATGACCCGCTGGTGGAGGCGCGTGCAGGCAGGCTCGAGGCGACAGGTCGCAGCCCGTTCAACGACTATTTCATACCCGAGGCGGCGGTGGCGCTCAAGCAGGGCGCGGGGCGACTCGTGCGACGCGAGACCGATCGCGGCGTACTGGTGTTGTGCGACTCCCGACTGAACAGCATGGGATATGGGCGCCGGCTATTGGCGGCATTGCCACCGATGCGCGTGATCGGCAGCGAGGAAGAACTGCACCGTCTGCTGCAGGAACTTACCAGAACTTCCACCACGGCTGGTCATCGCGTGCAAAACCCCGGGTGAAATACCGGCTGTTCGGATAGTTGGTCAACAACACGCGCTTGGAGTCTTCATGCAGCTTGTCCATCCCCAGCGCCTCATAGGACTTGATCATGATGTACAACGCTTCTTCCAGCGCCGGCACGTCGCGGTAGTCGGCCAATGCAGATTGCGCGCGGTTCACCGCGGCCAGGTAGGCGCCACGCTGGTAATAATAGCGCGCAACATGCACTTCGTACTGCGCCAGCGAATTGACAATGTAGGTCATGCGCAACCGCGCATCCGGTGCGTATTTGGATTCGGGAAAGCGTGTGGTCAGTTCCTTGAACGCCTCGAACGATTCCTTGGCGGCTTTCTGGTCACGCTCGGAAAGGTCCTGACGGGTCAGGAATGACAACATACCCAGGTCATCGTTAAAATTGACTACGCCCCTCAAGTACAGCGCGTAGTCGATGGCCGGGCTGGCCGGATGCAACTTCATGAAGCGATCGAGCGTCGACAGGGCCTGCGCCGGCTCTGCTGCGCGGTAGTGCGCATAGGCCTTTTCCAATTGGGCCTGCTGCGCCAGCGGCGTGCCGGCGGCCCTGCCTTCGAGTTTCTCCAACAGCAAGGTTGCCTTGTCATAGGAGCCGGACTTCATTTCGTCCTTGGCTTCGGCGTACAGCCGATTCGGACTCCAGTTGGCAGTCTTGTCCTCGGTCGTGGTCGAGCAGCCGGCGATCGTCAGCCCTGCAGCAGCCGCCAGGACTAGGCGCAGCATCGATAATTTGACTCGCAACATGAGGACAACCTTGGTAAGCAACAGCGGGGGGATTATATCGGGCGGGACAACCGGCGAGCTGGTCGCGCAGGACATCGACGATGCTGCCGACACCGCGCCGGACGTCGAATTGCGCCAATGGCTGGTCGCCGACATGCACCATCGCGAGCGGCTTGACAAGGTGCTTGCAGCAAGCATTGGCGCGTTCTCGCGCAACTACCTGCGCCAGTTGGTGGAGCAGGGCGCGGTGCGGCGCAACGCGCAAGTGGTGCTCAAGCCCTCGGCGCGGGTGCAGGCGGGCGACAGCATGGAGGTGACCCTGCGGCCAACACCGCAAAGCCAGGCCTTCACACCTGAATCCATGCCGCTGGAGCTTGTCTTCGAAGATGCGCATCTGCTGGTGCTGCACAAACCGGCAGGGCTGGTTGTGCATCCGGCGCCCGGCAACTGGAGCGGCACCCTGCTCAACGGTCTGCTGGCCTGGGATCCGCGGTTGGCGGACCTGCCGCGCGCCGGCATTGTGCATCGATTGGACAAGGATACCAGCGGGCTGATGCTGGTGGCCCGTACCCGGCCCAGCATGGACGCACTCGTTCGCATGATCGCCCAGCGCACCGTGCAGCGGCAATACCTTGCGCTGGCCCACCGCCGCTGGACCGGCGCGTCGCCGCGCGAAGTGCATGCGGCCATTGGCCGTGATCCGGGTAACCGCCTGCGCATGTCCGTGCTCGATGCAGGCAGCACAGGCGCAAAGGATGCTCGCACGACGGTGGAGTTGCTGGACAATACGCAAGCCTCCTGCCTGGTACGCTGCAGCCTGCATACCGGGCGAACCCACCAGATACGGGTACACATGGCATCGATCGGCCATCCGCTGCTGGGCGACTCGACCTATGGTGCGCCAGCCAATACGACTATCCATCGTCAGGCCCTGCATGCATACCGGTTGGCGCTGGCACATCCGGTGCTCGATCAGCCACTGGAGTTTGTTGCGGCTATGCCATCAGACATGGTGACCGCCATGGACTTGTGGGGCCTGCGCTACAATCCGGGCTGACAGCCCATCAATGCGCAGGAGCGTATTGCCCGCTGTTCCACGCACCTCAGACGTTCGATCTGCCTGCTGCGCCCCCTTTTGACTGGCACCGATGCGCACCGTGATGGTGCCACTTCCGGAATCCCTCGACAATGATTACCGCTCAGGCAAAGCGCGTACTGGAAACGGCCCTGATCTGTTCGCAACAGCCGCTGCAGGTGCGGGAAATGCGTGCCCTTTTCGACGATGCCGTTGGCGCCGAGACCGTCAAGCAACTGCTGCTCGATCTCAAGCTCGACTGGGCGCAGCGCGGCGTTGAGCTGGTGCAGGTGGCGACCGGCTGGCGGTTTCAGAGCCGCCCCGAGATGCGCGAGTTCCTCGATCGCCTGCATCCGGAAAAGCCACCGCGATATACCCGTGCGACGCTCGAAACGCTCGCGATCATCGCCTACCGCCAACCGGTGACGCGTGGCGACATGGAAGACATTCGCGGCGTGACGATCAACTCGATGATCATCAAGCAGCTCGAGGACCGGAACTGGATTGAAATGATCGGCCATCGCGAGACGCCCGGTCGACCCGCGCTGTTCGCGACCACGCGCCAGTTTCTCGACGACCTGGGTCTCGCATCGCTTGATCAGCTTCCGCTGCTGGACAAGGACGCCGCCGGGGCAGACATGTTCGATTCGCTCATGCGGGGCGCCGTTGACGAGGCATCCGGTGATGCGCTGGCGGATGCAGGGTCTGTGTCGCCCGACACGGCACAACCCGACCGGGACCCGACGACCAGGGCCGACACTACCGCAATCGGGCACCGGCCCGAGCCACAAGTCTCAATGGTGGAACCAGAAAATGAATGAATCCGACCCTGATGGCATACCCGTCGATCCCATGCCGGACGCTGCATCGCATTCGAATGGCGCCCAGGAGAGTTCGGCTGAACCCTGGACGATCGGCGGCACGATGTCGCAGGATCAAGGCGAGGCGAGACCACAACCCTCCGCTGCACCGCCCCAGGGCACGGCCGGTGACCCTGCCCATGCCACGATCCGTTTTGAGGATATCGTCTCGGGCCAGTTCGATGCGGACGAGGAAAGCGCCGACGTAAGCCCGCCCAAGCGGGTGCTGGCGCCCATGGCCGAAACCCCGAAACTGCACAAGGTGCTGGCGCAATCGGGCATGGGTTCGCGGCTGGAAATGGAGCAACTGATCATGGAGGGACGGATCACCGTCAACAACGAGCCGGCCCATATCGGACAACGCATCCAGTTTGGGGACCATGTCAAGGTCAATGGCAAGCCGATCCGGTTCCGGGTCGACGCGCCCCCGCCCAGGGTGATCGCCTACCACAAGCCCGCTGGTGAGGTGGTCACCCACGACGACCCACAAAACCGTCCGACCGTGTTTCGCCGGCTGCCCAAGCTGCTGCAGGGCAAATGGCAGTCAGTGGGCCGGTTGGACCTCAATACCGAGGGCCTGTTGCTGTTTACCAGTTCGGGCGATCTGGCCAATAGCCTGATGCATCCGCGATTTGGCCTGGAGCGCGAATATGCGGTGCGGGTGCTCGGTGCGCTCAGCAACGACGAGAAGCAACGGCTGCTCGATGGCGTTCGGCTCGATGACGGCCCCGCACAGTTTGGCTCGATCGAAGATGGGGGCGGAGAGGGTGCGAACTGCTGGTACCGGGTCACGATATCCGAAGGTCGCAACCGCGAGGTGCGTCGCATGATCGAGGCGGTCGGCCATGCGGTCAGCCGCTTGATTCGAATTCGCTACGGGGCGATGATGCTGCCGCGCGGTCTCAAGCGCGGTGCCTGGATGGAACTCGACGACGGTGATATCCAGGCCTTGCGCCGAGCCTCCACGCACGCATCCGTTGGCGGAGCACGGTCAGGGGAACCGCACCAGCCGGGGGCCGAATTCGCAGGCGGTGCCAATGGCAACCGCAAGCGGCGCCGCGGCGGACGAGCCAATGGGCCGGCGCGTGGCGGCGATATACCGCGCGATCCGATGCGCGGCCAGGGCCAGCCAGGTGGCGGTGGCGGCAATAACGGAAACGCGGGAGGACGCAATCGCAGCCGCCCCTTTCAGGATGATGGCGGCGAAAGGGCCGACCGCCAGGCGGCCGAGTCCCAGCCCGATCCCATGAAGACAGCCTTCGGCTACATCGGCGCCGACAGCTTTACGAAGCAGCGACAGGGTCAGCGCCGCGGCCCCGGACGCGGCGGTGCCGGAGGCTCTGGCGGTGGGCAGGCCGGCGGCAATAGTGGTGGCAATAGGGGTGGCAATTGTGGTGGCAACAAGCGCCGCGGCGGCCGGGGACGGTAGAGTCGGCAGGGTGGTTTTGCACTCGTGGATCGGGTCTCCCACTGGCAAGGCCCACGCTAGAATACAGGGCTTTGCCCCCGGGGGGCAGAAATCAGAATCAAACCATCAGGAAGCTAGCATGACAATCGAACGCACTCTTTCCATCATCAAGCCGGACGCGGTCGCCAAGAACGTGATTGGCCAGATCTACGCCCGCTTCGAAGCGGCCGGCCTGAAGGTCGTAGCAGCGCGCATGGTGCGCTTGTCGAGGGCGGACGCGCAGGCCTTTTACGGCGTTCACAAGGACCGTCCGTTCTTCCATGATCTGGTGGAGTTCATGGTCTCGGGCCCGGTGATGATCCAGGCGCTGGAGGGCGAGAACGCCGTCATCAAGAACCGCGACCTGATGGGCGCGACCGATCCGAAAAAGGCCGCTCCCGGCACCATCCGGGCCGACTTTGCCGACAGCATCGATGCCAACGCCGTGCACGGCTCCGATGCGCCTGAGACGGCCGCTGCCGAAGTGGCGTTCTTCTTTCCGGCGATGAACGTCTACAGCCGGTAACACTGTCCATGTTGGTCAATCTTCTCGATTACGACCTCGAGGGTTTGGCCGCTTTTTGCGAACGCCTGGGTGAGAAGCGTTTTCGGGCGACCCAGCTTTTTCGCTGGATCCACCAAAAGGGTGCCCGCAACTTCGATCAGATGACCGACCTGGCCCGGCCGCTGCGTGACAAGTTGCGTGGTGTGGCCCAGGTATTGCCCCTTGCCGTCAAGACCGAGCAGCGATCCGAGGACGGCACCATCAAGTGGTTGTTCGATGTTGGCGCGGGCGACGCGGTCGAAGCCGTGTTCATCCCCGAGTCCGATCGAGGCACCCTGTGCATCTCGTCGCAGGCGGGATGTGCCGTGGGTTGCCGGTTCTGCTCCACCGGGCACCAGGGATTTAGCCGCAATCTGACCACCGGCGAAATCATTGCTCAATTGTGGTTTGCCGAGCGTTTTCTGCGCCGGCATTTGCACAAGGGCGAGCGCGTGATCACCAATGTCGTGATGATGGGCATGGGCGAACCGCTGCAAAACTACACCGCGCTCGTCCCCGCGCTGCGGGTGATGCTGGACGACCATGCCTATGGACTCTCGCGGCGCAGGGTCACGGTATCGACTTCTGGTGTTGTGCCCATGATGGAGCGATTGGCACGAGATTGTCCGGTGGCACTGGCGGTGTCGCTGCACGCGCCCGACGATGCGCTGCGCGACAACCTGGTTCCCCTGAACAAGAAATATCCGCTGCGCGAGCTGATGCAGACCTGCGTGGCTTACCTGGACCATGCGCCACGTGATTTCATCACGTTCGAGTACTGCATGATCGATGGCGTGAATGATAAGTCCGAGCAGGCGCACGAACTTGTGGCACTGATTCGCGCATCGCATGCCCGGCCGAATTGGTGCAAGTTCAACCTGATTCCATTCAATCCATTTCCGGCCTCCGGTCTGGCCGGTTCATCGCCCGCACGCATTGCCGCTTTTGCCCGTGTCCTGATCGACGCGGGCCTGGTGACTACGATCCGCAAAACCCGCGGCGATGACATTGATGCTGCTTGTGGTCAACTGGCCGGTGACGTGCGGGACCGCACCGGCGTGGCCGGCCGTATAGCGCAGCGGCGCACAATCATGCTCAAGCCGGTGCGAGAGCCGGTGAACGACTTCAAGGAAGACTGACGCATGGCACAGATCAATCGGCGGGTCGGGACCTGGATGCGCATGGCGTCTGGCCTGCTGGCGCTTCTAGCCTGCCTGCAACTGGCGTCCTGCGCAGCACCTGGCAGCCCGGGTTCGGGCGCGCCGCGGCCGGATCTGGTCACGGCGTCGGACGAACCGGAGGCTCGCACCCGCGCACGCATCCGGCTGGAGTTGGCCGTCGGCTATTTTGAGCAGGGCCAGACGACCATCGCGCTCGACGAACTCAAGCTCGCGTTGGGGGCGGACCCGAACTTTGGCGACGCTTACAACCTTCGCGGTCTGGTCTACATGCGTTTGAGGGACTTGCCGCTGGCCGAATCGAGTTTTCGCAGGGCATTGGCACTCAAGCCCGGCGACCCCAATACCTTGCACAATCTTGCCTGGCTGATGTGCCAGCAGGACCGGCATGCGGAATCGATGCAGTTCTTTGGCCAGGCGCTGGCCGATGCCGCCTATGGCGACCGAGCCAAGACACTGATGATCCGCGGCCTGTGCCAAATGCGGGCGAACAAGCCTGCGGATGCCGAAGAGAGCCTGCTGCAGTCGTTCCAGCTGGACGCCGGCAATCCGATTACGGAGTACAACCTGGCGCTGCTGTTGTTCCAGCGCAGCGACCTGCAGCGGTCCCAGTTCTACATTCGCAGGCTCAACAATAGCGAATGGGCGAACGCAGAATCCCTTTGGCTTGGCATCAAGGTCGAGCGCCGCCTGGGTAACCGGGATGCGGTGGAGCAACTGGCTGTGCCGTTGCGCAAGCGGTTTGCCCAATCGCGTGAACTTGGACTGTACGAGCGGGGCGCGTTCAATGAATGATGCGGTCGGGCATACGCCTGCGCTGTCGACGCTTGACGCGTTCGCCGGCAAGAGCGCCGGAACGATGCTTCGGGAAGCCCGTGAGGCCGCGGGCCTGCATGTGGGCGCGTTGGCGGTGGCGCTCAAGGTCCCGGTCAAGAAGCTCGAAGCGCTGGAGGCAGACGACCTGGGGCAGTTGCCCGACGCGGTCTTTGCACGCGCGCTTGCGGCTACCGTGTGCCGATCCCTGAAAATTGATTCCGAACCCGTGCTGGCGCGGTTGCCGCAATTGCCAACACCGCCGCTGAGGGTGGGTTCTCAGGAGTCCCTGATACGCCTGGAAAGCCGAGGTGCTGGACTGCGGTTGCCGTCATTCGGTGGCTTGCCGCGTTCGGTTATTTACCTGACCGCGGCATTGCTGGTGGCAACCTTTGCTGTCATATTGATGCCATCGCTGACCGGGACCGGAGACACTGATCCGATCGGCGTGCCCAATGGCGTCGCGATTCGAGAGGTTCCCAACCAGGCATCAGGCGGGGCTACCGCGTCGCCGACGCCCTTGCCGGTGCCTGCGGCGCCTGTGTCGGCGGTGCCCGCAGCGGTAGCGGCGGGTGCAGCATTGCCAGCGGTAGCGCCTGCGGCGCCGCTGGCCGGTACCATGGCCGGCTTGCCGACGGCTGCGGTTGTCAACGGCGCGATCGCCATATTCACGGCCCGTGAGGCTTCCTGGGTGCAAGTGGTGGATGCGGCCGGCCTGGTGCATCTGCGCAAGACCCTGGATGGAGGTGAGACGGCGCGGATCAATGGAACCTTGCCGTTGTCGGTCGTGATCGGGCGGGCCAGTGCGATCGACGTGGTAGTGCGCGCCAAGCCGTTTGACTTGGCGCCGGTGTCCAAGGACAACGTAGCGCGATTCCAGATCAAATGATGATGCAACAACAGCAAGCGATCGAACCGACACGCATGACCCGGCACACCACGCGCCAGGCGCGGGTCATATGGGGCCAGCGGGTGGTGACCGTCGGCGGTGACGCACCGGTGCGGGTGCAATCCATGACCAACACTGACACGACCGATGCCATCGGCACTGCCATACAGGTCAAGGAATTGGCTCTGGCGGGGTCCGAGATGGTCCGCATCACGGTCAATACGCCAGAGGCTGCGCAGGCCGTGGCGCCGATCCGCGAGCAGCTCGATCGCATGGGCATCGACGTACCTCTGATCGGCGACTTCCATTACAACGGGCATCGGTTGCTGACCGATTTTCCGCAATGCGCCCAGGCCTTGTCCAAGTACCGCATCAACCCCGGCAACGTGGGCAAGGGCGACAAGCATGACCGGCAATTTGGCCAGATGATCGAAGCGGCGATGCGCTGGGACAAGCCGGTTCGCATTGGCGTCAATTGGGGCAGCCTGGACCAGGAACTGCTGGCGCGTCTGATGGATGAAAACGCCACCCGCGCCAAGCCGTGGGACGCCAAGTCAGTGATGTATGAAGCGCTGATCCAATCCGCTGTTGGTTCGGCCGATCAGGCCCGCAGCATGGGGCTGGATGCGAACCAGATCATCCTGTCCTGCAAGGTCAGCGGCGTGCAGGACCTGATCGCGGTGTACCGGGCCTTGTCTCGTCGCTGCGACTATGCGCTGCATCTGGGCCTGACGGAGGCCGGCATGGGCGCCAAGGGCGTGGTGGCATCCAGCACGGCGCTGTCGATCCTTTTGCAGGACGGTATCGGCGACACCATCCGCGTGTCGTTGACGCCGGCACCGGGCGAGGCCCGCACCCAGGAGGTGGTCGTCGCCTCGGAAATCCTGCAGGCACTGGGCGTGCGATCGTTTGTACCCAGCGTGACGGCCTGTCCGGGCTGCGGACGCACCACCAGCACCACTTTTCAGGAACTGACGCAACAGATCGACGCATTTTTGCGTGCCCAGATGCCGCTATGGCGCGAGAAGTATCCCGGGGTTGAAAAGCTCAAGGTTGCGGTGATGGGCTGCATCGTGAACGGGCCGGGCGAAAGCAAGCATGCCGATATCGGCATCAGCCTGCCGGGCACCGGCGAGGCGCCCGCGGCGCCGGTTTTCATCGATGGTGAAAAGCGCCTGACCCTGCGGGGCGACGCCATTGCGCGCGACTTCCAGGTCGTGGTTGAAAACTATATTGAAAATCGGTTTGGTGGCCAGCAGGTGCTGGCGACACCGGGCTGAGCGATCCGGCTATGTCCCATTTGAAAGAGCCCGCAACCGGGCGCAAACTCGCTGCCGTCAAGGGCATGAACGACATCTTGCCGCCCGAATCGGCCCAGTGGGAATGGTTCGAACAGCATGTGCGCGAGGTCATGGGTGCCTATGCATACGGGAGCATCCGCACGCCGATTCTGGAGCACACCCAACTGTTCGTGAAGGGGACCGGCGAGACAACCGACATCGTCGAGAAGGAGATGTACTCGTTCGAGGACCGCCTCAATGGCGAGCACCTGACCCTGCGACCGGAGAACACGCCAGGTGTGGTGCGCGCCGCGATCGAGCACAACCTGACATATGACGGCGGCAAGCGGCTTTACTACGTCGGACCGATGTTCCGGCATGAACGGCCGCAACGCGGACGTTACCGCCAGTTCTACCAGGTCGGTGCCGAAGCACTCGGATTTGCAGGTGCCGAGGTGGACGCCGAACTGATCGTGTTGGCAGCGGATCTGCTCGAGCGGCTTGGCCTGACCGGCGTGCGGGTCGAACTCAACAGCCTGGGCCAGCCGAGCGAGCGCCAGCAGCATCGGGTTGCGCTGATCGCCTATTTCGAGCGCCATGGCGAACTGCTCGATGCCGATGCGCAGCGCCGCCTGCACGCCAATCCGCTGCGGATTCTGGACACCAAGAATCCGGCGATGCAGCAATTGGTTTCCGACGCGCCGCAACTGCTCGGCTTCCTGGGTCCGTCATCGCTCAAGCACTTCGAGACGGTACAGGCGCTGTTGACGGCCTGCGGTGTTCCATGGAGCGTGAATCCGCGTGCGGTGCGCGGGCTGGACTATTACGGCCACACGGTGTTCGAGTTCGTCACCGACGAGCTTGGTGCGCAGGGCACCTTGTGCGGCGGCGGTCGATATGACGGGCTGTTTGAAATTCTGGGTGGCAAGCCCACGCCGGCCGTGGGTTGGGGTATGGGCATCGAGCGGGTGCTGGAACTCGTGCGGGTGCGTGGATTGACCGGCGGTGTGCCGGTACCTGACGCCTATGCCGTGATTCCGGACGACGCGCATCTGGCGGTGGCATTCCAGGCCGTGCATGCATTGCGGCGAGCGGGTGTGCGGGTTCAGATGCATGCGAACGCCCAAGCGGGCGTGACCAGCATGAAAGCGCAATTCAAGCGCGCAGACAGCAGTGGCGCGCGATTTGCACTGGTCTTTGGCGGGCAGGAAGTGCAGCAGGGGCAGGTGACGATCAAGTCCCTGCGTGATGGGGCCGGTGCCCAGCAGCTGCAACCTCTTGCCGCTGTGGGCGACTGGGCCGCAACCCTACAATTGCCCACCTAATTGAAGATGTGACATGGCAAACCAACTCGACCTCGAAGAACAAGAACAACTCGACCAGATCAAGCACTTCTGGAAACAATATGGCAATCTGATCACCTGGGTTCTGATTGCGGTTCTGGGTGCCTATGCAAGCTGGAATGGCTACCAGTACTACCAGCGCAGCCAGGCGACCCAGGCTGCGGCGCTGTTCGACGAGTTGGAGCGCCTGGCCGGCGAGGGCGATCCAGCCAAGGTGCAGCGCGCCTTTACCGATATGAAGGACAAGTTTGGCGGCACCGCATTTGCGATGCACGGTGGCTTGCTGACTGCCAAGCTGCAGCAAGAATCCGGCAAGATTGACGAGGCCAAGACCGCCCTGGCCTGGGTTGCAGAGAAGGCATCCGACCCGGCCTACCAGGCCTTGGCCCGCTTGCGTCTGGCGGCGCTGCTAGCACAGGCAAAAGACTATCCAGGCGCCATGGCCCAGTTAGCTGGCGAGTTTCCGGTCGAGTTCGCGGCCCTCGTCGCAGACCGCAGGGGCGATGTGCTGATGCTGCAGGACAAAGCGGCAGAAGCGCGCAGCCAATACCAGAAGGCTTACGGGGGCATGGACGAACGAAGCGGCTACCGCAAGCTGGTCGAGATCAAATTGACGGCACTGGGCGCCGACCCCCGTGCCGCGGCCGATGTGGGCGGGGGTGGCAAGGTTGCGCCCGCGACAGAAGGCAAAAAATGACAAGGCAAAACGACATGGCTGAGCGGATCTTCCGTTCCCTGACCGGCGCAGTATTGGTCCTGGCGCTGGCTGCGTGCGCCGGCGGACCTGACAAGCCAAAACCCGCAGAACTCAGTCCGAACGCGGCATTGATCGGCGTGCGGCTGGCCTGGTCCTCGCGCATCGGCCCGGTGCGATATCCATTGGACATCAATGTCAGCGGCACCGTCGTGACGCTCGCTGCGTCGGATGGCAGTGTTGTCGCAATCGATGCCACTACCGGCTCGGATCAATGGCGCGCAACCGTGGGTTCCGAGGTCGGCGGCGGCGTGGGCAGCGATGGGCGCTACGCGGCCGTCGTCACCCGCGACAACGATCTGGTGACGCTGGAGCGTGGCCGTGAGATCTGGCGTGAGAAGCTCGGCGCGCTGGGTTTCACCGCTCCGCTGGTGGCCGGTGAGCGGGTGTTCGCAATGACGGCGGATCGGGTCGTGCATGCATTTGACTCGCGTTCCGGCAGGCGCTTGTGGACTTATGAGCGCCAGGGCGATTTCCCCCTTGCGCTGCGACAGTCCAGCGTCATGCTGGCGGTGGGCGATACGCTGGTGGTGGGTATCTCGGGCCGGCTGGTGGGCATCAACCCGTTGAGCGGGGCCTTGCGCTGGGAGTCGCCTATTGCAACCGCACGCGGCACCAATGACGTGGAGCGACTGGTCGATCTGGTGGGACGGGTCAGCCGCGACGGCAACGTGATCTGCGCACGGGCGTTTCAGGCCGCCATCGGCTGCGTGGATACGACACGGGGCAACCTGTTGTGGTCCAAGCCAGCCGCGGGCTCCGATGGGCTGCACGGCGATGGCGAAAGGGTGTTCGGTACCGAAAGTGACGGCAAGGTGATCGCCTGGCGCCGTGCAAATGGCGAAACTGCCTGGATCTCCGAGCGACTGAAATACCGCGGCCTGACCGCGCCGCTGGCCATAGGCCGCTCGGTGGCGGTGGGCGACGCGACCGGTCTGGTGCATTTTCTCTCGCGCCAGGACGGCAGCTTGCTGACGCGCCTGCCGACCGATGGCTCGCCGATCGTGGCCGCGCCAGTCGTGGCGGGCAATACCCTGGTTGTGGTCACCCAAAACGGCGGCGTTTTCGGCTTCCGGCCGGATTGACCACCCTGCGGCGCTCCGAAATGCAAACATGAAACCCGTGTTGGCCCTGGTTGGCAGACCGAACGTGGGCAAGTCAACGTTGTTCAACCGGCTGACGAAAACACGCGACGCGATCGTTGCCGACTTCGCGGGCCTGACCCGTGATCGCCACTACGGCAACGGACATCATGGCAAGGTCGAGTTCATCGTGGTCGATACCGGCGGCTTCGAACCCGATGCCGCCGACGGAGTGGTGCGAGAAATGGGCAAGCAGACGCGCCAGGCTGTCGCCGAAGCCGATGTGGTGCTGTTTGTCGTGGATGCGCGCGAGGGACTGTCGGCGCAGGACCATGACATTGCGGTGTTCTTGCGCCGGCTGGGCAAGACCTGTGTGCTAGTGGCCAACAAGGCCGAGGGCATGAAGGACGGCAGTCGTCTGGGCGAATTCTTCGAGCTGGGGCTGGGCGAGGTGCACGCGGTTTCGGCCGCGCACGGGCAGGGCCTGCGACCACTGCTCGACCTGGCCTTGGGTCCCTATGCCGCAGCCCAGGAAGAAGAGGCGGCGCAGGACAAGGACAACGGAGCCATCAAACTGGCGGTTGCCGGTCGGCCCAATGTTGGCAAGTCCACCCTCATCAATACTTGGCTGGGTGAGGAACGCCTGGTCGCCTTCGACCAGCCCGGCACAACCCGCGATGCCATCGTGGTTCCGTTCGAGCGCCACGGACAACGTTTCGAGTTGATCGACACCGCCGGTTTGCGTCGTCGTGGCAAAGTGTTCGAGGCGGTCGAGAAGTTTTCGGTCGTCAAGACACTGCAGGCGATCGAGTCTGCGAACGTCGTGCTGCTGCTGATCGACGCCTTGCAGGGCGTGACCGACCAGGACGCACATATCGCCGGCTACATTCTTGAATCCGGTCGGGCGGTGGTGCTGGCCATCAACAAATGGGACGCGGTAGACGAATACCAGCGTGAACTGGTCAAGCGCTCCATCGAAACCCGGCTACCGTTTCTGAAATTCGCATCGTTGCACCTGATCTCGGCGCGCAAGCGCCAGGGCCTGGGTCCGCTGTGGACATCCATCGCGCAGGCGCACAGGTCGGCCAATTGCAAAATGTCAACACCCGTCCTGACCCGGCTGCTGTTCGAAGCGGTGCAATTCCAGAGTCCCAAGCGCGCCGGCATGTTCAGGCCCAAGCTGCGCTACGCGCACCAGGGCGGCATGAACCCGCCCGTGATTGTGGTGCATGGAAATTCACTCGAGCATGTAACCGATGCCTACAAGCGCTTCCTCGAAGGTCGCTTTCGCAAGGAATTCAATCTGGTCGGTACGCCGATGCGAATTGAAATGAAGACCTCGCAGAACCCGTATGCGGGCAAAGGCAAGGATTGACGATCCGTGCCGGCATTTGCCGGCCGGCTCGCCGGGCAGTTGACAGTTAGGGCTATCCGTGCCTTTTGGGCTTTACTTCAGCCCGCTGTGGTATCGTTCCCAACTTCATTTCACGTCTAGAACACGGAGAATATCGTGAGCAACAAAGGTCAACTTCTGCAAGATCCGTTCTTGAACGCGCTGCGCCGAGAACATATTCCGGTTTCGATCTACCTGGTGAACGGGATCAAGCTGCAAGGTCAGATCGAATCGTTCGACCAGTATGTGGTTTTGCTGCGTAACACGGTCACGCAAATGGTCTACAAGCACGCCATTTCCACCATCGTTCCGGGGCGTGCCGTCAATTTCTCCGTCACCGAGGGCGGCGAGCCGCCTGCTGCAGCCTGAGCCGGCGGCAGTGATAGTGCAGCTGATTTCAGCATGTTGAATTTCGGTCCGGCCGTCTAGCAGTTTGTCCAACCACATTGAATCCTCGGGTGCGACCGCTATTTTGGTGGGCGTTGACCTGGGGCTAGCGCATTTCGATGGAACGCTCGAGGAGTTGGGTCAACTCGCCACCACCGCCGGTCTCGTGCCGGTGGCACGCGTGACCTGCAAGCGCCGCGCCCCCGACGCCGCGCTTTTCGTGGGCAGCGGCAAGGCCGACGAGATCAAGTTGATGGCCCAGCAACTGGGTGCCAGCGAAATCGTGTTCGACCAAAGCCTGAGCCCGGCGCAACAGCGTAATCTGGAACGCCATCTGGATATGCCGGTCAACGACAGGACCATGCTGATCCTGGAAATTTTTGCCCAGCGTGCGCGTAGCCATGAAGGCAAGCTGCAGGTGGAACTGGCGCGATTGCAATACCTGAGCACCCGGCTGGTTCGTCGCTGGTCGCACCTGGAGCGCCAGCGTGGCGGTATCGGCACGCGTGGCGGGCCCGGCGAAACCCAGATCGAACTGGATCGTCGGATGATCGGCGAGAGCATCAAGCGTACCAAGGACCGGCTGCAGAAGGTCAAGCGCCAGCGCCAGACGCAACGTCGCCAGCGACGGCGGCGCGATACCTTTGCCATATCCCTGGTCGGATACACCAATGCCGGCAAGACCAGCCTGTTCAACAGCTTGGTCAATGCGCGCGCCTATGCCGCCGACCAGTTGTTTGCAACCCTCGACACGACGACGCGCCACCTGTACCTGGGCGATGCGGCCCGTTCCGTGTCCTTGTCGGACACCGTTGGCTTTATCCGCAACCTGCCGCACGGATTGATCGACGCCTTCGAGGCGACATTGCAGGAGGCTGTCGATGCCGACGTATTGCTCCATGTCGTGGACGCCGCCAATCCCGATCACCTCGAACACATGCAGGAAGTTGCCCGGGTATTGCACGAGATTGGAGCATCCGACGTTCGGCAGATCCTGGTGTTCAACAAGCTCGACGCCATGCCAGCCGATCGTCGTCCGCTGGCGATGCAAGACCAGATGGAATTCGGCGGCAACCAGACGGACCGGATCTTCGTGAGCGCGCGCACCGGTGCCGGCATGGCGGAACTGCGCGCCATGCTGGCGCAGCTGGCTCGGCCCGGGGACGGCACGACCAATGCAAACGACAATTACCACAGCGCTGCGGAGGCTGTTGTGCAATTGGGCACAATCGAATGATGACGAAAATGAGACTTTGAGATGAATTCGTATTTACCTGTTTCAGGCTGGACGCGCATCGGACAACGCGTGCGTGGCATGTTCAACCTGAACGACTCGCGCTGGGGCCGTGGCGACGACAAGGCGTCGGAAGATGGCAAGCCGCAGACACCCGAGCGCGATGATCCGCCAGAACCGCCTCCGGCGCCGAAAAATGGACGTTCGCGCGGGCAAGGGCCGCAACAAGGCCCGCCCGATCTGGACGAGTTGTGGCGCGATTTCAATCGCAAGCTGGGTGGTTTGTTTGGCGGTGGCCGCAACGGGGGCCGTGGGGGCAACGGCGCCAGTTCCGGCGGCGGCGGGTTCCAGCCAGACATGAAAAGTGCCGGCATCGGTGCCGGCCTCATTGCAGCAGTCGCGGTGCTGATCTGGCTGGGCACGGGTTTTTTCATCGTGCAAGAGGGGCAGCAGGCGGTGGTGACCCAGTTCGGCAGTTACAAGAGCACGGTAGGCGCTGGCTTCAATTGGCGAATGCCGTACCCCATACAGCGCCATGAACTGGTGTTCGTGACCCAGATCCGTTCTGTCGACGTCGGCCGTGACCTGGTGATCAAGGCCTCCGGTTTGCGCGATTCGGCGATGCTGACCGAGGACGAAAATATCGTTGAGATCAAGTTCGCAGTGCAATACCGCCTGAGCGACGCGCGCGCATTCCTGTTTGAGAGCAAGAACCCGGCCGACGCCGTGGGTCAAGCTGCCGAGACCGCGGTGCGCGAGGTAGTGGGCAAGATGCGCATGGATTCGGCGTTGTCGGAAGAGCGCGACCAGATCGCGCCGCGGGTGCGCGAGATCATGCAAAAGATCCTGGACCGCTACAAGGTCGGTATCGAGGTGGTCAACATCAACTTGCAACAGGGCGGTGTGCGGCCACCCGAACAGGTTCAGGCCGCGTTCGACGACGTGCTCAAGGCCGGACAGGAGCGCGAGCGAGCCAAGAACGAGGCCCAGGCCTATGCAAACGACGTGGTGCCTCGCGCAGTGGGCTCCGCGTCGCGACTGAAGGAAGAATCGGACGCCTACAAATCGCGCATCGTGTCCCAGGCTCAAGGCGATGCACAACGCTTCAAGTCGGTTCTGGCCGAATACCAGAAAGCGCCCCAGGTCACCCGTGACCGCATGTACCTGGATACCATGCAGCAGGTCTATTCCAACGTGACCAAGGTTCTGGTTGATTCACGTCAGGGCTCCAATTTGCTGTACTTGCCGTTGGACAAGATCATGCAGCAGACCCAGTCGGGTGTCGAAGCCGGTAGCGCGGGGCAGGCTGCTGCACCCGCCGGCGTTGTACCGCCCAGCGGCCCATCCACCCCCGATTCCCGCGCACGGGATGCGTCGCGTTCACGTGAACGCGATACCCGCTAGGACGACGCCATGAACAGGTTAGGTTTCA
This sequence comes from Rhodoferax sp., assembly GCA_031396205.1. Classification (GTDB taxonomy): domain Bacteria; phylum Pseudomonadota; class Gammaproteobacteria; order Burkholderiales; family Burkholderiaceae_C; genus CAISIP01. The sequence continues at coordinate 18,861 of JANNKH010000127.1, forward strand.
TTTTCACCAGCTTGCTCCTGATGCTGCTGATCGCCAGCTCCATGCTGTTCGTCGTGGACCAGCGGCAGTTTGGCGTGTTGTATGCGCTCGGTCAGATCAAGGAAGTCATCACCGAGCCAGGCTTGAACTTCAAGCTGCCCCCGCCATTCCAGAATGTCAGCTACATCGACAAGCGATTGCTCACGCTGGACAGCGTAGACACCGAACCGATGCTCACCGCCGAGAAGCAGCGCGTGGTGATCGACTGGTATGTGCGCTGGCGCATAACCGATCCCGGAGCGTATATCCGCAACGTCGGACTGGACGAAACCGCCGGCGCGAATCAGCTCAACCGGGTGGTGCGCAATGCGTTCCAGGAAGAGATCAACAAGCGCACGGTCAAGGAACTGCTGTCGGCCAAGCGCGAGCAACTGACAGCCGACGTGCAGGGCGAAGTGATCGAAAAGGTCGGCGGTGCCAAGCCCTGGGGTATCGAGATCATCGACGTGCGTATCACGCGCGCTGACTACGTGGACACCATCACCGAATCGGTATACCGGCGTATGGAAGCCGAACGTAAGCGGGTGGCCAATGAACTGCGTTCCACCGGCGCAGCCGAAGGTGAAAAGATCCGCGCCGACGCCGATCGTCAGCGCGAAGTGACGATAGCGAATGCCTACCGGGACGCACAGAAAATCAAGGGTGAAGGCGATGCAGAAGCCGCGAGCATTTACGCCGAGGCATTCGGTCGCGACCCGCAGTTCGCACAGTTCTACCGCAGCCTGGACGCCTACAAAATGAGTTTCAACAAGAAGGGGGACGTGATGGTACTGGACCCGGCCTCGTCCGACTTCTTCAAGACGCTGCGCGGCGCGGTGCCATCGGTTGCGCCGGCTGCGGCCACGAAGAAATAGCGCTTGGACGCCAGCGACACCTTCTTCCTTGCGCTGGCAATGGTGCTGGTGATCGAGGGTGTTTTCCCCTTCCTTTCACCGACCGCGTGGCGGCGCATGTTCCAGCAGCTCCTGCAAATGCAGGATGGGCAGATTCGCTTCTTTGGCCTGTGCAGCATCCTGGGCGGACTGGTGCTGATCTGGTTGCTTTCCTGATCGCCCCCAGCCCTGGCTTCGCCAGGCCCCCCAAGGGGGTGCCAGAAAACTTGGGAGCGGCCCGGCGTTTTCTTCTGATCGCCCCCAGCCCTGGCTTCGCCAGGCCCCCCAAGGGGGTGCCAGAAATCTTGGGAGCGGCCCGGCGTTTTCTCAAGAGCCGGGAGCCAGAATGCTGCCGGTAGAATCGCCGTTTTAACAGCGCTCGAAAAAACATGTCCGCCTGGGTCCTGCCGGATCACATCGCTGATGTCCTGCCATCTGAAGCGCGCCATATCGAAGAGCTGAGACGGGACCTGCTGGACACCGCCCGGCGCTACGGCTATGAACTGGTGATGCCGCCGATGCTCGAGCACCTCGAGTCCCTGCTGAGCGGCACCGGCAGGACGCTTGATCTGCAGACCTTCAAACTGGTCGACCAGCTCTCGGGCCGCATGCTCGGGCTGCGGGCGGATTGCACCCCCCAAGTGGCTCGTATTGATGCGCACCTGCTCAACCGCGCGGGAGTGACGCGGCTGTGTTACTGCGGTCCGGTGCTGCATACGCGACCCGACAAACCCCATGCGACGCGCGAGCCTTTGCAGTTCGGTGGCGAGATCTACGGGCACAGTGGCCTGGAGGCCGATCTGGAAATCCTGCTGCTGGCGCTCGACTGCCTGGCGGCGGCAGGGGTCCCGTCGCCGATGGTCGACCTGGCCGATGTGCGCATCGTTGATGAACTGCTCTCGGATGCCCAGGCGCAACCCGAGCATCTGGAGGAGATCCACCGCGCATTGGCGGCCAAGGACACCAGCGAGCTGGCTGGGCTGACGAAGGGTTTCGATGCGCCGTCGCGCGACGCGTTACGCGCGCTGGCCAACCTGTATGGGGATGCAAGTGTTCTTGAACGAGCGCGCACCATCCTGCCGGCCCGGCCGGGCATCACCGCGGCGCTGGACAACCTGCAGTGGCTGGCCCGCCACTTGCCGTCGGTCGACATCAGCTTTGATCTGGCCGACCTGCGTGGTTATGCATACTACAGCGGCGCGCGGTTTTCCATCTATTCCCAGGGCGCGGTCGATGCGATTGCGCGCGGCGGGCGCTACGACGAGGTCGGAGCGGCCTTTGGACGCAACCGGCCCGCCGTCGGCTTCAGCCTGGATGTCAAGGCCCTGGTTGCCGCTGTCGCGCCACGGCCATTGCATGCGGCGATACGGGCTCCATGGAGTGAGGCTGACGATGTGCGCAAGGCCATCGCGTCCTTGCGCGCCAGGGGCGAGACTGTAGTGTGCGTATTGCCGGGGCATGAAAACGAAGTCGATGAGTTCCAGTGCGATCGCGAACTGCTGCAGGTTGCGGGGCAATGGGTTGTGCAGGCAATGTGAGGCAGGTTTGACATGAAATCGAGCACGGGACGAAACGTCGTCGTCGTCGGCACCCAATGGGGCGACGAGGGCAAGGGCAAGCTGGTGGACTGGTTGACCGAGAGCGCCCAGGGCGTTGTACGCTTCCAGGGCGGTCACAATGCCGGGCACACCCTGGTCATCAATGGGGTCAAGACCGCGCTGCACCTGATACCGAGCGGCATCATGCGCGCGGGCGTGAAATGCTACATCGGAAACGGCGTGGTCTTGTCCGCGGCCAAGCTGTTGGAGGAGATCGAGGGACTCGAGCGTGCCGGTGTCGAGGTTCGGTCCCGGCTGCGCATCAGCGAAGCCTGCCCGCTGATCCTGCCGATCCACGTCGCGCTGGATGTGGCGCGCGAGGCAGCCCGGGAGCAGGGCGGTAACGCCCGCATCGGCACCACCGGGCGCGGCATCGGACCGGCGTATGAGGACAAGGTGGCCCGCCGCGCGTTGCGCGTGCAGGACCTCAAGTATCCGCAGCGGTTCGAGGCCAAGCTGCGGGAGTTGCTGGAATTGCACAACCATGTGCTGACCACCTACCTGGGTTCTGCGCGCTTCACGTTCGATGACCATCTGTCGCCATATCTGGTGGCCGGGCAGGTGCAGCTGCAACCGGTGCTCGACGAGGCCATGCGCCATGCCGAACTGTTGCGCCCAATGATGGCCGACGTTTCGCGCGAGCTCAACGAGGCGCATGCACATGGCGCCAACCTCCTTTTCGAGGGGGCTCAGGGCACCTTGCTCGACGTAGACCATGGAACCTACCCCTTTGTCACCTCCAGCAACTGCGTTGCCGGGAATGCTGCTGCGGGTTCGGGTGTCGGACCGGGCCTGCTGCACTATGTACTGGGAATCACCAAGGCCTACTGCACCCGTGTCGGCGGGGGTCCCTTCCCAACCGAGCTCGACTGGGAAGAGCCGGGTACGCCGGGCTACCACATGAGTACCATTGGCGCCGAGAAAGGCGTTACCACCGGCCGTTCACGACGCTGTGGCTGGTTCGACGCCGCCTTGCTCAAGCGTTCGGCCCAGGTCAATGGCTTGTCCGGGCTGTGTGTGACCAAGCTTGACGTGCTCGATGGTTTGCAGACGCTCAAACTATGTACCGGTTACGAGCTCGACGGTGGGACCGTGGACATCCTGCCGATGGGTGCTGAGGAGATTGCGCGCTGCAAACCGATCTACGAGGAAATGCAGGGCTGGAGCGAAAGCACGGTCGGCGTGACACGCTACGATGCCCTGCCAATCGCAGCGCGGCTGTACCTGCAGCGCATCGAGCATTTCACCGGTGTCCCGATCCACATGGTGTCGACCAGCCCTGATCGCGACCACACTATCATGATGCGGCATCCGTTCCTGGCCGATTAAGGCCTGCTCAACCGACATCTCCCATCGACCCGGAAGGATCACAGCATGTTGACAGAAGATGGCAAACACCTGTATGTCAGTTACGACGAATACCACAACCTGATCGAGAAGCTTGCCATCCGCGTGCACCAGTCGGGTTGGCAGTTCGACACCATCTTGTGCCTGGCGCGCGGCGGCATGCGCCCGGGCGACATCCTGTCGCGCATCTTCGACAAGCCGTTGGCGATCATGTCGACCAGTTCGTATCGGGCCGAGGCCGGCACCGAGCAGGGCGTGCTGGATATCGCCCACTACATCACGACGCCCCGGGGCGAGATCGCGGGCAAGGTGCTGCTGGTCGACGACCTGGCCGACACCGGCAAGACCTTGGCCGCGGTGATCGATCAATTGCGCAACAACTACGTGCCGATCACCGAACTGCGCAGCGCCGTGATCTGGACCAAGGGCGTCTCGGCCTTCAAGGCCGACTATTCGGTCGAGTTCCTGCCAACCAATCCATGGATCCACCAGCCCTTCGAAGGCTATGACGCGATGCGACCCGAGCAACTGATCGCCAAATGGAGCGTATGAAACAATTGCGACCATGCCTGACATTGCGACCAACCTGATCCACCACCCCTATCTGCCTCCCGGCGGATTTGTTTCGCCGCAACCGGGCGTGTTCAAGGCCTCGACGGTGATATTTCCCAACGTGGCTGCAATGCGCAGTGCCGATTGGAAGGACAAGACCGGCTACACCTACGGCCTGCACGGCACACCCACCACTTTCATGCTGGAGGAACGGCTTGCCACGCTGGAGGGCGGTCTGCAGTGCCTGCTGGTGCCCAGTGGACTGGCGGCCATTGCATCGGTCAACCTGTCGTTGCTGGCCACAGGAGACGAAGTGCTGCTGCCGAACAACGTCTACGGACCGTCCAGAACGCTGGCGGCAGGAGAACTCCTCGCCTGGGGCATCGCGCATAGCTATTACGACCCAATGGATCCGCAAGACCTGGCTGCCAGGATCGGGCCGAACACAAAGCTGGTGTGGCTGGAGGCGGCCGGATCGGTCACGCTGGAGTTCCCCGACCTGCCGGAGTTGCTGCGCATCTGCAAGGAAAAATCGGTGCTGACCGCGCTCGACAACACCTGGGGCGCCGGCATTGCGTTTCGTCCGTTCGACCTGTTGCCCGGCTCCGACAGTCCGATGGCCGTCGACCTGACGGTACATGCGCTGACCAAGTATCCGAGTGGCGGTGGCGACGTGCTGATGGGTAGCATCATCACCCGCGACCCGAAACTGCACATGCGGCTCAAGCTCACCCATATGCGACTCGGGCTTGCGGTGGGTGCCAATGATGCCGAAGCCGTGCTGCGCAGTCTGCCCAGTATCTTGCTGCGCTACCAGGCGCACGATGCCACGACGCGGTTGCTGGCGCAATGGGCGACAACCCTGCCGGAATTTTGCCAAGTACTGCATCCGGCGCTACCCCAGTCGCCGGGGCACGCGCATTGGCGTGCCCTGTGTGGACAAGGACCCGGCCGTGCCGCCGGCCTTTTCAGCGTCGTGATCGCCGCGCAATACAACCGGCAGCAGGTGGACGACTTTTGCGACGCGTTGCAATTGTTCAAACTTGGTTACAGCTGGGGTGGTCCGATGAGCCTGGTGGTTCCCTACGACATGGCAGCCATGCGCAGTCGTTGGCCGCAAACCCTGCAACCGGGCACGTTGGTGCGATTCAGTGCGGGCCTGGAAGCGGCCTCCGATCTGCAGCGCGATATCGAGCAGGCCGTGCGCCGGGCGCTGCGCTGATTGCATGCACTTGCCAGTGGCCGCCGCCGTTTCGGGGGGTTATGCTGTCGCTCATGGCCCCGACAAGCGAATCGCACACCCGCAACTCTGCAGACCCGTCTTCGCGCGAGGCATCAGATTCCACCGCGCCGGCACCGTATTACCTGCCCCCACCCGAGGGCCCGCAAAAAACAATTGCTGAACTCAACGTGGGCGCGCCGCTGCGGTGGCTGGCCGCAGGATGGCGGGATATGCGGGCATACCGTGGCATTGCGCTGTTCTACGGATCATGCTTTTGGCTGATGGCCGTCGTGTTGGGGCTGGTATTTCGCAACAGGCCCGAATACGCGATGTCGATCGCGTCCGGCTGCCTGCTGGTCGGCCCGTTTCTCGCCATGGGTCTGTATGAAGTCAGCCGCCGCCGCGAAGCCGGGCTGGTACCAGACCTGGCGTCATCCCTCACCTGCTGGGATGTCCGCTTGCGCAGTGTCGGCCTGCTGGTATTGGTGCTGATCGTGCTCGAGCTCGTCTGGGGCAGGGCGTCGCTGGTCGTTTTTGCGGTCTTCTTCAATACCGGCATGCCTTCGACCACCGGGGTGATCAGCGCCATCTTCAATCCACAGAACTGGGATTTCGTCGCGGTGTACCTGGTCGTTGGCGGCGCGTTTGCGGGCCTGGTCTATGCCCTAGCCGTGGTGTCGATCCCGATGATTCTGGACCGTGACACCGACGCCATATCAGCCGCCATCACCAGCCTGCAGGTGGTAGTCCAAAATCCCGGCGTGATGCTGCTGTGGGGCGGCCTGATCACCGCGCTGGTGGCAATGGCCCTGCTGCCTTGGGGCCTGGGGCTGATGGTAGTCGGCCCTTGGCTGGGGCATGCCAGCTGGCACGCCTACCGCGGATCGGTCGTCTGGCGCGACGACGATGCGACGGCACCGGCGCGTGATGGTTACCGACCCAATGCCTGATCCATTGTGCTGCGGCCGTTTTTGATCTGATCGGGCTGAACTGTTAAAGTGGCGTATCCATCTGAAAGGTCAAATTGGCAACTCCCAACTACGGATACGAAAAGCGGCAGAAAGAACTTGCCAAGAAGCGCAAGAAGGAAGACAAGCTCAAGGAGAAAGCCCAGCGCAAGCAGGGCGGGCCGGGTGATTTCGAGCACGGCCAGAGCTACATCGACCATTCGCCAGCCCCCGTCGACGGCGGACAGAAATCACCGGGCTGATCCCGAACGGGCCATTTGCACGCGACTATTGCTGTCGCTGCGTGTGTCGATGTCCAAGGTCGCGGCGAGTGCATCCATCGATGCATCGCTGCGATCGATTGGCGCCAGGGTCCGCGCCAGCGTGAAATTCCTGAAGTTGCGCTGCATCGACTGCCGGTAGACCGGGTCGTAATGGGTGGTCAGCAGATCCTGCACCACCGCAGTCAAATCGCCGGCCTGCACCGCCAACTTCCATGCCTGGATCGCCGCCTTGCCGCGGATTTCAACCAGTGCATCGAGGCGGGAGCAAAACGCCGCGGTGTCGCGCACAAAGAAATCGTACTCCTCCATCAGCAGCGCCACCCGCTGCGGGTCGCTGAGTTCCAGACTCAGGCAGTGGCCACGCTCGCGCATCGCCTCGATCAGCGCCAGCGGCACTGCGACATTGCCGACCTTGCGGCTCTCGCTCTCGACAAACACCGGCCGGCAGGGGTCGAACTGGCGCAGCGTATTCCAGACGCGCGTGTCGAACGCCTTTTGCGACGGTTGTGGCAAACCGGGAATCGCCCCCAGCACCGAACTGCGGTGGTGGGCCAGCGCCTCCAGATCCAGCACCTGCGCACCGGCGCGTGCCAGTGACTGCAGCAGGCGCGTCTTGCCCGAGCCGGTGGTTCCACACACCACCTGATAGTCGAACAACGCTGCCAGTCGTTCGGTGTCGGTGACCAGCGCAGCGCGGAAAGCCTTGTAGCCACCCTGCACCATGCTGACGCGAAAACCGATCTGATCGAGCACCAGCGACAACGCGCCACTGCGTTGACCCCCACGCCAGCAATACACCAGCGGTTTCCAGCTCCGGGGCTTGTCCATCGCTCCTCGCTGGATGTGGCTGGCAATATTGCGTGCCGCCATCGCCGCGCCCATCTTGCGCGCCTCGAAGGCGTTGACCTGCTTGTAGACGGTCCCCACTTCGTGACGCTCGGCGTTATTGAGCGTCGGCCAGTTCGCGGCGCCGGGGAGGTGGTCCAACGCGTATTCGTCCTCGCTGCGTGCGTCGATGATGGTGTCAAACGCATCGAGTTGTTGCAGCAGTGGGGCTGCGTCCACCGCCATGACGCTCATCGCAACTGCCTGCGTAACAGCGGCCACACATTGGCCAGCATGATGGGCTGCGCCTGTGCCGTCGGGTGGATTCGGTCGCTCTGAAATAACCGGGTTGGATCGTCGCCGTCGGCGACGCCCTTGAGCAGGAAAGGAACCAGCGACGCGCCCGTGGCGCGCGCCGTCTGTTCGAACAGGCCGGCAAAGCGGGTGGCATAGTCGCTGCCATAGTTGGGCGGAACCTGCATGCCAATCAGCAAAACCTTGGCTCCCGCCGACTGCGCCTGGCGTGTCATGTGGCTCAGGTTGTCTTGTGTCATTTGCAGCGGCAGGCCACGCAACGCGTCATTGCCGCCCAACTCGATGACCACGTGGCTGGGCTTGTACTGGTTCAACAAGGCGGGCAGACGGCTGCGACCACCGGACGTCGTGTCGCCGCTGATGCTGGCATTGACTACCCGCGCCGGCACCGACTCCAACCGCAGTTTGTTGTCCAGCAGCGCGACCCAGCCGCTGCCACGGCGCAGCCCGTATTCCGCGCTCAGCGAGTCACCCAGGACCACGATCGTGTCGACGGCCGCTTTGCCCTTACCATCGAGGCTGGCCTTGGCCGCGACGGAAGGCTGTGCCCAGGCACCCCCGTCGTAAAACCCCACAGTGCAGGCCGCGCCTGCCGCCACGATAAAGTGTCGTCGATTCAAAACAATAATCCCTTCATGCCCACTACCAGCGCGGATTCCATTATTGCGGTCCAACATGTATTCAAGTCGGTCACCGATTCGACCGGTACGCTCGACATTTTGCGCGATATCGATTTCTCGCTGGCAGCAAGGGAAACTGCGGCGATTGTCGGCGCATCGGGTTCGGGCAAAAGCACGCTGTTGTCCATCATTGCAGGATTGGATACACCAACCCGTGGCACCGTGCGGCTGGCCGGCCAGGACCTGTTTGCCATCAACGAGGACCAGCGCGCCGCGTTGCGTTCCGACAAGGTCGGATTCGTGTTCCAGAGTTTCCAGCTGATGGGCAATCTGACGGCGCTGGAGAACGTCATGCTGCCGCTGGAACTCGGTGGCCGGCGCGATGCGCGCAAGGCTGCGGCAGAGATGCTCGCGCGGGTGGGCCTGTCGGAGCGGCTTGGCCACTATCCGAAAGTGCTCAGCGGAGGCGAGCAGCAGCGGGTGGCGTTGGCACGCGCCTTTGTCGTGCAGCCCGCTGTGCTGCTGGCAGATGAACCGACCGGCAGCCTGGACTTTGCAACGGGCGAGACCATCATGAAACTGATGTTCGATCTGAACTCCGAATTGGGCACGACCCTGGTACTGGTCACCCATGACCAGGGCATTGCGCAGCGTTGCACACGGCGTATCACGATCGAGGCCGGACGGATAGCCTAACCGGTCTTTTAATCGCAACGTCCAACCGGTCGTTTGGTCCGGCAATAGGCGGTGCGATGTCCATGGTCTTCGTTTCAGTTTTTGCCAGTCTGGATCGACGGCCTCGCCGGGGCCTCGCATGCGGTGCAGAGGCTAATCCGGGATCAGGCGCCAAGCCGGGCAAGGTCCGACCGCGCTGGTTTGCAGGCCAGGGCAACACCGGATAATCGGGCCTATGTCCAGTTCCAAGCTTGTTTTCGGCTTTCACGCCACCGGTGTGCGCATGCGCACCGCGCCCCAATCCGTGATCGAGGTGCATTTCGATGCCAGCCGGCGCGACGCGCGCATGCGCCAGTTCCTGGAGCGCGCCGCCGAGGCGGGTGTGCGCCTGGTCGAGTCGGATGGCCTGCGCTTGTCCAAGCTGTGCGGCACGCATGCCCACCAGGGCATCGCAGCCCGGGTACAAGCCATTGCAAGAACCCATTCTCTGGACCAGTTGCTCGAGGACCTGGAGGATTCGCAGGCCGCATTGCCAGCCGGGCAGCGCACGGCGCCGCTGTTGCTGGTGCTCGATGGCGTGACCGATCCGCACAATCTGGGCGCCTGTTTGCGTGTGGCCGATGGCGCGGGCGCGCATGCGGTCATTGCGCCCAAGGACCATGCCGCCGGTATCAATGCCACCGTAGCCAAGGTCGCCAGTGGCGCAGCCGACACCGTTCCCTATTTCATGGTGACGAACCTGGCGCGGACGTTGGGCGAACTCAAGGAGCGGTCGATCTGGGTCATCGGCACGAGCGATACCGCACCCAAATCGCTTTACCAGGCCAATCTGCGCCAGAGCGTGGCTCTCGTGCTGGGTGCCGAGGGAGCCGGAATGCGCCAGCTGACCAGCAAGACTTGCGACGAATGCGTGCAGATACCGATGCGCGGCGCTGTCGAGAGCCTCAATGTATCGGTTGCCAGTGGCGTTTGCCTGTACGAAGCACTGCGCCAGCGCGGCGTCTGAGGTTGTTGGGCGCAGTCCCAAACGAGAAAAACTGCCGGTCGACACGGCCCGCTGCATCGCGGGTCGGGTTGGCACCCGCGGCGCACGCTACACCCACCCCAAGCCCCCGAGCACCGCGCCGGTACCAAGCAACCACAACAGGTGGATCCGGGTCTTCCACACCAGCAACGTGCTGGCCAGCGTCAGCAGCCACAACGCCCACGCATGGGGTTGCTGGTCAAGCGCCGCGGCCAGCAACCAGGATGTTGCCAGCAACAAGGCGATGACGATCGGCGCCATGGCCATCTTGAAGGCGCGCACCGAGCGCCGGTTGCGGTTGCGGTGGCTCCATCGGCTGGCGGAGTAAGTCAGCACAGTGCTGGGCAACAACACGCCGACCAGGGCGATCAGCATGCCCAGCATCGCCAGCACGACGCTGCCATTGTTGAGCCCGATGTTCCAGCCCAGCAGCGCAATGAACAGAACGTTGGGTCCGGGCGCGGCCTGAGCAAGCGCGATGCTCGACGCAAACTGTGGATCGGTCAGCCACTGGCGCTGGTCAACCAGATAGCGGTGCATCTCCGGCGCCAGCATGATGGCGCCACCTACCGCCAACAGCGACAACGACAGAAAATGGCTGAACAGCGCGAGCCAGTCGGACCACACGAATGACAGGTTCACCGCGATGCCTTCATGCACGCCCCAATCGGTACCAGGCCCAGGCACCGGCCGGCATCCCCAATCCGAGCAGCACCCAGACCAGCGGAATACGCAGATGGGCAACCGCCAGAAAACTGGCGATCGCAATGACCAGGCAAGCCGGCCCGCCCATGGCGTTGCTACGCAAAGCCGGAATCATTTTGAGTCCGGTCGCGGCGAACAAGCCCGCGGCGACTGCCGCCAGGCCGCGCAGAGCACCCTGCGCGCCTGGATGATCGGCAATGCCCGCAAAAATCGCCGCCAGCACCAGCAGGATCAGCAACGGGAAGGTCAGGATGCCGGCCAATGCCACCAACGCGCCAGGCAAGCCGAAATGTCGCCCGCCAATCATCAGCGACAAGTTCACCACATTGGGTCCCGGCAGGATCTGCGCCACGGACCAGTCCTCGAGAAACTCCTCCGGCGTCAGCCAGCGCTTCTTTTCCACCAGCTCGCGTTGAACGACGACCAGGACGCCGCCGAAACCTTGCAGCGCCAGAAAGCTGAGCGACCAGAACAGGTCGGCCAGCGACTGCGGATGCCGACTGCTCGCAATGGGGGGTATTGGGTCCGGCATCGCGCGATTATCGGCGGCGTCCCGCCTTCGGCGAGCGGGTGGCCAGCCAAAGCCCGGCCGCGATCAGCACCACGGCGATGGCGATCCAGCGGTCCAGCGGTTCATGCAGCAGCCAATGGCCAAGAGCGGCGGCCGTCAGTGGATTGAGCGCCAGGAAAACCGTGACCCGGGTGGCGGACTCATGGCGCAGTGCGTACAGCCACCACCAATAACCAACCGCGCTCGACAGGCCGATGAACACCACCACGGCCCAGGCTGCCGGGCTGATCGCCGCCAATGCGGTGGTCCAGGATTCGGACATCGCCGCGATGGCCAGGAACAACACCGAGGCCAGCATTGCAAAGGCCGACACCTGCAACACTGGATAGCGCTGCAGGTAGGGGCGGTACAGCACGCTGCACACCGCGCCGATCGCGGCGCTGGCCAGCACCGCCAGTTCGCCGGTCCAGCTGCCGGCATGCCCTGAAGCCATCTTGGGTGACAACGCCACCATGACACCGGCCACTGCAAGCACCACGCCGGCGAGCAGCCCTGCACGCAAGCGCTCCTGGCCCAGCGCAGACGACAACAACAGCGTCATCAACGGGAACAGGCTGAAGATCATGGCCGCACGGGCGGCGTCGACGGTTTGCAGGCCATAGTTCAGGGCGGCGATCAGTAGGCCGAACTGGCCGATTCCCAGCAATCCCATGACACACCAGTCGCGAACGACGATGCCAGTGTGCGCCGCTTGCGCCTGGCGCGCTCGCCTGGTCTGCCGGCGCGCAAGCGCGATGGCTACCGGGACCAGACACGCAGCGCCTATCGCGTAGCGCAAAAGCGCCAGCGTCAAAGGCGCGATCTCGCCTACAACGAAGCGCGACGCCACGGTCGCCGCGCCGACCTGCACCCCGGTTGCCGCCGCTGCGATCAGGGCCAGATTCACAGACGCAGTTCCCAGGTCTCACCGACCAGGTCCTGTCCAAAGCCACGGTAGGACGCGCTCGTGTGCAGCACAAAGCCGCGCGCCGCATAGATCGCACGCGCGGCGGCCAGGCAGCTGTTGGTCCACAGCAGCATTTTTCGGTAGTCCATGGCTCGGGCAAACGCGATGCAGGCGTCGGTCAGGCGCTCACCCAGGCCCATACCCCGTGCCTGGGGCAGCATGAGCAGCAGGCGCAGCTGGGCCACGGTTTGCGACTTGCGCACGACGAATGCACAACCCAACCGTTCATCGCCCTGATGCGCGATCCAGCCCTGCGATCGCCCGCTTCGGTGCTGCCCGACATAGTCGGCTACAACCTGTGCCACCAACGCCTCGAACGCCTGGTCGAAGCCATATTCCCGTGCATAAATGGTCCCGTGCTGTTCCACCACCCAACCCAGGTCGCCAGGTTGCAGTTCGCGCAGCGCCACCGCGGGTATTGGCGCCGGCGTGGACGGCTGCAGCAGCCCGTGGACCATCGACAGACCGGCCACCAGTTGCGTTCGTTGCGCGGTGGACAGTGGTGCAAGTGCGGCAACGGCCTGTTCTATTGATTTCTCCTGGAGCGGCAGGAAGGCCAGCATTCCGGCTTCGGTCAGGTGCAGTCGATAGTGCCTGCCGTCTTGCCGGCAGCGACTGCGCGCAATCCAGTCGCGCGACTCGAACCGCCGCAGAATCCGGCTCAGGTAGCCCGCGTCCAGGCCCAGCAGGGCGCCAATCTGCGCGGCGTGCTGACCCGGGCCTTGTGCTGAAGTGCCATGCGCTAGTTCGTACAGCACGCGGACCTCGGTCAGCGTCAGGTCGCTGTCGAGGTAAGGCGCCAGGATGCCCAGGCGCTGGGTGTAGAAACGATTGAATCGGCGCAACGCGTCGACCTGATCGGCATCGACCGACGCCAGAGAGGTATCCATGCCACCATCTTGGGCTAATTGATTGACGGAGTCAACTAGTTGACGCATCAGCTGCTACAACCGAGTCAACCGCAATGCGACTGGGCTCAGCACCGGCTGATACTTCTGGCAAAGGGCCTGCCAACGAAGCCACCAATGCATCGATGCGGTCGAGCCATTGCTGCAATGGCGCCGGATAGTCCGCTTCGGCTAGGTTGCGCCAGCGCCTGCGGGCTTCGCGACCCAGTGTGCGAATCTGCCAGCTGGCTTCACGCGCCAGCAGGGTCAGTTCCGTGCGAACGGCCTCGTCCTGCAACGCGTCTCCCAGCAGGGCCAACTGGTCGGGCACGGCGCCCACGCCCGCCAAGGCCCGACGCAGCTTGGCGCCATGGTCGACGACCATGGCCATGGCGTCGCGTCGGGCCGGCGTCAGCTCGGAGGTGGATTCCAGGTCCAGTGGCAGTTGAGACAGGATCGCATCGATCTCACTGAGCGGAGCAACTGCATCGTCCAGCACAACCACCGCGGCGCTCAGCACATCGAGCTGCGGCTGCACCAGGGTTAGCAACTGCGTCGACATCGCGGAATCATAGCGATGGGTATTGAGGCGCAACAATACCGACAACTGCATTTCAGGCGCACTGCGCCCGGGGGCAAACATCGCCGACACTACCTGCGCCAGCGCGATCACCCGTCCAAGCGCGCTGATGATGTCACCGTTCAGGTTGCGGGGATAGCCCGAACCGTCCAGGTATTCCTGGTGCTCGGACACCGCCCGGACAACCTCGCGCGGATACTGGTGATGGCGTTCGACCAGGGTGGTGGACAGCAGCGGGTGCGAATACAGCTGGCGGCGCTGCTCCCGGTTGAGATGGTGTGCAGGTTGCAGCAACACCGGGTCGACATGCAGCATGCCGATGTCGTGCAGCAGGCCCGCCGACGCGGCCATGCCAAGATCGAACCGCGACATCAGCGGCGGCTTGTTGACCAGCCAGATCGACACCAGTGCGGTGCGCAGCAAATGCATATAGATCTCGGGCCGTACATCGCGTGCAACCGTCAACTGAAATGCCATCGCGTCGGGCAGCGGAACCGTCTCTATCACATTGAGAAGCAGCTTTCGGACCAACGGATCAGCCGCCATCCGGCCAAAGAACGGCACATCGTCCATGATCGAAGCCGCGCTGCGCCGGAGCGACTCGCCCGAGACGGCGTCGCTGGTGATCAGGGACTCCTCCAGTGGCGCCGCCAGCTTGTGCTGCATCAGCCGGTCGTACAGGCCCAGGTTGATCGCCACGCCCTTGTCGACAATCTTCACGCCTTGCTTGTTGAAGATCGCATGCACGGCCACCACGTCCTGGTGCTCGCCCATCTGAGCGACAGCCTGCGTGAAGTGCTTCTGGTCTTGGGTCGATTCGGTCTTGGCGGTCATGGCGGTCGGGCTCTGTGCGAGTCGCAGCGCGAAGCATACCCCAGCAACCATCCGATCCACCGCCCGCGTCCTCTATGATGTTGACCGATGGCAGCCCCCTCCGACCCGCGCATGTCCCCGTCCAGTGATACCACGCGCATTGACAGCCGCGCCCTGCGCGTGGCGCTGGGCCAGTTCGCCACCGGTGTCACCGTCATCACGACCCGCGGCCCGAATGGCAGCTTCATCGGGCTGACTGCCAATTCGTTTGGCGCGTTGTCGCTCGAGCCGCCGCTGATCAGCTGGGCGCTGCGCCTGGGATCGACCAGTCTGCCGGTATTCCAGGCCAACGAACGCTTCGTGGTGAATGTACTGACCGAGGCCCAGGTCGAGACCTCGCGGCTGTTTGCGTCGCCTGCGCCAGACAAATTCGCCCAGGTGGCACACGCCGAGAATCAGGATGGCATGCCCTATTTGCATGGCGCGGCGGCCTGGTTCGAGTGTCGCCGGGTGTCGCACCAGAGCGCTGGCGACCACTGTCTGTTCATTGCCCAGGTCGAGCGCTACACCCATGCAGAAACCGCGCCGCTGCTGTTCCACGCAGGAGGATACTTCACGCTGGGTTCGCGATTGTGAGGAAATAGGCCGATGCTGCAGCAGCGAATCGAAGCCAAATGGATCGACGCCTTCGCGCAGGTTTTTCGGCTGTGCGGCGTGCAGCCTGGTGAGAGCGCGGCGGTCCTGTCGGAAACCCAGTCCCGACCGGTCAACGTGCAATTGGCCGAGTTGGCGCTGCACCGCCTGGGCGCACGGGTGTTCCATGTGGTGCTGGCCAGTGCGCGCCTGCAGGCGCCGGTACCGGTGCGATCCACGGGTGCATCCGACGCCATCGGTGGCCTGGCACCGGTCGTGGCGGCACTAGCGGGCAGTGGTTTCGTTGCCGACCTGACGGTCGAAGGCCTGCTGCACGCGCCAGAGTTGCCCCAGATCCTGGGCGGTGGGGCGCGGGTGTTGATGGTCTCCAACGAGCACCCAGAGATACTGGAGCGCTGCATGCCGGAGCCGGCGCTGGAGGAAAAGGTCAAGTCCGGCATGCGGATGCTCAAGAATGCCGTCCAGATGCGGGTGCGGTCCGCCGCGGGGACCGACCTGACCATTGGGCTCCAAGGGGCGCGTGTGGGAGGCGGCTGGGGCTATACCGTGCGCGCCGGCAGCATCTCGCATTGGCCGGGCGGCCTGTGCCTGGCCTTTCCCGCTGCCGCTAGCGTCAATGGGATGCTGGTACTGGACGAGGGCGATGTCAACCTGACGTTCAAACGCTACATCGAAAAGCCGGTCGCGCTCACCGTGCAGGACGACCATGTGATCGACATTGCCGGCAGCCACCTCGATGCGGAGCTGATGCGCAGCTATTTTTCGGCTTGGGGTGACCGTGCCGCCTATGCGGTGTCCCATGTCGGCTGGGGCATGAATCCGACAGCGCGCTGGGATGCCATGGCGTTTTATGACAAGAACGATTTCAACGGTACCGAGCTGCGCGCCTTTGCCGGCAATTTCCTGTACTCCACCGGCGCCAATGAGGTCGCGGGGCGCCACACGTTGGGTCATTTCGACCTGCCGTTACGCCGTTGTACCGTGACCCTGGACACGACGGTCGTGGTCGACCGCGGCCATTTGCAGGGCCCGTTGGCGTGAGGGCCAGACCATGACGGCAGTGGCAGTCCTACCCGGAACCCTGGAGCAGGGCAGCGGTGCCACCGCGGTGTTCCTGCTGCATGGCGTTGGCGGTGGCAAGGCGGTGTGGGCCGAAAACCTGGGCGCCATCGCGGCCGCCGGGTACCGTGCCATCGCATGGGACATGCCAGGTTATGGTGCGTCCGCCTCCGTCGAGCCCTACACCATCCGCACGCTGGCCGAGTCGCTGCGAGATCTGCTCGAAACCACCGGCGCGCACTGCAACGTTCTGCTCGGACACAGCATGGGTGGCATGGTGGTGCAGGAACTCGTTGCGCTGGCACCGCAGCTGGTGCACGGGCTGATACTGTCGGGCACATCGCCGGCGTTTGGCCGGGCCGACGGCCAGTGGCAGCAGCAGTTCCTGAACGATCGCTTCGCGCCACTGGACGCAGGCCAGACCATGGCACAGCTCGCGGCGCAACTGGTGCCCGCCATGATGGCGCCCGGCGCTGCATCGCCCGCCCAGCAGGCCGCGCAACTGGTCATGGCATCGGTGCCGCCGTCGGCTTACCGAGCCGCATTGCGGGCCATCGTGGCGTTCAACCGGCTCGATGACCTGGCCCGGATCACCGTGCCCACCCTGTGTCTGGCCGGTGAGCTTGATCGCAATGCTTCGCCCGTGGTGATGCAACGCATGTCCGGGCGCATCGCCGGGTCCCACTACCATTGTCTGCCCGAGGTCGGCCATCTGGCCAACATGGAGCAACCGGACGCGTTCAACGCAGCCGTGTTGTGGTTCCTGCAGGCACATTTTCCAGCTTGAGGAGGATATCGATGTCGACGGCCCCACCAACATGCACCTCCAGTCGGTACGTGCCGCCATCGATCGCGGGAGACTACAGCACACCCACGGACAAGCAGACCCAATTGCTGGCCATCGCGTCGAGTCTGGGGCGCGACAAGTTTGCGCCGCGAGCAGGCCAGATCGACCGTGACGCGGTGTTTCCGTTCGAGAACTATGCCGACATGCATGCGGCCGGGCTGCTGCGCATTTGCGTGCCGGAGCAATATGGCGGTTGGGGTGCCGATTTCGCGACCTATGTCATGACTGCCGCCGAGATCGGCCGGCATTGCGGCGCGACCGCGCTCACGCTGAACATGCACGTGAGTTCGACCATGTGGACCGGCTTCATCGCCGATGACCTGGACATGACGCCCGAGCAGCGCGCGAACCATGAGGAGCATCGCGCGATGCATTACAAGCGCATCGTGGAGCAGGGCAAGGTCTATTCGCAGCCCTTTTCCGAAGGCGGCGCAGCGGCGGCCGGCAAGGCGCCGTTCGGCACGCTGGCGCGCAAGGTCGATGGCGGCTACATCGTCAATGGCAAGAAGATATTCGCCTCGCTGGCAGGCGCCGCTGATTACTACGGCATCCTGTGCACGCTGGACAAGCCGGGCGCAACCCAACGCGACGCGCTGTACCTGGCGGTGGACCGCAATCTGCCCGGCGTCACCGTCAGTGGCGAATGGGACCCGTTGGGCATGCGCGGCACGGTGTCGCGCAACCTGTTGTTCCGGGATGTGTTCGTCCCCGAGGCCGAACGGCTCATGCCTGAAGGCCTGTACGCGCAGGCCGCATTGCGCTGGCCGCACATGTTTGCCACGCTGTCGCCGACCTACATGGGCATTGCGCAGGCAGCCTACGATTTCACGGTGCAATACCTGCGCGCCGAAGTGCCCGGTACGCCGCCGGTCAAGCGCCGCATGTACCCGACCAAGCAGATCGCGGTGGCCGAGATGAAGGTCAAGCTGGAGCAGACGCGGGCGATCTTCCTGCAGAACGCGCGCGCGGCCCGGGTCGACCCGTCCAAGGAGATCCGCCTGGGCCTGCTGGCGGCGCACTACAGCGTCATGGAGAACGCCAACGAGATCTGCCGCCTGGCGGTGCGCACCTGCGGCGGCCAGTCCATGCTCAAGACGCTACCGCTGGAGCGCATGTACCGCGACTCGCGCTGCGGCTCGCTGATGCTGCCCTGGACCGCCGAGTTATGCATCGACCGCATGGGCCGCGAATGCCTGTACGAGGCCGGTGAGAGCGACGAGCCCGACGTGCTGTAGTCGGCCGTCGCCGTGCGCCACGTCAGCAGGCCTGAGCCAGAGCGATGAACCTGTCGCGCATCATCGAACGCCATGCACAGTTCGCGCCGCAGAAGGTGGCACTGCATTTCGACGGGCAGGACATTCGCTATCGGCAACTGTGGGAGCGCATCTGCCACGCTACGTCCGCGTTGCAGGCCGCCGGCGTGTCGCATGGCGACCGGGTCGCCTGGCTGGGCCTGAACGACCCGGCCATGCTGGTCATGCTGTTCGCGCTGGCGCGCATCGGAGCCATCCTGCTGCCGCTGAACTACCGCCTGGCGGCGGCGGAACAGGCCGTGATCCTGGTGCATGCCGGAGCCCATCTGCTGGTCCATGACAGCAACCACACAGAGGCAGCAAGCGCGCTGGGCGGCATCGGCGGCGTGGCGCTGTTGCCGGCCTCGGACATCGATTGCCTGAGGCAGGGACATCGGGGGTCTGCGAAGCGGGCAGGCCGGGACGGCACCGACGCGTCGCCAGTGTTGCTGGTCTACACATCCGGTACTTCGGGCAAGCCCAAAGGTGCTTTGCATACCCAGTCCGGCTTGATCTGGAATTGCATCAACGCGACCCATGCGCAGGACTTGGGCGCCGCCGACCATGCGTTGACCGTGCTGCCGTTGTTCCATGTTGGCGGTTTGTGCATCCAGACGCTGCCCGTCCTGCATGCCGGCGCCACGGTCACGCTGCATCGCCGATTCGAGCCGGGTGCATGGCTGGCCGACGTTCAGACACGTCGCCCCGGACTCTCCGTCATGGTGCCAGCCACGTTGCGGGCAGTGCAGGAGCATCCAGGGTTCGCGGCGGCCGACCTGTCGTCGCTGCGTTTGATCGTGGCCGGATCATCGGTGGTTCCCGTTACGCTGATCGACGCGTTTCACCGACGCGGTGTTCCGATCGGACAGGTCTATGGCGCCACCGAAACCGGACCAGTGTCGATATACCTGCGGCGCGAGGACGCGCTGCGGGTTCCGGGAGCCGCCGGCAAGGCTGGCCTGCATGTCGCGGTACGCCTGGTCGGCAGTACCGGTGCGGATGTGGCCGACGGCGACGTCGGCGAGATCTGGATTCGCGCCGCCAACCTGATGCAGGGCTATTGGGCGGACGACCACAACCCGTCTTTTGCCGACGGCTGGTTTCGCAGCGGCGACCTGGCGCGCCAGGACGCAGAGGGCTTTTACTGGGTCGTCGGCCGCTCGCGCGACATGATCATCTCGGGTGGGGAAAACATCTACCCGGCCGAGATCGAAAACCTGCTGGCGGCCTGCCCGGAGATCGCCGATGCCGCCGTCATCGGACAACCCGATCCGCGCTGGGGCGAAGTGGCGGTTGCCGTCATCGTGCGCAAGTCGGGTTCGACGCTGGATGCGAGCGCCGTGCTGGCCCTGCTCGACGGACAGATCGCCCGATTCAAGCTACCGCGGAGGGTGTTGTTCAGCGACCAACTGCCCAAGACAGCGCTGGGCAAGGTGCGCAAGGCGGAACTGCTGAAATGGGCGCAACGCGCTTGAGGCGGGTGGAACGCTCAGGGTGGGGTTGGCCCGTCGAATCCCCTGCGCGCCTGCACCAGCGAGGTCATTGCAAGCGCGTTGTTCCTCCTGATTGCCAAAACCTCAGTTATCCCGCCCTCTCGATACCTGCATCACATACACCGTCAACGATCGATTCAGCAATCCTGCCGGTGCAACCCGCATCAGGTCGAACGAACTCGCAGCGCCATCAAACTTCCAGCCAAATTCGTTGGACCCCACGACAAAACGAACCGATTCGCCTTGCCGCACATTGACCCACGGCGTGTTGGTCTCGATCGTGATGCTGCGCTCAGCCTGAGACGCAAGCGCCGTGCTGCCGAACCGGAAATCGGGCACCTGGGCCCATGCAGCGGGCAGGGCAAAGGCAAGCAGCAGGCCAGCGACCGCAACGCGGGAAAACGGATATGCCATGCGAGACTCCTGAAAATTGGGTGGTATGTGTTTTGCTTAAGGCGAGGGCAGGGCATGTCGAGAGTGCCCTCCATGCCCCCTGGCTGGCACCCATCCTAATCGGCTGTTCCGTGGCGTGTATTTCCCTCGTCAACGCAAGGGGCACTACTGGGGGCAGGTCGAGCGCGCGGGTGGGTTGCGCCAGTGCCGCCCCGGCGTCCGCTGGCAGGTCCAAGGTGCAGTCCCCGGTCGGTTGCAAGTGCGCCAGCGGGTCGGCACGCCCGTCCGGTGTCGCCGATACGACGCGGCCACCACGCAATCCATGACGGCCGCAAACGATTCCACTGCTATAAAAGCCTCAGGTCCGCCAGGTCTCATGTCGACCGGATTGCGGGCACAGGCATTTGCGGTTCCGGTCTGGCCATTCCAGCTGGCGATTCCGCTGGGTTTCCTGTCGGCTGCGGTGCGCTATTTCTTTTTTGCCGCCAGACCGGCACTGCGTCCCGTGGCGCCGGAGTTCCAGGAATGAATCGGGCAGGGTCGCCGCGCGCTGCTGTACGCGATCCTGATCGAGACCTTCGTGTACGGCGAAATGCAGCTCAAGGATTTCTATAACGTCGTGCTGGAGACCTCCAAGCTTGGCGGTTCCCTCCTATGGCTACAACAAGATCGTGTTCGGCATCATCATGATCCTGAACCTGGAGATCGGCTTCCTGACGCCGCCGGTGGGGATCAACCTGATCGTCGCCATGTCGGCTTTCAAGCAACCCTTCGGCCTGCTCGTCAAAGCGGCGATCCCCTACATCGTCCCGATGCCGGGATGCCTGGCCTTGGTGGTCTGGAAGCCCTGGATCGCGATGTACCTGGTCGACGGCAGGTTCTGATACGCTGTCGCCGCGATGGACCGTGAGGCAGCCCAATCCCTGCGCAGCATTGGCGCCAAGATCAGGCGGGAATGCGAACCGTCAACCGCGAATAGCCGCGCACAAAATTCGACAACAGCCGGGTCGGTTGACCCACAACCTCGATGCGCGGGAAACGATTCAGGATCTCCTCCCACAGGATCTTCAACTGCATCTCGGCCAGCCGATTGCCGACGCAGCGGTGAATGCCGAATCCGAACGACAGGTGCTGTCGCGGCCTGGCGCGATCGATGATGAACCGATCTGCCTCGGGAATCGCCTCTTCGTCCCGGTTGCCGGAGTAGTACCACATGGCGACCTTGTCGCCCTTGCGGATCGTCTTGCAACCCAGCTCGGTGTCAACCATGGCGGTGCGCCGCATATGCGGCAGCGGCGTTTGCCAGCGAATGATCTCTGGCACCATGCTTTCGACCAACAACGGATTGACCCGCAGCTTGGCGAACTCCTCCGGGTTCTGGTGCAGCGCAAGTACGCCGCCGGTCATGGAATTGCGCGTGGTGTCATTGCCTCCGACGATCAGCAGCAGCAGGTTGCCCAGGTATTCGCGCGAGCTCATGTCACGGGTGGCAGGTGCGTGGGCCAGCATCGAGACCAGGTCGGTGCGCGGTGGCGCGTTGACACGCTGGTTCCACAGCGTGGTGAAGTACGCCAGGCACTTGCCCAGTTCGGCCTGGCGCGCCTCGGGCGACTCGACCAGATGGTCGACCTGCGGAACCGAGGTGGCCACATCCGACCACCAGGTCAGCAGTTTGCGGTCTTCGAAAGGGAAATCGAACAGGGTGGCCAGCATTTGCGTAGTCAACTCGATCGACACCCGCTGAACCCAGTCGAAGGTCTCGCCCCGCGGCAAGCCGTCCAGCACTGCGGCAGTGCGGGCGCGGATGGTGGACTCCATGGTCGCCAGATTGCCCGGCGCCACAATGGCGCTAACGCTCTTGCGCTGCGCGTCGTGCTTGGGCGGATCCATGGCAATGAACATCTGCAGCCGGTCGTCCATGGGCGCGTCGAACAGCGCAATGCCACCCTGCGACCAGTCCGAGGAAAAAATGTGGTGGCTGGTGTCCACCTGCATGATGTCCTTGTACTTGGTGACGGACCAAAAGCCACCGTAGAAGTCGTTCTCGCAGTAGTGCACCGGGTCATCGCGCCGCAAGCGCGCGAAATAATGGCCTACGGTGTCTTGCTGAAACAAGCGCGGCTTGCTGACGTCGATCTGGCCAATCGGCATGGAAAATGCCTCTGCCCGGGCTTGCTCCGAGAGGCTGGCAGCGGATTCCAACGATTGCATCAGCACACTCCTTCTTGCGCGGTCGGCGCCGAGTCAATATACCGGCTGGTGGCGGCGGATCGTCTCGCGTACCGCGTCTGCCAGCGCGAAACCCGGGCCAAACTGCAGCGCCAATGCATCCGCGCGGCGCAGGAAGGGGTCGATCCCCATGCCATAGATGAACTGCATCGCGCCACCAGTCCAGGCCGGGAAACCGATGCCGAAGATGGAGCCGATATTGGCGTCATGCACCGCGGTCAAGACGTTTTCGCTCAGGCAGCGCGCGGTTTCCGCCGCCTGGCGATACAACAGGCGGTCCTTGATGTCCTGCAGTTCCCAGGCTGCACCAGGCTTTTCGAAATGGCGCCGCAGTTCCGGCCACAGGGTCTTCCTCGCCCCCTTTTCGGCCGGATAGTCATAGAAGCCCCCACCGCCAGCACGCCCCGGGCGCTTGAATTCCTTGACCATGCGCTCGATCAGCAACTGGCCCGCCGTAGCGTCGAGGGTCTTGCCCTCGGCCGCAAAGTCGGCGCGCATCTGCTCCATGACATGCACGCTGAGCGACAGCGACGTCTCGTCGACAACCGCCAGCGGCCCAACCGGCATGCCGCACTGGACCGCAGCGTTCTCGATCACTGCGGCGGGAAGGCCCTCGCTCAGCATGGCCGCCCCCTCCATGACGAAGGTGCCAAAGGTACGGCTGGTGTAAAAACCACGCGCGTCGTTTACCACGATCGGAATCTTTCCCAGCGCCTGCACATAGTCGAAGGCGCGCGCCACCGTCTCATCGTCAGTCTGGGGACCACGGATGATCTCGACCAGCTTCATCTTGTCCACTGGACTGAAGAAATGGATGCCGACGAACTTGTCCGGATGGCTGCTCGCCTTGGCCAGTCCGCCGATTGGCAGGGTCGAGGTGTTGCTGGCGAAAAACCCGCCTGAGGCCAGCATCGGCTCGGCCTCCTGGGTGACGCCGGCCTTGAGCGCGCGTTGTTCGAACACCGCCTCGATGATCAGCTCGCATCCTTGCAGGTCCGCAGCGGCACCGGTCGGCGTGATGCGCGCCAGCAGTTCGGCCTGGTCGTGCGGTCCCATACGGCCCTTGTCGACACGCGCCTGGGTCAGCCTGGCGCTGTACGATTTGCCGGCGGTGGCCTTTTCCAGGCTGACATCCTTGAGCACGGTTGCAATGCCGCGGCGGGCCTGCGCATAGGCAATGCCCGCACCCATCATGCCGGCGCCCAGGATGCCGACCCGTGTTGGCTTGTAGCGTGGCACGCCCCTTGGCCGCGACTGCCCGGACTTGATGGCATTGAGGTTGAAGAAGAACGTGTTGATCATGCTCTTGGCCACCGGGTGGACCACCAGCTTGGCGAGATAACGGCTCTCAATGCGCAAGGCGGTGTCGAAATCAACTTTTGCGCCCTCGACCATCGCCGCCAGCGCGGCCTCGGGTGCCGGGTACAAGCCGCGCGTGGTCTTCTTCAGCATGGCCGGTGCTACCACCAGCACTTGGGCAATCGCCGGATGGCTGGGCGTTCCGCCCGGAATCTTGTAGGTCTTGTCGTCCCAGGGCTGCATGGAAACAGGATGGGCGGCGATCCAGGTCAGGGCCGCTGCACGCAATGCGCCAGCGTCGGCCACCAGTTCCTGCACCAGGCCCAGCTCCAGCGCCTGACGCGGGCTGAACAGGCGACTTTCCAGAATATAGGGCTGGGCCACCATCAACCCGAGCAGCCGGGTCATCTTGGTGATGCCCGAGGCCCCGGGAATAAGGCCCAGCGTGACCTCGGGCAGACCCAGCTGAATCTTCGGATCATCCACCGCGATGCGGCAGTGGCCGACCAGCGCAACCTCCCAGCCGCCGCCCAACGCAGCTCCGTTGATGCAACTCACTACCGGCTTTCCGAGCGTCTCCAGCGTGCGGAAGTTCTTCTTGTTCTGCTCGATCTCGCGAAAGATGGCTGGCGCGTCAACGGCCTTCATCCGCATCAGCCCCTTCAGGTCGGCGCCGGCAAAAAAGGTCGACTTGTTCGATGCCAGGATGATGCCCCGGATCGCCGCCTTGTCCCGCACCACCTGTTCGGTCACTGTCGTCAGGTCGTGTTGCCAGTCCACGCACATGGTGTTGACGGGCGAGTTCGGTTCGTCAAAGGTGATGGTCGCAATGCCCTCTGCATTGAGCTCGTACAGGATGGTTTTCATGGGTTTAATGGGGGTCAGATTCCAATTTCACGGCATGGCAATGGCGCGCGTTGCGCTAGCGCAGAACACATGCAAACGGGCTCGGCAGGAGTTTTGCAGTCGTGTTGGTCAATGAATCCTCAGATCCGCTCGACGATGGTGGCAATTCCCATGCCGCCGCCCACGCACAAAGTGGCCAGGCCATAACGCAGTTTGCGCCGGTGCAACTCATCGATCAGCGTGTTGAGGATCATCGCCCCGGTAGCGCCCAGTGGATGCCCCATCGCGATCGCGCCGCCATTGACGTTGACCTTCTCGTGCGGCACACCCATTTCCTTCATGAAGCGCATCGGGACTGCGGCAAACGCCTCATTGACCTCGAACAGGTCGATCTGGTCGATCGTCATGCCGGCCTTGGCCAACGCCTTGCGCGCGGCCGGCATGGGGCCGGTCAGCATGATGGTGGGGTCGGCGCCACTCAAGGCCGCCGCGACGATGCGCGCCCGCGGCGTGAAGCCGTGCGTCCTGCCTGCGGCCTCGGAACCAATCAGGATTGCAGCCGCTCCGTCGACGATGCCCGACGAGTTGCCGGCATGGTGCACATGGTGGATGCGCTCGACCTGCGGATAACGCGTCAGCGCCACTTGATCGAAGCCCATCGCCCCCATCGCCTCGAAAGCGGGCCGCAGCGCGGCCAGACCTTCCATCGTGGTGTGGGGCTTGATGAACTCGTCAAAGTCCAGGATGGTCTGGTCCAGGAAGTCCTTGACCGGCACCACCGAGCCGGCGAAGAAACCGCCATCGCGCGCGCGCGCAGCACGCTTCTGGCTTTCCAGCGCAAAGGCGTCGACATCCTCGCGCCTGAATTCCTCGATCGTCGCGATCAGGTCGGCACCAATGCCCTGCGGCACGAACGCGGTGGCGCTGTTGGTCTCCGGGTCGTGCGCCCAGGCACCGCCATCAGAGCCGATCGGCACCCGGCTCATGCTCTCGACGCCGCCGGCCACCACCAGATCCTCCCAGCCCGAGCGCACCTTTTGCGCGGCCATGTTGTCCGCCTCCAGGCCGGAGGCGCAGAACCGGTTGATCTGCACGCCCGAGCAGCGAAAATCCCAGCCCGCCTTGAGGGCCGCAACCTTCGCAATCACCGACCCCTGCTCGCCGATGGGCGAGACGACCCCCATCACCACGTCATCGACCTGCGCGGTATCGAAATCATTGCGCCTTTGCAGTTCTCCCAGCACACCGGCCAGCAGATTGATCGGCTTGACCTCGTGCAGGCTGCCGTCCTTCTTGCCCTTGCCCCGGGGCGTGCGGATCGCGTCATAGACAAATGCTTCAGTGCTCATGCTCGCAACTCCAGTTGGTCGGATCGGACCGCGGCCGCGCGCGGTGGCGCGCAATGGCGCAGATCAGAAATCGAGTATAGGCATTGACGCTGCGACCCCTGTCACTAAAGTGCGCATTCGGCGGCCTATCCTGGTTACGCTAGCACGCATCGAGACCGCAGGCGGCGTGCAGCCGGCTCTGTACCTTTCCAGAAAGCGTCCAATGATCGAAAGAACCCTGTTTGGCCCCGAGCACCTGGCATTTTGCGATAGCTACCAGCGTTTCGCCGACAGGGAAATTGCGCCCCACCATGCGGGCTGGGAAGATCAGGGCTACGTTGACCGCTCGGTATGGGAAAGGGCAGGCGCCAACGGCTTTCTGTGCATGACCATGCCCGAGGAATACGGCGGCGCCGGTGCCGATCGTCTGTATTCCGTGATCCAGATGGAAGTCAACGCGGCCGGCGGCTATAGCGGCATCGGATTCGGCCTGCACACCAATATCGTGGCGCCGTATATCGAGCGCTATGGCACGCCGGCCCAGAAGGCCAGGTTCCTGCCACCGATGGCGCGTGGCGAAATGATCGGCGCCATCGCGATGAGCGAGCCGGCGGCGGGCTCCGACCTGCAGGGCATCAAGACCACGGCCATATGCCAGCCCGACGGCAGCTACCTGCTCAATGGCAGCAAGAGCTTCATCACCAATGGCTGGCATTCGGACCTGGTCATCGTCGTGGCCAAGACCGATCCCAATGCGGGCGCACGTGGCACCAGCCTGATGCTGGTCGAGCGCGGCATGCCGGGTTTCGAGAAGGGCAAGCGGCTGAAGAAACTCGGCCTCAAGGCACAGGACACCTCCGAGCTGTTTTTCGACAATGTGCGGGTGCCGGCCGACATGCTGCTGGGTGGCGACGCGATGCAGGGCAAGGGCTTTGCCTGCCTGATGCAGGAATTGCCGTGGGAGCGCATGCAGATTGCCATCGGCGCGGTGGCCGCAGCCCAGGGCGCGATCGATCGCACGATTGCGTACGTGAAGGAGCGCAAGGTGTTTGGAAGCACCGTGGCCAGCTTCCAGAACACCCGCTTCACGCTGGCCGAACTGCAGACCGAGGTGCAGATCGCGCGGGTGTTTGTCGACAAGTGCCTGGAAATGGTGGTGCGGGGCACACTGGATACGGCCACGGCCAGCATGGCCAAGTACTGGTGCAGCGACCTGCAGTGCAAGGTCATGGACGAATGCCTGCAGCTGTTCGGTGGCTATGGCTACATGTGGGAATATCCGATCAGCCGGGCCTTTGCCGATGCGCGGGTGCAGCGGATCTACGGCGGAACCAATGAGATCATGAAGGAAGTCATCACCCGTTCGATGGGATTGTCCGGCAAGTAAACCCAAGGAAAGAGCCCCATGGCCTACCATTTGTATTACTGGCCCTCGATCCAGGGCCGCGGCGAATTCGTCCGGCTTGCACTCGAAGCCGCCGGCGCTGAGTATGTGGATGTTGCCCGCGGTGAACCCGCCAAGGGCCAGGGTGTGCCGGCACTGCTGGCCCTTTTGCAGGACGGCGATCAGCGGCAGCCGCCTTTCGCACCGCCAATCCTGCGCCATGGCAAGTTGCTGGTGGCGCAGACGGCAGCCATCCTGCAGTATCTGGGTCCTCAGCTGTCTCTGGTGGGCAAGAGCGCCGCCGCCAAGGTCTGGACGCACCAGATCGAGCTGACGGTCACCGACATGGCCGCCGAGGTGCACGACACCCACCATCCGATCTCCACGGCGCTGTATTTCGAACAACAACTTGCCCCGGCGATCGATCGCGCGCGCGCGTTTCGCACCGCGCGGCTGCCCAAGTACCTGACCTGGTTCGAGACCATCCTGCAACGCAACCCGGCCAATGCCACCGGGCGGCAGTTGCACCTTGTCGGCGCCCGCCTGTCGTATGTCGATCTGTCGCTGTTCCAGATGGTCGAGGGCCTGCGTTACGCCTTCCCCAAGGCCATGCGCAGGCAGATCCGCAAATACCCGTTGGTAGCGCAATTACACCGGGAAGTGCAGCAGCACAAGCGCCTTGCCGCGTATCTGTCCAGCGATCGGCGCATCGCATTCAATGAGGATGGCTTGTTCCGGCGCTACCCTCAGCTCGACGCCTGATCGTCCCGTCCCCGCAGCCGTCGCCTGATCGCGCAGGCGTATTACCAGGCCAGCGGGTCAACGCAGTAATAGTTTCGCAGCTGATCGAACAGTGCAGGGTGCTCAGCCGCCATGCGCTCGGCCTGTTCAAAAAAAGCCTCCGACGCCACGGCAAAGAACTCGCCCGGATTGGTCGCGCCATAGTCGCTGAGCAGCCCTCCCTGGCCGGACTCCACCCGCTGCTGCAGCTGTGCGAATTCGTTGGCGAACACCCGTGACCAGTCGATGTACGAGCTGCGGCTGCGCATGGTCGGCGCGCCATTGGCCTGTCCGCTTTCCTGATCCAGTTGGTGCGCGAACTCGTGGATCACGACATTGCGGCCATCATCCGGGTCGGATACACCGTGCGCGACGTCCTGCCAGGACAGCACCACCTGGCCTTGCGACCAGGACTCGCCGGAAAGCACCTGGCGCAGGTCCTGCAGCACGCCGGCGCCGACCGGATGCAACCGATCCACCACAAAGGGGCCTGGATAGACCAGGATCTGGCGCAAATTGCGGTAGTAACCGACGTCCCGGTTGAGCAGCAGCATGCAGGCCTGCGCTGCGATGGTGATGCGCATCGTGTCGGTCAGCACCGCCCCGCCGCAGGCGATGAACGGCTTCTCGGCCAGGAACACCTGCACATGGGCTTTCAGTTGTAGCTGCAGATCGGCCGGCAGGCGCCGCACGAAAGGCAATTGCTGCAATACCGGACGCCAGGCTGCCGGAAACGGCTGGCTGCGCAGGCGTTGGCGACGCCGCTCCTGCAACCAGGGTCGGGCCAGCAGCCACAATGCAAAACCAAGCGTCAGCGCAACGAAGATCAGGAAAGACAAACAGCGAGGCCCCAAAGTGCGGCACCACATTCAGCGCCGGCCGGATGCAAATGGGAGTCAGGTCCTTGCATTTCAAGCGTCAGCATCGAACCGCCACGGCGCGGGCCCGGCGCCCACAGTATTTGCGCGATCAGGTCCCCAGCTGACTGGCCAGATCCAGGAAATCGCGCGCGTGCAGGGTGTTGGCGGTATCTGGCCTGACATCCTTGAGCCGGTCCGCACCAAACTCAGCTGGGCGTTCGACATAAGCGGTCTGTAATCCGCAGGCGCGCGCTGCAGCCAGATCGTCCTGGTGCGCAGCCACCAGCATCACACCGGTCGGCGCCAGATCGAATACCTTGGCCACGCCAAGATAGGTCGCCGGATCCGGCTTGTAGGCTTTGAAGACCTCGGCCGACAGGATGCAATCCCAAGGCAGGCTGGCATGTTTGGCCATGTTCGTCAACAAACCGATGTTGCCGTTGGACAAGGTGCAGATGATGTAGCCCGCCTTGAGCCGGGTCAGGCCCGCCACCACGTCGGGCCAGGGATCGAGCCGGTGCCAGGCCTTGTTCAGATGCAGTTTCTCGGCCTCGCTCAGATGGTGCACGCCAAACTGCTCCAGCAATTGCTCCAGGAGCATGCGGTGCAGATCGTCGATCAGTGTCCAACCCCATTCGCCCGACATCACCCGGCGCATGGCCGGTTGGTATCCGGCGCGCCAGGCCAGTGCGAAGGCGCCGCCATCCACACCCAGACCCAGCGCGTCGACCTCGCGCCGGATGCTGCCATGCCAGTCAACAACGGTACCAAAGACGTCGAAAGCCAGCACCCGCGGTGTGATCGGCTTCATCGCTGGGCCTTGTCCTTTTGGTTTTGGGCCTCGATGCCTTCTCGGGCAGCCGACCAATCGGCGTCGCTCCAGTCGCGCAGTTGGTAGAAATTGCCGCCGGTGGCCAGCGCGTTACCGCCATCCATCATGATGCTCTGGCCGGTCAGCCAGTCGCATTGCCCGCTGGCCATCAGGAATGTCGCCAGATTCTGTAGCTCGGACATGCTGCCTTCGCGCCCCATCGGGTTGTTGCGCCGGCTGCGCTCACCGGGCTGTTCGCCGGGATTGAGGCGTTTGCTCATGCCTTCGGTCGGTATTTCGCCCGGACCGACCGCATTGAGCCGAATACCAAAGCGCGCCCATTCCATGGCCAGCGATTTGGTCATCACGTCGATGCCGGCCTTGCTCATCGCCGACGGCACCACATAGGGCGAGCCGTTGTCAACCCAGGTCGTGATGATGCTCATGACACTTCGGTAGGGCTGGCCGGCCAGCCATTGGCCGGCCTTGGCCTGCGCAATCCATCGCTGGCCCACCGCCTGCGTTACATAGAACGTGCCGTGGAACACGATATTGGCGATCGCGTCGAATGCCCGCGGCGACAGACTCTCGGTGGGTGCGATGAAGTTGCCGGCCGCGTTATTGACCAGGCCAGTCAAACCGCCGCCGGCCCAGATCGCCTCCATCATCTCGTGCACTGTCTGCGCGATACGGATGTCGACACCAAAGGTGTCAATGCGTCGCTGAGGGAACTGCGCACGCCAAGCTTCGGCAGTGGCTTCGCACACCGACTGTCGGCGACCGCAGATTGCGACGTCGGCGCCCAACGCCAGAAAACGTTCCGCCATTGCCTTGCCCAGGCCGGTGCCACCACCGGTGACCAGGATGCGTTGGCCGGCCATCAACTGTGCCTCGAACATGGCTGACTCTCCTTGCATTCGCCGACAGCCTGGCGCCGGCGGCTCGTTCTCCCTGCACCATGGTACCCACTAATGACTGCAGCGAACGGTCAGGCGACGGCGCCGCGACAATGGCGGCATCACTTCACGCTATGTCTACAGGCGAGCCGTACCGTTGTCGCGTATCTTTTTCACGCGCATTTCGGAGTCAGCACCCTGGCAATCGCAGTCAAAACCGCGTTATCGGCAGTATTCGTAATAGGCATGTCCTGGGCCCAGGCAACCGGGTTGGCGACCTGTGATTCCGGCCCTAAATCGGGTTGAGGCCATGATGCATGGCCACAAGCGGGTCGCACCGCACAATGGGCCGGCACCACCGGCCTGAGCACCCACAAAAAAGCCCGGCGAACCGGGCTCATACATGCTATTTGGGGCCGGAGGGTCAGGATTTGACCGCAGCCTTGCGACGCCGCACCGCAGCACCGACCAAGCCCAGGCCCGCCAACAGCAACGCGTAGGTCTCCGGCTCCGGGACCACCGCCACCTGGATCAACTGGCCGCGCACCGCGCCGCTTGGAACGGCTAGGGTATGCACATTGACATACGCCAAGCTGCCGGTAAGCATGTCAAGGAAAGACATGGCCGGGTGTCCGGAGTTCACACCGCTCACCGCAGTTGCAGGAATCGAAGGCGCTGAAACGCCGGATCCGCCGACCAGCAAGGTCGATCCGGAATTGAGAAAAACAAAAGGCGCCGCATCCAGCGAGATTCGGACTGGTGCGTTCTCCGAGGTCGTTGCCGCGCCGTGGATATGAAAGGCAGACGCCGCCGTGCCGGAAACAGCGCCACCGCTCAGTCCGAACACCGACATCGAGAAGTCAAACTTGTCGTCGGTCAGTGACACCGTGCCGAAGTCGTTGTAAGACAGAGTCGCGATACCGGTGGCCGTCGCTGTCGACAGGGTACCCACCTCATTGGCACCGTTGAGGCTTGCGTTGAACTGGTAGACAACCGCATTGGCCATCAAGGGCATGGCGAGGGCGGCGGCGGCTATCACACGTGAAATCGGCAGGACCATATTGAAACTCCCTAGGTTGTTTGTATCCAGGCAACCCATTGCGCCTGTCATACGTTGTGGACGCTACCACTGTCGGAAAGTTCAATGAATAGTCCATTCGGACTAACGAGCACCCGGCTTAGGCATCCGGCAAAGCCTGCTTGAGCCAGTTGCGGGCTCCTGCGCGAGCCCCTGGACCGCTTATTGCGTGCAATTACAAGTTGACTACACTCGAATCTGCTCAGCTCTGGCTACGGGAGGCACCATGAAACCAATCGTCGAACTGCTCAAGAAGCGCGATTCCAGCCTGTACCAGGTTGCGCCGGACGTGATGGTCTTCGACGGGCTCAGGCTGCTGCAGGACTATGGGGTCGGCGCCATGTTGGTCATGGAGGGCGAAAAACTGGTGGGCGTGTTGTCCGAACGCGATTACACCCGCAAGGTGGCGTTGCAGGGCAAGAACTCACGCGAAACGCCGATCTCCGACATCATGACCGCCAACGTCATCACCGTGGCCCCGAACACCCGGACCCGCGAGTGCATGACGCTGATGAGCCAGCACAAGATCCGCCACCTGCCGGTGGTGGACAACGGCAAGGTGCTGGGCATGATCTCGATCCGCGACATCATGGACGACATCATTGCCGACCACGAGCAGACCATCGCACAGTTGCAAACCTATATCACCAGCTAGGCCCGGCAAGCAGCTCCAAGGGCGAATGCCGCGTAGCGCTGTTTGACCCTGCCGCCGTGCAGCTGGCCGGCCGCTCAGCCGACGGAGCGCCATTCTGGCTGGTCGCGGTCAAGCAGGCGCTTGACGGCGGCGAAATACAGGTCGCTCTGCGCCCGTTCACCGGCGATCTGGGTAGAAATTGCCTGACAGGCGGCCTCGTCAATCACCCGCAACGGGCTTCCAGCGGCAACCTGGGTTGCTAGGCACTGGTGCATGCAGGCCCGCTCCAGGTAGTACAGGTCATCGAATGCCCAGGCCATCGTGGCACCGGCGACAGTCACGCCGTGGCTGGCCATGAACATGATTTCCTTGCCCGCCATGGCGTGACCGATCCGTTCGCCCTCGGCGGCATCGAGCGCAACGCCGCCATATACGTCATCGTACCCGACCCGACCCCAGAAACGCAGCGCATTCTGGTGGCTCCAGGCCAGCCTGCCGCCCTGCACGAGAGTCAGCGCAGTCGCATACGGCATATGGGTATGCAACACCGCCTTGGCATGCACATTGAGCCGGTGAATCCACGAATGGATGAAAAACGCCGTGGGCTCGATCGCATGACTACCCTCGATCACCGAGCCCCGGCCATTGATCAGCAACATGTCTGCCACACAGACTTCCTCCCAGTGCAGGCCCTGTGGATTGATCAGGTAGCGGTCGGGCGCCACTTCGAGCGAGAAATGGTTACACACGCCCTCATTCAGGCCGAGCCTGGCGGCCCAGCGCAACGCGGCGGTGAGGTCTTCCTTTTCGGTCTGGTAATTCAGCATGGTCATGGCTTGGTGCGTTGCGCAGATCGCGTGGGCGACATTGCGTCGATGGTAGTACCTGGGGATGCGGATTAACCAATAGGGGTCAACCGGCAGCAGGTAGAAGTAAGTTTGCGGACCCGAAACAGTTGACCGGATGCAAACGCCCAGCGCCCGCATCGGCCACTGAATGGCGATCCAACTCGGAACTGGTATTGCACAATCAAGCCATGCTGCCCAGCTACCTGATGCTCGACCTGGAAACCACCGGTGGCAACCCGGTGGCCGACCGCATCATCGAGATCGCGGCAGTGCGGGTGGAGGAGGGGCGCGAGGTGGCGCGCTGGAGCACCCTGGTCAATCCGGGGCGATGGGTTTCGCCCTTCATCACAAGCCTGACCGGCATCGATAACGCCATGGTTGCCGATGCGCCGCGCTTTGAGGAGGTCGGGCCCCGGCTGCTGGAACTGCTGGGCGATACCGTGCTGGTGGCCCACAACGTGCGCTTTGATCACGGCTTCCTGAAGAACGCGTTTCAGCGCATGCAGGTCGACCTGCGGGTCCGCCAGCTGTGCACCGTACGCCTGTCGCGCAAACTGTACCCACAGCACAAGGGCCATGGACTCGACGCGATCCTGCGCCGCCACGGCTTGCAAAGCGTGGCACGGCACCGGGCCATGGGCGACGTGGATGCAGTGCTGGACTGGCTGGCACTGGCCCATGGCGAACTGGGCATCGAGACCATTCGCCTTGTTGCGCGGGAACTGGTCAGCGGCGTGGCCAGCGTGCCGCCGTACCTGGAGACGGCGATGCAGGCTATTCCCGACGCACCTGGTGTGTACCTGATGTTTGGTGAATCGCGCCAGCCGTTGTATGTCGGCAAGAGCGTGCATCTGCGCGCACGGGTGTTGTCCCATTTCCAGTCCGACCACACCACCGGGCGCGACATGCAGTTGGCGCAGCAGACCCGCCGGGTCGAGTTCCGGCGCACCGCGGGTGAACTGGGCGCGCGGTTGCTCGAGTCGCGCCTGGTCAAGGAGCTGCAGCCGGTATTCAATCGCAAGTTACGTGGTACCGGCACCCTGTGCTTCTGGCGCGTGGCGGACGATGCCGATGCGCGGCCCCTGGTGCAACTGCTGGAGGCGGACGATCTGCCGGCGGGTTTGCCCGATCGGGTCTACGGCGTGTTCAAGTCCGCCAGGCTGGCCAGGCTGGCCTTGCTCGCTTTGGCCGATACCCAGCAACTGTGCGCGCGGCTGCTGGGCCTGGAGCCGGGTACCGGACGCTGTTTTGCGCAGCAGCTCAGTCGCTGCGCCGGCGCATGCTGTGGCCTGGAGGATCCGCGCAAACACCTGCTGCGGGTTCAGCTCGCACTCGGCGCACACCGGCTGCAGGACTGGCCCTTTTCCGGCCGGATTGGCCTGTGCGAGCACGATGCCCGCACCGGCCGCACCGATATCCATCTGTTCGACCGCTGGTGCCATTTGGCGACCGTGCATGATGAATCGCAGCTGCACGATGCGCTGGACGACAGGCGCATGCTGGCATTTGACGTCGATACCTACCAGCTGTTGCGCAAGCGTTTGCTGACCGGCAATGGCCGGCCGGACAACAGTCTTATCCGCATCGACAAGCCGAATGCAGCGTCCCGATCGGTCAGCGCCTGAAGCGCAACGCGAGCGTCAGGGCGGTTGGATCAGCCACCCGTCAGTGCCTGGCGAGCGGGAACCGCCGCAACATGCAAGCGAACACGATAGATCCCAGCACCAGCGCCCCCGCCGCCAGTATCAGAGCCTGGGTGAATCCGGCGTCCGCTGACGCCGCGCGCGCCAGAAAAGCAGCTGTCACTGGCGGGCCGACGACCTGTCCAAGGCCATAAACCGCAGTCAATAGCCCCATCAGGCTGGCCGGTTGCGCGGGAGACAGGCGGCGCGCCTCCTGCATCGCGAAATAGGTGATTGCGGTCATTGGCAGGCCGAGCAACAGACTGCCGAGCGCCAAGCCGGCGCTGGTGGGCCAGAGCAGGCCCAGCGCAACGCCACATGCCTGCAGCAGATAACACACCAGCAAGCGCAGTCGCAGATCCATGGCCGAACGCAGGCGCGATGCCAGCAGCGCGCCCAACATGATGCCCAGGCCGAAGATGGGCCAGAACAGATCGAGCCAAAATGAATCCGGAATCGCCTGGCGCGCGATGACCGGCAAAAAGGTCGCGCTGACGATATAGCCAAGGCCTGCCAATCCGTACGCCAGTGCCAGCAACGCGAGCTCGGTGCGGCCATGGCGCGTGGCGCCACCACGGGACGTCGTCGGGGCAACGCTTGTCACCGCTGACGCCGGCAATGCACTGCGACACAGCACGGGCCAGACCAGCGCGGTCAGGCCAGCAGCCAAAACGCCGAACACCAGCCAGCCGATGGCGGCAGGCTGATGCGCCGCCACCATGCCGCTGGCGACCAGGCCGCTGACGACAATCCCTGCGCCCGGGCCGACGTAGATCAGGGCACCCATTTCCGGCACCTTCAGTTGCGCCATTCGATTCAGGCACCAGCCGGAGATATAGACGAACACAAGGGCGCTCGCAACGCCTGCCGCGAAGCGCAACAGAGGCCAGATGGCGGGCCAGTCAGGTGCCATGGCGGCGGTGACGATCGCGGTTGCCACCAGCCCGAAGCGCACGATCGAGGGGCCGCTGACCGCGGCTTCGCGTCCCAGCCGCCGCCACAACCACGGCTGAAAGGTACACACCAACGCACCGAGCAAGTAGCCCAGGTAATTGGCGCTCGCCAGCCAGCTGGATGTGGCCAGGTCGACAACCCCATCCTGCAGCATCATTGGCAACAGTGGCGTAAACGCAAAGCGACCGATGCCCATCGCCACTGCCATCGCCACGATGCCCACCAACGCGACCTGCCAGGGAGGTATGTCGGTATCGGGCCGTGTTGCCGTCACATCAGTGACCGGTGGCGTCGACGGGGTCGGCATTGGCGGCGCGCCAGGCATGCAGGTCGATATCCTGGTCCAGCGGGAACAGCGGACGCGGAACCTTGTGGTAGGGATTGCTGGCATAGTGCGGCGAACACAGGGCGCCGCTGTCGCACACGATGACCTTGGACGCAATTGGCTCGAAAGCAGCGCGAAAATGCTGCATCGATTTGATGCCGACGACCTTCCTAGTGGCCGGGTCGATGCCGAACGTCCGAAACTGAGCCAGATCGAGCATCTGCGCCGCCAGCGTGGTCACCAGGATATCGATTCCGCCCACGCGCAGCACTACGGTCGGGCCCCAGGTCTTGTCCAATCCGCCGGTCATGGGGCCGTCAGCAAAGTACCGTCCGTCGCTACGCAGCAGCAATGTGGCCTGAACGTCCAGCGGACCACCACCCAGCCGGTCATCGGTCTTGCCGCCGAGCCGCACCGACACTGTCTCCCCGATCGCGGCCCGCTGCAACTGTTGCACCGTCTCTGGGTCGACGATCGGGCCGAAGCAGGCGTCGGTGACGCCGACCTTGAGCAATGCAGCCAACAGCTTCGTTGCATCGCCGTATCCACCGCCACCGGGGTTGTCCGAATAGTCGGCCACGACGATCGGACGCTGGCTGTGGTCGTGGTCCCGGCAGATCTGCGCTGCCTCGTCCACATCCAGGAAGTGGTTGATCAGGTCATGGCGCCGGAGCCAGATGTCGTCCGCCAATTCCGCTGCGAAACGCCGATGCGGCTCCCGGTAGCCCTGGGCCACGACGATCACGCTGGGGCCGATCTCGGCGATGTCGGCGCGGGCGAATCCGGCATTGATGCTGACCGCGAAAACATCGGCTTGCTGTTCGTATGCGCGGGCCCGCTGCAGGCGCTCGCGCATCGGGCCGACATCGGTGCGTCCGCCATTGACCTCGTCCAGCATGGGCAGGTGCGCGCGCAGCACCACCGGCCGGATCTCGCCGGCCATGGTCCGGTGCAGGATGTCGCCTGCCTGGGCGCCGGTGCGGCGCATGTCGACATGGGGATAGGTCTGGTAGGAGACCATGATATTGGCGTGCCGGCACATCGCCTGGGTCACGTTGGCATGCAGGTCCAGTGTCACGGCAATCGGCAGGTCCGGCCCAACGACCGCGCGCAGACGCGCCAGCAATTCTCCCTCGCCGTCGTCGCAAAAGTCGGTCACCATGGCGCCATGCAGGCCGAGCGCAATACCGTGGAGTTGCGCGCGTTGCTGGCGGGCCGCGGCGACGATGGGATCGGTCAATCGATCGAATGCGTCGCGGGTAACCCGGCCGGCCGGTTGCGCGATGGCGCTGAGCACGTGCACCAGTTCCCAGCCGTGCAGGCGCGCAGCGTCACAAAATCCAGCCAACTCGGTGTTGGAGTCACCACGTGCGGCAATCGCCGCCGGGCCGTCGAGGAAAAGATCCTGCGCCTGGAAGCTGGCAAAGGCCGTGGGAATCTTGCTGAAAGTGTTCGTCTCGTGGGCGAACTCGGCGCTCAACACGCGAAATCGGGCCATGGTGGGTCAGTAAAGAATTAACAGAGTGCGACAGTCACGCCGCGCCGCACGAGGGCGCACCGGCACAGGGTGCCTACATGACACCGAAGGTATTGAACGCCTCGACCGTTCCCATGCCGCCACGGATTGCATCGCGCACCTTGTTCTCGGTGCTGGCTTTGTCCAGCGCCTTGCGAATCGACTCCTCTTCGGCGGCACGCGGAATCACCAGCACGCCGTCCAGATCGCCGAACACGATGTCGCCCGGCTGGACCCGCACGCCGTTGATCTCGACCGCAATCCGGTAGTCCACCACCTTGCCGCGCGCACCCTGGTCCTGCGCGTAACCACCGTACGAGAAAACCGGAAATCCAGCCGCCAGGACTTCAGGCGTGTCACGCGAATATCCATCGAGCACCGCACCAGCCGCCTTCAGGTGTTGGGCCCGGGTCGTCATCAGTCCGCCCCAGAGCGCGAACTGCGGTGCGCAGCCGGTAGCCACATAGACTTCATGCGGTTTCAGGTCA
Source organism: Rhodoferax sp. (assembly GCA_031396205.1). Classification (GTDB taxonomy): domain Bacteria; phylum Pseudomonadota; class Gammaproteobacteria; order Burkholderiales; family Burkholderiaceae_C; genus CAISIP01. The sequence goes on from JANNKH010000127.1 coordinate 57,379, forward strand.
TCCAGCGCCTCGAACAGCAGGCCGAACGGTTTGCGACTCAGCGGCAACCGGCCGTCGGGCTCGCTGGCGGCAAAGCAATTGGTCTCCAGTACCGGCATCGCGCGACCGCACACCACCATGTCGCTGCGCAGAGCCCGGATGCCCGGGCTCAGAAACTGGTGCAACAGGCCCATGGTGTCCAGGATGTCGCCGACCACGGCCGGAAACAGGCGCGAGCGCATCAGCGCGAACAACTCGTCATCGCTTTTCCACATAAGAGCTCCGGTTCGGTGGCAATCGGCCATTCTAGAAGTACGCCCCCGTGCAGCTGCCCGAGCTTCGCCAACCCGACAAGGCCACACGGCAAATCAGGGTTTGCGGACGCAGTCCAACGCGATTCGATCCGCAAGTGCGGCTGGCACAGAACGCCCGAGCCTGGCTCCGAGCCCAAGCCTGGTCGGGTTGTGTAGTGAAGCGAGACCAGCACGCCCTCGCGTGCAATAGGATCGGCTGCGCGCGGGCAGGGATAATTGGCCCCATGCACCCCAGTCCTCCTGTTCCCCCCCGTCCCTGGAGGACCTCGGTCGCCCCGATGATGGAATGGACCGACAGGCATTGCCGCTATTTCCACCGCCTCTTGTCGCGCAAAGCGCTGCTTTACACCGAAATGGTGACCACGGGCGCGTTGATCCATGGCGACGTCGCACGCCATTTGCGTTTGAACGATGAAGAGCATCCAGTGGCGCTGCAACTCGGTGGCAGCGAACCGGCCGATCTGGCGCGCTGTGCGAAGCTGGGCGAAGACTGGGGTTACGACGAGATCAACCTGAACTGCGGCTGCCCGTCTGAGCGGGTGCAGCGAGGCGCTTTCGGCGCCTGTTTGATGGCCGAGCCGCAGCTGGTTGCCGACTGCGTCAAGGCCATGCTTGACGCGGTGTCGGTTCCGGTGACCGTCAAGCACCGCATCGGCATCGACAAGTCCGAGGACTACGGATTCGTGCGCGATTTTGTCGGGCGGGTGGGTGATGCCGGTTGCCGGGTGTTCATCGTGCATGCGCGCAATGCCTGGCTCAAGGGCTTGTCGCCCAAGGCGAATCGGGAGGTGCCGCCCTTGCGCTACGAGACCGTCTACCGGCTCAAGGCAGACTTCCCACAGCTGACACTGGTGGTCAACGGTGGCATCCAGTCGCTCGAAGCCATGGACCAGCAGCTGCAACAGGTCGATGGGGTCATGCTCGGGCGCGAGGTGTACCACAAGCCATGGATGCTGACTGAATGGGACGCATGGTTCCACGGCGCGTCGGCCAATCCGTCCAGCCGTGAGTCAATCGAGCAACAAATGGTCGCCTACATGGCGCGCGAGGCCCAGGCCCACGACACGCCCTGGAGTGCCATCGCGCGCCACATGCTGGGTCTGCGCCATGGCCTGCCGGGAGCCCGGCGCTGGCGCCAGGTCTGGAGCGACCACACCCTGCGCGACTGGTCGCCCCAGGCTGTGATGCGACGCGCGCACCAGCAAAGCGATGCCTTCGCCGTGGCGGCAGAGGCCACCGATGCTTGACGCCGACCATCCGCAGCATCGCCTGGCGCTGACCCTGATCTGGCTCGTGCCCTCCTTGTGGACGGTCAACTACATCGTCGCGCGACTGGCTCCCGGCGTGATCGGTCCATATATGCTGGCGCTGGGCAGATGGGCCATTGCCGGCGCGGTGCTGGTGTGCCTGAGTGGGCCGGAGATTTGGCGCCATCGCCAGCACGTGGCGAAAAGTGGGTGCCAGTACCTGATCCTGGGCACGCTGGGCATGTTCATCTGCGGTGCCTGGGTCTACCAGGGTGCGCGCACCACCGCGGCGATGAATATTGCGCTGATTTATGCGGCCTCGCCGGTAATGATCGCGCTGGGCGCCAGCTTGTGGCTCAACGAATCCTTTGGCAGGCGGCAAGCGTTTGGGGTCGCGCTGGCACTGGCCGGTGTTTTGCATGTGATCGTACGAGGTCACTGGATGGCATTGGCCGATCTGCGCTTCGTGCCGGGCGACGGCTGGGTATTGGCCGCCACTGTTTCATGGGCTGCCTTTGCGCTGTTGCAGAAAAAATGGCCCAGCCCGTTGGGGGCGACGGCGCGCCTGGCCGTGATCTGTGTGGCCGGTGTGCTTACCTTATTGCCGTTTGCATTATGGGAATTGACCGAGCCGGACCTGATGCAATGGGGCTGGCGGGCGGGCACATTGGTGCTGGTGGCCGCCATCGTGCCCGGTCTGGGAGCCTATTGGATTTATGGCTGGGCGCAACGCGTCGTCGGGGCCAGCCGGGTTGCGGTGGCCTTGTACCTGGGTCCCTTGTATGCGTCCGTCGCAGCTTGGTGGATGCTGGGTGAGCCGCCGGGATGGCATCACCTGGTGGGCGCATTGTTGATCCTTCCGGGGGTGTTCCTCGTCACGGGCGCACGGGCGGCGACGCCGTCAGCGCTCAAGCCGCCGCTTCCAGCCCGTTCCTGAAGTGCAATTGCATCGCGCGAACGGACGCATCCGCGTCGCGCGACAGCAGCGCCTGCATCAATGACTGGTGTTCCGCAAGCGACTCCCGAATGCGCCCGGTTTTCAGCAAGGAGTGGTGGCGGTTGAGTTTCATGACTTTGCGCAGATCCGCAGACAGCTGCCGGCTCCAGCGATTGCGGGCGATATCGAGCAGGAGGAAATGGAACTGCTCATTGATGGCAAAAAAGCGGGCCCGGCCGACCGGCCCTTGTTCGGCCGCCGCCACAAGTTCGGTGTGAAGCGCCTGCAATTGAGCCAGTTCTTCTGCGCTGGCCTGGCGTGCCACCAGCCCCGCCGCATCGGACTCCAGGAGCGCAAGCACATGGTAGACATCCGCCAGGTCCCGCTCTGACACCTCGGTCACGTAGGCGCCGCGGCGCACCTTCATGGTCACCAGGCCTTCTGCGGCGAGCACCTTGAGGGCCTCCCGTAAAGGCGTACGGCTGATACCGTAGTCCTTGGCCAGCTTGAGCTCGTCGATCCAGCTGCCCGGCGACAGTTCCCGGCTGAAGATGCGATGGCGCAATTGCTCCGCCACCTCCTGGTAGAGCGCGACGGGGGCGAGGGACTTGGCAGACATAATCTAAAGGATGAATGGCGACGCGATTGTAAGTCTGTCGGAAGATTCTGAATTTATAATTAAAAATAATCAATCTCTTATGTCTTATGCAGTCAGCGACCAAAGTCGCAACTACGTACTGAAACCGAACGGAGTCGCGCCATGAGCACGCCAGGCAACCAAGCAGCCATCTCAGCAGTACGCACCGAAGATGCCAGCGCGTCCATCGCCAGTTGGCAGATCGCAGCGCAGAAATCGGCACCCGGTGGCGACCTCGACGCCTTGACCTGGCACACGCCCGATGGCATTGCGGTCAAACCGCTGTACACCGCCCAGGACATCGAGGGCTTGCCGCATATAGACACACTGCCGGGCTTCCCGCCGTATCTGCGCGGTCCACAGGCCACGATGTATGCTGTGCGCCCCTGGACCATCCGGCAATATGCGGGCTTTTCAACGGCCGAGGAATCAAACGCCTTTTATCGCAAGGCGCTTGCGGCTGGCGGACAGGGCGTGTCGGTTGCATTTGACCTGGCAACGCATCGTGGCTACGACTCGGACCACCCACGGGTAACCGGCGACGTCGGCAAGGCCGGCGTGGCGATCGACAGCGTCGAGGACATGAAGATCCTGTTCGACCAGATCGACCTGGCCAAGGTCAGCGTGTCGATGACGATGAACGGTGCGGTGCTGCCGGTGCTGGCCGGCTACGTGGTGGCGGCAGAAGAGCAGGGCGTGGCGCAGGCGCAACTGAGCGGAACGATCCAGAACGACATCCTCAAGGAGTTCATGGTTCGCAACACCTATATCTATCCGCCGGTGCCGTCGATGCGCATCATTGGCGACATACTGGAATACACCGCGGCCCACATGCCGCGCTTCAACTCGATCAGCATCTCGGGCTACCACATGCAGGAAGCCGGCGCCAACCAGGCGCTGGAACTGGCGTTCACGCTGGCCGATGGTCAGGAATATGTGAGGACCGCCATCGGCAAGGGCATGGATGTCGACGACTTCGCGCCGCGCCTGAGCTTCTTCTGGGCAGTCGGCATGAATTTCTACCTGGAGGTGGCCAAGATGCGCGCTGCGCGGCTGCTATGGTGCCGCATCATGCAGGGCTTCAACGCGAAAAACCCCAAGAGCCTGATGCTGCGCACCCATTGCCAGACCTCCGGCTGGTCGCTGACCGAGCAGGACCCGTACAACAACATCGTGCGCACGACGATCGAGGCCATGGCGGCGGTGTTCGGCGGCACACAGAGCCTGCACACCAACAGCTTCGACGAGGCAATCGCGCTGCCGACCGATTTTTCCAGCCGGATCGCGCGCAACACGCAGCTGATCATCCAGGAGGAAACCCATATTCCCAACGTGATCGACCCCTGGGCCGGCAGCTACATGATGGAAAAGCTGACTCAGGACATGGCCGACGCGGCCTGGAAAATCATCGAGGAAGTGCAGGCCATGGGCGGCATGGTCAAGGCCGTCGACAGCGGTTGGGCCAAGCTCAAGATCGAGGCGGCGGCGGCCGACAAGCAGGCGCGCATCGACTCCGGCCAGGACGTCATCGTCGGTGTCAACAAGTACCGGCTCGACAGCCATGACGAGATCGAGGCACGCGACATTGACAACGTCGCCGTGCGCGACGCACAGATCCGGCGCCTGAACACGATTCGCGCAAAGCGCGACGCGAAGGCGGTCGAAGCGGCGCTGGCGGCGCTCACGGCAGCGGCCACCGATGGCAGCGGCAATCTGCTGGACCTGTCGATCAAGGCGATGCGGGTACGGGCGACAGTGGGCGAGGTCAGCGACGCGCTGGAGCAAGTCTTCGGGCGTCACCGCGCTGACACCCACAAGGTCAGCGGTGTATATGCTGCATCCTACGACACCGGTTCGGAATCGGGAGACGGTATGAAGCAATGGGAAGCCATCAAGGCCGATATCGCGCGGTTCGCCGAGCAACAGGGCCGGCGCCCGCGCGTGCTGATTGCCAAGCTCGGCCAGGACGGCCACGACCGTGGCGCCAAGGTGGTGGCCACGGCGTTTGCCGATCTGGGATACGACGTGGACATCGGGCCGCTGTTCCAGACCCCGGAGGAATGTGCGCGCCAGGCGATCGAGAACGATGTCCATGCGGTGGGCGTATCGACCCTGGCTGCGGGGCACAAGACCCTGGTTCCGGACATCATTGCCGAGTTGCGCAAGCAAGGCGGCGGCGACATCGTCGTCTTTGTGGGCGGTGTCGTGCCCCGGCAGGACTACGACTTCCTGATGCAGTCCGGTGTCAAGGGCATCTATGGTCCCGGTACGCCAATCCCGGATTCAGCCGCCGATGTTCTCAAGCAGATCCGCGCGTCGCTGACAGCCTGAGTGGCATTTCCCGAGCGATCGTCCATCTTGACTTCGGCCCAGACTTCTCTGGCTTCACGACCGCCGCCCGATGGCGTGTCACGACTCGTGGAGGCCATGACGGGTGACGCCGACATGCCCCGGCGCCGTGCCATCGCCAAGGCGATCACGCTGCTGGAATCGACCCGGCATGACCATCGTGGCCAGGCGGACGCCTTGCTGGCAGCCTTGTTGCCACATGCGGGCCATGCGTTCCGGCTGGGCCTGAGTGGCGTGCCGGGCGTGGGCAAGTCCACGTTGATCGAGGCGCTCGGCCTGCATCTGATCGCGCAAGGCCATCACGTGGCGGTATTGACCATCGACCCGTCATCGGCGGTGTCGGGCGGCTCCATTTTGGGTGACAAGACCCGCATGGAACATCTGTCGGTCCACGCCAACGCCTACATCCGACCCAGCCCGTCCAGTGGCAACCTGGGGGGCGTCGCCGAGAAGACCCGTGAGTCCATCCTGGTGCTGGAGGCCGCCGGATACGACGTGGTCATCGTCGAGACGGTGGGCGTCGGGCAGAGCGAAGTGGCAGTGGCCGGCATGACCGACATGTTCGTGTTGATGCAATTGCCCAACGCCGGCGACGAGTTGCAGGCCATCAAGAAAGGCGTGATGGAACTGGCGGACCTGGTGCTGATCAACAAGGCCGACCTTGATCCGGACGCGGCTACCCGGGCTCAGGCGCAGATCACCTCGTCGCTGCGACTGATCGGACAACACGGCAACCCGGCCCATGCGCAGCACGACATCGCGCAATGGACGCCGCCGGTGTTGCAGCTCAGTGCCTTGTCCGGCCAGGGGGTGAAGGCCCTGTGGGACGCGGCGCTGGACTTCCGCACCCAGCAGTCGGCGCTGGGCCGCTGGGATGCGCGGCGACGGCGCCAGGCCTTGTCGTGGATGTGGGAGCGTATCGAGTCGGGACTGCGCCAGGCGTTTCGCGACGACAAGGCGGTCAAGAACCAGCTCGCCCGGATGTCCGATGAAGTGGCCCACGGGCGCCTGGTGGCCTCAACGGCCGCGCAAGAATTGCTGGAGCTGTTCGGCCGTCATCAGCCCGTGGCGTCCGGCGCGCAGCCCGGGGTATTGCCGCCAGGATCCGGCGCTGGGGTGCAGCCATGATCTCGCTGACGGCCGTGGCACGGATCGAGGCATCGACGATATGGCGTGACAGGCGCGTCCAGGTCATGGATCTGCCGGAAGGCCGCATGCTGGTCAAGGGACAACGCGCCTTGCGCAGTCCCTGGCCGCACCGGGTGCTCAACATGTTTGCGTGGATGGCCGGCGTGCCGTATCTGAAAGCGGTTCCGGTTCATGGTGGGGCGCGCTCGCAGGCGATCGAGATCGAACGCCTGCAAGCCTTGCGCCAGGCTGGACTGGCGGTGCCCGAAGTCCACCACGTGGCGAGCGACTATTTCGTCATGTCCTACCTGGGCTCCAATGACCTCGCCCGGTCCTTGCGTGAACAGGGTTCGGGTGCCTACGGCCTGTGGATGGCGGCGATGGAACACTTGCTGCTGGTACATGCCAGGGGCCAGTACCTGAGCCAGTGTTTCGCCCGAAATATCATCGTGTCCGAGGACTTCCGGGGCATGATCGACTTCGAAGACGATCCGCTGGAAGTGATGACACTCGAACAGGCGCAAGCGCGCGACTGGCTGGTGTTTCTGCAGTCGTCGCTGTGGAACCTGGCGCTGGAGCCGGAGCGCCTCGACGCTGCACTGCGACGGATTCTGTCGCAGGAGTTGGCGCCGGTGCGCAAGGTGCTGGCCCATGCCGCACGGCGCCTTTCCTGGCTGCGCCATCTGCCGACCAATCGCAGGATCTGGGGCAAGGATTTCGTCAGCCTGCAGGCCGTCGGTGCTGCGATGCACCGGCACCACCTGCCCGAACAGCAATCCCCCTTACCGGAGAACAACGATGCATGAGATTTTGGAGCAACTCGAGGCCAAGCGTGAGCAGGCCCGCCAGGGCGGCGGTCAAAAGCGGATCGAGGCGCAACATGCCAAGGGCAAGCTCACGGCGCGCGAACGGCTCGAGCTGTTGCTGGACGAGGGAACGTTCGAGGAATGGGACATGTTTGTCGAGCACCGCTGCGTGGACTTCGGCATGCAGGACCAGAAGATCCCGGGCGACGGCGTCGTCACTGGCTACGGCATGATCAACGGGCGCCTGGTGTTCGTCTTCAGCCAGGACTTCACGGTTTTTGGCGGCGCTCTGTCCGAAGCCCATGCCGAGAAAATATGCAAGGTGATGGACCAGGCGATGAAGGTCGGCGCGCCGGTGATCGGATTGAACGATTCCGGTGGCGCCCGCATTCAGGAGGGCGTCGCCTCGCTCGGCGGATATGCCGATGTGTTCCAGCGCAATGTGATGGCCAGCGGCGTGGTGCCGCAGATCAGCATGATCATGGGCCCGTGCGCCGGCGGGGCGGTGTATTCACCGGCCATGACCGATTTCATCTTCATGGTCAAGGACAGCTCCTACATGTTCGTCACCGGGCCGGAGGTGGTCAAGACCGTGACCCATGAGGATGTCAGCGCCGAGGAACTCGGCGGCGCGATCAGCCACACCACCCGCAGCGGCGTGGCTGATCTGGCGTTCGAAAACGATGTGCAGGCACTGCTGATGCTGCGCCGGCTCTACAACTATCTGCCCTTGAGCAATCGCGAGAAGGCGCCGGTGCGCGACAGCGGAGACCCGACCGACCGGATGGACCGCAGCCTGGACACGCTGATTCCGGACAACCCGAACAAGCCCTACGACATGAAGGAGCTGATCCTCAAGTCGGTCGACGATGGCGATTTCTTCGAGCTGCAACCCGACTACGCGCGCAACATCCTGATCGGCTTTGCCCGCATGGGTGGCCAGACGGTGGGCATCGTGGCCAACCAGCCGCTGGTGCTGGCCGGCTGCCTGGACATCAAGTCGTCGATCAAGGCGGCGCGTTTTGTGCGTTTTTGCGACGCCTTCAACATCCCGGTCGTGACCTTCGTCGACGTGCCCGGTTTCATGCCCGGTACCAGCCAGGAATACGGCGGCATCATCAAGCACGGTGCCAAGCTGTTGTATGCCTATGCCGAATGCACGGTGCCCAAGATCACCGTCATCACCCGCAAGGCCTATGGCGGTGCCTACGACGTGATGAGCTCCAAGCACCTGCGTGGCGACGTGAACTTCGCCTGGCCCCATGCCGAGATCGCCGTGATGGGCGCCAAGGGCGCGGTCGAGATCATCTTTCGCCAGGACAAGGGTGACGCCGAAAAACTTGCCGCGAAGGAGGCCGAGTACAAGGCCCGTTTCGCCAATCCGTTCGTCGCCGGCGCGCGCGGCTTCATTGACGACGTCATCCTGCCGCACGAGACCCGCAAGCGGATCTGCCGCAGCCTGGTGATGCTCAAGGACAAGAAGGTCGAGAACCCGTGGCGCAAGCACGGCAACATTCCACTGTGAGGACATGTCATGTTTGACAAGATACTAATCGCCAACCGTGGCGAAATCGCCTGCCGGGTGATCAAGACCGCGCGCAAGATGGGCATCAAGACGGTCGCGGTATTTTCCGACGCCGACCGCGATGCACGCCATGTGGCGCTGGCCGACGAGGCCGTGCATATTGGCGCCGCGCCCAGCCGCGAAAGCTACCTGCAGATGGACCGCATCTTCGCGGCCTGCAAGCAGACTGGCGCTCAAGCGGTGCACCCCGGCTATGGATTCCTCAGCGAGAACGCGGGGTTTTCCAAGCGGGTGGAAGAGGAGGGCATCGTCTTCATCGGACCCAAGCACCATTCGATCTCGGCCATGGGCGACAAGATCGAGTCCAAGCGGCTGGCGGGCAAGGCGGGCGTGAACTGCATTCCCGGTGTCAACGAGGCGATCGATGACGCCGACAAGGCGGTCGAGATCGCGCGCGGCATTGGCTACCCGGTCATGATCAAGGCCAGCGCCGGCGGCGGAGGCAAGGGTCTGCGGGTAGCGCATGACGACAAGGAGGCTTTCGAGGGTTTCACCAGTTGCCGCAACGAGGCGCGCAACAGCTTTGGCGATGACCGGGTGTTCATCGAGAAATTTGTCGAAGAGCCGCGCCATATCGAGATCCAGCTGATCGGCGACGCCCACGGCAATGTGGTCTACCTGAACGAGCGCGAATGCTCCATCCAGCGTCGCCACCAAAAAGTGATCGAGGAAGCGCCGAGTCCTTTCATCAGCGACGCGACGCGCAAGGCCATGGGAGAGCAGGCCGTGGCCTTGGCCAAGGCGGTCCATTACCAGAGCGCGGGCACGGTCGAGTTCGTCGTCGGGCGGGACCAGAGTTTCTATTTCCTGGAGATGAACACCCGGCTGCAGGTCGAACACCCGGTCACTGAATGCATCACCGGGCTGGACCTGGTCGAGTTGATGATCCGGGTTGCGGCCGGCGAAAAGCTGCCGCTGACCCAGGCCGAAGTGAAGCGCGACGGCTGGGCGATCGAATGCCGCATCAATGCCGAAGACCCTTACCGCAACTTCCTGCCCAGTACCGGCCGCCTGGTACGATTCGCGCCGCCTGTCGAGACCATGTTCGCCGCCGATTCGGCCCAATGGCAGGGGGTTCGGGTCGACACCGGGGTGCAGGAGGGCGGTGAGATACCGATGTACTACGACTCGATGATCGCAAAATTGATCGTGCACGGCAGCGACCGCAACGAGGCGATCGCCAAGATGCGCGCAGCGCTCGATGGCTTCGTGATCCGGGGCATCAGCAGCAACATCCCTTTCCAGGCGGCGCTGCTGGCGCATCCCGACTTTGTCTCTGGCAACTTCAACACCGGTTTCATCGCCGCCAACTATGCGCACGGATTCCGGGCCGAGGACGTGCCCCATGCGGACCCGGACTTCCTGGTTGCTTTGGCGGCGTTTGTGCGGCGCAAATCCCGTGAACGTGCGGCGGTGCTGTCGGGCCAGTTGCCGGGCTATGGTGTCAAGGTCGGGCACGACTTCTGCGTCATCACGCTGGATTCGGCGGGCCAGCACCAATACCGGCAGGTCCACGTGGACGAGGTGGTCGGCCAGATCGGATCTGCCGCCATCTCCCTGGATGGGAAACCGTATGCCATCACCAGCCACTCCCGGCTCAACGATATCTGCATCAGCGGCCAGTGCAACGGCCAGCCGTTCATGGCGCAGATCGAGCGCGGTACGCCGCGCAATCCCTTGGCGTTGGTGCTGCAGCACAACGGAACCCGCATCGAGGCCATGGTGGTCTCGCCCCGCATGGCCGAGCTCTACCGGCTGATGCCGTTCAAGGCCGCACCGGACATGAGCAAATATGTGCTCTCGCCGATGCCCGGCTTGCTGGTGGACGTAGCCGTTCAGGTCGGCCAGAGGGTGCAGGCCGGCGAGCGCGTAGCCGTGATCGAGGCCATGAAGATGGAAAACGTGCTTTTTGCTGCGGCAGATGGCGTAGTGGGCAAGGTTCTGGCGAGCAAAGGTGACAACCTGACGGTGGACCAGCCGATTGTCGAGTTCGCCTGAGTGCAGTCAGAGCCCCCTAAAAACCAGGCTGCGCCTGGCCGCCCGAGGGTCGCAGTCGTCCCTGGGGCGGCCCGTCGAACGACTTGAGAGACCTATGACAATGGAAAAACACATGCAACGACCGTTCAGGGTGCTGGGCATCCAGCAAATCGCGATCGGGGCGACCGACAAGAGCCGTTTGCGCCGTCTGTGGGTCGACATGCTCGGCCTGGAGGTCACCGGACATTTCGTCAGCGAGCGCGAAAACGTCGACGAGGACATCTGCGCCATCGGCGCCGGCGCGCTGAAAGTTGAAGTCGACCTTATGCAGCCCATTGATCCGGATAAAAAACCGGCCGTTCACGCCACGCCATTGAACCACGTCGGCCTGTGGATCGACGACCTGCCATCCGCCGTCCGATGGCTGACGGGGCAGGGCGTCCGGTTCGCGCCCGGCGGCATTCGCAAGGGCGCAGCCGGTTTCGACATCTGCTTCCTGCACCCCAAGGCCAGCGAAGAATTCCCGATTGCGGGCGAGGGCGTGCTGGTGGAGTTGGTGCAGGCACCGCCTGTGGTCGTCACGGCATTTGCAGCATTGGCGCAACAACCCGCCTAGTCAACGGTACAAAAGCGGCATTATTCGTCACGCGGGAAAGCGTTTGCAGGTAAGGTTACCGGGCAGTTACATCGAAGGCTCCTGGCGCGCAGGCCTGATGTGGGACCGGATCGGTCGACCAGGTGACTGCCTTGGACCGCATCCACGCCGCCCGCAACATGGCGGCAAGGAGACGATTGCTTGCTGCCTACCGATACCGGTAATCCGGCCTATTTCCACAAGGTTGTCGATTGCCAACTGGCCTGTCCGGCCCACACCCCTGTTCCCGAATACATTCGTTTGATAGCCCAGGGGCGGTACACCGATGCCTACATGGTCAACTGGGCGTCCAATGTGTTCCCCGGCATCCTGGGCCGTACCTGCGACCGACCCTGCGAACCAGCCTGCCGGCGATCGCGGGTGGAGGAAAACGGTGGCGCGCCGCCGGAACCAGTGGCGATTTGCCGGCTCAAACGGGTAGCCGCCGACCTGAAGCAGGACATCGCCGCCCTGATGCCCGCGATGGCGGAGCCGAACGGCAAACGGATTGCCTGCGTGGGCGCCGGGCCGGCGTCTCTCACGGTCGCTCGCGACCTGGCGCCCCTGGGATATGCAGTGACCGTGTTCGATAGTGAACAGAAAGCGGGCGGATTCATCCGCAGCCAGATTCCGCGGTTCCGCTTGCCCGAAACGGTGATCGACGAGGAGACCGGCTATATCCTGGACATGGGGGTCGAATTTCGCAATGGCCAGCCAATCGACTCGATGCGCTCGCTGATGGCCCAGGGTTATGACGCGGTCTTTGTCGGCTGCGGCGCCCCGCGCGGCCGCGACCTCGATCTGCCCGGACGCAAGGAGATCAGCGCAAACATCCATATCGGCATCGACTGGCTGGCGTCGGTGTCGTTCGGCCATATCACCAGCATCGGGCGTCGGGTCATCGTGCTTGGCGGTGGCAATACCGCCATGGACTGCTGCCGCTCGTCGCGTCGCCTGGGTGGCGACGACGTGAAGGTGGTGGTGCGCAGCGGCTTCGACGAAATGAAGGCCTCGCCGTGGGAGAAGGAAGACGCCCAGCATGAAGGCATACCCATCATCAACTGCCATGTGCCCAAGTCGTTCCAGCATGCCGATGGCAAGCTCACCGGCATGGTTTTTGAGGTCGTCAAATCAATCTGCGACGCGCATGGCAAGCGCAGCCTGATTCCGACCGGCGAACCGGACGTGCTGATCGAATGCGATGCGGTGCTGATTGCAGTCGGTCAGGAGAACGCATTTCCGTGGATCGAGACCGATTGCGGTATCGCATTCGACCAGCGCGGCCTGCCTGTAGTCGACAAGGGCAGTTTCCAGTCCAGCGTGCCAAACGTGTTTTTTGGCGGCGACGCGGCCTTTGGCCCCAAGAACATCATCACCGCGGTGGCGCATGGCCATGAAGCGGCAGTGTCGATCGATCGCCTGCTCAACGCCGAATCGGTCTACCAGCGGCCGCCCCCGCGCACCAACCTGGTGTCGCAGAAGATGGGCATCCATGAGTGGAGCTTCGACAACGACGTGTCCCCGGCGCACCGCTTCAAGGTGCCCTGGGCCAAAGCCGAGCAGGCGCTGGCCAGCATCCGGGTCGAGGTCGAACTCGGGTTCGACGTCGCGACGGCGTTCAAGGAGGCGGCACGCTGCCTCAATTGCGATGTGCAAACCGTCTTCACCCAGGAGACCTGCATCGAATGCGATGCCTGCGTCGACATTTGCCCGATGGACTGCATCACCTTCACCGCGAACGGGGACGAGACCGATCTGCGCACGCGGCTCAAGGCGCCGGCGCTGAACCTGGCGCAGGACCTGTATGTGTCGGGCGCACTCAAGACGGGCCGGGTAATGGTCAAGGACGAGGACGTCTGCCTGCATTGCGGACTGTGCGCGGAGCGCTGTCCAACCGGCGCCTGGGACATGCAGAAGTTCCTGTTGAGCACGACGCAGGCCGGACCCGACTGTCGCGATCGGAAACCCGCTTCCGCGACTCTGGAGGTCGCATGAAGCCGATCACCGCGATCAATGATTTCGTCATCAAGTTTGCCAACGTCAACGGCTCGGGGTCGGCATCGGCCAACGAGCTTTTCGCCAAGGCCATTTTGCGCATGGGGGTGCCGGTCAGCCCGCGCAATATCTTTCCCAGCAACATCCAGGGGCTGCCAACCTGGTATGAGGCGCGGGTATCGGAGCAGGGCTATCAGGGGCGGCGCGGTGGCATCGACATGATGGTGGCGATGAATCCGCAGACCTGGGATGCCGACGTGGCCGAGATCGCGCCGGGCGGCTACCTGTTCTATGACAGCACGCGGCCCATGCCAGAATCAAAGTTCCGCTCGGACATCCAGGTGCTGGGCATGCCGCTCACCGAAATCTGCAACGCCGTGTATTCAGACCCGCGCCAGCGCCAGCTATTCAAGAATATCGTCTATGTCGGCGCCCTTTCCGTGCTGCTGGAAATCGAGCCCGAAGTGATCGAGCAGTTGTTCGCCGAACAATACAAGGGCAAGGAGAAACTGCTCAAACCCAATATTCAGGCGCTGCACCTGGGGCGCGACTTCGCGCGCGAGCATCTGCCTGCGCCGCTGGGTATCCGGGTGCGGCCGTGTGACAAGGTTGGCGAGCAGATCTTTATCGACGGCAATAGTGCGGTGGCTCTGGGTTGCCTGTACGGCGGTGCGACAGTCGCCGCCTGGTACCCGATCACACCGTCGTCATCGGTGGCCGAAGCATTCCTCGGCTACTGCGGCAAGTTCCGGGTCGACAAGCAAACCGGTCTGAACAACTATGCGGTGGTGCAGGCAGAGGATGAAATTGCGTCCATCGGCATGGTGGTCGGGGCGGGGTGGAACGGCGCCCGCGCGTTCACCGCAACCTCCGGTCCCGGCGTTTCGTTGATGACCGAGTTCATCGGCCTCGCCTATTTCGCAGAGATCCCGGTCACCATCATCAACGTGCAGCGTGGCGGCCCATCCACCGGCATGCCAACCCGCACCCAGCAGGCAGACCTGATTGCCTGCGCCTATGCCTCGCATGGAGACACCAAGCATGTGCTGCTGTTTCCGCAGGATCCCCATGAATGCTTCACCCACGGCGCGGCAGCGCTGGACCTGGCCGACCGCCTGCAAACGCCGGTGTTCGTGATGACCGATCTGGACATCGGCATGAACCAGCGCCTGTGTGAGCCCCTGGCATGGGACCCTGCGCGCGCGTATGACCGGGGCAAGGTGATGACCGCCGAAGAGCTGGAAGCGGGCAAGGATTTCGGTCGCTACAAGGATGTCGACGGCGATGGGATCGCCTGGCGTACCTTGCCCGGAACCCATCCGACCAAAGGCAGCTATTTCACCCGCGGTACCACGCGCGATCCATACGCACGGTATTCGGAACGCGGACCCGATTACGTCTACAACGTCGAGCGGTTGCTGACCAAGTTCAGGACTGCGGGCCGTCTGGTACCGCAGCCGGTGCTGCGCGCAGCACCGCGCAAGACCCGGCTGGGCGTGATCTTCTTTGGCTCCACCAGCCCGGCGATGCACGAGGCACTCGATGTCATGAACGATCAGAACATCCATCTGGATGCGCTGCGCTTGTGCGCGTTTCCGTTCCCGGATTCGGTTGCCGAGTTCATCGCGGCGCACAAGACGGTGTATGTGGTGGAACAAAACCGGGACGGGCAGATGCGCCAGCTGCTCGTCAATGAGTTGGGCATCGACCCGGCCAAGCTGATCGCGGTGCTGCATTTCGACGGCACGCCCATTACCGCCCGGTTCATCACGCGCAAGGTCACCGAACATGTGCAGCTGGCACAGTCGGTGGCGCCCAAACGCGCGGCACGGACCGGCACGAAGACAACGCAGGCCGAAGCATGACCTACATACTCAAACCCCGGCTGCACCACCCCTCGCTGACAACCAACAAGGTCGGCTACACCCGGCGCGACTACGAAGGCAAGGTATCGACCCTGTGCGCCGGCTGCGGGCACGATTCGATTTCGGCCGCCATCGTGCAGGCTTGTTGGGAGCTCGACATTGAACCGCATCGGGTGGCCAAGATGTCGGGCATCGGCTGCAGTTCCAAGACGCCGGACTATTTTCTGGGCGCCTCACACGGATTCAACACGGTGCATGGGCGCATGCCATCGGTTCTGACCGGCGCCAATCTGGCCAATCGCGATCTGCTGTATCTGGGCGTCTCGGGCGATGGCGACTCGGCATCGATCGGCCTGGGGCAATTCGCGCATAGCATGCGTCGCGCAGTGCGCATGGTCTATATCGTCGAGAACAATGGCGTCTACGGCCTGACCAAGGGCCAGTTTTCCGCCACCGCCGACCAGGGTTCGCGCAGCAAGAAGGGCATTGTCAACAGCGACAGCCCGGTCGATCTGGTCGCCATGGCGCTGCAACTGGGCGCGACCTACGTCGCACGCAGTTTTTCGGGCGACAAGCAGCAACTGGTTCCCATTATCAAAGGCGCGATCGGGCACGGAGGCGCGGCCTTCATCGATGTGGTCAGCCCTTGCGTGGCCTTCAACAACCACGCGGGCAGCACCAAGAGCTACGACTATGTGCGCGAGCACAACCAGGCGGTAAGCCGGATGGATTTCATCACGCCCTCAGCGCAGGTGACGGCCGACTATGCGCCAGGATCCATGATCGAGCTCGACCAGCCCGACGGCAGCACGCTGCGGCTGCGCAAGCTGTATCCGGACTATGACCCGACCGACCGGCTGGCCGCCATGAACCATGTACTGACCCACCAGGCCATGGGTGAAGTCGTCACCGGTTTGTTGTATGTGAACCGCGCCGCCAGTGACCTGCATGCTGCTTTGCACAGCAGCGCGGAGCCGCTCAACAGTCTGGGCGCCGACCGCCTGTGTCCCGGCGCCGCCGCGTTGGCGCGGCTCAACAAGTCGTTCCGTTAGGAGGCTGTCGGGTTTGGGCGCCGACAGCTTCCCCACGGGGCGTTTGGCGCCAGTCACCCGAGACCTGGCCGTGCGCACAGGCGGTTCAGCGCAGACGCAAAGTCCGCGCTTTGGCCTGGGCCGCGGCAATGATGCCGCGCTTGTTCGGCAATGCCGATGGGGCTGCTTGCGCTGCCACCGATGGTTCACGGGCGCCGACGTCGGTGGCTGGCTCATGCGGTGCGTCAGGTAAGGCGAACTGATCGCTTTGGCGCCGGGCCCGCGAAGCCGCGTAGCGCTGGCGCGCCTGCTCTGCCAATTCGGCCGACCAGGCGTCCCATCCGGTGGCGGTGGCGGTCACGCTGACCAGCGCAATGCAGTCCACCGGACATACCGGAATGCACAACGCGCAACCGGTGCAGTAGGTCTCGATCACGGTATGCATCAATTTGTTGCTGCCGACAATGGCATCCGTCGGGCAGGCCTTGATGCACAAGGTGCATCCAATACACCAGGCCTCATCGATGATGGCCACGGCGCGGGGCGCCTCCAGGCCGTTGTCGGGATTGAGTGGCAGCTCCGCTTGCCCGGTAATGGCCGCCAGCCGGGCGATGCCCTGCATGCCACCCGGCGGGCACTGGTTGATGCCGGCCTTCCGTCCGGCAACAGCCTGGGCATAGGCGGCGCAGTCCGGATACCCGCAGCGCGTGCACTGAGTCTGGGGCAGGGCCGCCAGTATCCGGTCTGCCAGTGCCGGCATCGCGGGCAGTCAGGTCAGACGCGACCGGCCCTGCGCTGGGACGTGACACCCGCGGCCAGGGCCTTGGCGGGAGCACTGCGGGCGCGTAGGGGTGCGGCTGGGCCCGCGCCAGCAGGTGCGGTCGCTTTCACCGGCGCCAATGCAGCCTGGTGTTCCTGAATAAAGCTCTTGACCTGCGGATAGACCACTTCGCGCCAACGCCGGCCGGAGAAGATGCCATAGTGGCCGGCACCCTTGACCTCCAGATGCTTTTGGTGGCTTTTGGGCACGCCGCTGCAGATCGCGTGTACCGCCTCGGTTTGGCCAGACCCAGAAATATCGTCCAGCTCACCCTCGATCGAAAATAGCCCGGTGTTTCGGATGTCC
The DNA here is from genome assembly GCA_031396205.1 of Rhodoferax sp. Lineage (GTDB taxonomy): Bacteria > Pseudomonadota > Gammaproteobacteria > Burkholderiales > Burkholderiaceae_C > CAISIP01. The sequence continues at coordinate 74,989 of JANNKH010000127.1, forward strand.
TGCGGCCGGACGCGCTCGAGCCTGCCGTCGGGCGACTTGACGTCCCAGGTTCCGTTGACCAGCATGAACTCCTGGAACACCACCTTGATCGTCTCAAGGTAATAATCGGCGTCCATATCCAGCACGGCGTTGTATTCATCGTAGAACTTGCGGTGCGCCTCGGTGCTCGCGTCATCGCCCTTGATCAGGTCCTTGAAGTAATCGTAGTGGCTGCGCGCATGGTTGTCCGGGTTCATGGCCATGAAGCCCGAATGCTGCAGGAAGCCGGGATAGACCCGGCGACCGGCACCGGGAAAATTGGCGGGCACCCGATATATCACATTGCGTTCGAACCAGTTGTGGCTTTTGTTCATGGCCAGGTCGTTGACCGAGGTCGGAGACTTGCGCGCGTCGATCGGTCCGCCCATCATGGTCATGCTCAGCGGCGTTGTTTCGCCGCGGCTGGCCATCAGCGACACGGCGGCCAGCACGGGCACCGTGGGTTGGCAGACGCTGACCACATGGCAATTGCCATAGATCTTCTGCAGATGCCGGATGAATTCCTGAACGTAATTGACGTAGTCGTCCAGGTGAAACTCGCCCTCGGACAAAGGCACATTGCGCGCATTCTTCCAGTCCGTGATGTAGACCTTGTGATCCCGCAGCATGGTATGGACCGTATCACGCAGCAAGGTGGAATGGTGGCCCGACAAGGGGGCCACAACCAACACCGCTGGCTGGCCCTTGAGCGTGTCGAGAGTTGCCAGATCGTCGCTGAAGCGTTTGAAGCGGCGCAGTTCGCAGAAGGGTCGCGTCACCTCGACCCGTTCATGGATCGCAACTGCCACGCCACTGACATCGACAGTTCGAATGCCGAACTCGGGTTTTTCGTAGTCCCGCAACAAGCGGTGCACCAGATCGAAACCGGCTGAAGCGCGTTGCGAAAACGGGACCTGCCCGAGCGAGGACAGCGGGTTCGAGTAGACCTTCGACGCCACCTTGGCCAGATCGGAAAACGGCTCCAACATGGAGCGCTGGGCTTCGTACATTCGGTACAACATCGTATTTGTGCCTTTTGTAACTATGTTGCAGTGCAATATAACAGCACTGAGCTCCGATTTGTTGGAGTGCCAGCCCAAGGATCACCAACCAGGTGCGCGTCAGCATACCCGATGCTCTAAACTCAGTGGACAAGGACTACGCAGATTCCAGCGCATGAGTGTTCAGACAACCGTCGTGTTTGCAGACCTGATGGGAAGCACCGGGGTTTTCGAAACCATTGGCAGCGCCCGTGGATCGCGGGTCGTGACCCAGATCACGCAGTGGATTTCCGAGATCTGTGTGGCCCATCGGGGCCAGGTGATCAAGACGCTGGGCGACGGGGTGCTGGCTGTATTCGCCCATGCGCCAGATGCCATCGATGCTGTGGTTGAAATGCAACGCGACCATCAAAGGCGACTGGCGCAATCCAACGCGGGGGCAAGGCTGCCCATTCGCATAGGCGTTGCGCGTGGCGAGGTCGAGTTCATTGACGACGACTGCTATGGAGATGCTGTCAACGTCGCGTCCCGACTGAGCGATTTGTCGGGGCCGCACCAGATCTGGGTCAATCAGCAATCATTGATGCAATCGGTCGAGGTCGACGGAGTCCGGTTTCGGCCCCTGGGTCCGATCACGATCCGGGGCAGGGCAGAGGCCTGCCAGGCCTTCCAGATCGAATGGCATGAGAACCTCAGCAGCGACCTGATGACGATGCAGGCCAGCATCGATTCGCAGCAGGATCGGCTGGACAAGGCGGTTATGGGGGGCGAAGTCGAGCTGTCCTGGCTCGATTCGCACAAGCGGTTCAGGTCCTCGCAACTACCGATCCACATAGGACGCGTCAGCCAGGCGGAGTTTGTCGTCAACGATCCAAGGGTTTCGCGCGCCCACGCCCGCATCGACTGGCGCAGCGGCAGCATATTGCTGATCGACGTCAGCACCTACGGCAGCTGGGTTCGCTTTTCGGGCGGTGGCTCGGACTTGCTGTTGCGGCGCGAAGAATGCGTGCTGCACGGCAGCGGGGTAATCGCCCTTGGCGCATCGTTTTCAGATCTGACAGTGCCGACCGTCGAGTTCACGGTTTCCTGAGTTGCCATCGAATCAGCAGCATCGATACATACCCTGTATTAACATAATATACATCGTATCAAACAAAAAAAGTCGCAGCGATGCCGACTCCCGACGCCTTTTTGGCAGCGTCAACCGCTATTTGTCAAGATCTGTTCACTTGCCGCAGTTGGACAACCTGCATCGGTCGCGCAATCGGGTAAATCGGGCTGCCTCGACCAGCGACCTACCATTTGCCTTTCGGCTGTCGCGCACGTACGAATGCCGCGATGATCTCGGCAGAGTCGGCGCGGTTGGCCCGCTGCGCGAAGTCGATCGCACTCAGATCCTGCTGGTTTTTGAGCAATGGGTCGGCACCAGCCTCCAGCAAGAGTTTGACGGCGGATGGCGTGCCGTAAAAGGCCGCCATCATCAGCGGTGTCGTTCCATTGGGTGACGCTGCATCGATATAGGCGCTTTTGTCCAGCAGAAAGTACATGACCTCGACATGTCCGCGGGTGGCGGCATAGTGCAGTGGCGCCCAACCGGTCTTGTTGACATCGGCGCCCCGTTCAATGAGGTGTCGGACCGTTTCGAGCTGGCCGCCAAGTGCGGCCAGCATCAAGGGGCTCTCGTCCACCGCATTGCGCGGCTCGACATTGACCTTGTCCCATCGCAGCAATGCGTTTATCGCCTTGGTGGCGTTCTCGCGCACCGCCAGATGGAGCGCATGATCCCCTTTTGGATCGCGCACATTGGCATCGAAGCCCTGTCGGACCAGGGCCGTGACACTGCCGCCATCATCGGTCCTTACGGCCGAGAAAAAATCCTCGTATGATCCAGCAAAAGAAGACGAAAATATAATAGAAACAATGAAATAGAAAATATTCTTAAAGTGATTTCTGTAGAATTTACTTGAACTATTCCGATCGACTCTTGCTGTAATCATGCCATTACTCCACTAAACAACCGGTCGAAGTTTGCGTTGGTAAACCGACCCACCTCTTCGACCGAGCAATTCTTGACCTGCGCGATCCTATGAGCCACATGGGGCACAAAAGACGGATTGTTGGTTTTGCCCCGATGGGGTGCCGGCGCCAAGTACGGGCTATCGGTTTCAATCAGCAAGCGATCGACAGGTACAAACGCTGCCACATCGCGCAGGTCTTGAGCGTTCTTGAACGTCACGATACCCGAGAACGAGATGTAAAAACCCAGGTCCAGCGCCGACCGCGCGACGTCCATGGTTTCAGTGAAGCAATGGAACACACCCCGTGCCATCGCGCCCTGCCCGTCCGCCCCCTCCTTGCGCAGAATCGCCAGCGTGTCCTGCGAGGCGCTGCGGGTGTGGACCACCAGCGGCAGATCCAGCGCGCGGGCGGCCCGGATATGCACCCGATACCGGTCCCGCTGCCACTGCATGTCGGCGATCGATCGCCCGTTCAGACGGTAATAGTCCAATCCGGTCTCGCCAATGCCCACTACCCGGGGCAAGCGTGCGCGCGCCAGCAGATCGTCCAGAGTGGGCTCGGTGACGCCCTCATTGTCCGGGTGCACGCCCACCGTAGCCCAGAAGTTGTCATAGGTAGTTGCCAGCGAATGTACCTGCTCAAACTCCTCCAGGGTGGTACAGATGCACAAGGCCCGTTCCACGCCCGACTGCACCATCGCTGCGCGAATGCGCGGCAAGTCCTGTACCAATTGCGGATAGGTCAGATGGCAGTGCGAGTCGGTGAACATGTGCTGGCTCAAAAGGATTGCTGCTGGCGCCGCTGGCGCGCGTTGCCGTCCCCACGCGCGGGGTCAGATCGTCTGGGTCGGACGGTCGGAACCAAGTGCAGAACCCAGGATCTCCTCGATCTTGATCTTGAGCAGCTTGGATTTTTCGTCCTTCGGGAACTGTATTCCGACACCCTGCGTTCGGCTGCCCGCAGACTTGGCGGGCGTGACCCAGGCCACTTTGCCGGCCACCGGATAGCGTTGCGGATCATCCGGCAACGACAACAACACGTAGATGTCGTCTCCCAGCTTGTATTCCCGTGCGGTTGGAATGAAGATGCCGCCCTCGGAGAAAAGTGGAATGTAGGCAGCGTACAGGGCTGCTTTTTCCTTGATCGCCAACTGAATGACACTGGGGCGAGGGGAGGTGGACGATGTGCTCATGGACAAGGGCTCAGTCCGGTGAGTTTAGGGCGTTTTTCGCCTGCCCCAGCAATGCTTCATGCATCAACCCCGGATTGAACGGGTGCTCCATTGTCCGCGTGGCGCGTGCAAGGTCACGGCTCCACTGGCTCAATGCGGCAAATGACGCAGGCACAGGCAAGTCTGGCGGCTGAAAAAACCGTGGCTGGGCTCCACAATGGCGCAGCAACATGTCGTGGCAAATCTTGTGCAGCGCCGTGACGATTGCAGCGGCAGACCAACCCTGCATCGCGCCAACATCGCCGCGCTGGATCGCCTTGGGCAGCGCAGACCAGTGGTGCGGCTCCATGCCGCTTGATGCCAGCAGCAAGGCGTCGTCAGGCCGGCCACCGGCGGCCCTGAGCCAAATGGCGGCGACATCGGTTTGCAAACCGTGGTGTGCCAGCCATGGCATCAGTTCCTGCGTGGTCGGCCACGCCATCGGATGCGCCAGACAACGGCTGCAGATCGTGGGAAGCAACTGTTGAGCCGCCTCGCTGGCCAACACAAAGCGGACATCTCCGGCAGGCTCCTCCAGCGTTTTGAGCAAGGCGTTGGCCGTAATCGGGTTCATGCGTTCCGCGGGATACACCAGCACCACCTTGCCCCGACCCCAGGCGCTGGTCCGCTGCGAGAACTCGATCGCATCGCGCATTGCGTCCACCCGTATCTCGCGGCTCGGCTTTCGCTTCTTCTCGTCGATCTCGGCCTGCGCTTTTTCCGCCAGCGGCCACTGCCGGTGCAGCATGATCGTTTCGGGCATCAGCACGCACAGATCGGCATGGGTCCGCACGTCGATGGCATGGCAACTGCCACAGTGCCCGCAGGCACCCTCCCCGGTTGGGTTCTCGCACAGCCAGGCGCGCGCCATCTCCAGCGCCAGCGCGTACTGGCCAAGACCCGACGGTCCCTGCAATAGCCAGGCATGGCCACGTTGCGCCAGCAGCATGGACAACTGACGGCTCAACCAGGGGCCATGATCCGTTGCGCTCATGGCAGCCAACCACGCGCTCGCACCGCGCTCTCAATCTGAATCCAGACGTGCGATTGCGCCCGCGCCGCGTCGATGTGGACAAATCGATGCGGCGCAGCGGCGGCGCGCGCCGCATAGGCCGCACGGACTCGGGTGAAAAATTCCTCACCTTGGGCTTCGAAACGATCCGGCGGACGCGCCAGCCCCAGCCGTGCGGCGGCCTGTACCGGTGGCAAATCGAACCATAGAGTCAGGTCCGGTTGCAGCAGCTGGGCATTTCCTGGGCTCGTCTCTGTTGGTTCCTGATCACCTTGCACCCACTGCTCCAGTTGCTGCAGCACCACCAAAGGCAGACGCTGGCCGCCCCCCTGGTAGGCGAAGCTGGAGTCGGTGAAGCGGTCACTCAGCACCGTTTCCCCCCGCTGCAAGGCCGGTGCAATGGCCCGCATCACATGGTCGCGCCGGGCTGCAAACACCAGCAAGGCTTCGGTCAGCCCATCCATGGGCTGGCTCAGAACCAGTTCACGCAGTCGTTCCGCCAGCGGGGTTCCGCCGGGCTCGCGGGTCACGGTAACGATGTTGCCGCCGCGCCGCAGCACATCGGCCAACGCCGTGACGTGACTCGACTTGCCCGCGCCATCAATCCCCTCGAAGCTAATGAAAATGCCGCGCCTGGCCATCGTGTCACCGCCGGCGCTGGTACTTGTCGACCGCGCGATTGTGCGCGTCCAGACTGACGCTGAATTCGCTGCTGCCGTCGCCGCGCGCGACGAAGTAGAGCGCTTTCGTTGCCGCAGGCGCAATGGCGGCCTGCAGAGCGTCGCGACCCGGCATGGCAATCGGGGTGGGCGGCAGTCCTGCGCGGGTATAGGTGTTCCAGGGTGAATCTGTCTGCAGGTCCTTCTTGCGCAGATTGCCATCGAATCGATCACCCAGGCCGTAGATCACCGTCGGATCGGTTTGCAGCAGCATGCCGACGCGCAGCCGGTTGTTGAATACGCCGGCGATCAGCGCGCGATCGGCCTCGCGCCCGGTCTCCTTTTCCACGATGCTGGCCAGAATCAGTGCCTCCTGCGGCGACTGCAGCGGCGTGTCCGGTGGCCTGCGCTGCCACGCCGCCTGCAAGTGGCGGTCCATTGTGCGCATCGCCAGTGCCAGCAGTTGCAGGTCGCTGGAGCCTTTGGCGTAACTATAGGTATCGGGGAAAAAGCGCCCTTCAGGATGCTGACCCCTACGACCGAGTTTTTCCATGACGGCCGCGTCCGGCAGCCCCACGGTCTCAGAGCGCAGTTCGGGCGCCTTGGCCAGTGCGTCACGCAGTTGGCGGAAATTCCATCCTTCAACCACAGTCAGGGAGCGCAGTGATTCCTCTCCGCGCACCAATTTGCGCAGCAGGCTGCGCGGCGTCGCGCCGCGCTCAATCTCATAGCTTCCGGCCCGGATCAGCCGTGCATCGCCGGAAGCCCTGAACCACAGATGCAACCACAACGGGGCGACATCGATACCCGAGCGCACTACCACCTCCGCAACGCCGCGGGCACTGGTCTTGGGATCGATCGACACATCGACCGATGCGCCGGCCATCGGCAAAGGCCGGTCCAGCCACCAGAAGACCGCACCGACGGCAACCCCGGCGAGCAGGACAAAAACGAACAACAGACGTCGCACAGGCCTATTCAGTCACAAGTTATGGTTGGACGATGATAATTGAGCCCATGCAACCAGAACTGAACGGGCGTTCCCCGCTGCCCCATCTTGGCGTGATCCGGGTCGAAGGACCCGATGCAGCCTCGTTCCTGCACAATCAACTGACGCAGGACTTCGCCCTGCTCGGCATGTCCGAGGCCCGCCTGGCCGCCTTCTGCTCGGCCAAGGGCCGGATGCAGGCGAGTTTTATCGGCTTCAAGCGCAGCCACGAAGAAGTCCTGCTGGTGTGTAGCCGCGACCTGCTGGCCGCGGTCCTCAAGCGCCTGTCGATGTTCGTCATGCGGGCCAAGGCCCGCTTGTCCGACGCCAGCGACGCTTATCGTCTGTGTGGTCTGGCCGGCACAGCCTTGACGTCAATAGCACCCGCGACTGCCAAGCCCTGGTCCAAGCAGGATCTGGACGCGGCGAGCCTGATCCACCTCTATCCAGCCGATGGTGTTGCCCGGGCGCTGTGGGTCGCTCCCGCCGATACCCCGTGGCCCGACGCCATCCCGTTATCGGCCGAGCGCTGGCAGTTGAGCGAAGTGGACTCTGGGGTGGCCACGGTCAGCGCCGCGGTTGCCGAGGCTTTCGTACCGCAAATGCTCAACTATGAGTCCATTGGCGGCGTGAACTTCAAGAAGGGTTGTTATCCAGGCCAGGAGGTCGTTGCCCGCAGTCAGTTTCGCGGCGTGCTCAAGCGGCGCGCCATGCTGGCACATTGCGCCTCGGACATGTCGCCGGGCCAGGAGATCTATGCCCAGGACGACCCCGGACAACCCTGCGCGACGGTGGTCCAGGCCGCACCGCGCCCCAGCGGAGGCTGGGACGCGATCGTGTCCGGCCAGGTCAGCGCACTGCAGCCAGGCGCCTTGCATCTGGGCGCCGCAGACGGGCCATCCGTCCAGGTAAGGGCCATGCCCTACCTCTTGCTGGAGGATATCTAGAAGGAAGTCCTACATGCGGAGCACGGAGGATCTCGTCGTTGGGACAGCGCGGCCGGCTAAATCCAGGCCCACGCGCGCTGGGCCCGCAAGACCCGACGCGGTAGACAGCACGGGTCAGTTCGTACCGATCCGGCGCGCCATGTCGATGTGCGGCACGCCCGCCTCGTCGAAGGGATCGCCGGTGGGCATGAAACCCAGATGGGTGTAGAAGTCCTCCGCGCTGCACTGCGACCGCAGTACGATCCGGGTATCTCCGCGGTCGGCCGCCAATTGCATCAGGGCCTGCACCACCACGCGACCAAATCCGGTCGATCGCATGGTCCGACTGACGGCCACGCGCGCGAGGCGCGACATATCCGAACCTTCCTGGGCCAGCCGCGCCGTCGCCAGCGGCTGGCCCAAGCGATTGCGCACCAGAGCGTGTACCGCGGATACGTCGTGCGCGTCCCGCTCCAGCCCATGGTCGATATGCAGTTCTTCGACGAAGACTGCGCGGCGCACGGCTGCTGCCTCGGCACCCAGTTCGGACCAGCTGCCGACACGGACCTCGATCGGCGAGGCGCCGGCCTCGAAGGATTGCAGCAAGTCGCGCAGCAGATCGGGCACCGGTTTGGACTTCTGGGTCACCGGGTCGGCGAACACGTAGACCAGTTCAGCGGTAACCAGCAGCACATCGTTGCGGAACAGACTGGCATGAAACACCATCGACGAGTTGCCGATGCGGCCACACCGGATGCCGACGTCAAGCAGGTCATCCAACCGCGCCGAGGCATGGTACTCGAGCGTCGATTTCTTGACATACAGATCGCCGCCCAGAGCCTGGGGAATCATCTCGTAGGGAATGGCCATCGCGCGCCAGTATTCGGTGAACGCGGTGTCGATGTACATCAGGTAGTGCGGATTGAACACAATCCGCTGCAGGTCGACTTCGGCCCAGCGTACCCGCAGCCGGTGGATCAGCCTGAAATCGTGTCGCGCAAGTTCAGTCATGTCGTTGGCCTGCTGCGCACCACGTTTCGCCGCGCGCCGCCGGATCTTCTTGCTACAGTGGTGCCCTGATCCTACACCGGTGCACATCATGGCCTTCATCAACTACATAACCCAGATTCAGTTCGCGCCCGGTGCGCTTTCGCTGCTGCGCCAGGAGTGCGACCGCGTCGGAATTGCCCGACCGCTGATCGTGACGGATCAGGGCATCAAGGCCGCCGGCATCCTGCGCCAGGCCATCGACGCACTGCCGACGATGGACAAGGCGGTGTACGACCAGACCCCGTCCAACCCGACCGAGGCTGCGGTGCGCGCGGCCACCAACCTGTTCCACGACAACGGCTGCGATGGCCTGCTCGCGCTGGGTGGCGGGTCGGCAATCGATTGCGCCAAGGGCGTCGCGATCGCGGCGCGTCACGAAGGGCCGCTCAAGACCTACGCCACGATCGAGGGCGGCTCGCCGCGCATCACCGAGCGCTGCGTGCCGCTGATCGCCATTCCCACCACGAGTGGCACCGGTAGCGAGGTGGCGCGTGGCGCAATCCTGATCCTGGACGACGGCCGCAAACTGGGCTTCCATTCCTGGCACCTGGTGCCGCGCGCCGCCATCTGTGACCCCGACCTGACCCTGGGCCTGGGCCCGCGCATGACGGCGGCCACCGGCATGGACGCGGTTGCCCATTGCATGGAGACTTTCATGGCGCCGGCGTTCAACCCACCGGCCGACGGCATTGCACTGGACGGGCTGGAGCGGGCCTGGAACCACATCGAGCGGGCCACCCGGGACGGCAGCGACCGCGAGGCTCGCCTGAACATGATGAGCGCATCCATGCAAGGCGCGATGGCGTTCCAGAAGGGCCTGGGCTGCGTCCATTCGCTGAGCCACAGCCTGGGCGGCATCGACCCGCGCTTGCACCATGGCACGCTCAATGCCGTTTTCCTGCCGGCCGTCGTACAGTTCAATGCGTCGGCGGAATCGATCCGCAAAGAGCGTCGCCTGGAGCGGCTGGCGCGTGCCATGGGCCTGTCCGCATCGGACGCCATCGGCAATGCGATCAAGGACATGAACCAGCGGCTGGGGCTGCCATCGGGATTGGCCGCGATGGGTGTTGTGGCCGCGCAGTTCGAAGCCATCATTGACGGAGCCATGGCCGACCACTGCCACAAGACGAACCCCCGGATCGCAACCCGCGACGACTATCGCGCCCTGTTGTTGCAGTCGATGTAGTGCCGCTGGTGTGCGACCGCAGGCCAACGGCCGGCGCCGTTCGCGAGCCCGCGCTTCAGAATCGTATCGGCTGAGCCAAACACCAACGCTCTTGCGGTGTCAACAACCGGTCTCGGCGACTTTGCCCGGTCTGACCGGCATTTCGGCCGCGATGTGCAACGTGCCTCGCGCGCGTGCAAGTGCTACCTGGCGCTGGCGCTCGGACAGGGCGCGCCGGCGAGGCTCATCAAGCGTATCGACACAATGGGGGCATGACACGCCCTCCTGAAAGTAGGGTGAGGCCATGTCGTGCGCATTCAGCGGCAAGCGGCAGGAGCGGCACAGGCTCAGTGTGCCCTGGACCAGGCCATGGCCCACCGAGACCCGCTCATCGAACACGAAACACTCGCCGCGCCACAGGCTGTGTTGCGGCTCCACGGTTTCCAGGTATTTCAGAATGCCGCCCTGCAAATGGTAGACCTCACCGAACCCGCGCATGCGAAGTAGCGCGGTCGATTTTTCGCAACGGATGCCGCCGGTACAGAACATCGCGACCCGGGGCGTTTTTCCGTCGGTTGCGGCCAGCATTCGTCCGGGCTGCGATTGCGCCTCGATCCAGGCCGGCAATTCGGAAAAGCTGCGGGTCTCGGGATCAACGGCGCCAGCAAAACTGCCGACCGCAACCTCGTAGTCGTTGCGCGCATCGATCACGATGACGTCGGGCTGCTGGATCAGCGCATTCCAGTCCTCGGGCCTGACATACTGCCCCGCCAGCCGCGTCGGGTCGAGCCCGGGCACATGCATGGTGACGATCTCGGCCTTGAGCCGGACCTTCATGCGGTGAAACGGTGCCCTGTCAGACCAGGATTCCTTGGGCTGCAGGTCCGCCAGACGCGCATCAGCGCGCAGCCAGGCCAGCACCGCGCGCACCCCGTCCGGCAGCCCGGCAATGGTTCCGTTGATGCCCTCGCAGGCCAGCAACAGCGTTCCCTTGACTGCATGCTCGCGGCAAAGCGCCAGCAAGGGCGTCTGCCACTGGGCATGGTCGGGCAAGGCAACGAACTTGTACAGGGCTGCAGTCAGATATCGGGACATGGAACGAAAGGGAATGCGACGCGCCTGGTGCGCACCGCGTATTGTCGCCGCAGCTCGAACCGCGGATTCAACCTGCGCGGTCAGAGCGGCAAGACCTGCCCGATATTGGGCCGCTCCACCCAGTGGGCGAACTCCTCGGCCAACCGGGCACTCGCATCGGCCGCTGTGCTCCAGGCCTGGATCCGGCCCTGCAGATTGCGCCCGAACATGTCGCTGAGGGCCTCGGGTGTGGGACGGGACTGACCGGGCTGCAGCGCATAGTCCTGCCGGATGTAGTCGCGCTCCAGCGCAGCGAAGCCGCCCAAGCAGTCGTCCAGGCATGCGGTGGCCATGCGCCAGGCGCCGATAGATGCGCCAACCAGGTCTATCGGCGGCCCGGCCAGAGGCAACCACTAGCCGAACATCGATCCAGCGGACCGAGGATCAGCCCTTTCGGTCCTCCCGCAGCCCCGGCGACAGTTCGGATATAGGCGGGTTGCAATCCGCTTTCGCGAATCCCGCGCATCGCCGTGGGGCCGGCATATAAACGCAGTGCCTGCATCGTGACGGGCCGCGATCAGGCCATATGCTGGCTGCTCCAATCGATGGGATCTTGCTGCAAGACCATGTCGATATCGAGCGCCAGCACTTCGCCGACCGAACCCGGAAACGTGACAGCCATCTCGCGCTGGTTGAACCCGCCGAGCTTGCAGCGCGCGCGCCAGGCGGCCAGGTGAACGACGCCGGCCAAGGGTTCGTAGGCGTCATGAAGGAACGGCGCGTCCTGATGGGCGATCGCGTCGACGATCGTCTCGGGAAACATCCATTGCCGGGCATAACCGGCGCCCACCTGCGCATAGTCGAAATCAAAATGCCTGCGTTCGGCCCGGGCGCGCCGGGCATCCAGCGCCGGCACTTCCCGGTCCAGGTCCGCCATCTCGCGCGGCATCGCCATGCGCATGGCCAATTCGCCGACAAAATGGATCAGGCCGGCAGTGAAGGCCGCCTGCTGATTTTGCCGCACCACACCAGCCAGGGAGCGCGATACCTTGGCCACGTCGAGGCTGAAGTCCCAGTATTGCTGCAGGTTGACGCCGGGCACGGCCTTGAGCGACGCCTTGGTGGCTGCGGCCATCGCGATGGTCCGTACATGGCTCAAACCGACGATGGCCAGCGATTCCGGCACACTGCGCACCTGTCGCGACAGCTTGAAGTAGCCCGAGTTCGACACCTGCAACAGTCGCGTGGCCAGCGCCGGGTCGGTGCTGATCAGCTGCGAGATGCGCTTGAGGTCGCGTTGCTCGCGTTCGAGTTCGCTCAGCAGCAGCGCCACCACCTTTGGAATACTGGGCAGGACAAACTGTGACGCTAACAAGTCGCGCAACAACATGGGGCAGACGCTCCGGACAGGAAAACTGATACAGGGCGGATTATCAATGCCCAGGCGACGGGTGCCCCAAACCGACCGCCATCGGGCATTCGGTCAGCCCTTGAGGCGGGCAAACGCAGACGCCATGGCTGTCTCGCTCGCCGCACCCACCGGCGCCGGCATGCCCGCGCGCGACCGCTCGCCGGCACTGCGCACGCCCTTGTGCGGCTCGCCGCGCCGGTCTCCCGGTTGGGTGCCCATTTTCATCGTGAGCGCAATGCGTTTGCGTGCCAGATCGACCTCCAGCACCTTGACCTTGACGATCAATCCGGTCCGGACCACCTCGCGCGCATCCGTGACGAAATTGTCGCTCAGTTGACTGACATGGATCAGCCCGTCCTGGTGCACGCCCAGGTCGACAAACGCCCCGAAAGCCGCGACGTTGCTGATCGTGCCCTCCAGCAGCATGCCCTCACGCAGGTCCGCAATGTCCATGACGCCATCGTTGAGGCGCGCGGCCCGGAAATCCGGGCGCGGGTCGCGCCCTGGTTTATCCAGCTCAGCGAGGATGTCTCGCACCGTCGGGACACCGAAAACGGCGCTGGCGAACAGGTCTGGGCGCAGGCTCGCCAGCGTTGCGCTGCGACCCATCAGTTCAGCCACCGACAACGCGGTATGCGCAAGAATTTTCTCTACCACCGGATAGGTCTCCGGGTGCACGCCGGTCATGTCCAACGGGTTGTCGCCGCCACGGATGCGCAGGAAGCCTGCACTCTGCTCAAAGGTTTTGGCGCCCAGACCGGTAACCTGCATCAGCTGCGCCCGATTGCGAAAACTGCCGTTGGCGTCGCGCCAGCGCACCACGGCCGCGGCCACGCTGGGCGACAGGCCAGAGACCCGGCGCAGCAGCGGGATACTGGCCGTGTTGAGATCGACGCCGACCGCATTCACGCAGTCCTCCACCACGGTATCCAGGCAACGCGCCAGTTGGCCCTGGTTGACATCATGCTGGTACTGGCCCACACCGATCGACTTGGGATCGATCTTGACCAGTTCGGCCAACGGGTCCTGCAGGCGACGCGCGATGCTGGCAGCGCCGCGCAGGCTGACGTCCACATCGGGCATTTCCTGCGATGCAAACGCGCTGGCCGAATACACCGAGGCCCCAGCCTCGCTCACAACCACCCGGTCCGGCACCGGCGCCCGCGCGGCTGCGTCGGCGCCTGCAGTTGCGCGCGCCAGTTGTGCGATGAGATCGGCCGCCAGCCGGTCGGTTTCCCGACTGGCTGTGCCGTTGCCGATCGCGATCAGGTTTACGCCATGGCGTTGGCACAACTGGCGCAACTGGTGCAGCGCGCCGTCCCAGTCCTTGCGCGGTTCGTGCGGATAGACGGTCGCGGTGTCCACCAGCTTGCCGTTGCGATCGACCACCGCGACCTTGACGCCGGTGCGGATGCCGGGGTCCAGGCCCAGCACCACGCGCGGACCGGCCGGTGCCGCCAGCAGCAGATCGCGCAGGTTGTCGGCAAATATCCGGATGGCGGTGGCCTCTGCGGCCTCGCGCAAGCGGGTAAACAGGTCGCGCTCGGTTGACAGGCTGAGCTTGACGCGCCAGGTCCAGTTCACGCACTTGCCCAGGAAATCATCTGCCGCCCGCCCCTGATGGCGCCAGCCGACATGTTGCCCGATCCGGATCTCGGCCAGCACACTGGACGCCGCGCCGGGTGGCACGGGAGCCGACTCGGACAACGGCACGACCAGTTGCACGTCGAGCACCTCCTGCGCCCGCCCACGCAACACTGCCAGCGCGCGATGCGACGGTACCCGCGCTATGGGTTCCTGGTAGTCGAAATAGTCGCGGAACTTGGCCACATCGGGGTTTAGCGCATCTTTTCCGCTGCGCAGTTGGCTGGCGATCAGACCCCTGTCCCACAACCATGCGCGCAGGTCCTGCACCAACGTCGTCTGCTCGGCCCAGCGCTCACTGAGAATGTCGCGCGCACCGTCGAGGACTGCTTGCACGGTGGAGAAATCGGGTTTTTTGTCGGCCCCATCAACCAGTGGCTCGATCGGGATGACGAAGGCCTTCGCCTCCTGCGCCGGCACCCGGGCGGGATCCTGCAGCAATCGCTCTGCCAACGGCTCCAACCCTGCCTCGCGCGCCATCTCGCCCCTGGTGCGGCGCTTTTGCTTGTATGGCAGGTACAGGTCCTCCAGTTCCTGCTTGGTCGCGGCTGTTTCGAGCGCCTGGCGAAGTGCCAGCGTCAGCTTGCCCTGTTCATCGATGGCAGCAAGGATACTGGCGCAACGGTCCTGCATTTCGCGCAGATACGCCAGACGGGCATCGAGCGCACGCAGCGCAATGTCGTCCAGGCCGCCCGTGGCCTCTTTGCGGTAGCGGGCCACGAATGGCACGGTTGCGCCACCGTCGATCAGGTCGACGGCGGCCTGCACCTGGGCTTCACGCACTCCCAGTTCCTGGGCGATACGGCGGACGATGGCGGATATGTTGGGCATTTTGGAGTAAGTAATCGAGCCTGGCGCTGACCAAGAAGCAGCTGGCGCGAAGGCGGCGAGTTTGCCATAGTGCGCAAGCGCGGCCGACAGGGCGGCAGTGTCACAGGAGGTAAGGCATGTCTGGAAACCGACGACTACCGGCCGCGGCCGGCGGCTGGCTGCTGACCGCGGCTATTGGATCTGCCGCTTCCGGTCCCGCCATGGCCGGTATTTGCCAAGCGCAGTCCGGCGCAACCGTAACGCCGGTTGTCGAACTCTACACCTCGCAGGGCTGCAGTTCCTGTCCACCCGCCGATCGCTGGCTATCTTCACTCAAGCCGCACGGCTCGTCGTCGGGTGGTGCGGTCATCCAGGCCTTCCATGTTGCCTACTGGGACTACATCGGCTGGGCCGACCCGTTTGCCGCACCCGTGCATACCGTGCGCCAGCGCCAATTGGCGGCATGGAATGGCCTGCGCGGCATTTATACGCCGCAGGTGGTATTGAACGCGCGTGACTGGCGCGATTGGCGGCCGGGCGCTGCCGAACTGCCGATGTCACAGGAGCCCGCCCGCGCCAACATCGCGCTGCGCCAAAGCAGCAAGGACCGGTTCGAGGCCACGGTGGCCGTGCAGTCCGACGCGCCAACGACTTGGGCGGCCTACTGGACCGTCACCGAAAACGCGCACCAGACCTCCGTACGCGCCGGCGAAAACTCCGGCGAGACATTGCGCAACGACCATGTGGTGCGCCAGTATGCTGCAGCGGGCCAGTACCGCAGTGAACCGGGAACACCTCAAACGCTGATCCTGCATGCGGTGCCAGCATCACCGGGCCGCGGCCGCACCATCAACCTGGTAGTGTTCGATCCGCGCAACGGCAAGACCGTCCAGGCCGTCTCCACACCCTGCTGACACGCGCCGCTTGCGCCCTTTGGCGCAGGCACAACCTTGCCATCGTTTGCATTGTGCAACCGGGCCAGCACGCGCCCGGGATGCACGCATCGGCGCGGCTTGTAGGTTGACTTCCTACAGAGGATCTAGACAAACGGCGACTTAGCAGGACCGGCGCAGACGTCTACATTTATTTACAAAGGCGTAACCGCTTTGTCGACCGTGTCACTCCAACCCTTCCCTTTCCTAGGACCTCATCATGATTTTGCCGTCCCCGGTCGCACTGCCAGCGCGCCACATCCCGGTTTCTGATTTGCCGCCTTCCGTGCAGAAGCAGAGTGAGCCCAAGATGGTCCAAGAGCGCCTGCCGTTCACGGTGCGGGTCGTGCGCGACGAGTCCGACTTGCGCAAAGCGGTCAGTATCCGAGCGGCTGCCTATGCGCGCCATATGCCGGAATTCGGCGAAAAACTGCGTATCCCGGAATCCATCGATGCGGAGCCGGGAGTCGCTGTGTTGCTGGCCGAGTCCAAGCTGGATGGCACTCCCATGGGTACGCTGCGCATCCAGAGCAACGCGTACATGGCATTGAAGGTCGAACAATCGGTGACGCTGCCCCGTTGGCTGCGCGAGCGGCCTTTGGCTGAAGTAAGCAGACTGGGTATCGTGGGGGGAACGATTGGTCGCCTGGTCAAGATCGTGTTGATCAAGGCCGCATTTCAGTATTGCGAGCAGGACGGCATCGACTGGGCCATCGTGGCAGCCCGCGCGCCGCTGGATCGCCAATACGACCAGTTGATGTTTGAGGACCTGTATCCAGAGCAGGGATTCATCCCGATGCGCCACGGCAACAACATTCCGCACCGGGTGCTGGGCTTCGAGATCGAAACCGGCCATCAGCGCTGGAGTGACGCCGAGCATCCGATGCTGTCGTTTTTCAGCTACACCGACCACACCGATATCGACGTGCGTGTCGAGCGCGAGATGAGCTTCGGTGGCTTGTTTCCGGATGCACCGCTGATAAGGGTTAACCCTCCCATGGGGCGTCATCCTGTCTGATTATTACCACGATTGATCCGTATGGGCCGTTGTCCACGGCCCCATTAAGTGCTAGCGAATTGCTTTGCCAGCCGGAGGGCCGTAGACTTAGGCCAGCTTGGATTGGTTCCAAGGTCTTCAAGGACGCATGGCAGAGCGGATGGACTTTCGGAACGGATTCATCGGACCTCGCATTCGTGCAGGAATGGACGCGCTTTTGTGGGCGATGTCCATCTACATGGTACCGATCGCCATCGGTCTGGTATCGGTGGCCGCTCTATTTCTGTGGGACGACCAGTACGCGGGCAGCGGTTCGCAGACGATTCCGATCCAGGTGCTGCTGGACCCGACGTCCAGCCTGGACGAACGACAGGCAGCCCAGCAGGTCGACCAGCAACCCGTGGTCGCACGCTTCGATACCAAGCGCTCCGAACGGCCGGTCTGGTTCGTTTTTTCAGCGCCTGGCAATTCGCAGAACCGCAACGGCGCAACGGTCGAGTTCCCATCGCGCCATGCTTACGCCATCCGTTGCTGGGATCGTAGCGCGCTGACGCCACTCGGCGAGGCAACCCGCGGCGCGGCCGATGGCCAGATATCCCTGTCCAAGGCGGGCTTTGCATTGCAACTGGATGGAAATTCCAGCAAGTCCGTGTTGTGCCGCGCGAGCTTTGTTGGCCCGGCAACCCTCAGCGCCGCCTATTGGTCGACCGAAGCCTGGGGCCAGTCGGTGCATGAGTTCCACCGCAACTCAGGGCTGCTCGACGGCGGACTGATCGTGCTGGCAGTATTCGTGCTGATGACGGCATGGATCAATCGGCAGATCCTGTATGTGCTGTTTGCCGCCTGGTTGGTCGTCACTTTGCGCATGAGTGCGATCTCGGCGGGATGGGACATCCAGTGGTTGGGCCATATCGTTCCGGCCGAATGGCTGTCAACGGGACGTGCAGTCACGGTCTCGTTCTATGCCCTGCTCACGCTGACGCTGTACCGGACGCTGTTCCGCGAGGACCTGGCCAAGACGCGCTACGACCGGCCACTGCAATATACACAGTGGATATGCCTGCCATTCCTGCTGACCTCGCTGTTCCTGCCGTACAAGGTCTGGCTGCCGATGATGTGGGTGGTCGCCGGTTTCGGCCTTTTGCTGATGACCGCCAGCCTGCTCAACATGCTGACGCGCACCCGCTCACGGGTCGCCATGTGGTACGGTGCCTCGCTCGGCGTCACGTTCCTGTCCAGCCTGACCGAGATTTTCGCGGCTGTTTCCGGTATCAAGGAATTTGTCGTCGCGACCAATTTTGTGACGGTTGCCTTATCGTCCAGCTTGCTGGCGGCGTTGGCAATCGCCGAGCAGATGCGGCTGGAGCACCAACAGCGGCTGCAGGTACAGGCCGAGTTGGAGCACAACTTCAACGCTATGCCGATCGGGCTGTTCAGCCTGGACTTGCAGGGACGTTTCATCAGTGCCAATCCCGCCTTGCAGGCGATGCTGGGCAAGCAGGTGCTGACGCAGGGCCACAATAGCTGGCAGCAATATTTTGACCAGGGCGCATGGACCCAACTGCATCATTTCGTGTACAGCCGGGTCGATGGCGAACTCGAGATCAAGGGTAAGCGCGGTGCGGACGATGGCGAGCAACGCAAATACCTGGTCAAGGCGACCCAGGCCAATGACCGCATCGAAGGCTCGTTGCAGGATGTGACGGAGAAAGCGCGCGCGGCGGAGGACCTTAATTTCCTGGCCTACAACGATCCGCTGACCAAGGTACTCAATCGCCGGGGTATCGAAAACGCATTCATCGAAGCCAGTGCGCTGGCGCCCAAGGGCCGACCGTTCGCCCTGGCCTACCTGGACCTGGATCGCTTCAAGCTGATCAACGATCTGTTCGGCCACAGTGCGGGCGACGAGGTGTTGCAGCAGGTTTGCAAACGGATCACCGATGTGGTGTCCGGCTCGATCCGCATCGGGCGGGTGGGTGGTGACGAGTTCGTGATCGTCCTGCCCGACACCAAGATGGCGCTGGCAGCGCTGGTGTGCCAGGGCGTGGTGCGCAACATCGGCAGCACCCCGTTTCGCGTCGGCGAGAAGGCCTTCACCGTGCGCGGATCGATCGGCCTGATCGAGGTCCGGCCGGGTACTTCCATCAAGGACGCGCTTTCCACCGCGGACCGCGCCTGCCGCGACGCCAAGCGCGGACACCACGATGGCCTGGTGGTCTACGACCGTAACGCCGATGCGTTCCGCCAGCACGAAGCCGAACTCAAACTGGTCGAACTGCTGTCTTCCAGCGCTGCCACCGACGGCCTTTTCCTGGACATGCAACCGATCATGTCGCTCAAAGCACCCACCGAGTCGCTCAACTTTGAAGTCTTGTTGCGCATGCGTGGCAGCGATGGCAAGCTGGTTCCGACTGACAGGCTGATCTCGGCAGCGGAAAACAGCGGCCGCATGGGCATGATCGACCGATGGGTGATGTCCACAACGCTGGCCTGGCTCAGCGAACACCAGCATCGCCTCACCAATACGCGGTTCGTCTGCATGAACCTCAGCGGCTCTTCCCTCAACGATGAGAAGTTCATGCAAGATGTGTTTGCGATGCTGGCCGCCAACGCCGACATCGCCCGCCATCTGTGCATCGAGATCACCGAGAGCGTTGCCTTGCACGACCTGAACAACACGCGCCATTTCATCGACCGGGTCCGCAGTTTCGGCGCCAAGGTCGCGCTGGATGATTTCGGCGCGGGCTACACCTCGTTCTCGTACCTCAAGGAGCTGCCGGCCGACCTGCTCAAGATCGATGGCAGCTTCATCGTCAACATGAACAGCCATCCGGCCAACGTGGCAATCGTGGAGGCCATCGTCAATCTGGCGCGCAACCTGGGCATGCAGACCATCGCCGAATGGGCGGAAGACACTGCAACCGTGCAGACGCTGACGGAAATCGGTGTCAACTATGTGCAGGGCTACATCGTGGCGCGACCACAGTCGCCCGAGATTCTGCTCACTGCGGAGTCATCAGCCAGCTTCATCCAGGACGAGCAACTGCTGCATTTCACCAGTATCCTGGGCAAATCGGAGGACATACGGGCACAGGTCGACCTGTTCGACCAGATGGGATCGCGGCAAGTCCACTGACGCCCGGTCTGCGGGCGCCACCGCAGCGTCGTCTCAGGCGCCGCGCAGGGCCTTGCGCAGTTCGACGCCCAGCTCGGGCTTGTCGGCAAAGGGGTCGGTCGGATTGCGCGCTTGCACGATGTCCTCGAGACGGGTCTGCACCGATTTGATCGCCTTCGGGTGGCTGAATATGTAGAACCGGTTTGCCGCAACCGCGTCGAACACCAGTTGCGCGACGTCCGCCGCGGACACCTTGCCCGAACCTACGGCCTTGTCGCTCATGGCCTGACCGATCAATTGGCTGCGCGTCGGCCTCGCGGCTTGTTCCTGAAGCGCCGTCGGACGATTGCGATGGCTCTGGCTGATGCCCGTTGGCACAAAAAACGGGCACAGCACACTGGCGCTCACCTGCTCGGTCACGAGCGACAGATCCTGGTACAGGGTTTCGGACAGCGTGACCACCGCGTGCTTGCTGACGTTGTATACGCCCATGTTGGGCGGAGACAACAAACCGGCCATGCTGGCCGTGTTGACGATGTGTCCGCGGTAGGCAGGATCAGCCTGCGCCGCCTCCAGCATCATCGGCGTGAAAACGCGCACGCCATGCGCGACACCCATGACATTGACGCCCAATACCCATTCCCAGTCCTTCACGCTGGTTTCCCAGATCAGCCCACCGGCGCCCACACCAGCGTTGTTGAATACCAGGTGTGGCGCACCAAACCGCTTGGCCACGGCCCGGCCCAGCGCCTCCACCGCATCGGCCTTGGACACGTCCAGCTGAAAGGCCAGCACCTTGGCTCCCGCGTCCTGCAGCTCGCGACTGGCCTTGTCCAGCGCGTCCTGCTGCACATCGGCCAGCACCACATTCATGCCGAGACGGGCACCCAGGCGGGCGCACTCGAGGCCGAAACCCGAGCCTGCGCCGGTCAACACCGCGGTCTTGTTCTTGAAGTCTTCAATCATGGGTTCTTCCTTGGTTCAAGGTTGCCACACCATTTCCAGGTGGTCGATACCGTCTTCGACATAGGCGATGCCGGTGTCTTCGAAACCGTGCTGCCGGTAAAAATGCTTCAGCCGGGCCTGGGCGCCGATGCGTATCGGCTGGCGGCCCCAGGACTTCTGCACCAGGTCCATCGCCTTGCCCACCAGTTCGTGGCCAAGCCCGGTGCCACGGCTGTCCAGCCGGGTCGCGATGCGGCCTATGCTGGCCTCGGTGAACAGGATGCCCGGCGCGAAGCAGCGCGCGCAGGCCAGCAAAATACCGTCGCGCGAGCCCAGCAGATGGACCGCCTGCGCATCTGCGCCGTCCATGTCGTGGAAAAGGCAGTTCTGCTCAACGACGAAAACCGCGCTGCGCAGCTGCAGCAGGGTATACAAGTCATGCACCTGCAGTTCGCCAAACGGCGCGCTGCTCCACTGCACGCTGGAGGTGACATTCACGGGGGAGTCGCCGCCCTGAGCACATACCCGATGCGCGGGAAATGCACATGTACGGTACCGGCGCGTGGATCGACGCGTCGGATCGTGAAATGCATCCGGGTCGCTGCGACCAGTTCACCTTCGGTCGGCTCCGGTCCGAAATTGTCACTGCAGACGCTGACCCGCGATCCAAGTGCAAGCCGGTGGTCGTCCTGGAACGTCGCCTCGGCGATCGGCGACGGAGTCGACTGTGCGGCCACTGCGATCGCGGCTTGGGCGTTGGAGCGGGTGCTGGTGCCGTGCCCGATGGCAGCCATTCGGTCGAGCCAGGCAGGCATGGCCGGTGTTGCATCCAGCACCTCGGCCATCACGCTGGTCTGGGTGCGGGTGAACCACAGCGCATGGTACACCGCGAAGTCGGCCACGCAGGGTGCGTCGCCCAACAGGTAGGGAGCTTCTTCCAGCATATTGGCCAGCCGCCGCAGGTACGAACGATAGGCTCCGAGCGCATCGTCGGGCCGAATGCGTGGCACCGCAACGCGCATGTTGGCGCGGTCCTGGCCGAAGGCCTTGGCGGCGTCCGGGCCTGCGGCGCCGAACATCTGTGCCGCGCCCTTGGGGGACAGGCTGTGCGCCATGGCCGTCCAGAAAAGCGTGGTGTCCGCCCATTGCGCGATTACCCGCGCCATACCCTTGTTGTGGACTGGGTACAGTGTCGGATCGGGTTGCCGATGCTCCAGCACGTCGCAGATCAGTGCGGTGTCGCAATAGATATCGGCGCCCATTTGCAGGACCGGCGTCTTGCGGTATCCGCCGGTCAAAGCGAGCAGGTCCGGCTTGGGCATGACCACCGGAATGTGCACCGATTGCCAGGTCAGATGCTTGTACCCCAGTACCAGGCGGATCTTCTCGGCGAACGGTGACATCGGGTAATGGTGCAGGATCAGATCGGACATGGTGAACCTCCAAGCGTAGCGACAGGAACGTGCGGCAGCCCGGCTCAATGGGGCCGGGCGCGCGCAATGATGGCGTCGACATCGATTCGCGCGTCCAGCGTACCGAACACATGGCCCCAGTTGCCGGCCAGGCGGGAATCGCAGAATGCGTCGAAAACGAAATCAGGCGCCGACTGGGCCAACAGGCTGGCCTGAAACACCAGCGCGATGTCCTGGGCCAGACGCCGAGCCTCGGCCTCGGTACCCATGGCATCGATGCGGGTCGGCAGCGCAGCAACCAGCCGGTCCAGCGCCGGATGGGCACCCCGAGCCGGCGCGCATTCGTGGACTAGCGCGGCGGTGGCATCGGATTTGCGCAGTGCGCGCAGCAGGTCGATCGCCATGATGTTGCCTGCGCCCTCCCAGATGGAATTGAGCGGCATTTCGCGGTAGATGCGCGCCATCACGCCTTCGCCCCCCTCCTCCACATACCCATTGCCACCCAGGCACTCCATCGTTTCCTGTGCGAAGTGGCTTCCGCGCTTGCAGATCCAGAACTTGGCCACCGGCGTCAGCAGCCGCGCCATGACGCGTTCGTGCGGATCATCGGGTCGGTCAAATGCGCGCGCCAGGCGCAAGGCCAGGGCGCAGGCCGCCTCGCTTTCGAGCGCCAGGTCCGCCAGCACATTGCGCATCAATGGTTGCTCGACCAGGCGCTTGCCGAAAGCCTCGCGCTGGCTGGTGTGGTGCAGCGCAATCGACAGTGCCTGGCGCATCAGGCCGCTGGTTCCAAGGGCACAGTCCAGCCGGGTCATGGAGCCCATCGCCAGGATCTGGGCCACGCCGCGTCCCTCCTCGCCCACCAGCCAGGCGCTCGCGTCCGTAAATTCGACCTCCGAACTGGCATTGGCCTTGTTGCCCAGCTTGTCCTTGAGCCGCATGATGTGGATCGCGTTGACCGACCGGTCCGGCAGCACCCGTGGCAGGAACAGGCAGGACAATCCCGCCGGCGTTTGCGCCAGGATCAGGAACGCATCACACATCGGGGCCGACATGAACCACTTGTGGCCGGTGATCTTGTAGCGCGCGCCCCAGGGGTCGGATCCATCGGCCTGCGCCTGGGTCGTATTGGACCGAACATCCGATCCGCCCTGCTTCTCGGTCATGCCCATGCCCATGGTGAGACCGGCCTTGTCGCGCCAGATGGCGGGAGCGCCGTCATAGGCGCGGCTGGACAGGCCCGGCGCCCAGTCCATGTGGATGGCTGCATTGCTGCAGAGCGCCGGCATGACCGCATAGGTCATCGAGATCGGACACAGCACGGAAGGCTCGAGCTCGGTGAACAGCATGAACCCTGCGGCCCTTAGCAGATGGGCATGGCTGCCCGCGGCTGCGGACCAGGGCGTACCGTGCAGGCCCGCACCGACGGCAGCAGTCATCAACGCGTGGTAACTGGGATGGAACTCGACCTGGTCGATGCGCCTGCCGGCCCGGTCATGGCTGCGCAACTGGGGGCCATGCAAGTTGGCCAGCCGGGCATGGGTCTGCATGTCGGCCCGGCCCAGCAACTGCCCCAGTTCGACCAGCGGCGCGGTATCGAGTGCCGGCGCATTGAATGCCAGTGCCGAACGCATTGCCTGATGGCCGGCAAACAGGTTGTAGTCCACTAAAGGGGTGGGCTGGTTGAATACGGCGTGCGTGGCCATGTCCATCCTCCTGGCTGACGCCGGTCAGTGGTTCACACCAGTTTGACCAGCTGTTTGCCGAAATTGCGCCCCTTGAGCAAGCCCAGGAAGGCCTGCGGCGCCGCCGCGATGCCGTCGGCGATGCTCTCGCGGGGGCGCAGCTTGCCGCTGCCCACCAGTTCGCCCAGTTCCTTGAGCGCAGCAGGCCAATGCTCCATATGCTCGCTGACGATGAAGCCCTGCACCATCAGGCGGTTGCTCAGGATCAGCTGCGGATAGGCCAGCGGCACCGGAGCACCGTCATAGCCGGCAATCATGCCGCACACCGCGATGCGCCCGAACGCATTCATGCGCGTCAGCACCGCGTTCAGGACCATGCCGCCGACGTTCTCGAAATAGCCGTCGATGCCATCCGGGCAGGCAGTCTTGATGGCCTTGGATAACGAGGCCGCGTCTGCATGCTGTTTGTAGTCGATGCATGCGTCGTAACCCAGTTCTTCGGTCGCGTAGCGGCACTTCTCGGGCCCGCCGGCAATGCCCACCGTACGGCAACCACGGGCCTTGGCCAGCGCCGCAAACGCACTGCCCACCGCGCCCGTGGCCGCACTGCACACAACGGTCTCACCGCTTTTGGGCGCGCAGATCTGCACCAGACCGTACCAGGCAGTGACACCGGGCATACCCACTGCGCCGAGATAGTGGCTGAGCGGCACGCGGCTGGTGTCCACCTTGCGCAATGCGCCAAGCTGGTCGGCCTGGACCACCGAATACTCCTGCCAGCCGCCCATGCCGACGACCTTGTCACCCACAGCGTATTTTGGCGAGCGCGACTCGACGACCTCGCCGGCGGTGCCCCCACCCATGACCTGGCCCAGGGCCTGTGGTTGCGCATAACTCTTGGCGTCGTTCATGCGTCCGCGCATATAGGGATCCAGGCTCAGGAAATGGTGGCGCACAAGCACCTGGCCCTCGGCAAGGGCGGGCGTCTCGCTGCGGACCAGCTTGAAGTTGCTCTCGCTGGCCTCGCCGGTTGGGCGATTGTCGAGATGAATTTGTTGATTGACGGTCATGGGGGGCTCCTATTGCAAATTGTTGATCGGTCGGTGGTCGGACGCAAGTCCAGGGTTTACATGGCCTTGCGCCATCGTCGGCCTTGGATACGGCTGCATTGTGGCGGCGAGTCGTAGCGCCAATGGTTTCAATCGGTTGGGATTGCCGCTTGCGGATCGTGGCTGCCCGGCACGGCTGTTCGCCTGGCCGCGTATTTGAAAGTGCCGGTGGCATGCGCACACAACTGGCCCTGCGCATCGACAATGCTGGCCTGCGTGAACGCCATGCTCCGGGTACGGTGCATCAGTTCGCCCTTGGCGGTCAGGCGACCGGTAGCCGGGCGCATGAAGCTGGTCTTGAGCTCGATGGTTATCACTCCCATATCTTTTTGCACGCTGCGCGCAGCAACCGCCATCGCCACGTCCATCAGGCTCAGGACGACGCCACCATGCACGACCTCGAATGAGTTGAGGTGTTCCGGCTGCGCCTCGTAGGCCAGCACCGAGCATCCGTCATCGAATTGCAGCAGTTCAAAGCCCAACAGGTCGACAAACGGAATGCGCGGCCCGAACGACATCGGGGCAGGGACCTCAGCCACCGGTGACTATCGATACGCCACCGTCCACGGCCAGCCACTGGCCGGTGATGTGCTTGCCCGCGTCCGACGCATACAGCAGCGTGATGCCCTTGAGATCTTCGTCATCACCCAGGCGGCGCAGTGGCGCATGCGAGGCAAGGGTGTCGGCGCCATATTCCCGAAACGTGCCAGCCGTCATCTTGCTGGGAAAAAATCCGGGGCATACCGCGTTCACGTTGATGTTGTACTGGCCCCATTCGGCCGCCAGCGCGCGGGTAAAGTTGACCACGGCTCCCTTGGAGGTGTTGTAGGCGATGGTCTGGATTTCCGGCGGATTGCCGCCCAGCCCGGTGATCGACGCCACATTGATGATGCGCCCGCTCCTGCGCTCGATCATGCATTGCTTGCCGACCTCCTGGCACAGGATGAAGTAGCCGCGGATATTGAGGTTCATCACCTTGTCCCAGGCAGAGACCGGATGGTCCTGGGCCGGCGCGCCCCATGCCGCGCCCGCGTTGTTGACCAGAATATCGATCACGCCCATGCGCTGCAGGGTTTCGTTGGCCAGGCGCCGGATGTCAAGCTCGTCGGCGCAGTCGGCCGCGATCCAGCGCGCATCGATACCCGCAGCCTGCAGCTCTGCGCAAGCGTGTTCCAGGTCCGCTGCCTTGCGCGAACTCAGCATGATGCGCGCTCCGCCCTCGCCCAGGGCCTGCGCCATTTGAAGGCCCAGGCCGCGCGAGCCGCCGGTCACCAGCGCGGTCCTGCCAGTAAGGTCGAGCAATTGTTGTACCGAACGTGCCACTGTCATCACTCCTGTCGAGGTTTGTTGCGCCTAGTGCGAATCGGGCCTGTGCGCCGGTTTCGTGCCCGGATCAGGACCCTCGTGCAGACGCGCGCGAACGGCGACCAGGACCACACCGGTCACCACCCCCAGCCCTGCGGCCAGCAGCAGCCATTCACCATCGCCGTCTCCACCGCGGCGCATGAACCAGCCCACCAGACCTGCCAGCAGGCCGCCATAAATGAAAACCCAGATCAGGGTCTCCAACCGTGCCAGCCGGGCATTCGTGGTTCCGTTGTACTTCTTGAAAAACGACATCAAAAGGCCTCTTCGGGCAGATCGGCGCAGGTCATGTCGCGCTGTTGTACGGGCGACAGCCAGGCGTCGATCTTGGCCAATTCATAGTGGTAAAAATAGCGCGTCGCACCCATTGTGCCCAGTAGCGCCGCATCGCCCAGCGAAGCAGCATGGCGGGCCAAGGCTGCGGTCGCGACATCCAGCCAGATCCAGGCCAGCACGCCATGCCCGAACGCCTGCATGTAAGGTACCGCATTGGCCAGTGCCGGCCCCGGTTCACCGGTCGCCCAGGCCGCATGCGTGGCCTTGTCGATCCGTTGCCAGGCCGATTCCAGTGCCGATGCGAACTCCGCGAGCTCGCCTCGTTTCCGCGCACCCGCCACCGTCCGGGCGATGCGCGTCGCCAGCAGGCCCATCGCGCGGCCATTGTCCATGCGCACCTTGCGCCCGAGCAGGTCCATGCCGTGGATGCCGTGGGTGCCCTCGTGGATCATGTTGAGCCGGTTGTCGCGCCAGTATTGCTCCACCGGAAAATCACGGGTATAGCCGTAACCGCCATGAATCTGGATCGCCAGCGAATTGGCCTCCAGGCACCATTCGCTGGGCCAGCTCTTGGCAATCGGTGTCAGAACTTCCAGCAGCAATCGCGCATCCCGGGCGGCTTCGGGCTCGCCGGTATGGTCTTCGTCGACCAGCCGGGCGCAGTACAGTTCCAGTGCCAGGGCCCCTTCGCAGTAGGATTTTTGCGCCAGCAGCATCCGCCGCACGTCGGCATGCTCGATGATGCGTACCGGCGGCGCCGCCGCGTCCTTGCCCCCCACCCCGACCGGTCTGCCTTGCGGCCGGTTGCGGGCGTATTCGAGTGACGCGTAGTAACCGGCCAGGCCGAGCATGACCGCGGCCGTCCCAACGCCGATCCGGGCCTCGTTCATCATGTGGAACATGCAGCGCAGCCCCTCGTGCGGCTGGCCCACGAGATACCCGACGGCACCGGGCTTACCGTCCACCGGGTACTTGCCTTCGCCAAAGTTGAGCAGCGTATTGGTGGTACCGCGCCATCCCAGCTTGTGGTTCAAGCCAGCCAGCGCAACGTCGTTGCGCACCCCGCTCAGATGGCCGTCGGTGTCGACGAGCTTCTTGGGGACTATGAACAGCGAAATGCCGCGCGTGCCGGGAATCAGCTTGCCATCCGGGCCGGGAATCTTGGCCAGCACCAGGTGCACGATGTTCTCGGTCAACTCATGCTCACCCGAAGATATCCACATCTTGTTGCCACGCAAACGGTAGCGTGGACCCAGCGGGTCATCCTGCGCACCTTCGGCATCGGGGTCGGCGCGGGTCGTGATATCCGACAGGCTGGAGCCGGCCTGGGGTTCGCTCAGGCACATGGTGCCAGCCCAGCGGCCGGATAACTCGTTGGCTGCGAAAACCTGCTTCTGCATCGCGGTGCCATGCACCAGCAGCAAGTTGGCGTTTCCCACCGTCAGCAGATTGCTGCCGATGCTGACCGAGGCCAGCGCGAAGAATGCGTTGGCACTGGCGTTAAGGGTATAGGGCAACTGCATGCCACCGATGTTGTAATCCTGCGCCGCACCCAGCATGCCGGACTCCACGTAGGCCTTGTGCGCATCGTGGGTGGCCTGCGGCAGGATCACCTTTTCGCCATCGAAACGGGGTTCCTGGGTATCGACCAGGCGGTTGAACGGCGCGTATTTTTCGCGCGCGATCCGCTCGCAGGTGTCGAGCACGGCATCAAAGGTCTCGCGTGAATGGTCGGCAAAGCGCGCTCGCCGGCACAGGGCTTCGGCATCGAGCCACTCGTAGAGCAGGAATTCCAGGGTCTGGCGCAGCTTCATGGCAACTTCACGCCGATCGGCCTTCCAGTCAAAGGACTTCGAACACGCCGGCAGCGCCCATACCGCCGCCAATACACATGGTCACGACGACCCGCTTGGCGCCGCGGCGCTTGCCCTCGATCAGCGCATGCCCGGTCAAGCGCTGGCCACTCACGCCATAGGGATGACCGACCGCGATCGCGCCGCCGTTGACGTTGAGCCGGTCGGCTGGAATGCCCAGCTTGTCGCGGCAATACAGCACCTGCACTGCGAAGGCCTCGTTCAACTCCCACAGATCGATATCCTGCACCGACAGGCCCAGGCGCTTGAGCACCTTGGGCACGGCGAACACCGGGCCAATGCCCATTTCGTCAGGCTCACATCCTGCCACCGCGAAACCAAGGAAACGGCCCAGTGGCTTGAGGCCCTTTTTCTGGGCCAGCGACTCGTTCATCACGACGCAGGCGCCAGCGCCATCCGAGAACTGGCTGGCGTTGCCAGCGGAAATCACGCCGCCGGGAATGGCCGGCTTGATGCCGCTGATGCCCTCCTTGGTGGTGCCTTCGCGAATACCCTCGTCCTTGCTGACCGTGACCTGCCGGGTGGTAAGGCCCATGACCTTGTCGGCAACCCCTGCGGTGACGGTGATGGGCGCGATCTCGGCGTCATACAAGCCAGCGGCCAGCGCCGCAGTGGCCTTTTGCTGGCTGCCCGCGCCGTACTCGTCCATCGCGTCACGGCCGATACCGTAGCGCTTGGCTACCTGCTCGGCGGTCTGCAACATGTTCCAGTAGATCTCGGGCTTGTTCTTGGCCAGCCAGGGGTCAGCCAGCATATGCTTGTTCATCTCCTGCTGGACGCAGGAAATGCTCTCGACGCCACCAGCCACATAGACGTCGCCTTCGCCCGCAATGACGCGCTGCGCCGCCATCGCGATGGTCTGCAGGCCGGACGAGCAGAAACGGTTGACAGTCATGCCGGAGACGGTTATCGGGCAACCCGCGCGCAGCGCGATCTGGCGTGCGATGTTGGCGCCGGTTGCGCCCTCCGGATTGGCACAGCCCATGATCACGTCCTCGACCTCGCCAGCCTCGATGCCGGCGCGTTGGATGGCGTGCTCGACTGCATGACCGCCCAAGGTAGCACCATGGGTCATGTTGAAGGAACCTTTCCAGCTCTTGGCCAGCGGCGTACGGGCGGTGGAAACTATGACAGCGTTGCTCATGATGAACTCCTGGTTAGGTTGGTTGTCAGGATGCCTGCGCACCCGTGGTCAAAAGGCGATGGTAAAAACGGATCAGTTCGGCCAGGTTGTCGACCGAGATGCGTTCGTTCGTGCCATGAAAACGGGTTAGGTCCTCGGCCTTGGCACGCACTGGCGAAAAGCGAAAGATATGGTCGCTCACGCCTTCGAAGTGGCGTGAGTCGGTGCCGCCGATCATCAGACCCGGGGCTACCACGGTGCCCGGGAAAACCTCGCGTACCGTGCGATTGATCAACTGGTAGGGCACGGAGTCGGTCGGCGACACCTTGGAAGCCTCGGACGCGCCCGGTAGCGCCTGCAACTCGAACTTGGCATGGCCTACCGAACGTGCGATCTGCCCCTTGAGCCGTTCCATCATGCCGGCCTTACTGTCGCCGGGCAACATGCGGTAGTTCACGGTGGCCTCGACCTGGCCGGGCAAGACGTTGTCGGCATTGCCGGCGCGGATGACGGTCAAGGCGGTCGTCGTGCGCATCAGAGCGTTGGTACTGGGGCCGGCTTCAAGCTGCTTTTGCACGATGGGTCCGAGCAGCCAGAGATTGGACATCGCCACCCGCAAAGGCAGGCTCATTTCGGGCGCTACCGTGGCCAGCATGTCACCCGCGATGCCCCGGATGCCAGCGGGCATCTGGTCATTGTCGACGGATTGCAGCGCCGCGCTCATCATCGCAATGGCACCGGTTCCCGGTGCTGGCGGCATGGAAGAATGGCCCGGCGTGGCCGGCAATGTGACGACCACTGACAGATAGCCTTTCTCGGCGATACCGATCAAGGCCACTGGTTTTTTCATGCCGGGCATGAGTCCATCGGTGATCAGCAGACCCTCGTCGATGACAAAATTCAGGCGTACACCGCGCTCCTTGAGCAGTGCGGCGATGCGCGCCGCGCCGCGCTCACCGGACACCTCTTCGTCTGCGCCGAACGCCAGCATGATGGTCCGTTTGGGCTGAAATCCGGCGCCTGCCAGCATCTCGACGGCTTCCATCTGCGCGATCAGGTTGCCCTTGTCATCCCAGGCACCGCGACCCCAGACAAAACCGTCCTTGACCGCACCGGAAAATGCGTCGACGCTCCACTGCGACTCGGAGCCAGGCGAGACCGGCACCACGTCTTGGTGCGCCATCAGCAGCATCGGCTGCAGCCCGGCGTCGCTGCCCTGCCAGGTGTAGAGCAGGCTCAGGTCGCCAACGACTTCGCGCTTGAGAACCGCATGGGCCTTCGGGTAGCGTGCCTGGAGCATTGCATGCAGTTGCTGGAACTGGTCGGCGTTCAGCGACGGTTCAGTGCGCGAGGAGATGGTGCGCGCACGCACTGCCTCGCCCAGCCGTTCGCCGGCAGCCACCTTGTCGACGGCCAGTTCGACCAGCGGCGGCACGTCCAGCTGCCGCGAGCCTTTGCGCAGCGTGTTGACCGCCAGCAGGGCCACCAGCAACAGCAATGCGGCCAGCAACCACAGCGCCAAGCGCCTGATCATGGATAAACCCCTGTCATCGTGCCCGCGGGTGCGGATCAGCCAAAGTTCTTGCCAGACGCAACCAGACGGCTGATCAGTGGCGCCGGCTTCCAGAATTCGGCGTCATCCAATGGATTGCGCGCGAAACGCTGCATCGCCTGCACGACGTTGAACAGGCCGAACTGGTCGGCATAGTGCATCGGGCCGCCGCGATGCATCGGGAAGCCATAGCCGGTGATGTAGACCATGTCGATGTCGCTGGCCTTGGACGCGATGCCGTCTTCCAGAATACGAGCACCTTCGTTGACCAATGCGAACACCAGGCGCTGCACGATTTCATCGTCGGAAATCTTGCGTGGCGTGATGCCCTTCTCCTTGCGATGGTCCTCGATCATCGTGACCACCAGCGCCGACGGGATCGCGTCGCGCTTGCCGGCCTGGTAGTCGTACCAGCCGGCTCCGGTCTTCTGGCCGAAGCGACCCAGTTCGCAAAGTTTGTCGGCGGTGCGGCTGTATTTCATCTCCGCACGCTCGGTGGCGCGGCGCTTGCGGATCGCCCAGCCGATGTCGTTGCCGGCCAGGTCGCCCATGCGAAATGGCCCCATTGCAAAGCCGAACTTTTCCACCGCCTTGTCGACCTGGGCCGGCGTGCAGCCTTCGTCGAGCAGGAAACCGGCCTGGCGGCTGTATTGCTCGATCATGCGGTTGCCGATGAAGCCGTCGCAAACACCCGAGACGACGGTGGTTTTCTTGATCTTCTTGCCCAGTGCCATCACGGTGGCCAGTACATCCTTGCCGGTCTTCTCGCCACGCACCACTTCGAGCAGCCGCATCACATTGGCCGGGCTGAAGAAATGGGTGCCGATGACGTCCTGCGGGCGCTTGGTGAAACTGGCTATTCTGTTCATGTCCAGCGTCGAGGTGTTGCTGGCCAGGATCGCACCGGGCTTCATCACCTCGTCGAGTTTCTTGAACACGGTTTCCTTCACGCCCATGTCCTCGAACACCGCCTCGATCACCATGTCGGCGTCTTTCAAGTCGGTGTAGGCCAGCGTGGTGGTCAGCAAGGCCATGCGCTGGTCGTACTTGTCCTGCTTGAGCTTGCCACGCTTGACCTGGGATTCGTAATTCTTGCGGATTGTGGCGATGCCGCGATCCAGCGCATCCTGCTTCATCTCCAGCATCTTGACCGGGATGCCGGCGTTCAGAAAATTCATCGAAATGCCGCCGCCCATGGTGCCGGCACCGATGACTGCCAGCGATGCGACATCGCGCTTGGGTGTATCAGCCGGCACATCGGGAATCTTGGAGGTGGCGCGCTCGGCCATGAACAGATGGCGCAGCGCCCTGCACTCGGGGGTGAACATCAGGTTGGTGAAGATTTCGCGCTCGGTCGCCAGTCCCTGGTCGACCTTTTGCCTGGTGGCCGCCTCGACCGCATCCACGCACTTGAGCGGCGCCGGGAAGTTCTTCGACATGCCGCCCACCATGTTGCGGGCAAACTGGAAATAGGCGTCGCCCAGCGGGTGCTTGCAGGGCAGGTCGCGCACCAGGGGCAGCGGGCGGGCATCCGCGACTGAACGGGCCAGGGCCAGTGCATCGTCGAGCAGCGACTCGTTGGATGCAGCCATCCTGTCGAACAACTTCTGGCCCGGCAGGCTGGCCAGCAACTCGCTATCTTGCGGCTCGCCGCTGACGATCATGTTCAGCGCAACTTCGACGCCCAGTACCCGCGGCAAACGCTGGGTGCCGCCCGCGCCGGGAATCAGGCCGAGCTTGACCTCGGGCAGTGCCACCTTGCAGCCCGGTGCGGCAATGCGGTAGTGGCAGCCCAGCGCCAGTTCCAGGCCGCCGCCCATCACCACCGCATGCATCGCGGCCACCACCGGCTTGGTGGCATTCTCGATCGCCTTGATCACGCTGAGCAGATTGGGTTCCTGGATCGCCTTGGGCGATCCGAATTCCTTGATGTCTGCGCCCCCCGAAAACGCCTTGCCAGCGCCATTGATCACGATCGCCTTGATACGGGCATTGGCCAGGCCACGCTCCAGGCCTTTGACGATGGCGCGACGGGTGTCAAACCCAAGGCCATTGACCGGCGGATTGTCGAGGGTGATGACCGCGATGTTGCGGTGGACCTTGTATTGAGCGCTCATGCTTGCTTCCTTGAGAAAACGGATCTTGACCATGGCAAAGGCCGGATTGCGTCATGGCACGTCAAGAATCGAGGTGTGCGTCAGAAAAAGAACGACCGTTCTTTTAAGATCATTGTATGGGCTGCCATGCGTTGCCTGGCGGCGCTTTGTCCCAGCGGGGACAATCGGCTAGACCTCCAGCCATTCCTTGCGCGTCTGATCATCGGCGCGCAATTGCCCGGGCGTACCGTCGAACACGATGCCTCCGTGGCCCATCACCAGGATACGGTCCGAAATGGCCATTGCAATGGTCAGTTTTTGCTCGATCAGCAGCACCGAGACCCCGCGTTCCTTGAGCAGGCGCAAATATTCGCCGACCAGTTCGACAATTTTTGGCGCCAGGCCCTCGGTCGGTTCGTCGATGATGATCAGGTCGGGATCGCCCATCAGGGTACGGCACAAGGTCAGCATCTGCTGTTCGCCACCCGACAGCACTCCGGCGGCTGTGTGTTGCCGCTCCTTGAGCCGTGGGAACAACCGGTACATGTCGTCGAACGACCATCGGCTGCCCGCCGCGGCGTTCGCGCCGCTTTTTTTCTGCCCCAGCAACAGGTTCTGGTGCACGGTCAGCGTCGGAAAGATGTCGCGACTCTCGGGTACATAGCCAATGCCCATGTGCGCCACTTCAAAGGTTTTTTTGCCCTCCAGCGACTGGTCTTTCCAGACCATCGTGCCGCGCCACTCGACCAGGCCCATGATGGCCTTGGCGGTGGTCGAACGTCCGGAGCCATTGCGTCCCAGCAGCGCCACGATCTCGCCAGCCTGCACGTCCAGGTGCACGCCATGCAGCACATGGCTCTTGTCATAGAAAGCATGCAGGTCCTGGATTTTCAGCATGGCTAGTGGTCCTGCGCCTGGCTGTCGGCAACCGGAGAACCGAGATAGGCCTCCTGCACCAAGGCATTGGCCCGCACCGCATCCGGGCTGTCGAATGCGAGCACCTCGCCGTACACCAGGACGGCGATCTTGTCGGCCAGGCCGAAGACGACGCCCATGTCATGTTCGACCGTCAGCAGGGTCTTGCCGACGGTGACTTCCTTGATCAGCCCGACAAAGCGGGTCGTCTCGCTCTTGCTCATGCCCGCGGTCGGCTCGTCAAGCAGCACCACGCTGGCGCCGCCGGCGATCGTGATGCCGATTTCCAGCGCCCGTTGCTCGGCATAGGTCAGGTTCATCGCCAGCACATCGTGCTTGTGGTCGAGCTTGATCATCGCCATCAACTCGTCGGCGCGCTGATTGGCGTCATCGAGATCGGCCAGAAACTTCAGAAAGGTGTACTTGTAGCCCAGGCTCCACAAAACGCCGCAGCGCAGGTTCTCGAACACGCTGAGTTTGGGGAAGATGTTCGTGATCTGGAAGCTGCGCGAAAGCCCGAGGCGATTGATTTCGAAGGCCCGTTTGCCGTTGATGCGCTGCCCATTGAGCAGTATGTCGCCGGAACTGGGCTCGAAGCGGCCGCTGATCAGATTGAACAACGTGGACTTGCCGGCACCGTTGGGGCCGATGATCGCAATCCGCTCACCCGGTTGTACCGACAGGTCGACGCCGCGAATGATCTCGGTTTTGCCGAAGTTCTTGCGCAAGCCCTTGAGTTCGAGTGCGGGAGCGTGGTTCGGCCTGGCCATTCAGCTTGCCTCCCTCAGCCGGATCTGATGCTCGATACTTTGCTGCACAGCGCTCCATTGGCGCGCGAAATGGCGCCGTGCCAGTTCGAACAGTCCCAGGCCGACCAGCATGACCAGCGCCGAAGCAAACCAGCTGCGCATGCCCGTGGCGTCGAGCGTCACGCCCAAGAACGGCAACGCATTGCCGAGAGCCACGTTGAGCTGCAGGTGGTAGAGCATCTCGATCATCGCGGCCGCACCCGCCAAGGCGATCAGCGCCGTGCCAAACAGCGCCAGGTAAGGCCACAACAGCGATCGAAGCTTGCCGAAGCCGGCCACCCGCAAGTTCATCATGATCAGGCTTGCGACACCCCCCGGCGCGAACATCACCATGAACAGGAACACCAGGCCCAGATACAGCAGCCAGGCGCTGGTCAATTCGCTCAGCATCACAAAGGCGAGAACCATCAAGATCGCACCGATGATCGGACCGAAGAAGAACGTGGCCCCACCCAGGAACGTGAACAGCAGGTAGGCGCCAGAGCGGTATCCGGAGACCACCTCCGACGTGACGATCTCGAAATTGAGCGCCGCCAACCCACCGGAGATGCCAGCAAAAAAGGCTGCGATGATGAAAGCCAGGTAGCGCACTTTCTGGGTGTCATAGCCGATGAATTCCACGCGCTCCGGGTTGTCGCGTACCGCATTGAGCATGCGGCCCAGCGGCGTGCGGGTAAACGCGAACATCAGCGCGGTGCAGACAAAAGTGTAGACGGCAATCAGGTAATACAGCTGCACCTGCGGTCCGTAAGAGATGCCGAACGGCGCCGAACCCGCCACCCGATTGCCGGAAACTCCGCCCTCGCCGCCGAAAAATTCCGGGAACATCAGCGACATGGCCCATACCAACTCACCGACCCCCAGCGTGATCATTGCAAACGGGGTGGCCGACTTCTTGGTGGTTACCCAGCCCAGCAGAACGGCGAAAAACATGGCACCGAGGCCGCCGGCGACCGGCACCAGGCTCACCGGCAACATCATTCCGCCGCTGACCAGGTTCAAGGTATGAATGGCCAGGAAGGACCCCATGCCGGAATAGGCGGCATGGCCAAAACTGAGCATGCCTCCCTGCCCAAGAAGCATGTTGTAGCTCAGGCACACGATGATGGCGATGCCCATCTGGCTGAGCATGGTCCGGCTCAGGCTGCTGGTAAACAGCAGGGGCGCAACCAGCAAAACCAGAGCAAACAAGGACCAGATGATCCATCTGGCCCGCGACGTACCGGGTGCCGGGCTTACCTTTTTGATCTGGGCCATGATTCAACCCTCCCTGGAGCCCAACAAGCCCTTGGGCCTGAAGATCAGCATCAACACCAGCAACAGGTAGGGCAGGATGGGAGCAACCTGGCTCACCTTGAGCTTGAGAACCGCGTAGCCAAATGTCTGTGGGGACAATAGTACGCCCACCATCTCGAATGCGGACAGCAGCGACGCATCGATAGCTACTGCCAGCGTTTGCAGCACGCCGATCAACAACGAGGCTACGAATGCACCGGCCAGCGACCCCATTCCGCCCACCACCACCACGACGAACACGACGCCACCGACCGACAGCGCCATGCTTGGCTCGGTCACATACGCATTGCCGCCGATCACGCCGGCCAATCCGGCCAGCGCGCAGCCGCCGCCAAACACCAGCATGAATACCCGCGGCACATTGTGACCAAGGGCCTCGACGGCATGGGGGTGGGTCAACGCAGCCTGAATAACGAGTCCGATGCGGGTGCGTGTCAGCAATAGCCAGATCGCCACCAGCATCAGCACGGCGACCAGCATCATGAAGCCGCGGTACATCGGGAACTGGGTGCCGAACAAGGTGAACAAAGGGCCATCGAGTACCTCCGGTACCCGGTAGTCCATCGCGCTGCGACCCCACACCAGTTGCACGACTTCCAGAATGATGTAACTCAGGCCGAAGGTGATCAGCAACTCCGGCACGTGCCCGAATTTATGCACCCGGCGCAGACAATACTTCTCGAACAAAGCGCCAACCACGCCCACCAGCAAGGGCGCCAAGACCAGCGCCGGCCAGAATCCGACCAGGCGACTCACGCTGTACGCAAAATAGGCGCCCAGCATGTAGAACGACGCATGCGCAAAATTAAGAACGCCCATCATGCTGAAGATCAGCGTCAGGCCCGAACTGAGCATGAACAGCAGCAAGCCGTAGCTGATGCCGTTCAGCAGGGAGATGGTGTAGAACTCCATGGGATTCCTGCAGCGGTGTCAACCGTCCGCCGGCACAGGCAGAGCGGCATTCGCGGCCGACACGACAGCGGCCGGACAGCCGTGAATGCCATCCGGCATCATGTTGGACCAGCCTTCAGCCGGGGCGCTTCATCGAGCAACTGGTGGGCGTGCTCGCGACATAGGGTTCCATCTGCTTGATGGGTACAAAGGTGTAGCCGGTGTTTTCGACGCTGTAGGGATGGGCCTTGTCGACCTTTTGCCACTTGGTGATGAACATGCTTTGCTGCAACTGGTGGTCCGACTTGCGCATCTTTGCCTCTCCGGCAAAACTCTTGATGCTCAGGTCCTCCAGCGCCTCGGCCACTTTGACCGTGCTGGTCGACTTGGCCTTGGCCATCGCAGCGCCCAGAAGATTGATGCCGTTGTACGTGGCGAAGGTGTAATAGTCGTCGTTGACGTTCTTTTTGAATTCGGCCCCCATCGCGCCGATTTCACCACTGTGGTTGCTGTGGCCATACGCCACCACATACACCTCGGTATCGCCACCCGCAGCCAGTACAGTCGGGGTACCGGTCACACCCGCATAGTAGGTATACATCGGCAGCTTCAGGCCGGCGTCATTGAGCCCCTTGACCAGCAGTGTCAGGTCCTGGCCCCAGTTGCCGGTCACGATCGTGTCGGCGCCCGACTGCTTGATCTTGGCCACGTAGGGCGCGAAATCCTTGACCTGCCCGATCGGGTGCAGATCGTCACCGACGACCTGCACGTCCGGGCGCTTGCGTTTGATGTCTTCCTTGAAAAAGTGCGAGACCTGCTGGCCGTGCGAGTAGTTCTGGTTGATCAGGAACACCTTCTTGACTTTGGGCTGGTCCTTCATGAAGGCGGTCAGCGCCTCCATTTTCATGGTCGTGTCGGCGTCGAGCCGGAAATGCCAGTAATCGCATTTCTCGTTGGTCAAAGCCGGATCGACCGCCGCATAGTTCAGGTAGAGGACTTCCTTGCCGGGATTGCGGGAGTTGTGTTTCGCAACCGCATCCGAGATCGCGAGGGCGGCACCGGAGCCATTACCCTGCGTCACATAGCGGATTCCCTGGTCGATCGCGGCCTTGAGCGTATTGAGACTCTCTTGTGGCGAACCCTTGTTGTCGAAGGCGACGATCTCGAAATTCACACCGGCAGGGTTCTTGGCACCGCTGAAGCGCTGCGCCACATATTGCCAGCTCTTGAGCTGGTTCTGCCCCACGGCCGCAAACGGACCCGACAAGGGGTCCATGAACGCAATCTTGACGGTCTCGCCTTTCTGGGCAAGTGCGGCGCTCGCACAAACAGCGAATGCGCAGGCGGCGACGGCATGGACAGTGAACTTCATCGGGTAACTCCTTTGGGTCGTAACAAAGCAACAACCAGTCTAGGGTACGACGGCTGTGCGGCGCGACAAACAGGGATTGCCCTAGGGTCTATCGCGTCGGCGACAGGCGCTTGACGGCCAGCGACCGCAGGACGCCGGCAACGTCGACACCGGGACGCCGCAAGCCCGGCGACGAGACCAGGCCCTGCATTGGCAATCGCAAGGCCAATCCCCAGGCTGGCGTAGCGCGGCTTAGAGCCCTGGAAGCTTGTAGTCCTTGAGCTGCTCGCGCAACTTGGACTTTTGCATTTTGCCGGTGCCGCCCAATGGAATGGCATCGACAAACACCACGTCGTCAGGAACCTGCCACTTGGCGATTTTGCCTTCATAGAACGCCAGCAGGGCATCGCGCGACACATCGACGCCCGGCTTCCTGACCACGGCAATGATCGGCCGCTCGTCCCACTTCGGATGCTGGACGCCGATGCAGGCCGCCATTGCCACCGCGGGGTGCGCCACTGCAATGTTTTCCACGTCGATCGAGCTGATCCACTCGCCGCCCGACTTGATGACGTCCTTGCTGCGATCGGTGATCTGCATGTAGCCGTCCGGATCGATGGTCGCCACGTCGCCGGTCGGGAACCAGCCATCCACCAGCGGCGAGGCGTCCTGCGACTTGAAGTAGTCGCTGATGATCCAGGGCCCCTTCACCAGCAGGTCGCCGAACGCCTTGCCATCCCAGGGGAGTTCCTTGCCATCGGGGTCGACAATTTTCATGTCGACGCCATAGATGCCTCGGCCCTGCTTGAGCCTGACCTTCATTTTTTCCTGGTCCGACAGATCCTGGTGACTGTTCTTCAAGGTGCACACCGTGCCCAGCGGCGACATCTCGGTCATGCCCCAGGCATGCAGCACCTCCACGCCATATTGGTCATTGAACGCGG
Source organism: Rhodoferax sp. (assembly GCA_031396205.1). Taxonomy (GTDB): domain Bacteria; phylum Pseudomonadota; class Gammaproteobacteria; order Burkholderiales; family Burkholderiaceae_C; genus CAISIP01. The sequence continues at coordinate 114,663 of JANNKH010000127.1, forward strand.
TAATCATGGCGGGCGGGCAGGCCGAGCCGCCAATGACCGTGCGCTTGAGTGTCGAGAAGCGCAGTTGACCGGCTTGCATGTGCGAAAGCATCATTTGCCAGACCGTCGGTACACCGGCGGCGAATGTCACCTTTTCCGACTCGATCAACTCGAAGATCGACTTGCCGTCCATGGCGGGACCTGGAAACACCATCTTGCATCCGGTCATGGCCGCCGAGTACGGAAGGCCCCAGGCATTGACGTGGAACATCGGGACCACTGGCAGCACCGAGTCGCGCGCACTCATGTTGAGCGCGTCGGGCAGAGCACCGGCAAATGCATGCAGCAAGGTCGAGCGGTGGCTGTACAGCACCGCCTTCGGATGACCGGTGGTGCCGCTGGTGTAGCACATGCTGGAGGCCGAGTTTTCATCGAACAGCGGCCAGATGTAACCTTCAGGCTGATCGGCGAGCATGGCCTCGTAGCTGACCAGACCGGGAATTGCGCTGTCGGCCGGCAGTTGGTCCGCATCGCACAGGGCCACGAAGTGTTTGACCGTCGTCAGCTTCCTGTGCACTGCCTCAATGATGGGCAGGAAACTCATGTCAAAACACAGCACCTGGTCCTCGGCATGGTTGGCGATCCAGGCGATCTGGTCCGGATGCAGGCGGGGATTGAGCGTGTGCAGTACCCGCCCGGAACCACTGACGCCAAAGTACAGCTCCAGGTGGCGATAGCCGTTCCAGGCCAGCGTGGCGACCCGGTCGCTGAACGCCAGTTGCAGCTTGTCCATGGCGTTTGCGACCCGGCGGGCACGCACGGCGATGTGCGCGTAGGTGCAGCGGTGTATGTCTCCCTCGACCCGGCGCGACACTATCTCGCCCGTCCCATGGTGGCGCTCGGCGAACTCGATCAGCGATGAAATCATCAAGGGCTGGTTTTGCATGAGGCCGAGCATGGGGAATCTCCTGACAGGTCAATGGGTTATTGGGGGGCGCGGTGATATCCGGCCCGACCCCTAGTATTACGCAATTGGCAGAGTCGGCAGATCGGCCATTTCCCTCACCGTGGTGCGCACTTGTCAAGTACGGGACAATCCCCTGATGGATATGCCTGTGTTACCAGCGGTCGAATCGGCGCAACTGCCCACTGCGCGATGGCGCAATGGCTTTGCCGCACTTGACGCAGCGTTCCATACCCGGCTTGCGCCGACCCCTTTGCCCGATCCGTACTGGATCGGCCGCAGTGAGCGGGTGGCAAACATGTTGGGTCTGGACCCGCAATGGTTGCACTCAGATCAGGCTTTGCAGGCGCTTGCCGGAAACCGCGCATTGCCGGGCACCGAACCCCTGGCCAGTGTGTACAGCGGCCACCAATTCGGCCAGTGGGCCGGTCAACTCGGTGACGGACGCGCCATCTTGCTGGGTGAACTCGATTCGGCGGACGGCGCAGGGTATGAATTGCAACTCAAGGGCGCCGGCCTGACACCCTACTCCCGCATGGGTGATGGGCGTGCGGTGCTGCGCAGTTCGATCCGGGAATTCCTCTGTTCCGAAGCCATGGCCGGACTGGGCATTGCCACCACCCGCGCCTTGTGCGTCACTGGATCAGACGCACCGGTGCGGCGCGAAACCATTGAGTCCGCGGCCGTGGTGACGCGGGTTGCGCCGAGTTTTCTGCGCTTCGGGCATTTCGAGCATTTCAGCTACGCAAACCAGCACGACCAGCTCAAGCGGCTGGCCGACTACACCATCGACCGCTACTACCCACGATGCCGCGATACGCCGGAGCTGGGCGGCAATCCCTATGCTGCACTGTTGCAGGCGGTCAGTGAAAACACCGCCGCCCTGCTGGCCCAGTGGCAGGCGGTGGGTTTTTGCCATGGCGTCATGAATACCGACAACATGAGCATGCTGGGTTTGACCATCGACTACGGCCCATTCCAGTTCCTGGATGCATTTGATCCCGGCCATATTTGCAACCATTCCGACACCCAGGGCCGGTATGCCTTCAATCGCCAGCCCAATATCGCCTACTGGAACCTGTTTTGCCTGGGCCAGGCCTTGTTGCCACTGATTGGCGAGCAGGACCTCGCGCTGCAGGCACTGGAGTCGTACAAGTCGGTTTTTCCAGAAGCATTGCAGCAACGCTTTGGCGCCAAGCTGGGACTTGCCCATGTACTGGACAGCGACCTGGCTCTGATCGAGAACATCCTGAAACTGCTGACCCAAGGGCGGGTCGACTACACCATTTTCTGGCGCCGCCTGAGCCGATTCGTCGCCGACGGCGCAGCAGAGCCGGTGCGTGACCTGTTTCCGGACCGTGCGGCGCTCGACGACTGGCTGCAACGGTACGAAGAGCGCATCGCCCAGCAGGACCGAGCCGCTTCTGGCCGTACCATGTTGCAGACCAACCCCAAGTTCGTATTGCGCAACCATCTGGGCGAGCAGGCCATCCGCAGCGCGCAGCGCAAGGATTTCTCCGAAGTCGCCCGCCTGCTGCAACTGCTGGAGGAGCCGTTCGACGAACACCCTTCCATGGAAGCCTATGCCGACGTCCCACCCGATTGGGCTTCAGGCATCGAAATCAGTTGCTCCTCCTGAGGCAACCACACTCGCACGCCATGCCGTTCACGATCAGGAAAACCGACGCGCAATGGAAAGCCTTGCTGCAAGGCAGTAACGCCGAACCCATGGCTTTTTGCGTGACGCGCCAGGAGGCGACCGAACGCGCATTCAGCGGCAGACTGGTCGAATACAAGGAAACCGGCATTTACCGCTGTATTTGCTGCGGTAAACCGTTGTTTGCGTCCGACGCGAAATATGATTCTGGCACTGGCTGGCCCAGTTTCTGTCTGCCGATCAGCGAGAATGCCGTCGGCACCAAGGTCGATGGCCTGTTGTGGATGAAACGCACTGAGGTACATTGCGCCGACTGTGGTGCGCACCTGGGGCATGTGTTCCCCGATGGCCCGCCGACCACCGGGCTGCGCTACTGCATGAACTCGGCCTCATTGGATTTCAAGCCCGCATGAAAATACTGATCGATTTTTTCCCGATACTGCTGTTTTTTGGCGCCTATAGGTTCTATGACATCTATGTCGCCACCGGCGTGCTGATGGCAGGAACCATTGTGCAGACTGCCATCATGTACGCTGTCGACCGCAAGGTCACGACGATGCAGAAGATCACGCTAGGCATGATCCTGGCATTCGGCGCCTTGACCCTGTACCTGCAGGACGAGCGCTTCATCAAGTGGAAACCCACGGTGTTGTACCTGGCCATCGCCATTGCGCTGACGGTCACGGTGTGGATCTTCAAGAAGAGCTTCCTCAAGCTGATGCTCGGGTCGCAGCTCGAGTTGCCCGACCGCGTCTGGATGCGGCTCAATGTGGCCTGGATCGTTTATTGTGTGCTGATGGCCGCCGTCAACGGATACGTGGCCGCGTACTTCAGCACCGAGGCCTGGGTGAACTTCAAGCTGTGGGGCTATGTGTTCCCGCTGGCTTTCATTGTCGGACAGGGCTTTTATATCGCGCCGCATCTCAAAGCCAGTGAATCCGGGGCAGGCGGCTGAGCATGGAACCGACCACCGCCGCCATCGAGCAGCGCCTGCGCGAACGACTGGCCCCGCAGCATCTCGAGGTGCTCGACGAAAGCCACCAGCATGCAGGCCATGCGGGCGCCAACGGCACCGGATTCGGGACCCATTTCAGGGTCCGGATAAAGTCCCCACGGTTCGATGGACAGGCCCGCGTGGCCTGCCATCGCCTTGTGTATGATGCTCTGCAAGATTTTATCGACCAGGGCTTGCATGCCCTGGCGATAGAGGTGGTTCGATGACCACGCAATCACCCAGCCAGGTCCGGATGGGGTGACACTTTTCCTGCAAACCGTTGAGAAAAACCATGAACAGATCCCTGATTGCCGTAATGCTGGCGGCAGCTTGCACGACCCTGGCGCCGTTGTCGGTGTCGGCGCAGAACATTGCCATCGTCAACGGCAAGGCCGTTCCGAGTTCCCGCGTCAATGCGCTGGCACAGCAACTGGCCAAATCCGGCCGGCCGGTCACGCCCGAGATGCAGGGCCAGCTGCGCGACGAGATCATCACACGCGAGGTTTTCATGCAGGAGGCGCGCAAGCGCGGGCTTGACGTGACGGAGGACTTCAAGGTCCAGATGGACCTGGCGCGCCAGTCGCTGCTGATCCGTGAGTTGTTCACCGATTTCCAGACCAAGAACCCGGTCACCGATGCGGACGCCAAGGCCGAGTACGACAAGTTTGCGGCCGCCAACGGCGGCAAGGAATACAAGGCGCGGCATATCCTGGTCGAACAGGAAGCCGAGGCCAAGACCATCATCGCCAGTCTGAAAAAAGACGGCAATTTCGAGGAGATCGCCAAGAAATCGTCGAAGGACCCCGGATCCGGAGCGAACGGCGGCGACCTGGACTGGGCCGCGGCTGGCAGCTATGTGAAGGAATTTTCCGACGCGATGGTGGTGCTGGAGAAGGGCAAGACCACCGAGACCCCAGTCAAGTCGCAGTTTGGCTATCACATCATCCGGCTTGACGACGTGCGCGAGGCGCAGTTGCCCAAGTTTGACGAGGTCAAGCCGCAGATCCTGCAGCAGTTGCAACAGCAAAAGCTGGCCAAGTTCCAGCAGGATCTGCGCGCCAAGGCCAAGGTTGAATAAGCGGCAGCCGATGGCGGCACAGCAAACGGTTCCGCTACCGCTACCGCTTCCGCTGCCACTGCGGCGCCGATAGCACCTCCAGGCCCGGCCAGCAGCCGCGTGCCGTTATCGCGCCCAAATGGTCTTGAAAAGCATCAGACCGCCGATCAGTACGGGTTGGTGCGCCAGATAAAAGGCCAGACTATGCCGGCCCAACCATCCCAGACCCGCCATCATGCCAGCGGGTGACTGCCGGCTGGCACCGGCAGTCGCACCCAGCGCCAACCAGGCATTGGCCGCGGCCACGCCAATCCAGACCACGCCCATCCAGGGCAACAACGGCACATAGTCCTCGGTAACCGGCTTGTGCGTGATCAGACCGAGCCAGTTCAGTGCCGCGCCATTGAACACGTTCTCCAGTGGATCGTTGGCCAACCAAGTGTTGGCCAGCAAAGGCGCGATCAACGCCAGCGCCGCCGGCAACAGACACCAGGCGCCCCACCCGGCCGTCAGACGCGCAATAACCAGCATCACAGCCATGCCGTGCAACACGCCGAAATAGATAAAACTGCGCGGGAACATGAGCCAGGAACCGGCGCTGACCAGCAGCGCGCCGGCGACGACCCAGACCCATCGACGCCAGAAGCGTCCCCAATCCTGCCCGTTGTGCCGGGCCAGCACCTGCCCAAAGCCGGCACTGAACAGGAACAGGCTGAGGATCATTGTGCGCTGCAGGGTCCATACCGGGTCGCGATAGAAATCCTGGCGCAGGAAGCCGAAATTGTTCAGGTCGAACGCGAAATGGTAGATCGCCATCCACACCATCGCGCATCCGCGCAAGGCGTCGAGCGCGTCGAGGCGTACAGGTGGATAAGCAGCTTTGTTCGACATGCGCAGCAGTGTACGGTTGTGCGGGCGGATCTCGACCCATGCGCGGCCAACGGCGCTAGAGCGAACTGCGCTTGAGTACCGGCAAAGCATGCGTCAGCCGCACACCTGACGCAGCAGGCCCAGGCCCGCCTAAGGAAACGGCAAACGCTTGCGCCGTGCCGTCAGCCAGGCGCTGCCTGCGCCGCAACAGGTGATCAGGACCATGCCCGTCCATGATTCCGCATCTGGCACATGGCCAAATACCACCGCACCCGCGATCACGGCAAATCCAACCTGGCAGTACAGGTAGGGCATCAACGCGGAGGCGCTCGCATGCTGGTAGCTCAGCGTGAGCAGGAAATGGCCGCCCGCGGCCAATGCACCCATCAGGCCCATCAACATCCACATAGGCCCCGGGGCCACCGGTGACCAGGTCAATGGCAAGGCCAGCGTCAAAGCCACCGCGCCGGCCCATCCGCTGTAGAAATGGGTCGCGGCCGGGTTCTCCCCCAAGCGCGCCATATGACTCGTCAGCAACTGAAAGGCGGTGCTTCCCGCCATGCAGCCCAATGCCAACGCGGCGCTCCAGCCGAAATGGCCGCTTCCGGGCCGGATGATCATCATCGCCCCGGCAAATCCGCCGACCACACATAGCCATTGCAGCGGCACCACCCGTTCCTTGAACAGGAAAACTGCCAGCACCGTCACCGCGATCGGCGTCAGCATGACGATCGCGGTGAATTCGCCCACCGGCATGTTGCGCAGTGCCAGCAACGCCAACAGCGTCGTGCCCGCCAACAACAGGCCGCGCGTCAACTGCAACCAGGGGTGGCCCACCCGCCACAGCTCATGGCCGTAGCGCGGGCCGAGCATCGCCGTCGTGAACAGGGCCTGCATCAGGTAGCGGACCCAGATCGCCATCAACACCGGCACACTGGCAACCACGATCTTTGCCACGCTGTCGAGCACGGCAAAGCAGGCACAGGCAAGCACGGCATGGACGATCCCGCTCGGCGGCGCGCGGCCGCGCCCTAGCATGGCGCTGCGGTTCGCATCACGCGGCACGGCGCCGGTTCTGTGCGGCGATGCGAGCTGGTTCAGGCAGCGGCGACCGATCCAACTTGCCATCCATCCAATTGGCCGGACCGACCTGAACGCCGGGACGCCAACGCTGTAAGAACGCTCCACATGCGACGACCCAGTCCATGGCGCACAGGACACCACGATGGATGTTCAGCGGCGCTGGCAATCCTGCCAGGAACCAACCCAGGAACCGGAGTAATCTATGTTTAGTCAAACGAACCTTTCCCGTAAAGTGGTCGGCATAGCCGCCATGGCCTTGTTGCCGCTGTTTTCGGCCCAGGCTGCAGACGAGCATTTCCTGTCCAGTGGCGCTGCCATTGGCGGCTTTGACGCGGTCGCGTTTCACACTGTTAGCACACCCACATTGGGCTCAGCCCAATACAGTGCGCAGTATCAAGGTGCAACTTGGCATTTTGCGTCGTCCGGCAATCGAGACATGTTTGCCGCGGATCCTGCGAAATTTGCGCCAGCATATGGCGGCTGGTGTGCTGCCGGCGCTAGCAAAGGCAAAAAAGTTGCCACCAAGCCAGACCAATTCTGGGCCGTCGTGGATGGGCAGCTGTACCTCAACAGTTCCGAAGCGGCGCACAAGAATCTGTTCCTGGCCGACACATCGGGCACGATACGCAAGGGCGAGGCCAACTGGAAACGCATCTTTGCGACGCAAGCGGACCGTCTATAAGTTGTCGCGGCGCCGCGACCGACCCGATCCAGTCGGATCGCTCGGCCCCGCGCCTTGGCGGCCAGGTCCGGGTTCGGACCCGGACCGCTCTACCCGACCCAGCGCCGCGCGTTGTGCCACAGTTGCATCCACGGGCTGTGCTGGCTCCGGTCGCCGTCGGTCCAGCTCAACTGGATATTGCGGAACACCCGCTCCGGGTGCGGCATCATGGCGGTGAATCGGCCATCCGGGGTTGTCACCGCCGTCAGTCCGTTTGCACTGCCATTGGGATTGAACGGATAAGCCTCAGTCGCCACGCCGTGGTTGTCGGTGAAACGCATCGCAACCAGCACCTTGCCGGCGTCGCCGCGGTTGGCAAAATTGGCAAAACCTTCGCCATGCGCCACGGCAATCGGCATGCGGCTGCCCGCCATGCCACCGAGGAACAATGACGGCGAATCCAGCACCTCGACCATCGACAGCCGGGCCTCGAAGCGCTCGCTCTGGTTAGTCGTGAAACGCGGCCAGTGGCTGGCCCCGGGGATGATGTCGGCCAATTCGGCGAACATCTGGCAGCCATTGCACACGCCCAAGCCAAAGGTGTCGCTGCGCCCAAAAAAGGCGCGAAACTGGTCCAGCAACCGGGCATGGAATGTGATCGAGCGCGCCCATCCAATGCCTGCTCCCAGGGTGTCGCCATAGCTGAAACCACCGCAGGCGACGATGCCCTGGTAGTCGGCAAGCCGGGCCCGACCGGCCAGCAGGTCGCTCATGTGTACATCGAATGCGTCAAAGCCCGCTTGCGTGAACGCATAGGCCATCTCCACATGCGAATTGACGCCCTGCTCGCGCAGCACCGCCACTTTGGGTCGGGTCTGCAACAGCGCCGTTGCCGCGGGCGTGAATGCCAAGGCCACATGCAGACCTGGATCGGCAGGATCGCCGACGCCAAGGTGCTCGCTGTCGGCACCCAGGGGGTTGTCCCGTTGCCGACAGATCTTCCAGCTAACCGAGTCCCAGACCTGCTGCAGATCGCGCAGCGGGGCACGAAACACGATGCCGGCGTCGCGCCAGATCTGCAGCTCACCGATGCCGTCGGTGATCGCAGAACCACTCGGCCGTGTCTTGCCGATGCAATGGCTGTGCTGGCTCAGGCCATGCTCGCGCAGCACCTGCATCACCTCCGTGCGCTCAGCAGTGCGGATCTGCAGCACGGCGCCAAGTTCTTCATTGAACAGTGCCCGCAGCGTCAACTCCTTGCGACGGACACTGACCTGTGTCGCCCAGTTCTTGCTGTCACCGTATTCGGCGCGGCTGTCGCCAATGCCATCGCCTTCGGTAACCAGCATGTCGACGTTGAGGGAAACGCCCAGCTTGCCGGCAAACGCCATCTCGCAGAGGGTAGCGAACAGGCCGCCGTCGCTGCGGTCATGGTAGGCCAGGATCAGGCCGCGCGCGCGCAGCATATTGACCGCCGCCACCAGGGCCACCAGCAGTTTCGGATCGTCCAGATCCGGCGCCACATCGCCGACCTGCTCCAGCGTCTGGGCCAGGATGCTGCCCGCCATGCGCATGTTGCCGCGACCCAGGTCGACCAGTACCAGCGTGGAGTCGGGCTCGCTGGCATCGAGCTGCGGCGTCAGGCTGGCACGCACGTCGTCCAGGGTCGCAAAGGCGCTGACGATCAAGGACACCGGTGACGTAACCTTGCGCTGCGCGCCGCCCGCGGCGCCCGGCCACTGCGAACGCATCGACAAGGAATCCTTGCCGACGGGAATCGAGACCCCCAGCGCCGGGCACAGATCCATCGCGACCGCCTGCACCGTTGCGTACAGGTCGGCGTCCTCACCCGGTTCGGAACAGGCCGCCATCCAGTTGGCAGACAGTTTGACGCGCGCCAACACGATCGGCGCGGCCAGCAGGTTGGTGATTGCCTCGGCCACTGCCATCCGGCCCGAGGCAGGCGCGTTCACCACGGCCAGTGGCGTGCGCTCGCCCATCGCCATGGCCTCACCCCGAAAGCCCTGGAAGTCGGCCAGTGTGACCGCGCAGTCGGCCACGGGCACCTGCCACGGACCGACCATCTGGTCGCGGTGCGTCAGCCCGCCAACCGTCCGGTCACCAATGGTGATCAGGAAACGCTTGGAGGCCACGGTGGGATGCGCCAAAACCGCGATACAGGCTTGCTGCAGGTCGGTGCCCGACAGGTCCAGCGCAGCGAACCGCCGCGCCACACTGCGTACATCGCGCTGCATCTTGGGTGGCTTGCCCAGCAGGACCTCCATCGGCATGGCAACCGGTGTCGCCTGCCCGATGTCATGCACCACCAGATCGCGCTCTTCGGTCGCCACACCGACAACGGCAAACGGACAGCGCTCGCGTTCGCAAAAGGCCGTGAACAATGCCAGGGACTCCGGCGCGATCGCCAGCACATAGCGCTCCTGGCTTTCGTTGCTCCAGATTTCACGCGGGCTCATGCCGGACTCGTCCAGCGGCACGGCACGCAGGTCGAAGCGGGCGCCGCGGCCCGCATCATGGGTCAGCTCGGGAAAGGCATTGCTCAAGCCACCGGCGCCCACGTCATGGATCGCCAGTACCGGATTGGACTTGCCCATGGCCTGGCAATGGTTGATCACCTCCTGCGCCCGGCGCTGCATTTCCGGGTTGCCGCGCTGAACCGAGTCAAAGTCCAGTGCGGCCGCATTGGTACCCGTTGCCATGGAGCTGGCCGCACTGCCACCCAGGCCGATGCGCATGCCCGGTCCGCCCAGCTGCAGCAGCAGACTGCCAGCGGGAAACGCCACCTTGTGGCTCAGCAACGCATCGATCGAGCCCAGCCCGCCGGCCACCATGATCGGCTTGTGGTAGCCGCGCTGTAGTGCGTCGACGTCGGATTCGGCCCATTGTTCGTACTCGCGGAAATAACCCAAAAGATTGGGGCGGCCAAACTCGTTGTTGAACGCCGCGCCACCCAGCGGGCCGTCGATCATGATCTGCAGGGCGCTGGCAATGTGATCGGGCTTGCCGTAGCCCCGTGCAGCCCCGTCCCAGTGCAGCTTCGAGACAGTGAAGCCGGTCAGACCGGCCTTGGGCCGGGAGCCGCGCCCGGTCGCGCCCTCGTCGCGGATTTCGCCGCCAGCGCCCGTTGCAGCGCCAGGAAAAGGCGAAATCGCGGTCGGATGGTTGTGTGTTTCCACCTTCATCAGCACATGCTGCACGCTGTCGTCCAACCGGTACAGCGGCGCGGCGCCCTCCGTTCCTGGCCGTGCGACCAGCCGCTGCACAAGGCCGCCTTCCATGACCGACGCGTTGTCCGAATAGGCCACCACCATACGCTGCGGATGTCTATGGTGGGTGTGGCGGATCATGTCGAACAGCGATTGCGGCTGCGCCAGGCCGTCGATGGTGAACTGCGCATTGAATATCTTGTGCCGGCAGTGTTCGCTGTTGGCCTGCGCGAACATCATCAACTCGACGTCGGTCGGGTTGCGCCGCAACTGCGTGAAGGCCTGCAACAGGTAGTCGATCTCGTCATCGGCCAATGCCAGGCCAAAGCGCGTATCGGCCTGCTCGAGCGCTGTGCGCCCGCCGGTGAGCAGATCAATATGCTCGAGCTTTGGAGCAGCAAGTTCGGCAAACAGCCGGTTCGCCTGCGCGCGATCGAACATCACGCTTTCGGTCATCCGGTCATGCAGCATCGCCGCCAGCGTATGCAGTTGCGCGGCCTCGAGTCTGGAACGTGTGAGCAGACCGCTCTTGAGGCTGATCCGGTACTCGACGATGCGTTCGATGCGGTGCACATCCAGCCCGCAGTTGTGCGCGATATCGGTGGCCTTGGAGGCCCAGGGCGACAGCGTGCCCAGGCGTGGCGTGACAACGATCAGCGGGCCATCCGTCGCTCCGACATAAGGTTCACCGTAGCGCAGCAGCGCGCTCAGTTGCTGCGGCACCAAGCCGGACAGGGGCTTGTCCGACCAGACCAGATGCACATGGCGCGCATCGATGCGCGCGATCCGGTCGGATACTTCCTGCAGGCCGGGCAACAATTGCTGCGCCCGGAAATGGCCAAGCGCGTTTCCGCCTTCAAATGGAGTGATGTTCTGGGTCACGGATTGGTTGGGAAAAAGTCGTGGCGCTTGTCGAGCCAAATCCGCAATCCTGGGATGGCCGGGCCGCCAGCGCAATTTTAGCGGGGCCGCAATGGGATAATTGATGCATGACAATTACCTACAAGGACGCCGAGGGCGTCGCCGGCATGCGGGTTGCCGGCCGGCTTGCGGCAGAGGTACTGGACTACCTGACACCGCATGTGGTGGCAGGTGTCTCGACCAACCATCTCGACCAGCTGGCGCACGACTACATCACCCAGGTCCAGCGCGGCATACCGGCACCGCTGAACTACCGCGGTGGCGGCAATGTGCCTTACCCCAAGTCGATATGCACCTCGGTCAACCACCAGGTCTGCCACGGCATTCCCAATGACAAGCCGCTCAAGAAGGGCGACATCGTCAATATCGACATCACCGTCATCAAAGACGGATGGCATGGCGATACCAGCCGCATGTTCGTCGTCGGCGAAACATCGATCGCAGCCCGACGGCTGTGCACGATCACCTACGAAGCGATGTGGCGCGGCATTGTGATGGTGCGCCCGGGCGCCCGGTTGGGCGATATCGGCTGGGCGATCCAGAAGTTCGCCGAATCGCAGGGTTTCAGCGTGGTGCGCGAGTTCTGCGGCCACGGCATCGGCAAGGTTTTTCACGAGGAGCCGCAGGTTCTGCATTACGGCAGACCGGGCACGCTGGAGGAACTCAAGCCCGGCATGACCTTCACCATCGAGCCGATGATCAACGCCGGGCGCAAGGATATCAAGGACGGGCCGGAAAAAGATAGCTGGACCATCGTAACCAAGGACCACTCGCTGTCGGCGCAATGGGAACACACGGTGCTGGTCACCCCGAGCGGCTATGAAATCATGACATTGTCTGCGGGTTGCCCCCCGCCTCCCGATTTTGCCGGCGCTGCCTGACCCACCGCCGTTGCCGGACGCGTCCCCGATGCGTGCGGTGCAAGAATTGCGGGCGGATTTCCGCTCCAAAAAGCGCGCCCTGCTGGCCACGATCAGTGCCAGCGTGGCCTCAACCCGGGCCGTGGGCAAGACACTGACCCAGCTGTCGAACCTGGCTGACGCCACTTTGCGCACCTTGTGGGAGCAGTCCGGCATGAGCGGTCCCTGTGCGTTGGTGGCCGTCGGCGGTTACGGGCGCGCCAAGTTGTTCCCGCACTCGGACGTCGATGTATTGCTGCTGCTGCCGGACGACCAGCGACCCGAAAACGGAAACAGCCTGCAGTCGGGCATCGAGACCTTCATTGGCAGTTGCTGGGACACCGGGCTCGAGATCGGCTCGAGCGCGCGCACCGTATCGCAATGTCTGGCAGAGGCCGAAAAAGACGTCACGGTACAGACTTCGGTTCTGGAGTCACGGCTGGTGGTCGGCAATCGCCAGCTGTTCGAGGTACTGCGTGAGCGGCTGACGCAGGCGATGGATCCGCACGCGTTCTTCGTCGCCAAGACGCTGGAAATGCGCCAGCGCCATAGCAAATACGAGGACACTCCCTACGCGCTGGAGCCCAACTGCAAGGAGTCCCCGGGCGGCCTGCGCGACCTGCAGATGCTGCTGTGGGTGTCGAAGGCCGCGGGTATGGGCAAGAACTGGGACGAACTGGCGCGCTCGGGCATGGCTACCCCGTTCGAGGTGCGCCAGATCAAGCGCAACGAGGCCCTGATGCGGCTGATCCGCATGCGCCTGCACCTGATTGCCGATCGGCGCGAAGACCGGCTAGTGTTCGATCTGCAAACCGCGGTGGCGGAATCCTTTGGCTACCGCACGCCCACCGACGGTGCAGTGCCGTTCTCGGTCGGGTTGACCGAAACATCGGTCCAGTCCAGGCGCAGGGTCACCGTGGTACGCGCCAGCGAAGCCCTGATGCGCCGCTACTACTGGGCCGCCAAGGCAATCACGCAGCTCAACCAGATCGTGCTGCTCAACATGGAGGAACGCCTGTACGCGTCTGCTGCGCAACCGCGTCCGATCAACGCCTGGTTCAACGAAAAAGCCGGGATGATCGACGTTGTCAGCGATGACCTGTATGTGCGCGAGCCCCACGCAATCCTGCAGACGTTCCTGCTGTACCAGACGACCAATGGCACCAAGGGACTTTCCAGCCGGACGCTGCGCGCTTTGTACAACGCGCGCTCGGTGATGGACGCCAAATTCCGCAACGATCCGGTCAACCGGGCGACTTTTTTGCAGATCATCATGCAGCACGACGGTCTGACGCATGCCATGCGGCTGATGAACCAGACCTCGGTCCTGGGTCGCTACCTGTGGGTATTTCGGCGCATCGTGGGCCAGATGCAGCATGACCTGTTCCATGTCTATACGGTCGATCAGCACATCCTGATGGTATTGCGTAACATGCGGCGGTTCTTCATCGTCGAGCATGCACACGAATACCCCCTGTGCTCGCAACTGGCCGCAGGATGGGACAAGCCCTGGATCCTGTATCTGGCCGCCTTGTTCCATGACATCGCCAAGGGCCGGGGCGGCGACCATTCGAAACTGGGGGCCCGCAGCGTAAGGGTTTTCTGCCTCCAGCACGGTATCGCGCGCGAGGACGCGCGCATGATCGAGTTTCTGGTGCACGAGCATCTGTCGATGAGCCATACCGCGCAAAAAGCAGATCTCAGCGATCCGGACGTCGTGCTGAAATTTGCGGCCAAGGTTGGCAACGAAAGACGCCTGACTGCCCTGTATCTGCTGACCGTGGCCGACATCCGGGGCACATCGCCCAAGGTCTGGAACGCCTGGAAAGGCAAGCTGCTGGAAGACCTGTACAAGCTCACATCGCGGGCGCTCGGCGGCGAGGCGCCCGACCCGCAGGCCGAGGTGGAAGCGCGCAAGCGCGAGGCGCTGGTGATGATCGCGCTGTATGCGCTGCCGCATGAGGCACACAAGAGGTTGTGGGACACGCTCGATATCGGCTATTTCATGCGCCACGATGCCGCCGATATTGCCTGGCATACCCGGCACCTGTCGCGCCATGTGGGCTCCGACAAGCCGGTGGTGCGGGCGCGCCGTTCGCCGGTCGGCGAAGGCCTGCAGATCATGGTCTACACCCGCGACCAGAGCGACCTTTTTGCCCGCATCTGCGGATTTTTCGACCATGGCGGCTTCAGCATCCTGGACGCGCGCATCCACACCGCGCGCAATGGCTATGCGCTGGACACTTTCCAGGTCGTCACCTCGGCTATGCCGGAGCATTACCATGAACTCACCAGCATGGTGGAGATCGGCCTGGCGGCCGCCATTGCCGATACAGAAACATTGCGCGAGCCCGGCCGCGGCCGTGTATCGCGCCGCGTCAAGAGCTTCCCGATCACACCGCGGGTGACCTTGCGCCCGGACGAAAAAGGCCAGCGCTGGCTGCTCAACATCACCGCCAGCGACAGGGTCGGACTGTTGTACGCGGTGGCCCGGGTATTGGCCAGGCATGACATCAACCTGCAGCTGGCCAAGATCGCGACGCTCGGCGAGCGGGTCGACGACACCTTCCTGATCGACGGAGCGCAGCTGCAGCACAACCGCAAGCAGATCGAGGTCGAGACGGAATTGCTGCAGGCCCTGGGCTGAGGCAGTTGTTCCCCTGCCGCCCGCCAAGAAACTGTCAGTCGTCGCCAGTCTCATCCAAACCCGGGAACAGCACCGAGGTAAAGCCAAACCGGCTGAAGTCGCGCACCCGCATCGGATACAGCACACCGATCAGATGGTCGCACTCATGCTGCACGACCCGCGCATGAAAGCCGTCGACCTCGCGTTCAATCGCATCACCGTACTGGTCGAAGCCGGCATAACGCACCCGGTCATGGCGCGGCACGACCGCGCGCAGGCCCGGCACCGACAGGCAGCCTTCCCAGTCCTCCACCAGGCCCGCCGTGCCGTCGGCATCGGGCAGCGGCATGATGACCGGGTTCACCAGCACGGTGCGCGGAATCGGTGGCGCATCCGGATATCGCACGTTCACCGCATTGCTGCCAAAGATCACCAACTGCAGGTCCACGCCAATCTGCGGCGCGGCCAGACCGGCACCGTCGGCCGCGTGCATCGTGTCGAGCATATCGGTGATCAGCAGGTGCAGTTCGTCCGTATCGAACTGCCGCACAGGCTGTGCGACACGCAGCAGGCGTCCATCGCCCATCTTGAGAATTTCACGCACTGCCATCGAGCATCTCCTTGAGCTGTACTTCATCAATCACCGGCACACCCAGCGCCAGCGCCTTGTCGAGCTTGCCACCGGCTTCGGCACCGGCCACCACGAAATCGGTCTTCTTGCTGACCGAGCCGGCAACCTTGCCGCCGGCACGCTCGATCCTCTCCTTGGCTTGTTCGCGTGCCATGGACGGTAAGGTACCGGTCACGACGAAGGTCTTGCCCGAAAGCGGCAAAGCGATTCTCGGCGCCGGCTCTGCCTCCTCCCAGGACACGCCACAGGCTCGCAGCTGTTCGACCACTTCGCGGTTGTGCGCCTGCGCAAAGAAAGTATGCAGGCTTTCAGCCACGGTCGGTCCCACATCGTCTACGTCCAGGTACTGCTCCACGCTCGCATCCATGATTGCGTCGAGTTTGCCGAAATGGCGTGCCAGCTCCTTGGCGGTTGCCTCACCCACATGGCGAATACCAAGGCCAAACAGGAATCGTGGCAGTGTCGTCTGCTTGGATTGCTCCAGCGCATCGATCACGTTGCGTGCCGACTTGTCGGCCATCCGCTCCAGGCCGGTCAACGCGGCCAGGCCGAGCCGGTACAGGTCGGGCAAGGTCCGGACAAGCTGGCCATCCACCAGCTGATCGACCAGCTTTTCGCCCAGCCCCTCGACTTCAACCGCGCGCCGCTGTGAAAAATGCAGGATGGCCTGCTTGCGCTGGGCCCCGCAGAAAAGACCGCCGCTACACCGGTAGTCCGCCTCGCCCTGCTCGCGCACCGCCTGCGATCCGCACACCGGGCATGCCCGCGGCATGGTGAAAGGCTCGGCGTTCGCGGCCCGCTTGTCGGCCAACACCGACACCACCTCCGGTATCACGTCGCCCGCGCGCCGCACGATCACGGTGTCGCCGATGCGCACGTCCTTGCGGCGGGCTTCAGCCTCGTTGTGCAGGGTGGCATTGGTCACGGTCACACCACCAACGAACACCGGCGCCAGCTTGGCGACCGGCGTGAGCTTGCCAGTGCGCCCGACTTGGACGTCGATACCCAGAACCGTCGTCGTCTGCTCCTGCGCCGGGTATTTGTGCGCCACCGCCCAGCGCGGTTCGCGACTGACAAATCCCAGTTTCTGCTGCAGGGCCATCTGGTTGACCTTGTACACCACGCCATCAATGTCAAAGCCCAGCCTGTCGCGCATTGCACCTACCCGTGCATGGTAGGCGGCCAGGGCTTGCGGGCCACTCGCCATCTCCACCAGATCACTGACCGGAAAGCCCCAGGCGCGCAAGCACTGCAACAACGCAAAATGCTCGACGAATGCCGGTCCGCCGTCGTCGGGACTTGTTACCTGGCCCAGACCATAGGCAAAAAAGCTTAGCGGCCGTCGCGCGGCAATGGCAGGGTCGAGTTGGCGCACCGCGCCGGCTGCGGCATTGCGTGGGTTGACGAATGTCTTCTCGCCCTTTGCGCCAGCGGCGATCTTCTCGCGCTGTAACGCGTTCAGGCGCTCGAAATCGTCACGCCGCAGATAGACTTCACCGCGCACCTCCAGCAGCGCCGGCGCGTCCGGCGGCAGGCGCAGCGGAATCTGTCCGATGGTGCGGATGTTCTGGGTCACATCCTCGCCGGTCTCGCCATCGCCACGGGTGGCGGCCTGTACCAGCACCCGATCCTCATAGCGCAGGCTCATGGCCAGACCGTCGAACTTGGGCTCTACCACATATTCCAGCGCCGGCGCGGCCGGATCCAATCCCAGTTCGCGACGCAATCGCGCATCGAATGCCTGCGCGCCGCTGGCCTGGGTGTCAGTCTCGGTGCGGATACTGAGCATCGGCAGCGCATGGCGCACCGATGCAAATTGCGCCAATGGCGCGCCGCCCACTCGCTGGGTCGGCGAGTCCGCGCGCAGCAAATCGGGGCGCTTATGCTCGATCGCCTGCAGTTCCTGGAACAACTGGTCATATTGGGCGTCGGCTATCAGCGGGTCATCCATCACATAGTACTGGTGCGCATGGCGATGCAGGGTCGCGCGCAGCCAGTCCACCCGCGCGCCATCCGCATCGGCGTCGCCATCGACCGGGCTGGGTTCATGCGTCATCGCTACAGCGCCGCAGGTGTGCCGCGGGGGTTTCAGGAAAACAGGCGCCGGGCCAACACCGAGCCGGCTGCCAGGTCACGCGCCTCGAGCGTGTCGTACAAGCCTTCGAGTTCGCCACCGATCAAATCCATGGTCTCGCGCGCCAGCGGCTGGCCGTTGTCATCGGTAATGACGCCCTCCATGGCCTGCGCCATTGCCTGTGCCACGTCGCGCAGCCGCACGAAGGGCTGTTCGGACCGATCGACCTGGGCCACGTCCAGCGCCAGGGATACTTCGCGCACCGCGGCTTGCGCCGGATCATCGGCCAGCGCCGCCTGCGTATCGAATCCGAGGCTAAGGACCGGCGGCAGGTTGGCACCGCCGGCAGGCAGCACCATGCGTCCGGGCAGGGCGCCCAGAATGAAGCCCAGTCGCGCAGCATGCTGCTGCACGTATCCAGGGCTCCAGGCCGCGTTGCGCGCGCGCAGCGTGAAACCGAGCTGTGCATCGTGGCCGCTGGCGAACTGGTCCAGTTCGCGGGCCCGGGCAACTTCCTCGATCATGTCGGGAAAATCGGGC
Source organism: Rhodoferax sp. (assembly GCA_031396205.1). Classification (GTDB taxonomy): domain Bacteria; phylum Pseudomonadota; class Gammaproteobacteria; order Burkholderiales; family Burkholderiaceae_C; genus CAISIP01. The sequence continues at coordinate 132,846 of JANNKH010000127.1, forward strand.
GTACCGCCGACCGCATCACAAAATGCCTGCGCCTTGGCGATGAACTCGGAGTATTCGATCTCGTTCAACGCGCCGGAGCGATTGGCTAGCTGGACACCGGCCTGCAGGGCTTCGTAACGCTGGCCTGCCAGCGGCGTTTCCCATTGCCGGCTCTGGACGTTCAGTCCTTCAACCGCGAAAGGTTTGCTGCCCACGCGACGGGTGGTCGGTAGTGCCGCAAGCGCGTTTTCACCGCGAATCGCCGACTCCAGAACCACTGGCGCGATAACGTCGATCAACGCATCGAGACCCGGCCGCTTGTCGAACGAGCCCTGCGGCACCGTCGGTGGACCAAAATCCTCTTCGTCCAGGCTCGGTTCAATGGCAGCAGGTGCTCCAGCGTCCCGGTTCTCGTCACCGGTCAGTGCCTGCCGCGGAGCGACCTTGCGTGCCGACCAGGCACCATGCGCCACCACGGCCGCCAGCACCACGCCGCCGGCGATGGCCAGACCGATCTGCAGGGTGCTCATGGTACTCACAACCCGGTCAGGCGGCTTCGGCCAAGCCGACCGCTGCATCCATATCGACCGCCACAATGCGCGACACACCTTGTTCCTGCATCGTGACGCCGATCAGCTGCTGGGCCATTTCCATGGCGATCTTGTTATGGCTGATGAACAGAAACTGGGTCTCGCGGCTCATGCTGGTGACCAGCTTGGCATAACGCTCGGTATTGGCGTCGTCCAGCGGCGCGTCCACCTCGTCGAGCAGGCAAAATGGCGCCGGGTTGAGCTGGAAGATCGCGAACACCAGTGCAATCGCCGTCAGTGCTTTTTCGCCGCCCGACAGCAGATGGATGGTCTGGTTCTTCTTGCCCGGCGGTTGCGCGACAACCTGTACGCCCGAATCCAGGATTTCCTCGCCGGTGATCACCAGCCGGGCATTGCCGCCGCCAAACAATTCGGGGAACATCTTGCCAAAGTGCTCGTTGACAGTGTTGAACGTTCCCGAGAGCAACTCCCGCGTTTCGCTGTCGATCTTCTTGATCGCGTCCTCCAGCGTCGCCATCGCCTCATTCAGGTCGGCCGACTGCGCGTCCAGGAACTGCTTGCGCTCGCGTGCCGTGGTCAACTCATCGAGTGCCGCCAAGTTGACGGCGCCCAGCGTCGCAACGTCGGCATTGAGCCGATCGATGGACTGCTGCAGCCCGGCCAGCCGCACGTTGCCCTGCTCGATCGACTGGCGCAAGGCATCGTGCTCGGCATGGGCGTCATCCAGCAGTTGCCGGTATTGCTCGGAGCCCAGGCGAGCGGCCTGCTCCTTGAGCTGCAGATCCGTGATGCGCTGGCGCAGCGGGTCGAGCTCGCGCTCGAGTTCCAGCCGCCGTTCATCGCTGGCACGCAACTTGGCCGTCAGGTCGTCGTATTCGCTGCGCGTGGCGCCTAGCGCCTGCTCGCGCTCGAGCTTGACCGCCAGCGCGCTTTGCAAGCCAGCCTGCGCGGCGGCGTCACTCAGGCGCGCCAGCTCCTGCGTGGCGCCAACCTGCTCCCGCTCGATCCGCGACGCCTGTTGCGTGGCGGTCTCGATGGCACGCGCAAGCTCGGACTGGCGCGAACGCATGCTGCGCAACGCAAACTCCGCTTCCTGTGCCTGGCGCTCCACGGTGCGCTGCTGTTCACGGCTTTCGGTCAGGCTGCGTTCGTCCTGAATGACGCGATCGTCCGTCTGCGTCTGGCGCTCCTGGGCGTCGGCCAGCTGCATGTCGAGTTCTTCGAATCGCGCCTCGGCCGTCACACGGCGTTCCTGCAATTGCTCCAGCAAGGCATCGATCTCGGCCAGTTCACCCGCCAACTGATTGCCACGGGCCCGTGCCTGTTCGGCCTGCTGGCGCAGCCGCAGGGTTTCCACCTGCAACGCATGGGCCTGGCTTTGGTGCTGGGCCGCATCGCGGCGCAGCTGCACCAGGCTGGCGGAGGACTGCGTCAACGCGGCCTCGCTGCGCACCAGGTCGTGGCGCATCTGCTCGCAGATCAACGCCTGTGCGCGCAACTGTTTTTCCAGGTTCTCGATCTCTTGGGCACGCGCCAGCAATCCAGCCTGCTCGGAGTCGGGCGCATAGAACGAAACGCTTTGCGCGCTGACGGCATGGCCCTCCTGCACAAAGACCACATCACCAGGTTCAAGCCGGCTGCGCGCTGCCATCGCCAGTTCCAGGCTTGGCGCGGTATAGCAGCCCTGCAGCCAGCCGCGCAGCAGCGCCGCCAGCCCGGTATCGTTCAGTTCCAGCAGATCCGACAACCGCGGCAACGCCCCGGCGCCAAGCGCAGAAGCAGGAGCAGCCGCATCCGGCAGGCTGTAGAACACCAGCTTGGCCGGCGGCGCCTCGACGGCAAAAGCCCGCACCATGTCCAGCCTGGACACCTCGAGCGCCCCCATACGTTCACGCAGCGCAGCTTCGAGCGCGGTCTCCCAGCCTTGCTGAACATGGATACGGCTCCACAAACCGGCCAACGACTCCAGCCCATGCATTTTCAGCCACGGTTGCAGCTTGCCGTCGGTTTTGACCTTTTCCTGCAGCGCCTTGAGCGCCTCCATGCGTGCGGACAAGACCGCTTGGCGCGACGCCTCGGTATTGACGCCGTGTTGGTGAACACGCCGCGCCTGTTCCAAAGCGGGCAGCGCTTCTTGCATGTCATGCAGCCGCGCATCGGCGAAGCCAGCCGCTTCCTTGGACTGCTTCCATTGGCTTTCGAGGCCTGCAAGCAGCTGCTCATCGGGTGCCTGCAATGCGCGCTGGTCCGCATCAAGCCGCTCGCGACGGGTTACCAACTGCCGCGACTGCTCCTGCACGCTGCGCTGCTCGGCGGCCAGCACCTGGATCTGTTGCTGGACCTGGCCGACCACCAAACGCTGTTCACTTGCCAGCGACTGGGCGAGTCGAAGGGTTTCCTGCAACTGCGGCTGCTGTTGCGAGTGGTCCTCGACCTGGGCCGCCAGCACCGCGCTTTCTTCCTGCGCCTGCTCCGTGTTCTGCTCAAGCCCACTGGTCTCTTGTTCGGCGTCCTGGCGCCGCTGCAGCCATTGCGCAAACTGTTCCTGGAGCGTCGCAAGGCGCTGCTCGGTCTGCTTGCGACCCTCGACTACGAAACGGATCTCGGCTTCCAGCCGGCCCACCTCGGTGCTGGCTTCGTACAGCCGGCCCTGCGCCCGGTTGACCTGGTCGCCGGCGGCGTAGTGCGCCTGGCGCACCGTCTCCAGGCTCGACTCGATCTGGCGCAGATCGGCGACCCGGCTCTCCATCGCATTGACGGCCGCTTGCACGTCCTGCCCGATCCGGGCCTGCTCGGCCTGCGCCTCGGTAAGCTTGAGCAGCCACAACTGGTGCTGGCGCCGGGTCACATCGGCCTGCAGCGTCCTGTATTTCTGCGCCACTTCGGCCTGCTTCTCGAGTTTGTCCAGGTTGTTGCCCAGTTCGCGCAGGATGTCCTCGACGCGGGTGAGGTTCTCGCGCGTATCGCCCAGGCGGTTCTCGGTCTCGCGGCGCCGTTCCTTGTATTTGGATACTCCGGCTGCCTCCTCCAGGAACAGGCGCAATTCTTCCGGCTTGGACTCGATGATGCGGCTTATCGTGCCCTGGCCGATGATGGCGTATGCGCGTGGTCCCAGGCCGGTACCCAGAAAAACGTCCTGCACATCGCGCCGGCGCACCAGCTGGTTGTTGATGTAGTAGCTGCTGGTGCCGTCCCGTGTCAGCACCCGTTTGACGGCGATCTCCGCGAACTGGCCCCACTGCCCACCGGCACGGTTGTCGGCGTTCTCGAATATGAGTTCGACACTGGCGCGGCTTGCCGGCTTGCGCGAAGTCGTGCCATTGAAGATGACGTCCTGCATGGACTCGCCACGCAACTCGCTGGCACGGCTCTCACCCAGTACCCATCGCACGGCGTCCATGATGTTCGACTTGCCGCAGCCATTGGGGCCCACGACCCCGACCAGCTGGCCCGGCAACTGGAAATGGGTAGGTTCCGCAAAGGACTTGAAACCCGATAGCTTGATCGAATTGAGACGCACGGACTACAGGAGCACGATGGGGATGAACAAAACGCGAATTGGGGATGCCTTGCAAGAGCGGACATGCCGCGGCAGGATGCCCGGATGATACCGTGTCGGGCCCAGGCAACAGGTACCGCCGTGACTTTGTTGTAACGGCCCATGCCGCTTTCGCGTGGTAGCATCGACGTGCATCCGTCCGGCGCTGCGTCAGTGGGCGCCGAGCGATCTGCCACCGTACCAGGGGACCGCATGAAGGAGGAGATCGACGATCCGCGACGCCAGATTCTGGTGCAGGCACTTGCAGCAGGATTGCTGGGAGCAGCATGGACGCCAGCACGGGCGATCACGTTCGGTATCTTCGGCAGCAAGCCGACAAAACTGCCGGAAGGCCAGTCGATCTACGGCCTGTCCGGACAGGTTACCGTAAACGACGAAACTGCGACGCTGCAGACCCGCATCAGGCCGGGCGACACGGTGCAGACGGCAAACAACAGCGAGATCGTGTTTGTCGTCAATAGCCACTCCATGATCCTGCGCAGCGACAGCAAGCTGCTTATCGAGCGGCCGGACAACTCCATTACGTCGGCCGTTATCGGTGGCCTGCGCATGCTGAGCGGCAAGCTTTTGTCGGTTTCGCGCAACTCCAACATGCGCGTCACCTCGTCCACCGCGACCATCGGCATTCGGGGCACCGGCTTTTATATTGAGGCGGACCCGGAACGCACCTATTTTTGTACCTGCTACGGCGTGACCGAGGTGGAAGCCAACTCCGACCCGCAAAGTCGCGAGACGATTGCCGCCACCCGCCACGACCGCCCCGTGTACATCGTGGCCGATGGCAGTGCCGGCAACAATATCCGCAATGGGCCGTTCATCAACCACACCGACCAGGAACTTTCGCTGATCGAGACGCTGGTGGGGCGCAAGACGCCATTTGTGTTCTCTGGCACGACGTATACCGGGCCGCGCCGAACCTATTGACACTGTAGTGCCCGCCCGGCCACGGTCACCTGGTCGCTTAGGTGGGGCGCAACCCAATCCAGGGCATGATGGGCCAGCGGCGCAACCCCGCGTTCCCTCGGGTGTCCCGGCCCGCAGGGCGAGACCCCACGCAACCAGGCTAGGCCACGGCGATTGCGCTACGTGCGGGGGCTTGTGTGGGCTCAAGCGATCGGATGCACTCTCTCAGGTCACTGGTAGGGAGCCCCGTTCAGGATCCAGTTCAGCACCAGGTCGTAATCCGCCCGTCCCGGCGCGCCCGGGGTCAATCGGTTGTCGAAACCCTGGCGCAGGCCACCGTTGTGGTGGTTGTTCGAGGGCTTGCGCAGCAAGGGGCTGGCCACGATGTCGGTGAAGTTGATCCGGCCACGCAGTTCCGTGTAGAACCACTGCTCGTTGGTCGTCGCATTGCCGGTACCGGAGCGATCGTAGTCGGTGTACCAGATCGGCGGGATAACGCTGCCGTCGCCACCAGGCAAGTGACAACTGGTACACAGGCCTGTTCCTGGAGCGGATTTTTGCAGCACCGTCTTGACGTCGGCAAAGCGCAGGGCGCTCGGCACATAGGGCAAGGTGTTGTCCACAACAATGGTCAGTACCGTCGGGGCACTGCTGGCGCCACTCGCGTTGCTGGCCACGAGTTGCAGCACATAGGCTCCGTCCTGGGTTGCCGTGAACACGGCCCCACTGCTGGTCGCGTTGGTCAGGTTCGCACCGCCGAGCGGGCCACTTTGCAAGCTCCACTGGTATGCGGTGGCGTACAGGCTCATGGCGGCGGACAGGTTGGTTGCACCCTGACGCACCACGCGATCCGGACCTGGGTCGGCGATCGGGCGTCCCGGCATGCTGGCACCGTCGGCGAAACCGGTGGCAAAGCCCGCGCCAGACAAGTTGCTGGTCAGATAAGTGCCCATGGTCTGAAACATGCTCGGCGTGCTCCAGAACTTGTCGTAGATGAGCTTGGCCAGCGGCATATTGCCGCGGTCGGCCACGTGGGCCTTGATGCGATCTTTGTAAGCATCGAATTTCTGGAACGTCTCGAAGTCGACATCCGACTGATTGCCGTTGCCCCGCAGCAGGTGGCACACCCGGCATGCGCTCGCCTGCACGTTGAGATACAGCGCGGATTGGCCGGCAGCGGCCCAGGTCGTCTCGACGTAGGTATCGGTCGTGAAGCTGGTGGCATTGGGTATGCCGGGTCCACCGTATAGGTCCTTGAGGTGCGTCGCCGCTGTACCCTGGTATTCATGCTGTGTTGCCACGCGCCGGCACTGGTCCTCGGCTGGTGCCGTGCCCTTGTTCGTGCCAGTGGGAAGCGACATGGAACACAGCACCATCTTGTTGATGGCTTTGATCGCGGACTCCTGTTCGGCACGGCTGAAGCCAGGAATGGTCGAAAAGTCGAACGACGCGGGCTCGAACGGATGCAATTGCGCTGCGACGTCGCCACGATGCTGGGAGAAGCTATTTGCGACCAACGCAAACAGCGGCTTGCCGGTGGCTGCATCCGGCGGCGTCAGCGGGTCGCCGCGCCCGCCATGACAGGAGGTGCAGACCGTGGGCATGGCCTTGGCCGGGCGGCCATCCAGGCTCAGCGTGGTTAGACGTTGTCCAGTCGACGGATCATAGGTATAGAACTTCACGAAGTTGGCACCGGCTGGCCGACCCCCGGTACCCGCCTGAGGGCCGGGGCTGAATTCGATCGCGTTGGTACCCAGATGCCACTGGGGCACGCGCTGGATCGCGGCCTCCAGATTCAGCGGCGAGTAACCGCCATAGGCACCGACCAGGTAGTTCTCCACCATGAAAGCCATGGTGCCGTCGGGATTCTGGTGCGCAGTCATACGCCGGCCATAGCCGAGGTCACGCTGGTCGCCTATGACGACCGAGTACTCGACATGACCACCGGTGGTGACACCGATGTTGTTAGCAACCTTCCACTTTTCCAGCGTGTCCTTGGCATTGGTCGGGTCGATCGCCTCGTAATAGGCGTCGGCATACGCCTTGATGCCGACCTCGAACTGCGCATCCGTGCGCACGATCGGGTTGGGATAAAGCAGAAAGCGGTCCAGCCCGGTGGCCAGGGCCGCTGCGCGCACGGCAGTCTGCACGTCACCTGAGGTGCTATTGCCCCCGCCGCCACCGCCGCAGGCCGCCAACAGGCATGAGCCTGCAAGCACGGCCGCGAGTCGGCCCCATCGTGTTATTCGTCCCATCGTCACCTTCCTAGAAACGCATCAGGTAGACCGCCGACAGCTGGTTCGCAATATAGCTGCGCGGCGAAGTCACGAAGCCGGGGCGCAGACCCGGTGTCGAGCGGATATGCCGCCATGAAAAGTCGATCGAGTCGCGTGGACCCAGTGTCAGGTTGTAACCCATGGTCAGCAGCACGGTGCTGCCACGGAACCGATAGCTGAACATCTGCCCGCCCGGGTAGGCATCGTCCTGGGCGAACACATCGGCGACGGTCGCATTCTCGAGCGAGGGCCGCCCCGTCGAGACGATATCTCCTTTGCGGTATTCAGCACCCAGATACAGGATCTCGTTGTCGCTCAACGCGTAGTCCACATTGCCGCGGACCGAGTTGTCGCGGGTACTGAAGACACGACTGTTGGCATTGCGCAGGTTGTGCGAAACGGCTGCGAAGACGTTGATCCTGTCGGTCAACGGCTGGTGGTAGGACAAGCCGGCGCTCAATCGGTAGCCGTCGCGCAGCGAAGACTCGAAGCCCTCGGCCGTCAGGCGGGCGAATGCGCCGAAAGTCGGCTCGTCAAACTCTGAGGAGGCACGGTACTTGTATTCAGCCTCGGCCGTGGCCGCCAGGCGGCTGAGGCCATTGAAACGGCGGAACTTCTCGCCGCCAAGCGTGCCGGTCATCAGCAACTGCGAATTGGCTGACAGGGGCTGCACGATGGACTTGCTGACATTGAGCGCGTAGGAATGGTCGCCCCGACGGTCAACGCCGGACTTGGCCCGGGTCACGTTGTCGTCATAGACAGCGCCAGCCTCGAGTTGCACGTCGATCGGTTCGTCATGCGCCGATTCCGGATCTTCCGACAGGAGCCGCGGCAGGCCGCGCACATCGAAGTCCTTGCTCAGGCGCAGCCGCAAGGCATGCGTGGACGCATTGCCGAACGAATGGCTGAGCTGGTATTCCATCGACAGGGTCAGACCGTCGCGCAGCAGGAAGTCGCTGCCAAACCCCAGCGCAATCGAATCGCGCGGCCCGCCCGCCGGTGCCTGTGCGAATCGCGTTCCGCCGATCTGGTCGGCATAGGCAATGAAGGCCTGCCCGGCACGCTTGAATTCATGGCGGTACTCCGCACGCAGCCGCGGCACCACATAGCCAAACCGGGTCGCATGGATGGATTCGGCTCGCAGGCCCAGCGCGCCCTGCACGGAGGTGTTGGTCTGATCGAAGTAGGTCAGTGCAAAGGCGCCGGCGCCAGTCTCGGTGCTGGTGCCCAGCCGATCGACGGAAAAATCAATGCGGCCATAAGGCGACAACAGCATGTTCTTGTCGCGAAACTCATAGCCGCCGGTCAGCGAACCAAACAGCTGGGTGCCGCTGCGCTGGCCCAATGCGAAGTCGTTTATCGGCGCCACGAAACGCCGGCTATCGAAGTCCAGCGACGCAACGCCCAGCATGGCGTCGACATAGGTGTTTTGCCTGGGTTCGTAGCTACCGTACACCGCCAGTGAATAACCTTTCGACCGGTTCACCGAACCCTCGGTGCCGATCAGGGTCTTGTCGCGCGCATAACCCAGGCCCATGCCTAACGCCAGTTCGTCGCTGTAGCGCCGGTCCACGCCGACGGTGATGCCGTCGGAACTGAACTCCGAACCACTGACGGTGCCGGTGGCATCCCGGGTGCCGAAGGTCGCCACACCTTCGATCCAATAGCTGGCGCTGGTACGGCTGGGCACATTGGCGTTGAGCCCCAACCCGCTGGCGACGCCGGCCAGATTGACCGAGCGGTCGCGTACCAGCGAGATCATGCTCTGAGCCAACGGCATCGACTGGACCCCGAGTCCGGCGCCAATCGCGTTGATTACGTCGGACGCCCGAGCCACGGTCGGAGTGTGGTTGGCGGCCAAGCTGGTGATGCCACCCGGAGTCTGTGGACTGACCGCGCCGCCAGCCTCAGCAGTTGCCGAGGTGGGCGTTGGGTATGTCAGTTGGACCTGACCTGGTGAAACTGCCGTGCCGGTTGCGGCAGCCGCGAAACCGCCTGCCAAAGGAACGGGCTGCGGCCGCAGCGACAGCCCGGCTGGTCCTGCTCCACCCGGCGGACGGTGCAAGGATTCCATGCGGCGCTGGAAGTTGGCGATCTGTGCGCCAGCGAAACGCTGGGCGGCCTCGGTCTGGGACGACAACACACGGTTCACGATTGGGTCCTGTGTCGGGTCAGGCCGTCCGGTGACGGTGACGCTGACTGTGCCTTGCGGGGATGTACCACCCAACCCGGTACCGACGAAGGTAAAGGAATCCGTACCAAAGTAGTTGTTGACCGGCGTATAGGTCACGTTCGTGCCGTTGGCCACCGCCGCGCCATGTGCCGGCGTTGCGACGATGGTCACACCGGTTGGCGCAAAGCCTGCAAACAGGCAACTGGCCAGATTCAGCATGGTCGGTGTATTGAGCGGCACGGACATCGCACAACTGCTGGGCGCCGGCACGCCCACGTTGAACGGCACGGTCAGGTTGCCGGTGCCGACCACGTTGCGGGCACCCAGCAACACAGAATAGTTGCCAGGGGTCGTCGGTGTGCCCGAAATGCTGCCGTTGACCGCATCCAGGACCAGGCCGGGCGGCAGGTTGGTGGCCGAATAATCCAGGACGGTCGGGTTGGTGGCCACGATCTGGATCGGCGCGATCGCGACGCCTGCTGCCATGCTGACGAAGGTCGGGCTGCTGATGGTCGGCACGGTGCTGGGGTTGATCGTGAATGTCACCGTAAACGGCGCGCTGCTACCGGACGCATTTGCGGCGCTAAGTTGTGTCTGCACGCTGCCGCTGGCGGTTGGGGTTCCGCTGATGGCGCCGGTCGCGGTGTTCAAGCTAAGCCCAACCGGTAACTGGCTCGGCGCCAGCACAGCGTAACCGGCAATGGGACCGTTGTTGGCGACGATCTGGTAGCCACCAAACGCACTGCCAACCGTTGCCGTGGCGCTCGCCGCGCTGCTGATGACCGGCGCGGTATTTGGATTGATGCGGATCGTGACCAAGGCACTGGTGCCGGTACCCACGATATTGGTGGCACTGATACTGACCGGGAAGTCGCCGCTTTGGGTCGGCGTGCCGATGATCTGGCCGCTGCCGTTGACCGACAAGCCGGTGGGCAGACCATTCGCGGAATAACCCGTGATGATCGGGTTCGTCGCACTGATCTGAATCGGCGCGATCACCGTGCCGACGGTTCCGGTCACCAGCGGAGAGGCCTGCAGCGGTGCCGTGACCACCGGCGCCGCCACCGGGTTGATCGTAAAGACCAGGGTGAATGCCGCGCTCGTGCCAGCGCCATTGCTGGCACTGAGCATGGTCGTGAAACTGCCGCTGGCGGTCGGGGAGCCGGTGATCTCGCCGGTAGACGCATTGAGCGACAACCCGGGCGGCAACACCGAGGTCGGCACGACGGCAAACCCGGTCAGCACCGGATTGGTCGCGGTGATCTGGTACACCACCCCTGGCGCGGCGTTCACGCTACGTGTCACGCTTGGCGCGCTGTTGATGGTCGGGACCGTGCTCGGGCTGATGCGTATCGTCACGGCTGCCGCCGAGCCCGTACCGGAAGCGTTGGTTGCACTGGCCGTCACGGAGAAGTCGCCGCTTTGTGTCGGCGTTCCAATGATCTGACCCGACGGGTTGACGGACAAGCCAGCGGGCAGTCCGGTCGCGCCGTACGAAAGAATGGCCGGATTGGTTGCCGCAATTTGAATCGGCGTGATGGGCGAGCCGACCGTGCCGGTAACCGTCGGCGCGGCCAGCAAAGGCACAGTGACGCCAGGCACGGTCGTTGGCACGATGGTGAAGCTCACCGTGTACGGCGCACTGCCGCCGGCTGCGTTGGTGGCGCGAAGATCGGTGGCGAACGCGCCGCTGGACGTTGGCGTGCCGGTTATCTGACCGCTGGAGGTGTTCAGCGTCAGTCCCGCTGGTAGCGTCGATGGCCCCACCACCGAGTAACTCAGGATGACCGGATTGCTGGCGACGATCTGGTACCCGGCAAACAACTGGTTGGCGCTGCCTGAGGCCGTATTCGGGCTGCTGATCACCGGCACCGCAACCGGGTTGATGCGCAACGTCGTGTTCAGCAGATTGCTGCTGCCGCCTGCGTTGCTGGTTTGGAAACTGACCGGGAAGTCGCCGCTGACCGTTGGCGTCCCCGTAATGGCGCCCGAGGTCGCGTTCAGCAACAGTCCGGTGGGCAGGGGATTGGGCCCGACCAGCACGAAGTTACCCAGCGGGGGACGGTTCGCGGACAAGGTGTATGACGATCCATTGACCGATGTATTGACCGTGCCCGCCGCAGTGGGCGCGGCCGGCAGATTGACGGTTAGTACAGGCGGGCCGGCAGTGCCGACGGTGATCGCCAAGGCCTGGCTGATCGGCCCGGCAGCAGTGGTGGCGCCGATCGTGGCGTTGGTCGTGCCCTGGAACGTCGGCGTACCGCTCAGCTGACCGGTGCTGGTGCTGAACGACAGGCCTAACGGCACGCTGCTCAGGGTGTAGCTGTTCGCGTTGATGCCGATGTTCGACGTGATCTGGTACGGCGTGATCGACTGGTCCTGGGTGTAATTGACCGAGGCTGCGCTGGTGATGCCGCCAACGACCAGTGTTACGTCCTTGGTCACCGCGCCGACAATTCCCGCCACGTTGATGTTGGCCTGTACACGCATCGTATACGTGCCCGGTGTGCCCGACAAGGTGCCAATGACGCGCCCGCTGGCATCCACGCTCAAGCCCAGAGTGGACAAGGCCGCCGATGGAGATACCAGCGATGCGCTGAAGGTCGCGGAAGGGTCGTTCGACGTGATGGCATACAACGGCGTACCCGCGTTGTAGGTGGCACCCACGACACCGGTCGCGCCGCTGCCGCTAGTCACGCCATAAACGGTGACGGGGACGCTCTTGCTGACGCCGCCGGGCGAGGCCGGGTTGACCACCGACACTGTGAACGAAGCTGCTCCGGTGAATCCGCCCGCCGAGGTGTAGCTGAGGTTGTAGGCCACAGTCGCGGTGCCTGCGACCTGGGCGGCGCTCACGGTGGGTGCGTTGACCTGGTTGCTGATGACCAGGCCACCGGAATCCTGGGCAGCGCCGCCGCTGCCATCATTGACCAAGCAGGGATAGATGTCCTGCACCGATGCCACACCGGACCTGGCCGCCATCGCGAGCGTCGGATTGGTACAGGACCCGCCAGCGATCGTACGGAAGGCCGGCGTAGCGTATTGGCCGATGTACAGCGACAGTTTGAAGGCGCGATCGCGCACCGACGCGTTATTCGGGTCGAGCGCGGTCGTGCCAAGGTAACCAGTCATCACCCCACCCGCGCCAAACGCATTGAGGATCAGTTGCATGTTATTGGATGCCGCGATGTGGGAGGAGCCCTGCCCTAATCGCCCAGTCTGATCCGAATTCGGCGGCGCGTTCAGGAAGTGACACGACGCACAGGTCTTGGTTGCCAACCCGATGGGGGAGGCATGGCCTTCGTCGGTCAGATAGATGGTCTGTCCTAGCGCGACCTGTGTCTGCGACCAGGCTGGCAGAGCCAAAGTCAGCAGGGAGCACAACAGCACCAGCCATCGCAGCAGAACCGGCATCGACAGTTCGTCAACTGCACGGCGCGACCCCTTGTCAGCTCGCATCCACGCTATCTGGGTAAGGTTGGCGGCAGTCAATTGGTATGGCCCTGAAATACACCGGACTTGGGGCCGTGGCGGCGAGGGACTCAACTCCTGCAATAAGGAGCGTTGTTACATCGCGGCAACCGGCGTTGCAAATAGTTTAGTCACAAAGATCGACTTGCACGTGTTTTGAACCAGATGGCTGAGTCCGATTGCGCCCGGTTGTCGCATAGAGCCCACATGGGATAAGGACTTTTCCCAGGATGACCTGTATTACAGTGCAAGCATCGCATCCTCCAACCCATGCCCACCGCACTACAACTCGCTCAAGGCCACGCAGGGCTGATTGCGGCGGTGAATGATTGCCGCCGCCTGTTGCACAAACGCTCGCTGATCAGCGCCGCGGCCAGCACCATTCCGCTGCCGGGACTGGACTGGGCGGTCGACGCAGCCATGTTGTCGCGCCTGGTGCCACAGATCAATGCCCGGTTCGGTCTCACGCCGCAGCAGATCGAGCACCTCACGCCACGCAAGCGCGAAGCACTGCAAAAAACCATTCACTCCGTCGGTTCTCTGTTGATCGGAAAGACCATTACACGCGAGCTGGTGCTGCGCGCGGCGCGGGCCGTTGGAGTACGCCTGACCATCAAGCAGGCGGCCAAATACGTGCCGCTGGCCGGCCAGGCAGTAGCGGCGCTGGTGGGCTATTCTGCAGTCCGCTACCTGGGGGAACAGCACATCAAGGAATGTGTTCGGGTGGTTCGGGGCGCCAATCTGGCCCTACCTGCTCCAGGCGACGTGCCGCAAGTAGCAAGTAGTTGAGCGGGCCCTGCGGTCCGTCACCCTTTGCCCGACTGCCGGACCTAGAACCGGTAGGACGCGACCAGATGCATGCGCACCGCACTGCTTGAAGTCGCGGCCCGGTTGCTGTCCAGCACTTTCGCCAAATCCACGCCAAGCTGCCATTTGTCATATGCCATCCGCAGCCCTACGCCGGCGGCCATCAGCGTATCGTTGACACCGCCCTTGCTAGACACCCGTCCGCCCTCCAGGAACACGATCGGGCGCATCTTGAGCTCACCCAGGGCAGGACCCATGCCTTCGACGTTCCACTGGTAGCCCTGGTCGCCGGAGGTGACCCGGTCGGCAAAACCGCGCACTGAATTGGCACCTCCCAGGCCGAACTGTTCCCCGGCAATCAATGCATCCCCGGAGAACTGGCCCTTGAGCCGGCCGCTGAGCTGCCAATTGCCCACCAAGGTTGCCGCCTCGACGTGGTATCGCACCGCATCCCAGTTCTTGGTTCCTCCATTGATAGTGTGATTGACAGTCGAGTTCGCCCTTCCGCCGCCCATGTTGAACGCGTAGTCGACGCCCCCGGCGACGATGCCCCAGTTGGGCTCATCGCGGAATGTGTACTGCAATGACAGGACCCGCGAACCGACGTTGGGCTGGATCTGCGCGCCATTGAACGTCGTGCTGTTCTTGAAATAGCGCTCGTCCAGGCCGATGCCGATGCTCTGCTGCAGCGCGTCAACACGGTTGAGCGCGCGGGTCAGGCGAAGACTGATGAACTGGCCGCTGCCGCTGACATCAAATACATTGGGACCTTGCAGCACGCGGCCGGAACTGACGTCCGAACTGGTGAACGCGGCGGAAAAGTTCATGCCGGTGCCGTAGATTGGAAACTGGTAATACGCGCCGATCAGGCTCACACTGTTCGGATAGCCGGGATCGGTGGTGTACGAGACTGTCATCACATGGTCGCGGTCAAACAGGTTGGAATGCTGGAAGCCACCGCTGACACGACGCGTGCGGGTCGTGGAGCTGTCGCCCGAGACGGATTCGTTCAGGCTCAGCGAAGCAAAATAGCTCACCGGGTCGCTGTCCTTGACCCGTATCACCGCATCCACCGCATTCGGCTCCGTCGATTCCTTGAACGTCACGGTCACCTGTTTGGCCGGGTTGGCGTTGCTGGCGGTCACGTCGCGCCCGAGCGTCTGCACCTGCGGAATCTCACCCTCCTTCAGACTGCCCAGACTGCGCCGGATGTTGTCAGTCGAAAAATGGTTGTTGCCGGTCACCTCGACGGTGCCGACCCGGATCTGGATCACGCCAAGGCGAATACTGCCGTCGGTGGGCTTTTGCTCGGGAATGAACACCCGGTGAAAAGCATAGCCACGACCGCGCAGGTTTTTCTCGAGCGCCGCGGCCGCCGCTTCGATATCGCGGATGGATTTTCCGGAACCGACAAACGGCGCGAGCAAAGCCTGCATCTCCTGCTCCGACAGCGGCACGCCTGCGTCAACGACATAGCGCTGGATGTCAAGGGTAGGCCCGCCGGGTTCGGGTGCCGGTGCCGTCTGCGCGGCGGCAAGACCCGCGAATCCGATCGCAATGCCACCGATCAGGCGCTTGTGCCGCATCGACCTTGATGTTGTTGTTGATCGCATCGTGGTGCCTTCTAGAGTCTGCAGATTTCCTGGCCGGGCTGGCCCAGGGTTATACCGAAAAGCCGGAATACGGAACGTTCGGACTGACTGAACAGTTCCGGTATCGGATAAGGATCGCCAGTCAGGAAACCTGGCACCGGAGACATCCGCAGTGCGCGCCCATCCGCGCCCACGAAGCCACCGTCCGCCACTCCGAGGTCGACCCGGGAACCGCTGGAAGTCACGAACACATGACCATCGCGAACGAAGATATAGATGCCGTCCGCACCGGTGGGCGCGATGGTGGCGAACAGGTTGTCCCAATCCACGTCGACCTGGTCTGGCCGTGGTGCGGCCTGGGTAGCCAGGAATTGCGGTGCGGTACGCAGAATGCGCCCCAGACCGTCATTGCCAATGAAGCCGACCTGGTCCAGGGGGACATCCAGCGGTCCGACGAAGAAGTAGCTGGCGCCATCCCAGGTGGACAGGAAAAGACCGTCGCGCTGGGCCGGGTCTACCGTATTGGCACCCGCAAAGGATTCACCAAGGGAAGGGTCGACGCAAGGTCCCTCGCAGCTGATGTCCATGCCTGTGCCACGTATGCCGACGGTCGCCGTCAGCGTCTTGACGGTAAATGCACGCGGCTCTTTCTTGCCGATAAGGCCGGTAAGCAGCCGCATCCCGCCCTTGAGCAGTGACAGACCAAAGATGTCGCTGGAATCGGACCGGTCATAGACATAGGAGTCGATGCGCATGACAGTGCCAGGATTGACCGACAACTTGGTTCGGTCCTTGAATCCGAGCACCGCTATGCCATCGGCACCCGTGCGCAGGTCGTCGCCCTGGTACAGCGACGCGCCCACCGATAGAACCCGAGGGTCTTGACCGGGTTGTGTCGCCGTGATCGAACCGCTGGCCCGCACTACCCGCGCCACGACCGAGCCGATAGTGGTCACGCCCGGCACGGATACATTGGCGGCCACTGGCGCGACGCCTTCCTGGCGGCAGTCATCGCCACAGACGCGCGCATCAAAGCTCGTGCCCCGGATTCCCACCGTGGCGGTCTTGACCCTGAGCTCGAAACCGGCCGGATTGCGCTTGTTGACAAAGCCGGTCACCATGCGCATGCCGCCGCGCAGCAGGCGCATGAATGCAGCCTCGTTACCCTGTTCGACGGAAAACTTCTCCAGCGCAAGGGTGGTCGACGGCCGCAACGTGAATTTGCTGCCGTCGGTAAGCGCGACTACCGCGAACCCGCGCTCGGTGGTTGAAATAGTGTCGCCCTCGAGCACCGGGTCACCCCGCGCAAGGAACCGAAACCCGCCATTGGGCTGCTGCGCCGTCGCCATGCCCTGCAGGTGCGACACTTCGCCGGCGGACTTGGGCTGGGCCAGCGCAACGCCCGACAGCAACGCGCCGCATAGCACCAGCAGGACGCCGGTGGCGGCCACTGGCGCGCGCCGGTACAGATCGGTTGGCAGGAACTGGTTGGTCGTGGTTTTCATGGTGATCGCCCTGTCAATAGCACTGGTTCAGACGCCGGTTGCTCAAGACCAGGGAACCATCTTCGTCCAGCCAGGCATCGAACAGTCCGACGCCCAGGTCGGCCAGTGCCAGTACGTTGCTGGTAGCGAACGCACCAAAATCCAGCGGCGGCGGAATGAATGCGGACACCTTGAATGGGCCGATCAGATTGGTATCGCAGCTAAAGCAGATGCCCGGGATCGTGATCGCACCGGCCTGGGTCACGGTGATCGTGCCGCCATTGAGATTGACGTTGCCGGCGCCGAAGAAATTGAACACGTCGGCATTGATCGACGCGAGCGCCGCAGCCGAGTTGATCAGCGACAGGTCACCGCTGGTGGCTGCGAGATTGAAGATGCCCGCCTGGATGCTCGCAGTGGCGCCAGCGCCAGCGCCAGCAAGCAGGAAGACGCCGCTGTTGGACACCATGTCGAGTTGCGGCGGATCGATGATGGCAGCGCCCAGCGCACCGCCCTTGAGCTCGATCGGGCCGTAGATGGTGCTGATGACCGCCGCGTCGTTGGGCACGAAGATGCCCGCCGTCGCGGCTGAACTGGCACCACCCTGAATCAGCAGCTGGCCGGCAACCAGGGTGTGTTTGCCACCGGCAGAGATCTCCGTCTTGCCCAGGCCGTTGGTACTGCCGATCTGCACCAGCCCGGCCGAGTCGTAGTCCATCAGGATCACCTGATCTGCCGCAGTCTTGATCGCCGCCGATGAGCCACTCAGGCTACTGGTGTTGACGATCGACAAGGTGGCGGTTCCGATCGTGGCGCCGTCGCCCTGCAGGTTGATGGTCTGGTTGCCGGTGGCAGAAATTCCGGCAAACGGGTTCGTTACCGGCGATGCACTCGACAAGCTGATCGCAATCGTATCCGCGGTAATTGACTGCGCGCCCGATGTGCCGATGTACGTCAACCATCCGGCCTGGTTGTCGATCGTCAATCCACCACCGACGAAGACGGTCTGGATTGGACCCAGCGACTCGATGCTGGTAACACCGGTGCTCGTCGTCGCCGCGGGAGCCAGCAGTGCCAGGTTACCGCCTACCGTGATCGACTGGTTGCCGGTGCCGTTTTGCTTGACCCAGGTGTCGGAGCCGAATCCGCCTCCGGTGACCGACATGTTGCCGGTGACGTTGATGCTCTGCTGGCCACTGGTGTTGTTGCGAATGGCTGTTTCATTCGATCCCGGGACGCTGCCGCTACCGCCGACCATGGCCAATGTGCCTTGCACGGTCATGTTTTGCCCGGTGCCGGCCAACAACGTCGCACCTGCATCGTCGCCAGCGCCGCCGGCAAGGGTCAGGTTGGCCGAGGTGCGCAAGCTCTGGAAACCGGCGGTGGACATGATGCGTGCATAGGCACCGGACGCGGAACCACCGGTAAGACTGATGTCGTCGGTCCGGTCCCGGTTGGATGAGACGTTGCCAATGGTCTGTGTGCCCGTGTTCGTTACGATCTCCGCAAATGCATTGGCCGCGGCGCCGATCAGCGAAATGTTGCCGCCTGCATCGATGGTCTGACCCGTATCCGCCTTGATGAAGGCCTCCGATCCGACACCGTTCCCCGCCTGGACCAGGATCGAGCCGGACGGGTCGTTGCCAAAGGATGTCGATGTATTGCCGATGGATTGAAAGCCCGCCGTCGACTCGATCGAGGCTTTCATGCCTGCGCCTGACCCGCCCACCACGGACAGGTTTTCGCTGGTCAGGATCGTCTGGCTGCCTTGCGCCAGGATGCGCGCGATGCCGCCGGTGCCGGCCTGCACCAGTACGCTGTCAGTGGCGTCGTTCGAACTGTTGGAGGTCGATCCGATCGTTTGCGAACTCGCCACACTGCGGATTTCGCCCGATGCACCGGCCCCGGCGCCACCGACGACGCTGATTGAGCCGCCGCTGCGGATGGTCTGATTGGTCTGTGCCTTGACCGACGCAAATGCGCCGGATGCGGTTCCGCCTTGCACCAGGATGTTGCCCGTCGGGTCGTTGCGGAAATTGCTCGCGTTGCCAATGTCCTGGCTTGCGTTGATGCTCTCGATCACAGCAGTCATGCCAGCCGCCGAACCGCCCAGTACCGATATGGTCTCACTGGCCCGAATGGTCTGGGCGTTATTGGCCCGGATACCCGCCGTGCCCCCGGAGCCGGCCTGCACCAGGATATTTGCGGTTGGATCGAAGGAGGTGTTTCCACTGAACGTTGTCGTTGAACCCACCGACTGCGACGTACCGCCAAAGATCTCCGCCAAGGCGCCCACGCCAGAGCCGCCGAGGACCCGGATATCGCCCGAACTCTGCACGGTCTGCGCAGCGCCGGATCGGATCGATGCCGTGGCGGCATTTCCGGTACCACCCTGTACCAGCACCAGATCGGTGGCCGTGCCAAACACGGTCGTGCCAATCGACTGGCTCCCCGAGATCGACTGTATCGCGGCCGATGCGCTGGCGCCGCTGCCACCTTGCACGATGACGTTACCGGCCAGGCTGGTGACGGTCTGGCTGGTCCCGGCCTGCAGCAACGCCGCCGCACCGCTGCCGCCACCCAACACCGAGACATTGCCCACGGCCCCGCTGTTTTGGCTTTGGCTCGCTTGCACACTTGCCGCGGCGCCATCGGTCGCGCCACCCTGCACCAGCAGCAGATTGCCAGCGCTCAAGGACTGGCTGCCGGTTGAGCCGATATTGGCCAATGCACCGAGCACCCCGGCCGAGCCGCCAACGACGCGAATGTCGCGGCCGGCGTTCAGTACCTGGGTAGCGAACGGCGTTATGTGCTGGACACTGGCCGAGCCTGCATTGGCGCTGACAAGAATGTCGCGCCCGGCCGATAGGGTGCTATTGCCGAACGCACCAGCCTGCGCCACCGAAACGCTTTCGCCAGCTGTCGCACCTGCGGCTATCACGATGTCCTGGCCGGCGCGCAAATCGTAAGTGTTGGCAATGATGGTTCTCGGTCCACCGCTGGCCTGGATACGCAGGTCGGCCACGGCGTTGAAGCCGGAACCGGCATCCAGGGTCAATGTCGTGATGTTGCCGATATCGCCACCCACGACGATGTTGCCATCGGTTGCCGTCAATGCAAACGCGGATGCAACGGCCGGACTCAACAGACCAAGCAACAAGTCAGGCCCGCTGCGCGACAGGATCAAGCTGGAAAAATTGCCACCGATGTCGTTGACAGAAACGGCGCCAGTACCACTGGCTGACGTGGTGATCGATAACTGGGTCAAGGCGGCATTGGCCAGGTCGACTTCAATCTCGTCGCGGGCCGACACAACCAACCCTACTGCACCACGGGTCAGGATCGGGGCTGCGGCACTGCCGACACTGCCATTGGATGCGTTGAGCGTGGTAACCCCACTGGCCGCACCATTGCCGTCTCGGGTATCGATCTGAAACGGCTGCGCGCCGACCCGTACGATGTTGCCGTTGTCCGCAGTCAGCGCGACGCTGCCCCCCAGGCTCAGTATCTGTTCGACATTGACATGTTGGTTCGCGTCACCGCTGGTTTGCGCGGTGACCGAGCCTCCACCGCTATTGACCGATGTCAGGTCCACCCGACCATTGATGGTGTCGACACTGACGAATCCACCGCCTGTGACGACCGAGGTCAGCACGATGTTGCCCCCGGCGCTCAGGATCAGGCTGCCGTTGCCCATGGCCACCGCGTTGGCTGCGATGTTGGCTGAAGGCGCAAAGACGTCGACGGAGGAATTACCCGCGGCTCCGAAAGTGCCCGTCGTATTGATCACGATGTCCGTGATCGTGGTCGACGTCTCGGTGTATCGATCCGTCATCCCGGTGTCTGAGGCCAGTTGCAGCGCCAACTGGTTACCCGTCGCCACGTAGGTCAGCAGCTGGTTGACGCCGTTGCCGCGCACCCGCGAACCAGCACCAGCACCGGCGACACCTCCGTCGGCAGACACAACGACGTTGCTCAGCGCGGCATTTGATCGGACATCAAACACGCCCCCGGTCGAAAGCGTGAGGCTCGTCGTATTGACCAGGCCATCGGCCAGAATATTACCGCTGTCGGTTATCAACTGAACCGTCGGCGCGGTAACCGTGGCCCCGCTGGCCGTCAGACTAATGCCGTCGGGAGCGATGATGGTCACATTGTTGGCAGAGAGGTTGACCGCGGTGCCCGGCGCATAGGTTGCCGTCGCATCGACCGTCAACGATCCACTCAGCGCGGACAAATTACCCGTATTGAACGTGGTGCCTGTCACATTCAATGCCGTACCGGAGCTCATGACGCCGGTATTGAGCGTGTTGGCATTGACGCTCGTCGTGCGCGCGGCGCCCGTGATGCCGCCAGCGACATTCAATGTGTCGCCCGAGACAGTCTTGTCGAAACCGCCGGTGATGGCCTGCGTCGTGATGCTTTGCGCCACCATGCCAGCCGTCACCGTCACGATGTCGGTCTGGCTGTTGCCGCCAAGGAAAGTCACGCCGCCAGCGATACCCGCGCCGCCAACCGATATCGAACCACCGGCAATCAGCGACGTCAGCGTCGCGCTGGTCACCGCCCCGCCGGTGCTGATGTCGCCAGCGGCTCGAAGGCTGACCCGGTCGGCCACCGCGCGGAAAGCGTTGCGTGATGTTCCGGTTCCCGTCACCGCGCCGGTCACCGCGAGATTGCCGCCGAAACTCTCGACGCTGATGAAGGTCAGGCTGTCGAGGCCACCTGCCACCAGGATATCGCCCCCTGCATTGAGCACCAGCTGGTCGGGAATGGCGCCGTTGAAGTTGGACCGATTGGTTCCCAGCGTGGCTATCGCTCCGGCCGACAAGGCTGCGCCACTGGCCAGGTCGACGCTGTTGGCGTTGATCGAGTTGGTCATCGGCGATGCCTGAGTCAGTGTCGTACCGGCGCTCAGCGACAAGCGGTCGAGTCCGGTGGTGGCCAGATTCACATTGCCAAACGCCAGTCCGCTGGCACCGGTTGCAGTGAAACTGAACAAGTCCAATGCACCGGCAGAGCGTACCAGGTCGCCGACGGTGATGACGGCCCCATCGCTGCTCGCCGTGACGTCCAAATCTGCCGAGGTGAAAGTCGACGCATTGCCGATGCCGATACCGGCCGCCGACGCCGACAAACGGATGGTGGAGAGCGAACGCTCGACCATGCCGTCGGTGGCGGCTACATGGAACTGTCCTGCGCCAGAAGTGATGTCGACCGTACCGCTGGTGTCAATATTGACTGGCGCAATAGCCCTGCCGATATCGGTGCCGGCGTTCAGTGTCACGGATTCTGCAGCACCGGCAATGATGTCCAGCGGTCGCGCAAACAAGGCGTCTCCGATGGCGCTACCGGCGATCACCGATACATTGCCCGTTGCGCTGATGTCATTTGCGGCATTGTCCAGCGTCGTTCTTACCGAGCCAACAAAGGAGTCCAGACTGACATTGCCGAAATTGCTGTTCACGCCGTTCGCACGGATCGAGGTGAAATCGATGTTGCCGGTCGCTTCCACCTCTACATCACCATTCGAGCCAACGCCGGCCGACAACTGACCCAGCGTGGCAGCGCCGCTCCGGACCGACACGCTGATCGAATCACGCGCCGTCAGATTGCCGGTTGCGCTGAGCGAGCCTTGATCCGCCGACAGGCTGATGCCGCCCGACACGCTGCGATCAACAGCGCCAGTGAGGGTGAGATTGCCGACGCCGTTGTTGCGAACCGTAAAACCATTGGCGGCACCGACCGGTTCCGCATTGCCAATGGTGATGGTGTTGTTGGTCAGCTGGCTTACGAATGCCGAGGGCGAGAAGGAGCCACCTGCCTGGACGAAAACGCCACGCGACACGGCCATGCTGGTCACGCTCACATTGCCTTGTCCCTGGTTGTTGATGTCCAGACTTTCCCCGACCACGACCGTTCCAAGCACGATGTTGTTCGCGGTTCGATGGCTCGTGCGCGGGAAGTTGAACGATGTTTCGAACTCGCCGCCAGCGTCGATCTCCACATCGCCGCCCGCAGTCAGGCTGGTCACCGTCACATCGCCGTTGTCGCGGTTATTCAGATTCAGGCTGCCGGTTCCACCCGCGGTCAGTGTGCCGGCAACGATGGGACTGGATGTGGCGCACACCCCCACGCTGTCGTTGTCACACGAGCCGGTCGAGACATCGATGCCGGAACTGGCCGTGGTTGTCGCAGAACCTATGGTGACCGCGCCCGGTGCATTGATCGACAGGCTGGCACCGGTCATGGTGCCAACTGTCACCGCGGTGGATGCGAACAGGTCGACTGGGGCGCCCGGCAGCGTCAAAGTGGCCGCATTGAGTGCACCGTTGGTCACGCTAAGGCTGAAACCGTTGGCCAAACCGCCGTTGGATACAGCCGTAGCGACAAGCACGCCACCACCATCGGCCAGGCTCAGCGTCGTCAGATTTGCGGCCCCGGTGAGCGCAATTGCGGCCAGACCGGCGACGGTTCCACGCATTTCCAGGCTGTCCAGCATCGGGGCGCCCGTCAAGGTGACGTGGGTCGGAGACGCAATATCAATCAGTTCGAGCCGCGGCTGGACCAGCCCGGAAGGAGACGCGATCAGAATCGGCGCTGCCTGTGACCCGGCTGGCCCGGTGCTGTTGTTCGTATCCAGCCGGACGAACGGCGCGGTGATCCCGCCCCCTGCCGCCTGCTCCATGCCGCTCGATGATGTCAGGATCACATTGGAAGCAGCGCTGATCGTCCCCAACCGCAGCGGCCCGCCGGCGACGCCGTTGAGCGTCACACTGGAGCCGGTCGAGGTGGCATTGATACGATCAGTCACCAATACCGTGCCGTTGATCGAACTGGTGGCATTCAGGTTGGCAACGCCTGCGTTCAGCGCGTTGATGAACACGTTGCCGGCCGTCGCGGTCAGGCTGGCGGTGCCGCTGGTGGAGTAGCTGCCACTGGAGACGCTGCTACCGGTCGCCTGGATGGTTCCAGCACCAGCATCGACATCGGCATTGAACACCGAGCCGTTCGTCGACGCCAGCGTCACGGCGCCGCCTCCGCTGGAAATGGCTCCGGTGTAATTGAGCGAGTCAGCCGTCATCAGGTCGACCGCGCCACCCGCAGTCGTGATGCCGCCCGGACCCGTGATCGAGTTGGCCCGCAGCGTCACGGCACCGGCCGTGGTGGTGATTCCGGTCGTATTGAAAATCGATCCGGAGTCGAACATTGCGCCGCCTGCCATCATCGTCAATCCGGCGCCCGCGGTGGTGAGCGCAATGGCATCGCGCACATAGATATCGCGTACTGCCTGCAGCACCACATTGCCGCCCACGGCGGCCAATGTCAGCGGCGAAATCGTTACGACGTTACTGGCAAAGTCGGCGAACTCGTCGACCACGATCGGCAGGATGCCGCTGGTCAGCGAGACCAGAATATCCAGCGGGTCCAGCAAAAGGCTGCCATTGGCGCCATGCGACGAGCGCAGGTCGGCGCTTCCGGTAAATGCGAGGTTCGCCTTGCCCGAGACCTCGGCAAAACCGCCATTGCCGCCTTGCGGCCCACCCCGAGCGGACAGGTCGCCACCAAAGCGCGTATTTTCGTCGGCCCAGACAATGACGCGGCCACCATTGCCGTCACCGGTCGCATCAGCGTTGAGTTTGGCGCCCTCGCCCACGAACACCCGTGCGGCGTTCTGGACCTGGGCGTTGGCGCCCTGAAAGTCACCGCCCACCAGAATCTGGCCGCCTGCGGCGCTGCCCGATGCGATCAGTTGTGCGCTCGACTCCAGCGCAACCCGCGTACCCAGAACATGGATGTCGCCACCCGTGCCGGACGCACCGCTCGCCGACACTATTCCTTGCACCCGGGCCGTGCCTTCGCCCCCCTGCACCAGGATGTTGCCGCCAGAGAGGCCATCGGCTCGTGTGACGCTGTCACGGGTCAACGTGATACTGTTGCGACCCGACAACACTATGCTGCCGTCGGCGTCCACCGCCATGCGATTGGCACGGATTTCGCCGCTGTGGCGAATCGACCCTGCAAACACCCGCACTGCGCCGTTGTCAGCCAGCAATTGGCCCAGGTTCAGAACCGAATCGGTCGGCGCCTGGATCTCGAACCGGATGCCGTCCAGGTCCAGGCTGGTGATTTCCAGCTTGCGGCCGGCGGCAAGCAGAATGTTGCCATCCGGCGCATGGATGATGCCGCTGTTCTCGATATCGGGCGCGATCAGCGCAATGCGTCCACCCGGGCCCGCGGTAATCATGCCTTCGTTGCGGATGGCTCCGGCGCCCGGTCGCGCCAGGAAACGCAGCTTGCCGGCCAGGAAGTCGGCGTCCGACAAATCCAGCGTGGAGGCAACAAAACTATTGGTATCGATGCGCGCAGCGCCGCCGATGACGATGCCATTGGGGTTGATCAGGAACACCTGCCCGTTCGATTTGAGTTGTCCCAGCAGTTCGGAAAGGTCGCGCCCGACGACCCGGTTCAGCACCGCGCTGGTGCTGGACGGTTGCACAAACTGCGTACTTTCCGAGGCGCCTATCGAGAACTGGCGCCAGTTGATGATGGCGCCGTTGGAGGCATTGATCTGCATGGCGCCGGCGCCCGGCTGCGCAATCGACACCTGGCCATTCACGACCGAGGCCCCGTCGGGCAATGCAAATGCCGACATGCCCCACGCGGCATGCAAGGCGAGTGCAAGTGACCGCACTCGCGGGAACGTGGCTCTTTTTCCGATGTTCATAGTACCCCCAAGCCAGAATCAATTCGACCAATCCCACGACGTGCGCCCGTTTGCGCGGCCTCGGTCAGCGCACCGGCCGACCGATACATTCAGCAACAATGCCACCGATGCGTCAATAGAGCAATGGGAAGAGTACGTAGTACACGACCAAATTCGCCACAACGAGGTTTCATCCCCCTCGATTGGGGAGGCATTTGCTGAAAAACCGTCGCGCGCCCACCACGCTGGCAAGCCAACTGGGCGCTTCGGCACCCCTTGCGTCGGTATTCTGGCAACGCCCGCACGCCATCCACGAACCTGCATCCGGGCTTGCTAGACTGTCGCCAGCCCAACCTGTCAAAAGAAGCTCCATGACCCTATGCCCCATCGCTGTCGTTGCCGGCTGCAAAAAGTGCCCGGCTTTCAAGATTTGCCCTTTGAAAGGGCTGATTGGCGACGCCCCCACAACACCGCCAGCCCGGCCAGCGGCCAAGGCTGCCAAACGGCGCAAGTAAGGATCGGCTCTTGCCGCTGGGCCGGACGGCTGCGCATGGGCGCGACGGTTCGGCGGAGCCCGGATAATCTCGCCCATGAACCATCTGCTGGAGCGGCTGCAGCCGTATCCCTTCGAGCGCCTGCGCACACTTTTTTCCGGCGTCACACCCAACCCGGCTTATCGACCGATCAGTCTGGGCATCGGTGAGCCGCGCCATGCAACGCCGCCGTTCATTGCGCAGGCCTTTGCCGACGCGCTGAACAACCGGCCCAGCGGCCTGGCCCGCTACCCGTCCACGGCCGGCGATCCGGCCTTGCGCCAGGCCTGCGCCGATTGGCTGGGGCGCCGCTATGGCCTTGCGGTCGATGCGCAGACCCAGGTACTGCCGATCAACGGCTCGCGCGAGGCCCTGTTCGCCATCGCCCAGACGGTGGTCGACCCGCAGCGCACCGGCCAGCCCGAGGCAGCTGACGGGCCCTGGGTGGTATGCCCCAACCCGTTCTATCAAATATACGAAGGTGCCGCACTGCTGGCAGGTGCCAAGCCGTGGTTTGTCGCAGCTGATCCTGCGCGCAACTTCGCCCAGGACTGGGACGCGGTACCCCAGGGCGTCTGGGCCTGCACCCAATTGCTGTATGTCTGTTCGCCGGGCAATCCGACCGGCGCGGTGATGCCCTTGTCCGAATGGGAGAAGCTGTTTGCGCTCAGTGACCGGCATGGATTCGTCATCGCATCCGACGAGTGCTACAGCGAGATCTATTTCCGCGACGAGCCGCCGCTGGGCGCCCTGCAGGCGGCGGCCCGGCTCGGTCGGCACGACTTCGCACGCCTGTTGTCGTTCACCAGCCTGTCCAAGCGCAGTAGTGTGCCCGGCATGCGCAGCGGTTTCGTCGCCGGAGACGCGGCTCTGATCAAGGCATTTCTGCTGTACCGGACCTACCACGGCAGTGCGATGAGCCCGGTGGTGCAATCAGCCAGCATCGCCGCCTGGGCCGACGAGGACCATGTGGCGGCCAACAGGGCCCTGTACCGCGCCAAATTCGAACGCATCACGCCGATCCTGTCCGAGGTTCTCGACGTCGCCCTTCCCGATGCCGCGTTTTATCTGTGGGCCGGGGTGCGCGGCAGCGACACCACCTTCGCGCGCGACTTGCTCGCTCTCTACAATGTGACAGTCCTGCCCGGGAGCTTTCTGGCCCGGGAGGTCGATGGCGTGAATCCGGGCGCACAGCGCATCCGGATGGCGCTGGTGGCCGAGGCCGCCGAATGTGAAGAAGCTGCGCAGCGCATCGTTCAGTTCGTGCGCAGCACTGCGTGAGCCCGCTAAACCCTATGTCGACAACCCGACGAGCATTCATGACCGACCAGCTGCAAAAAACCATCGACTCCGCGTGGGACAACCGCGCCGAGTACTCCCCGAAATCGGCTCCCCGTGAAGTCGTCGACGCGGTCGATCATGTCATCGCCGAACTGGACCGCGGCACACTGCGCGTGGCCACCCGCGAGGGCGTCGGTCAGTGGACCACGCACCAATGGATCAAGAAAGCGGTGCTGTTGAGCTTCCGGCTCAAGGACAACGCCGTCATGCGCGCCGGCGAGCTGGCCTTCTTTGACAAGGTACCTACCAAGTTCGGTGGCCAGGACGAAGACGCGCTGCGCGCCAGCGGCGTGCGCGTCGTGCCGCCGGCAGTCGCCCGACGCGGCAGTTTCTGTGCCAGGGGCGTGGTGCTGATGCCGTCCTACGTCAATATCGGCGCCTACGTCGACGAGGGCACGATGGTCGACACCTGGGCCACCGTGGGCTCGTGCGCACAGATCGGAAAGAACGTGCACCTGAGCGGGGGCGTCGGCATCGGCGGCGTGCTTGAACCCATGCAGGCCGGTCCGACCATCATCGAGGACAACTGCTTCGTCGGGGCCCGCTCCGAAGTTGTCGAAGGCGTCATTGTCGAGGAGAACTCGGTCATCTCGATGGGCGTGTATATCGGCCAGAGCACCAAGATCTACGACCGCGCTACCGGCAGCGTGAGCTATGGCCGCATTCCGGCGGGCTCGGTCGTGGTATCGGGCAATCTGCCCAGCGCCGACGGCAAGTACAGCCTGTACTGTGCGGTGATCGTCAAGAAGGTCGACGCGCAGACCCGCGCCAAGACCAGCCTGAACGACCTGTTGCGCGACTAGCACTTTTTTCGTCCCATTTCCACCGAGCACAAGGGGAACAGCATGGCAACCAGCGGCACACCGGGAACAATGGAACGCATCCTGCGCCTGATGAGCGACAAGAAGGCGTCGGACGTCTACCTGTCGGCGCATGCGCCGGCGCTGATCAAGATCAACGGCCTGTGTATCCCGATCAACAACCAGGTCTTGCCGCCCGACGCCCCGCGCAATCTGCTGGCCGAAGTGCTGCCGGCCGAACGCATCGCCGAGCTCGAAGCCACCGGCGAACTCAATATGGGCTTTCCGCTGGCCGGCGTCGGCCGCTACCGGGTGAGCGCGATGCGCCAGCGCGGCTCGATCGCGGCCGTGATCCGTTTCATCTCGCTGGAAATACCGGCGCTATCGAGCCTGGCCCTGCCCGATATCCTGAGCGAATTGATCATGGCCAAGCGTGGCCTGCTGCTGATGGTGGGCGCCACCGGTGCCGGCAAGAGCACCACGCTGGCGGCGATGATCGACTACCGCAACGAGAATCTAGCCGGCCATATCCTGACGATCGAGGATCCGATCGAGTTTCTGTTCAAGAACAAGCGATCCGTGGTCAACCAGCGCGAAATCGGCTCCGACACCGATTCGCTGGAAATCGCCCTCAAGAACGCGTTGCGCCAGGCGCCCGACGTGATCCTGGTGGGCGAGATCCGCGACCGCGAAACCATGTCAGCGGCGCTGGCCTATGCCCAGTCCGGACACCTGTGCCTGGCCACCATGCACGCCAACAACAGCTACCAGGCGTTGAACCGGATTCTGAGCTTTTACCCGGTCGAGGTGCGCGAGACCATGCTTGGCGACCTGGCTGCGGCGCTCAAGGCCGTGGTGTCCCAGCGCCTCCTGCGCACGGTATCGGGCGGCCGGGTGCCGTCGGTCGAGGTGCTGCTCAACACCAAGCTGATTTCCGAGCTGATCGAAAAAGGCGATTTCTCGGGCATCAAGGAGGCAATGGAAAAAGCCATGGCCGAGGGCTCGCAGAGCTTCGAGGCCGACATCGCCCGCCTGATCATCGACGGCACTGTTGATCGCAAGGAAGGCCTGGCCAACTCCGATTCGCCGACCAACCTGATGTGGCGCATGGAGAACGACTTCTCACTGGCGCGTGGCGTCAAGCCGGAAGAGGAACCGGACGACGAGCCCTCGTTCACCGACATCACTCTGGACGTCAAGCATTGATGTCGGCCGCGCTGCACCTGACCGAACAACTGATCGCACAGGCCTCCGTCACTCCCGCGGACGCCGACTGCCAGCAGATCATTGCGCAGCGCCTGACAGCCATCGGATTCGACTGCGAGGCCCTGCCCTTCGGCCCCGATGACTGGCGCGTTGCCAATCTGTGGGCCAAGCGCGCCGGCGGCTGTACCAACCCAAAGTCCGAGGCGCCGCTGCTGGTATTTTCCGGCCACACCGACGTGGTGCCGACCGGGCCGTTGGAGCAATGGCGCAGCGACCCGTTCGTGCCCACCCACCGCGACGGCAAACTATATGGCCGCGGTGCCAGCGACATGAAAGCATCGCTGGCCGCGTTTGTCGTCGCCTGCGAAGAATTTTTCGCAACCCGCGCTCGTGCTGCTTTGTCCGTCGGTCTTCTCATCACCAGCGACGAGGAAGGCCCGGCACGCGATGGCACGATGCAGGTCTGCCGCAGCTTGCAATCGCGCGGCGTACAGATCGACTACTGCATCGTCGGTGAACCGACGTCCGTAGCCAAAACCGGCGACATGATCAAGAACGGCCGCCG
The DNA here is from genome assembly GCA_031396205.1 of Rhodoferax sp. Lineage (GTDB taxonomy): Bacteria > Pseudomonadota > Gammaproteobacteria > Burkholderiales > Burkholderiaceae_C > CAISIP01. The sequence continues at coordinate 162,793 of JANNKH010000127.1, forward strand.
CGGCAGCCTGAGCGGCAAACTGACGGTGCAAGGATTGCAGGGCCATGTAGCGTATCCGCAGTTGGCCCGCAATGCGGTGCATCTTGTCGTTCCCGCGCTGGCAGAGCTTGCGGCGCTACGCTGGGACGAAGGCAACGCGTTCTTCCCTCCCACCACCTGGCAAGTCAGCAACCTGCATGCCGGCACCGGCGCAGGCAATGTGGTTCCGGGTACGGCAGTAGTGGACTTCAACTTCCGGTTCTCGACCGCCTCCTCACCCGAGCAGTTGCAACAGCGCCTGCAGGACGTGCTCGATCGCCATGGCCTGCAGTACCAACTGGACTGGAACCTCGGCGCCGAGCCCTTCGTGACGGCGGCCGGTACCCTGGTCGAGGCGGTTGGCGCGGCGATCCGGGCCGAGACCGGATTCGATCCGGAGCTGTCCACCACCGGCGGCACCAGCGACGCCCGCTTCATGGCCAAAGTCTGCCCGCAGGTGGTTGAACTGGGACCACCCAACGCATCGATCCACCAGATCGACGAGCACATCGTCGTGGCGGATATCGAGCCGCTGAAGAACATCTACCGGCGCATCCTCGAGACGCTCGAAGCGCGCGCGCCGGCATGAACATCGGCCAGCTGATTGAATCTGGCGCCGACGCGCTGGATGCCGCTGGCGTCAGTTTCGGCCACGGCACTGACAACGCCTACGATGAAGCCGCGTGGCTGGTCCTGTGGCGACTGGGCCTGCCGCTGGACTCGGCGCTCGACGGAGCACAATCGATTGCGCACAACGACGTCGCGCCGGTTGCGCGACGCCAGGTAGGCCAATTGCTGCAGCAACGCATCGCGTCGCGCGCTCCGGCAGCCTATCTGACGCGCGAAGCCTGGCTGCAGGGCGTAGCTTTTTATGTTGACGAGCGCTGTGTCGTGCCACGCAGCCTGATCGGGGAGCTGATCGCCGGCGGCGCGCTGGACACCTGGATGCCGGCGGACGCGGCGCGTCTACTCGACCTGTGCACCGGCGGCGCGAGCCTGGCCATCCTGGCGGCGCTGGCGTATCCGCAATTGCAGCTCGATGCGGCCGACATCTCGCAACCAGCGCTGGACGTGGCGCGCATCAATCTGCAACGCCATGGGCTGAGCGACCGGATCCGGCTGCGCCACGGCGACGCCCTGGCAGCGGCGGACGGTGCCTATGACATGATCCTGTGCAACCCGCCCTACGTGAACAGCACCAGCATGGCGCAGTTGCCACCCGAGTACCGGGCCGAGCCCGCGCTCGCGCTGGCCGGCGGTAACGACGGCATGGATTTTGTGCGCCGGCTGTTGCGCGGCGCACCCGCGATCATGCGTCCGGCATGCACTTTGGTGCTGGAGATCGGCCATGAACGCGTCCATTTCGAAGCTGCTTTTCCGGGACTGGCGACAGTCTGGCTTGACACCAGTGCCGGTAACGAACAAGTCTGCGCACTGACCCGCGACGCGCTGCTGGCGTTGCTGCAAACCCAACCACGCGCCTGACACGACGGCCGCCCCGCCATCCCATGATCACCCTGAAAACCGTCACGCTGCGCCGCGGCACCAAAGTCCTGCTCGATGCCGCTTCGGTGACGCTCAACCCGGGCGAAAAAGTCGGCCTGGTCGGACGCAATGGCGCCGGCAAATCCTCCCTGTTTGCTTTGCTGGACGGCTCGCTGCATGAAGACGCCGGCGACTTCAGCGTGCCCAGCCAGTGGCGCATGGGCCAGGTCGCACAGGACATGCCCGAGACCGCGCAATCGGCCACTGATTTCGTGATCCAGGGCGACGTACGGCTGCTGGCCGCGCAGCAGGAGGTCACGGCCGCCGAGGCGAGCGACGATGGCGACCGCATGGCCCACGCCTACATGGAGCTGCACGACGCCGGTGCACATGACGCCCCGGCGCGCGCCCAGGCGCTGATCCTGGGGCTGGGCTTCAAGACCAGCGAACTGGACAACCCGGTCGACAGCTTTTCCGGCGGCTGGCGCATGCGCCTGCAACTGGCGCGCGCGCTGATGTGCCCGGCCGATCTGCTGCTGCTTGACGAGCCGACCAACCACCTGGACCTGGACGCCCTGGTATGGCTGGAGGCCTGGCTGAAAAAATTTGAAGGAACGATGCTGGTGATCAGCCACGACCGCGAATTCCTGGACGCAGTGACGGATGTCACGCTGCACATCGATGCGGCCAAGCTGGTGCGCTACAGCGGCAACTACAGCAAGTTCGAGGACATGCGTGCCGAGCAGATGGATTTGCAGCAGAACGCCTACTCCAAGCAGCAGGAAAAAATTGCCCATCTGCAGAAGTTCATTTCGCGCTTCAAGGCCAAGGCCAGCAAGGCCAAACAGGCGCAAAGCCGGGTCAAGGCGCTGGACCGGATGGAAAAAATCGCGCCCTTGCTGGCCGAGGCCGACTTCAGCTTCGAGTTCCGCGAACCGGCCAACTTACCCAACCCGATGCTATCGATGCAGGGTGTCAGTTTTGGTTACCCGCCACCGCCCGATGCGCCTGCTGGCGAGCCGCCGACGGTAGTCGTGCGCAATGTCAGCCGCTCGGTGCTCGCCGGCCAGCGCATTGGCATCCTGGGCGCGAACGGCCAGGGCAAGTCCACGCTGGTCAAGACCGTGGCACGTGCCTTGCAGCCGATCGAGGGCGAGATCACCGAGGGCAAGGGCTTGAACGTCGGCTATTTCGCGCAGCAGGAACTCGATGTGCTGCGTCCGGCCGACACGCCGCTGGACCACATGATCGCACTGGTGCGCGAGGTCACGGCCGCCGGCAAGATCGCCGGTCAGGCGACCCGCGAGCAGGACCTGCGCAGCTTCCTGGGTAATTTCAACTTCAGCGGCGACATGGTCAAGCAGACCGTGGGCAGCATGAGCGGCGGCGAAAAGGCGCGCCTGGTGCTGTGCATGATCGTCTGGCAGCGGCCCAACCTGCTGCTGCTGGACGAACCAACCAACCACCTGGACCTGGCTACGCGCGAGGCGCTGGGCATGGCGCTCAATGAGTTCGAAGGCACGGTGATGCTGGTCAGCCACGACCGGGCGCTACTGCGCTCGGTGTGCGACGAGTTCTGGATGGTCTCGCGCGGCGGCGTGGCGCCGTTCGATGGCGACCTGGACGACTACCAACGCTATCTGCTGGACGAGGCCAAGCGTCAGCGCGAACTCGCCAAGCAAGGCGCCAACGCCGGCGGCAAGAAGGGCCAGAAAGTTGACGGAGTCAGCCATCGGCTGCCCAAGAAACCCGGCCCCGGCATCGGCACGCTGCAGTTTGAAATCGGCCAGATCGAGGCCAAAATGACCGTCCTCAACGGCGAAGGCGCGGCATTGGAAGCACACCTGGGAACGGCGGTCCGACCATCGGAGATCGCCGAGCTGGGCAAACGGCTCAAGTCGGTCAACGACGAGCTCAAGCAACTGGAAGACCGTTGGCTGGACCTGTCCGGCCGGTTGGAGACCAGCGCCGCCTGAGCCACAATGGCCGGTGCGCGCAATATGCTGCCGCCCGATCCGCCCATGCTCAGTCCAGCGCCAGCGCCCAGCCAACCGGTGATCTACCATGATCGCAAGCGCGCTGCATGGCTGCTGTCCTTGCTGGTGCCCGCCTCGGTCGCCGCCGGACCGATCCTGATGCTGCTGCTGGGCGACCCTCTGGCATTGTGGTTGCCAGTGGCGGCGTTCTACCTGGTGGTGCCGTTGCTGGACCTGTTGCTGGGCGAAGACCTGAGCAACCCGCCGGAGGAAGTCGTGCCAGGCCTGGATGCCGACCCCTATTACCGCTGGATCACCTACCTGCTGGTGCCGGTATTGTGGGCCGCCTTCATCTTCAGCGCCTGGTTTGTCGCCCGCAATGCCCTGCCCTCGCACGCCCTGCTGGCGATGGTGCTCATCAGCGGCTCCATTGGCGGTTTTTGCATCAACCTGGCGCATGAGCTGGGCCACAAGAACACGGCCCTGGAAACCTGGCTTGCCAGGATCAGCCTGGCACCGACCGGATATGGCCATTTCACGGTGGAGCACAACCGTGGGCACCACCGCGATGTCGCAACGCCGCTGGACCCGGCGTCTTCGCGCATGGGCGAGTCGATTTACCGCTTTGTCCTGCGGGAAATGCCCGGTGCATTGATGCGCGCCTGGGCGCTGGAAAAAGACCGCCTGCAGCGTCTCGGGCAGGCAACGTGGTCGTGGCACAACGCCATCCTGCAACCGGCCACCATCACGCTGGCCCTGTGGCTGGCGCTGCTGCTCTGGCTCGGCTTGCAGATCCTGCCGTTCCTGGTTGCCGCATCGTTCTGGGCCAACTTCCAGCTCACGTCGGCCAATTATGTAGAGCACTACGGGCTCTTGCGCCAGCGCGATGCCCATGGCCGGCTCGAACCCTGCCGGCCGCACCATTCCTGGAACAGCAACCATATCTTCTCGAACTGGGCGCTGTTCCACCTGCAACGCCATTCCGACCACCATGCGCACCCGCTGCGGCGCTACCAGTCGCTGCGCCACTTTGACCAGTTGCCACGGCTGCCCAGTGGCTACTTCGGCATGTTCTTGGTGGCGTATTGCCCGCCGCTATGGCGCCGGCTGATGGACGAGCGGCTACTTGCCACGGTCGGCCGGGACGCAGCGCGGATCAACCTGGACCCGCGCCAGCGCGACCACCTGGTGCGCCGCCACCGGCTGCGCGAAACGTCGGACTGAGTGGGGGTGGGGCCGGGCCGCCCTGCGGCCGTGTCCAGCGCGTGCAGAAGCGGTGTACCGGGCTAAACCACCAGTGTCGATATAAATTTGTACGAATGTATACTGATCGCAAACCAGCGGTCCCGACGCTTGGCCCTTGGGGCTGCCACTGTGGACGCGTTGCGCACCGCTGGCAATACCTCCCAACCATGACCAACTTATCCCCGACGATGGCGCCAGCACCGGTTGACGACGCGCCGACGCCGGCTGATCCGCCGGGTGCGGCGCGGGTCTTGCGTCAGTTCAGGCTGGTATTCAACGTCATCAAGACCCATTTCCAGCAAGTGGAGAAGAAAGTCGGGGTCGGCGGCGCCCAGGTCTGGGCCTTGCATGTGGTGCACCAGTCCCCCGGCATCGGCATGCATGCGCTGGCGCGCGCCATGGATGTACGCCAGCCCACCGCCAGCAACCTGGTCAAGTCGCTGTCGGACCAGCACTTGCTGGAGGTACGCAGGGAGGGGCCGGACCGACGGGCAGTCCAGTTGCACCTGTTGCCGCCCGGGCTCGATGTTCTGGAACGTGCACCAGGCCCGTTTGCCGGCGTATTGCCGCAGGCTTTGGCCGAGTTGGACGCCGCCACGCTGGCTCGGCTGGAAGAAGACCTGGGCGAGTTGATCGGCCTGCTCGGTGCCAACGAGCAGGCCGCCGGCATACCGTTGGCACAGATGTAGGAAGGCCGGTCGGAGCGTGCAACCAAGACAGCGATCGATAGCCGGAGCGAGGCCGCAGCGGCGCAAGCCAACGACAGGGACGGACCATGAGAACTGAGACTGACAGTTACCTTTTTCGAGAAGGAACCCACAACCGACTGTACGACACGCTGGGTTGCCACCTGGCCGAGGGCGGAGCCGATTTCGCGGTCTGGGCACCCAACGCAGAGTCGGTCAGCGTCATCGGCGACTGGAACGACTGGTCCGCCGATGTAAACCCATTGACCCTGCGCGGCGACGATACCGGCATCTGGACCGGATTTGCGTCGGGCGTGCAGCGCGGCCAGAGCTACAAGTACCGCATCCGATCGCGCCATCAAGGTTACATGGTGGACAAGGCCGACCCCTTCGCCATTTATGCCGAACATGCGCCCGCCACCGCTTCGCGCGCATGGAGCCTGGAACATGCGTGGGGCGATGCAGCGTGGATGGCCGGTCGCGCCGCACACAACGCGCTGGACGCCCCGATGTCGATCTACGAAGTGCACCTGGGTTCGTGGCGGCGTGCCAATGGCGAGTTCCTGGGCTACCGCGACGTGGCACACCAGCTGGCGCAATACATTCTGCAGACCGGTTTTACCCATGTTGAGCTGATGCCAGTCACCGAACACCCCTTCTACGGTTCCTGGGGCTACCAGACCACCGGTTACTTTGCGCCTACGTCGCGCTTCGGTACGCCGCAGGATTTCATGTACCTGGTAGACCACCTGCACCAGCAGGGCATCGGAGTGCTGTTGGACTGGGTGCCGTCGCATTTTCCAACCGACGAACACGGACTGTCGTACTTCGACGGCACCCATCTGTTCGAGCATGCCGACCCACGCCAGGGATTCCATCCGGAGTGGAGTTCCAGCATCTTCAATTACGGCCGCAACGAGGTGCGCAGCTTCCTGATCTCGTCGGGCCTGTTCTGGCTCGACAAATACCACCTGGACGGCCTGCGGGTCGACGCGGTTGCGTCCATGCTGTACCTGGACTATGCGCGCAAGGACGGCGAGTGGATTCCCAACGCACAGGGCGGGCGCGAGAACCTGGAGGCGATCACCTTCCTGCAGACGCTGAACAAGGCGGTGTACCGCGATTTCCCCGACACCGTCAGCATTGCCGAGGAATCCACCGCATGGCCGCGCGTATCGCGTCCCACCGACATGGACGGCCTGGGTTTTGGCATGAAGTGGAACATGGGCTGGATGCACGACAGCTTGGCCTACATGAAGGAGAGCCCGATCCACCGGCGCTACCACCACCACAAGATGACGTTCTCGCTGGTGTACGCCTTCAACGAGAACTTCGTGTTGCCGCTCTCGCACGACGAGGTCGTGCATGGCAAAGGCTCGCTGCTGGGCAAGATGCCCGGCGACGACTGGCAGCAGTTTGCCAACCTGCGTGCACTGTATGGCTGGATGTGGGCGCATCCGGGCAAGAAACTGCTGTTCATGGGGGGCGAGTTCGGCCAGCGCCGTGAATGGACCCATGATGGCGAGCTCGAGTGGTGGGTCACCGAGCAGCACCACCACGCAGGCTTGCAGCGCTTCGTCTCCGAGCTCAACCGGGTATACCGCGCATCTCCCGCCCTGTACCAGCAGGACTTTTCGCCCGCCGGTTTCGAATGGGTCGCCGCCGACGACGTGGATGCCAGCATATTCGCCTTCCTGCGCAAGCCGCGCGATGCGGGTTCACCGATGCTGGTGGTGTGCAACATGACCCCGGTACCGCGCAGCAACTACCTGATTGGCGTGCCGCTTGCCGGCGTCTGGCGCGAACGCGTCAACAGCGACGCATACGAATTCGGCGGCTCCGGCTGGGGCAATCTGGGCGGGGTCGAGGCAGGCCCGGTGCGTGCCCATGGCAGACCGTATTCGGTATGCCTGTCACTGCCGCCCTTGTCCACTCTGATTCTGGACCATGCGCCTGATGCCTGAGACGATTCGCAAGAAACAAACCGCTACGCTCCCGTTGCCCAGCTTGCCAGCGCATGGCAGGGTTCGCGCCGTCATCGATAGTGTCCTGCCCGCCGTGGACGGTGGCAGGTTTGCCGTGAAACGGGTCGCCGGCGATACCGTCGCGGTGCGCGCCCATTGCTTCACCGATGGCCACGATGTGCTGCGGGTGTTGCTGCGCTGGCGCCGCGAGGACGACACGGTGGTGCATGAAGTGCCGATGCAGCCCCTGGGCAATGATGTCTGGACCGCCAGCTTCGTGCCGCCGGACGTCGGCCGCTACCGCTACACCGTGTCGACCTGGGTCGACCCGTTCGAATCCTGGCGCCACGAGATGCTGCGCCGGGTCGACGCCGATGACATCCGGATCGCCTCGCGCACCGGCGCAGACGGGATCAGCGGCTGCGCGCAGCGGGCCCGCGGGGCGGACCGCAAGACGCTGACCGCCTGGGCCGCTGACTTGCAGGCAATGGCCTGCGACGCACTGGCCGAGCCGCGCGCACTCAAGGCGCTGGCGCTGGACGATACCCTGACGCGGGCGGCGCGTCGCTACCCGAATCGGGAGCATGAGACCGTGTATCCGGTCGAGTTGGCGCTGGTCGCCGATCGCGAACGCGCACGCTTTAGCACCTGGTATGAATTGTTTCCCCGTTCCTGCTCACCGGTGCCGGGGCGCCACGGCAGCTTCAAGGATGTGCACAGACGCCTCCCCGCGATTGCCGCGATGGGATTTGACGTGCTGTATTTCCCGCCGATCCATCCGATCGGGATGCTGCAGCGCAAGGGGATGAACAACGCGCTGGTCGCCACGCCGGACGATGTCGGCAGCCCCTGGGCGATCGGATCGGCGCTGGGCGGCCACAAGGCGATCCTGCCCGCGTTGGGCAAGCCGGCCGATTTTCGCGCGCTGGTACGCAAGGCCGGGGAACTGGGCATCGACGTGGCAATGGACATCGCATTCCAGTGCGCGCCCGACCATCCGTACGTCAAGGCGCACCCGCAATGGTTCCACTGGCGCCCTGACGGCACGGTCCAATACGCCGAGAATCCGCCCAAGAAATACCAGGACATCTATCCATTCAATTTCGAGACCGAGGACTGGCAGTCGCTGTGGATCGAACTCAAGAGCGTGTTCGACCATTGGATCGGACAGGGCGTGACCATTTTTCGGGTCGACAACCCGCACACCAAGTCCTTTGGGTTCTGGGAATGGGTCATCACCGAGATCAAGCGGGAACACCCGCCGGTAATTTTCCTGGCCGAGGCCTTTACGCGGCCCAAGGTCATGCACCGGCTGGCCAAGCTGGGATTTTCGCAGTCTTATACCTATTTCACCTGGCGCAACAGCAAGCGCGAGCTGCAGGAATACTTCTGCGAGCTGTCCGGTGGGCCGGGCCAGGACTATTTCAGGCCAAACGCCTGGCCCAATACGCCGGACATCCTGCACGAGCAATTGCAAGGCGGCGAGGCGGCGGTCTACATGGCGCGCCTGGTCCTCGCCGCCACGCTGACCGCCAGCTATGGCATCTACGGCCCGGTGTTCGAGCTGCGCGAGCATCTGCCGCGCGAGCCGGGCGGCGAGGAGTACCTGGACTCGGAAAAATACCAGTTGCGGCACTGGAACCATGACGATCCGGGCAGCCTGGCTTCGTTCATCACCCGCGTCAACCGCGTGCGGCGCGAGAACGCTGCGTTGCAGCAGGACGCAAGCCTGCGCTTTCTGCCAATCAACAACGACCAGTTGCTGGCCTATGCCAAGACATCTGGCGATGGCAGCAACGTCGTCGTCACGGTCGTAAACCTGGACCCGAACAACACGCAGTCCGGGTGGCTGCAACTGGATCCGGCGTCGTTGGGGCGCGACGCAGCCCAGGATTTTCAGATGCACGACCAGCTCAGCAACCAGCGCTTCACCTGGGGCGGCACGCACCACTTCGTCCGGCTCGATCCGCGCAGCGTGCCGGCCCACATCTTCGTGTTGCGCCAGCGCATCCGGGATGAGCGCGATTTCGACTATTTTCTGTGACCCGCAGCCCTGATTGACCATAGCCCATCATGGAATCCTCCCTGACGACATCCGACCCCGAGCCGACGCGCGCCGCGCCCGGGGATGATCCGCTCTGGTACCGTGACGCGGTCATCTACCAGCTCAACGTCAAGGCCTTCTTCGACAGCAATGGCGACGGCGTTGGCGACTTCAAGGGCGTCACCGCCAAGCTCGACTATGTCAAGGAACTCGGCGTCAACACCATCTGGTTGATGCCGTTCTACCCGTCGCCGTTGCGCGACGACGGCTATGACATCGCGGCGTACGAGGACGTGCACCCGCAATACGGCACGTTGGACGACTTTCGCGACATGCTGGCCGAGGCGCACAAACGCGGCCTGCGCGTCATCACCGAGCTGGTCATCAACCACACCTCGGACCAGCATCCCTGGTTCCAGGCCGCGCGCAAGGCACCCAAGGGCTCGCCAGAGCGCGATTTCTATGTCTGGAGCGACACTGACGATATCTACCAGGGCACCCGGATCATCTTCACCGATACAGAGACATCCAACTGGACCTGGGACCCGGTTGCAAAACAATTCTTCTGGCACCGGTTCTTCGGGCACCAGCCCGACCTGAACTTCGACAACCCGGCTGTGCTCGAAGCGGTGCTCACGACGATGCGCTTTTGGCTCGACATGGGGGTCGACGGATTCCGGCTCGATGCCATTCCCTACCTGGTGGAGCGCGACGGCACCAGCAACGAGAACCTGCCCGAAACCCATGCGGTCATCAAGAAACTGCGTGCCGCCATCGATGCCCAATACAAGAACTGCTTCCTGCTGGCAGAGGCCAACATGTGGCCGGAAGATGTGCGGGAGTATTTTGGCGACGGCGACGAATGCCACATGGCCTACCACTTTCCGCTGATGCCACGCATGTACATGGCGATCGCCCAGGAAGAGCGCCATCCGATCATCGAAATCATGCAGCAGACGCCGGAGATCCCCGACGGTTGCCAGTGGGCAATTTTTCTGCGCAACCATGACGAGCTCACGCTGGAGATGGTGACCAGCAAAGAGCGCGATTACATGTACAACATGTATGCGGCCGACAAGCGTGCCCGTATCAACCTGGGCATTCGGCGGCGCCTGGCGCCGCTGATGGACAACGACATCGATCGCATCAAGCTGATGAACAGCATGCTGCTGTCGATGCCCGGCTCGCCCATCATCTACTACGGTGATGAGATCGGCATGGGCGACAACGTCTTTGTCGGCGACCGCAACGGCGTGCGCACGCCGATGCAGTGGAACCCGGACCGCAACGCCGGTTTTTCCCATGCCCATCCCCAGACCCTGTACCTGCAGCCGATCCTGGGCTCGGTGTACGGCTACGAGGCGCTGAACGTCGAGGCGCAGGCGCGCGACACCAGCTCACTGCTGAACTGGACCAAGCGCATGCTGGCGGTGCGCAAATCCAGCCACGCGTTCGGACGCGGCAAGCGCGTCTTCCTCACGCCCGGCAATCGCAAGATCCTGGCCTATGTAAGCACCTATGCGGACGACGCCATCCTGTCGGTGTTCAACTTGTCGCGCGCGGCCCAACCGGTGGAGCTTGACCTTGACCCCTGGAAGGGCTCTGTCCCGGTCGAGATGCTGGGACGCACCTCGTTTCCGCCCATCGGCGAACTGCCTTATCTGTTGACCCTGCCCTCGCACGGCTTTTACTGGTTCCGCCTGTCGCAGGAGGCTGACATGCCCGCCTGGCACCAGGAGGCGACTCCCTTGCAGGATCGACCGACGCTGGTGCTGTTCGACGGCTGGACCAGCTTCTTTCGCGAGCGGGTCATGCCCTGGCGGATCGGCATGGCCGAGCGCATGCGCCAACAGCTCGAAACCGATACCTTGCCGCGCTTCATCGAACGCCAGCGCTGGTACGCCAGCAAGGGCAATGCCATCGAACGCGCCCGCCTGGTCGACCATGTCGTTTGGGAAACCCAGGGCTCGAACTGGCTGCTGCCGATCCTGTATCTGGACGGGCCGAGCGAGGATTCAACCTATTTCACACCGTTGGCGCTGGCATGGGAGGAGCAGGACGAGGAAGGCCTGCACCGGCTTTCCCATGCGGCACTGGCCAAGGTGCGCCAGCAAGCCAACGTCGGAATCATGGGAGACGCCTATTTCGACGAGGCCTTCAGCCGTGCACTGGTGACCGCCATCGCCAACAGCCTTGCGCTGACAACGGCCAACGGGCAGTTGCGCTTCAAGCCGACGGCGGCATTTGCCAGCCTGTCGGTCGATGTGGCCAGGCTACCCGTATCCCGGCCGAGCGGGCACAGCAGTAACACCGTGGTCACGCTGGGCGAAATTCTGTTCCTCAAGGGCTACCGCCGGCTGCGCGAAGGCGTCAATCCGGAGCTCGAGATGGGCCGTTACCTGACCGACGAAGTGGCCTACGCCCACTGCGTTCCGGTACTCGGCGCGCTGGAGTATTTTGGCAACGATGGCCAGGTGATGACACTGGCGTTGGTCCAGTCCCATGTCGCCAATCAAGGCGATGGCTGGGTCTACACACTGGACTATCTGGAGCGCCACCTGGAGGGTCTGCGCGACGGCGTGGGACTCGAATCACCCGTGGGCGAGGCGGGTGAAATCCATGGAGGCTTCCTGGCGTTGGTGTCGGTGCTGGGTCAACGCACGGCCGAGTTGCATCAGGCATTGGCACGCACTACCGGCCATGCCGCCTTCGATCCGGAGCCCATGACGGCCGAAGACGTGGTGTTCATGCGCACGCGGGCGGCACGCGAAACCCACATGACACTGGAGCTGCTGCGCGCGCACTTGGATCGCCTGCCGATGGCAGTCCAGCCGATGGCGCAATCGGTACTGGCGTTGCAGGGCAGACTGCTGGAGCGCATTACCGGTGACGGCCTGCATGCCGATGGCGGCATCAAGACCCGCTACCACGGCGACTACCACCTGGGCCAGGTATTGGTGACCGGACACGATTTCGTCATCATCGACTTCGAGGGTGAACCGGCGCGCAGTTTCGCCGAGCGGCGCGCCAAGGACTCACCGCTGCGCGACGTCGCCGGCATGCTGCGCTCGTTCAGCTATGCGCGTTGGTCCGCATTGCGCCGGGTCTGCGCCAATGGAGCCGTCGACACCAGGTTTGCCGACGCGGCGCAGCAATGGGAACGTGCCACGCGCGATGCGTTCCTGCAGGCGTACGCGACGTCGCGGGCGACCAGCGCGGCGCACGGCAGATCCCATGCCGATCTGCTGAACCTGTTCGAGTTGGATAAAGCGCTGTATGAACTGCGCTATGAAATCAACAACCGCGCCGATTGGACTGCCGTGCCGCTGCTCGGAATCCTGGCACTGCTGCAGACCGAGGCCAAAGCCGACCCGGCGCAATCCACGCACCCCTGAAGGAGAAACGACAATGGACAACCTGGCCATTCACCTGGAGCCCGCCCGGGCCATCCTGTATCAAATTGGTTCATTCATGCCCCGCCTGCTCATCGCTGCACTGGTCGTGGTCGGCGGCTGGCTGCTGGCCAAGATCGTGCAACTTGCCGTCATCAAGGCGCTGCGCACCATCAATTTCAATGTGCTGACAGCACGCTCGGGAATGGATGGGTTTCTCAAGCAGGGTGGCGTATCGCTCGACACCACTGCGATCGTCGGGCTGCTGGTCTACTGGCTGGTGATCCTGGCCGCGCTGCTTGTCGCCTTCAACGGCCTGGGGCTGACCTACATCACCGATCTGCTGGGTCGCGTGGTCTGGTTTGTGCCCAATATCTTCGTGGCAATCCTGGTGCTCGCGTTCGGCTCGTATTTCGCGCGCTTCGTCGGTGACGCAGTGTCCACCTATTGCCACAACATCAAACTGCAGGACGCCGCGTTCCTGGGCAAGCTGGCCCAGTACGCGATCATGGTGTTCGTCGTGCTGATCGCGCTGGACCAGATCCAGGTCGGTGGCGATATCGTGCGCCTGAGCTTCCTGGTGATTCTGGCTGGCATCGTCTTCGCGTTTGCGCTGGCATTCGGCCTGGGTGGCAAGGACTGGGCCGCCGAACGCATCGCGCACTGGTGGCCGCGCGAGACCGCGGACAAGGACACACCGGACCGCAGGCCCGGCGCATGAGACCGCCGGGCCGCTCCCAAGGCGAATCCCGCAGTGCGCAGCACGCAGGGTAATCCAATTAGCCGGCACCAGCGCTGGTTCGAAACACACCAACAGGCAGGCATGATGATCGATAAACCCATCACTGAAGTCTGGCCTGGCCAATCCTATCCGCGGGGTGCGCACTGGGATGGTCTGGGCGTCAATTTCGCGTTGTTCTCGCAGCACGCGGAGAAGGTCGAGTTGTGCCTGTTCGATGACGGCGGGCGCCAAGAGCGCCAGCGCATCGTGCTGCGCGAGCGCACCGACCATGTCTGGCACTGCTACCTGCCGCAGGCCCGGCCCGGGCTGGCGTATGGCTACCGGGTGCATGGTCCCTACAAGCCCGAGGAAGGGCACCGGTTCAATCCGAACAAGCTGCTGCTCGACCCCTATGCCAAGGACATGGTCGGCCAGTTGCGCTGGAGCGACGCGCTGTACGGCTACACCGTGGGCAGTAGGCGCGAGGACTTGTCGTTCGACCGGCGCGACAGCGCGCAAATGATGCCCAAGGCCCGCGTGCTGGAGACCGCCTTTACCTGGGGCGACGACCGATCGCCGCGCATACCCTGGCAGGACATGGTGGTCTACGAACTTCATGTGCGCGGCTTCACGATGACCCACCCCGATGTGCCCGCCGCCCTGCGCGGTACCTATGCCGCACTGGGTTGTGCGCCGGTCATCGACTACCTGCGCCGTCTGGGCGTGACCACGGTCGAACTGTTGCCGGTGCACAGCTACCCCAATGACCGGCACCTGGCCGACAAAGGCCTGCAGAACTTCTGGGGCTACAACACGCTGGGCTTTTTCGCGCCACAAACACGCTACAGCGCCTCGCGCAAGGTCAAGGAGTTCAAGACCATGGTACGTAGCTTGCACGCCGCTGGCATCGAGGTGATCCTGGACGTGGTCTACAACCATACCTGCGAAGGCAACCAACTGGGGCCGACCTTGTCGCTGCGCGGCATCGACAACGCGGCCTACTACATCGTCAACGGCGACAACCGGCGCTACTACGACGACTTCACCGGTTGCGGCAATACCGTCAACCTGGAGCATCCACGTGCGCTGCAGCTGGTGATGGACTCGCTGCGCTACTGGGTCGAGGAAATGCATGTCGACGGATTTCGTTTCGATCTGGCCTCGGCGCTGGCGCGCGAATCGGGCAAGGTCGAGAACCTCGGTGGCTTTTTTGATGCAATTCGCCAGGATCCGGTGCTCAACCGGGTCAAACTGATCGCCGAGCCCTGGGACCTCGGCCACGGCGGCTACCAGGTCGGCAACTTCCCGCCGGGCTGGGCCGAGTGGAACGACCAGTATCGTGATCAGGTCCGAGGCTTCTGGCAAGGCGACCATGGGCTGATAAGCGATATGGCACGTCGCCTGACGGGTTCGCAAGACCTGTACGGATGGTCTGGCAAGGGGCCCAGTGCCAGTATCAATTTCGTGACCGCCCATGACGGATTCACCCTGCATGATCTGGTCGCCTACAACGACAAGCACAATGAGGCCAATGGCGAGGACAACCGCGATGGCCACAACCACAACCTGTCGTGGAACTGTGGCGTCGAAGGGCCGACCGACGAGCGGGAAATTCTGGCCTTGCGCGAACGCCAGAAGCGCAACCTTTTGGCCACTCTGCTGCTGTCCCAGGGTGTGCCGATGCTGCTGGCGGGCGACGAGATGGGCAACAGCCATCAGGGCAACAACAATGTCTATTGCCAGGACAACGCGCTCGGATGGCTCGACTGGAGCGCGGGCGCAGACAGATCCGCATTGCTGGAGTTCGTGCGCGAGCTTATCGCTCTTCGGCGCCGACATCCGTCGTTCCGGCGTCGCAACTTTCTGCTGGGACAGACGGTCGAGGGCGACACGGTCAAGGACTGCGACTGGTTCAAATCCGATGGCCTACCCATGTCCCCGCCGGACTGGGACAACCACCACGCGCTGAGCGTGGGCATGCTGCTGTCGGGCAACGGCATCACCGAACAGGGCCCCCGGGGCGAGCGATTGACCGACGACCACTTCCTGTTGTTGTTCAGTGCCCACCATGACAACATCGCCTTCACCCTGCCGCCGCCGATGGCCGGACCGTGGAAACGCATCCTCGATACCCATGACGGCTTTGTCGCTCCGGCGCAAGGGCTGTCTCCGTATGCCACGACGGCGGTCTGGGACGCACCGGTGTACAACCTGAAGTCCCGTTCGGTGGCGCTATTGCGCAGCCAGAATCGCGCATGAGCGCAGCGCCGGGCCGCCCCAAGCAAGCTCGCACCGCAGTGCGCAGCACGAAGGTTGCCTGATGAGCCCATACCCGTTTTCGATGCCCTTCGGTGCCACTGTGCGCGCCGGTGCCGGTGTGTCGTTCGCCCTGTGGGCGCCCAGTGTGGACAAGGTGATGCTGGAGCACGCCGCATTGGACCCGTTCACCGCCCATGCCATGCAACGCGACACACAGGGTTGGCACCGGCTGGACCTGCAGGCCGCACGGGCCGGTGACAGCTACCGCTACCGCATGCCCGATGGCCTGCGGGTACCGGATCCCGCCTCGCGCTTCAACCCCAACGACGTACATGGAGCCAGCCAGGTCATCGACCCCACGGCCTATCGCTGGCGCGACGCCAACTGGCGCGGCCGGTCCTGGCATGAAGCAGTGGTCTATGAACTACACGTCGGCACCTTCACCTCCGAGGGCAGTTATGCAGCAGCGCAACAGCGCCTGCCTTACCTGGCGGACCTGGGCATCACCGCGGTCGAACTCATGCCGCTGGCCGATTTCCCGGGCCGCCGCGGTTGGGGCTATGACGGCGTGTTGTTGTTCGCGCCCGAAGCGGCCTATGGCACGCCGGACGAACTGCGGGCATTTGTCGACGCAGCACATGCGCTGGGCATGATGGTCCTGGTCGACGTGGTCTACAACCATTTCGGACCTGAGGGCAATTACCTGCACGCCTATTGCCCGGAGTTCTTCAACGCCGCGCACCAAACGCCCTGGGGCGCTGCCATCAACTACGACGGCGCACAATCGCGCACCGTGCGCCAGTTCATGGTCCACAACGCACTGTACTGGCTCCAGGAGTTTCATATGGACGGCCTGCGCCTGGACGCCATCCATGCCATCCGCGACGATTCACCGCAGCACATCGTGCAAGAGATCTGCGCTGCGCTGCAGGACGGTCCAGGCAGCTCGCGCCAGGTGCACGTGGTGATGGAGAACGACGCCAACCAGGCCAGCCTGATCAAGCGCAATGCCCAGGGCGTGCCGCAATGCGGCTCGGCGCAGTGGAACGACGATATCCACCATGCGGCGCATGTGCTGGTGACCGGCGAAACCGACGGTTATTACGGCGACTTTGCCGACTCGCCACTCGAGCGTTTCGGCAAGGCGCTGGCGCAGGGTTTTATCTACCAAGGGCAGGCATCGGCATTTCGCAACGGCGCTGCGCGCGGCGAAAACTGCGCGGGACTGCCGATGCAGGCTTTCGTGTCGTTCCTGCAAACCCACGATCAGGTCGGCAACCGGGCGATGGGCGAGCGCCTGCATGCGCTGGGTGACCTGCTGCGGCTGCGCACGGCCCTGGCCTGCGTGTTGCTGTCCCCGCATGTTCCGATGCTGTTCATGGGTGAGGAATTCGCCGCCAGCACCCCGTTCCTGTATTTCTGCGACTTCGGCCCCGAACTGGCCCGTCAGGTGGCCGATGGCCGCCGCGCCGAGTTCGGGCAATTCGCGGCCTCTGCCAGTGCGACAGCGCGCGCGGCCATTCCCGACCCGAATTTGGAGGACAGTTTCACGGCCTCTCGGCTACGCTGGGGCGAGCTTCTCACCGAGCCCCACCGCCAATGGCTCGCTGACACCCGACATTGGCTGGCGCTCAGGCGCGAGCATTTGTTCGACCTGACGCGCGACGGGTGTTTCGCACACGCGTTTTCGTGTACCGGAAAATTGTTGCAGGTCAGCTGGACCTTGGGACCAGAAGCCGCGGCGGCCGCCGGGCACCTGCACCTGTTGGCGCATTTCGGCGCCGACCCGCTGGCGGAAGTATCACCGCCACCCGGCCGACTGCTCTACGCCGATGGCATCGACACCGCCGCAGCGCTGGGCTGGACACTGGCGCCCGGCGCAGTGGCATTAACGCACAGCGGGGCGAATCATGCCTGAAGTCTGGAGCGACATCGCCGCGGCTGCGCTGGAGCGCCTGTGCGCGCACTTCGGTATTGCCAACCACTACCATGACGTCTGGGGCCACCACAAGCCGGTGGGCCGCGAAGCCCTGTTGGCATTGGTGGCAGAGTTCGATCCCGACGTGCATGCGCCGTGCGATCTGGCAGCGGCGTGCGACCGTGCAAAAGACAGCATCTGGAATCAGGCCATCACGCCCGTCGTCGCGATCCACGACACGACGGAGCAATGGGACCTGCGCCTGCGCATGCCGGCATCGGCAACCCTGCTGCATTGGCGCCTGTTGGATGAGTTCGATCAGATGATGCGCGAAGGCAGGGTCGACGCGCAGGCGCTGCACTGGCTCGATCATACCGATCGCGCGGGCGTCGCATGGTGCGAGCGCCGCCTGCAGCTGCATGTGCGCCTGCCTTGCGGCTACTACCGTTTGCAGGTCGATGGTCTGGCCGACGGACCGGCAGCGCAAGCGATGGTGGTATGCGCCCCGACGCAATGCTATCGACCGCCTGCGCTGTGCGCCGGTGGCCGCGTCTGGGGGCCGGCTGTGCAGTTGTATGGGCTGCGATCGAAGCGCAACTGGGGCATCGGCGATTTTGGCGATCTGGTGCAACTGGTGCAGCAAATGGCGGCGCGGGGTGCCCAGATCATCGGACTCAATCCGCTGCATGCCCTGTTCACCCACAACCCGGCGCATGCCAGTCCGTACAGCCCATCGTCCCGGCGCCAGCTCAACGTGTTGTACATCGACGTGCCGGCCGTTGCCGACTTCGCACACTGCGAGCCGGCGCACCAGCGTGTGGTGTCGCCGGACTTCCAGCAACGGCTGGCGCGATTGCGCGCCGCGCCCCTGGTCGACTACCGGGGCGTTGCCGCTGCCAAACTGGAGATACTGGAACTGCTCCATGCCCATTTCGCAACTCACCACCTGGGCGCGGGCGGGTCCGCGGCCGACGACCTGGGGCAGTCCTTCATCGATTTCATCACGCAAGGCGGCGAGGCGCTACGGCGCCACGCGGTTTTCGAGGCTGTCCAGGCCCACCTGCATGCGGCAGACGCCGCGGTTTGGGGCTGGCCGATGTGGCCGTCCCAGTGGCGTGACCCGCAGGGCATGCCGGTGCAGTCCTTCGCGCACCAGCACGCCGGGCGCATCCGGTTCCATCAGTACCTGCAATGGCTGGCAGCGCAGCAGCTGGCACAGGCCAGTGCGACCTGCGCGGCACTGGGTATGGGCGTTGGCCTGTATCTGGACCTGGCCGTGTCGGTGGACCGTGGCGGCTCAGACAGCTGGAGCGACCAGGCCTGTTTCGCTGCCCGGGCCAGCGTTGGCGCACCACCGGACGAATTCAACCCGAATGGCCAGGGTTGGGGCCTGCCGCCGTTGCGGCCCGATCGGCTGCGCCAAAGCCATTACCGGTTGTTTATCGATACCCTGCGCAGCGCCATGCGCGCCGCCGGAGCGTTGCGCATCGACCATGTGATGGGCCTGATGCGGCTGTTCTGGATTCCCGGTGGATTGTCGGCCCGTGACGGTGCCTATGTGCACTACGCGCTCGACGAAATGTTGGCCATCGTTGCGCTGGAAAGCCAGCGCAATCGTTGCATGGTGATCGGCGAAGACCTGGGCACCGTGGCCGACGCCATGCGCGACGCGCTTGCGCGCACCGATGTTTTGTCGTACCGGCTGCTGTACTTCGAGCGCCTGGGCGATGGCCAGTTCAAGGCCCCGACGTCCTATCCGCCAGCCGCGCTGGCGGCTGTCAGCACGCACGACCTGGCCACGCTGGCCGGTTGGTGGGGCGGCCACGACCTGCAACAGCGCCTGCAGCTGGGGCTGTACCCCCAGGAAAGCCTGTTCGAAAAGCAACTCCTGGACCGGGCGCAAGAGCGCACGCGCCTGCTGCTGGCACTGCGCCACGCCGGCCTGCTGTCGGCGCCCATGATCGCGGCCGCGGCGGCCAGCACCGACCTGCCGACGCCGGTGATGCATGCGGTGCATGCCTACCTGGCCCAGGCGCCGTCGGCGGTGATGATGGTCCAGCTGGAAGATGCGCTGCTGGTGCGCGACCAGATCAACATGCCGTCCACCGTCGATGAACATCCGAACTGGCGGCGCAAGTTGCCGATCGACCTGGCAGATCTGGCAACCCACGGCGGCATGAACGCACTCGGCCAGGCCCTGTCGGCGATTCGACCGCGCCCGCTGAATTTCCCGGCCGGTGGTCACGCTTTGCAGGCCCGCATACCGCGCGCCACCTACCGGCTGCAGTTCCACAAGGACTTCGGATTCGACGCGGCAGTACAGATGCTGCCGTATCTCAAACAGTTGGGCATAAGCCATGTCTACTGTTCGCCGATCCATCGGGCCCGGGCCGGTAGCACCCATGGATACGACGTCGTGGCGCACGATGAGATCAATCCCGAGCTCGGCGGGCCGCAGGCATTCGGGCGTTTTTGCGGCGCGCTGCAAAAGCTGGGCATGGGCCAACTGCTGGACATGGTGCCCAACCACATGGGGGTTCTGGGTGGCGACAACGCCTGGTGGAACGACGTGCTGGAGAACGGTCCGGCATCCCTGTTTGCCCAGCACTTCGACATCGACTGGCAACCGCTCAATCCGCAACTCAGGGGAAAGGTGTTGTTGCCCGTACTGGGCAACCACTATGGCGACGTGCTGACGGCTGGTGAGATGGCTGTACTGTTTCAGCCGAGTCTGGGCAGCTTTGCACTGCGCTATTGCGAGCACCAGTTCCCGCTCGCCCCGCAAACCTACCCCACCCTGCTGCAAGGCGCCCTGGGCCAGATCGACGATCCGGATCTGGTGGCCAGCCTGGGCAGCATTGCGGCCGCATTCAGCCATCTGCCTGCGCTCGGGGCTGCGCAGGGCGATACGCGCCACGAGCGCGCACGCGACAAGGAACTGCTGAAGGCCCGGCTCAGCCGTCTGGTGTCCCGCAACGATGCGGTGGCGATCGCGATCGAGGCTGCAGTGGCCGAGATCAACGTCGAGACGTCCAGGGACCGCCTGCACCTGCTTATCGAGGCACAGGCGTTCCGACTGGCTTGCTGGCGGGTGGCTGCCGACGAAATCAACTATCGGCGTTTCTTCGATATCAACGACCTGGCGGCACTGCGCATGGAGCGCGAGGACGTTTTCGAAGCTACCCAGGGCATGGCGCTGGACCTGGCCGCGCGTGGCGTCATCGATGGCCTGCGCATCGACCATCCCGACGGTCTGTATGACCCGGCGCAATACTTCGCGCGTCTGCAGCAAGGCTACGCCCGGCGTATCGGAATGGTGCTGCCAGCAGCGGACGACCACGGCCATCCACCGCGCCCGCTGTATGTCGTGGCCGAGAAGATCGCCGCGGCACATGAAGAGATTCCGCAGGAATGGGCGATCCACGGAACCACCGGGTACCGTTTTGCCAATATCGCCGGTGGCGTGCTGGTCGATACCGGGGCGGAGCAGCGATTCGCGCATATCTGGCGCAATTTCACTGGCGACGCGCGCAGCTTTGAGGATCTGGCGCATGGCAGCAAACGCGACACGATGCGACTGGCACTGGCGGCCGAATTGCAGGTACT
This sequence comes from Rhodoferax sp., assembly GCA_031396205.1. Classification (GTDB taxonomy): domain Bacteria; phylum Pseudomonadota; class Gammaproteobacteria; order Burkholderiales; family Burkholderiaceae_C; genus CAISIP01. The sequence goes on from JANNKH010000127.1 coordinate 184,107, forward strand.
GTCGACCGAACTGGTACGCATTGCGCACGCCGACCGGCGTACCCGCGTACCCGCGACTACACCCACAACGAGCTGCGCCGGGCGCTCGCCGAGGTGGTGGCATGCATGCCGGTCTACCGCAGTTACATTCGGGACGAGCCGTCCGAGCAGGACCGGCGCTACATCGACTGGGCGGTGACCGACGCCCGATCGCACAGTCGGGATGCCGACGGATCGATCTTCGATTTCGTGCACCAATGCCTGCTCGCGCAGGCCTTGCCCGGTGCCGATGCGGCGCTGCGGACGCAGGTGAGCCGGTTCGCGATCCGGGTCCAGCAATTCAGCGCGCCGGTGACTGCCAAAGGGGTGGAGGACACGGCGTTTTATCGGTATTTTCCGCTCAGTTCCCTGAACGAGGTTGGTGGCGAACCGGCCAGCTTTGGCATCTCGCTGGCCGACTTTCATGCTGCCAACGCGGACCGGGCGCAACGCTGGCCGCACACCATGCTGGCGACGTCGACCCACGACAACAAGCGCTCGGAGGACGTGCGCTGCCGCATCCATGTGCTATCCGAAATGCCGGCGCGCTGGCGCCTGGCGCTGCGGCGCTGGCGCCACATGAACCGCGCGCTGCGGGCCCAATCCCAGTCGCAGGGCACGCAGGTGATGGAACCATCCAGCGCCGACGAATACCTGCTGTACCAGACGCTGCTGGGAACCTTGCCGGTCGGTGCAATGGCTGCGCCGGCGCACGCGCTGTACGTCGAACGTATCGTGCACTACATGCGCAAGGCGGCACGCGAGGCCAAGGTCCATACCCGCTGGACACACCCGGACGCAGGCTACGAAAGCGCGCTGGAACAGTACGTGCGCGATGTGTTGCGAACCGACTCGGACAATTCTTTCCTGGCCGACCTGACGGCGCTGACCACAACGCTTGCATGGTTCGGTGCGTTCAATAGCCTGACGACCGCACTGCTCAAGTTCAGCTGCCCCGGTGTGCCTGACCTGTACCAGGGCATGGAAATCGTCAAACTGCGGTTGGTCGATCCGGACAACCGCGCGCCGGTCGACTATGGCGCATTGCAGGCCGAGCTCGCACTGCTGCAGGCGGTATCACCGGACAAGGCCGGTCAGTTGCTGGCAGACCCCCAGGACGGGCGCGCCAAGATGTGGGTCACGTGGAAGCTGCTATCGTTGCGCACGCAACACGAGGCCTTGTTTCGGGATGGCGCCTATGCCGAGCTGCCGACCGTCGGCGCCGCAGCCAATCATGTGATCGCATTCACACGGACCCATGGCAGTACCACGCTGGTGGTACTGGCGCCACGCCTGCTGGCCCGGCTGCTGGGTGAGCAGGCGGTGGCCCCGCTGGGCGCAGCGGTTTGGTCGGATACCGCTGTGCAAACGGAGCTGGCGGACAACACCCGCCTGGTCGATGTGCTATCGGGTTCGGAACTGCAGATCCGACACGGCCGTATTGCCGTGTCGCAGGCCTTCTCTGCGTTCCCGATGGCGGCCTTCATGACTGTGGCATGACGCATCGAAAATTGCCTGCTCCCAGCATGGCCTACGCGCGGCGCCGAACGTCCTGCTCCACTGCCTGACGGCAAAATTGGTCGTCTGCGCACGGCGTCTGCTGGCGCACCTTCCTTTTTCGGCGCGCCGGCCTCGGCCTCGTACGCGGCCATCCTTCCAATACCCACTCCGTTCGCTCCATGCCCGTTATAACCAGTGAAGTCGTCTATCTCCTGCTGATCTTGGGATTGCTGGTGATTCCGCGCGCGCTGCAACGGCTCCGCATCCCTGCGCCACTGACCAGCGTTACATTCGGCATGGTGGCAGCCGTGTTCCTGATTGGATTCAGCCAGGATGCGACGCTGGCACTGCTGGCCACGCTGGGCATCTCCTCGCTATTCCTGTTTGCGGGGCTGGAAGTGCGGATGGAGGAACTCAAGCGCGGCATGTGGCCTTTGCTGAGCCATCTGCTGGCGCGGGCTGTCACGCTGACGACGACGGCCTTTCTGGCCATCAATTACCTGGACCTGTCGTGGCAGGTGTCGGCCTTGCTGGCGCTGGCGCTGTTGACGCCCTCCACCGGCTTCATCCTGGACACGCTGTCACGCCTGGGGCTGACCGACGACGAACGCTACTGGGTCACGGTCAAGGCGGTGGGCGGTGAGTTGCTGGCACTGGTCGTGCTGTTCGTGGTGCTGCAATCGGGCTCATTGGAGCGGTTGTCGCTTGCGTCCGGTGCGCTGGCCTTGATGATCGTGGGCATGCCCTTGCTGTTCATGGGTCTGGGACGGCTGGTTTTGCCGCATGCGCCTGGCTCCGAATTCTCGCTGCTGGTCATGGTCGGATTGATTGCCGCCTGCATCACCTACCAGCTCGGTGTGTACTACCTTGTCGGCGCCTTCCTGGCAGGTGTCATCGCGCGGCTACTGCGCCAGCGCATGCCGCTGCTGGCATCGGACGAGAACCTGCGCGCGATCCAGAACGGCGGTAGTGTTGCCACTGCGCATCGGTTCGATCTGGCTGCACCGGCGCATGACCGGCGGCGAAACCGCGATGGGCAGCCTGCGTGTGGCCACGGCGCTGACGCCGACACTGATATTCACGCTGGTTCTGGCCACCATCTTGCGCGAGCGGTTCCAGGTTTCGGATGTTTTGTATGGGGCCTTGCTCATTTACGCCGCTGTCTCGACCCTGCTGCCGTCTCTGGTGCTTGCCAAGGCACTGGACTTTGACGTGCTGGTTGGTCCGCTACCGGAGAACCACCCTACCAAACCCGCGGCCCACGCAGCGCTGGAAGTCCACACCCGGACCGCGTCCGACAACACGGTGCGCTCGTCCGATCCGGCCTCAGCTGCGTCGGAGCGGCGATCCGCTGCCGGCTGATCGCGCTGGCGCAGACACATGCAAAGGCGTGCAACTATTTTGCTGTTGCGCAATTGCCATTGCAGGTACGTCGCATGCTGTTCTGGTCGGCCGCCGCGTGCTGCCAGAGCGGCTGCTTGACCATCGCCTGGGCAAACCAGACGCTGCTCTGCCAATAGCTCAGCCAGCGCTGAACACCGGACAGAGCTGCCGTGTCGAACCAGGTCGGTTCCACTTTCGCAAATTGTCGGATGAACGGAAAAATTGCGACATCGGCCCAGCCAGCGACAGCCCCGCCCACGAACGACCGTGCGGCCAGGCAGGTCTCCAGGGGCCCCACAAACACAGCCATGGCATTGTCGCGATGCGCCTGTTGCGACAGATCGGGAAATCGGGGCGCGTACTTGTAGCGGTCCAGCAAGGGTTTGAACACCTCATCGCAGCGGCGCACCCATTGCGGGGCACGGGCGCACTCGGGCGGCGTCAGCCAGCCCTGCGGGTCGTGATGCTGCAATGCCCAGAACAGAATGTCCAGGCTCTCGTCGATCACCTGACCATCTGGCAACTGCAACACCGGGACGGTCGCCTTGGACGAGATCGCCATCAGAGCGGCGGGTTTGCTGCGCAGCGCCACTTCCCGCATCTCAAGCGCCACGCCCGCTGCATGCAGTGCCATGCGCGCGCGAATCGCGTAAGGACAACGCCGAAAGGAATACAGGATGGGAAGCTCGGCCATCTTCTGCATGGTACTTGTGCCGTCACCTGCACCGCGCGTGCGGCCGCATGCCGGCCTAGTTCGAGCCGTTCTTGATTGCAATCTGGTCGTTCAACGTCCAGTAGTCGTACAGGTAGCCGATGCCAACCAGGCCCAGTGTCAGCAGGTACAGGATGCCGGTGATCCACTTGCCCATGTACATCCGGTGCACGCCGAACAAGCCGAGGAACGTCAACAAAACCCAGGCGATCGAATAATTGATCGGGCCAGGACGGAATCGTAGGTCCGCCTGACGGTCCATCGACGGAATCAGAAACAGATCGATCAGCCAGCCGATGCCCAGTAGTCCGAGGGTGAAAAACCAGATCGTCCCAGTGACCGGCTTGCCATAGTAAAAACGGTGCGAACCGGTGAAGCCCAATATCCACAACGCATATCCAACCAGCTTGGAATGGGTGTCCGTCGTCTGGACCATCTAGCGCCTCCTCGTGTTGTCAATCCATCTGCAATGATTCGGAGTCGCCCGGACTGCGGGCAGCCTTGTGAACCGCGCCACACCGGGCACAGCCGCTACACCCGGGGGGGAGAACCATTGTGGCACGCAAGCAACCAGATGCAGCCGCGCAGGTCGTCCCGGCCGGTATGACCGACTATCGGCGATTGACACAGACCGGACCAATCGCAGTAAACTGTTGCTCGTTCCTTCAACTACCGGAGCACATCATGCGCAAGCTCGTATGGATACTGTTTTCTCTCGGGTTCAGCACCGCAGCCATGGCCCAGGGCGCCGGTTGCAGTGCGGCAGCAGCCGAGAAAAAGCTTATCGGCGCGGCCAAGACCGAATTTCTCAAACAGTGCGAATCGGCGTCCAAAACCAGGATGACGGTGGCTGCCAAGGACAAGAAGGAAATGATGATGTCCAAGGGCAAGGCCGGCAACTGCGGACAGGACGCATCGGACCTGTGAGTTCCTGTCGCGTCGTTCCGACCGGCCAAGAAAAAAGGACTTAGCCTTATGGGCTAAGTCCTTGAATCATCTGGTAGGACGTGGCAGGCTCGAACTGCCGACCAACGGATTAAAAGTCCGCTGCTCTACCAACTGAGCTAACGTCCCACACTCTCTATGCATTGGCGGTTAGTAGCGCCCTGCAAAGCCTGAAATTATAACCAGAAAAATTAGGCGTTCCCGAGCGGGAATCAGCCGCGGTCTGCAATCTGGTTGATGACCCAGCCGGCAGCGCATTGACCGAAGGTCGCAGTGACGCTGACCATGGATCCATAGCCGTGGCAGTTCAGGGATCCATCCGATTCCAGTGCACACGATGGGTCGACATCGCGTACCGGCTCTCGGCTGAAGACGCAGGCAACGCCCATGGCGCGGCCGGCTCCTGGCGCGCCATGCTCCTTGCGCAACACGCTGCGCATGCGCGCGAGCAGCGGGTCATGGCTGCTTTGCGACAGGTCATCGATGTCGACCTTGTGCGCAAGGCGCTTGCCGCCCGCGGCTCCTACGGTGATGAACAAGGCCTTGTTTCGCCGGGCCCAATCGGCCATCGCGACCTTGGCACGAACCTGGTCACAGGCGTCGATCACGGCGTCAACGGTGCCGGGCAAAAGCGCTGGCCAATTGACTGTGTCGACAAACTCTTCCACTCCCTGCACTACACAGGCCGGATTGATGCCGCTGATCCGATCGCGCATTGCCAGTACCTTGGCCTGCCCCAGTGTGTTGTGCAGCGCCTGCACTTGCCGGTTGATATTGGACTCGGCAACATGGTCCAGATCGATCAGTGTCAAAGTACCAATTCCGCTGCGCGCAAGCGCCTCGGCGCTCCAGGAGCCGACGCCACCGACACCGACGACAGCGACATGCGATTGGCGAATCCGGGCCGCTGCGACAACGCCAAACAAGCGCGCCAATCCACCGAACCTGCGAGCGGGATCGGCATCGGCGACTGCCAGATCTCTGTCCGTGGTGGATGCAATTGTCATTTGGCTCCGCAAAGGCCCATGCGGCCATGCCATAGACCTCAGCGCAGGCGCGCGAGGCGTTCCTTGCCCGCTTTTGCGGCTTCAGATTGCGGAAAGCTGCGAGACAGTTCGTCCAGCGTCTTGCGCGCACCGGCAACGTCCTTGAGCTCGATCTGGCAATTGGCAATCGACAACAAGGCCTCGGGCGCGCGCACATGGTCTGGCGCCGCCGTCAGCATGATGCGAAAGTTGATGATCGCCTCTTTGTAGTCCCGCGTTGCGTACTGCGCATTGCCCAGCCAAAACAGCGCCGACGGCAGGTACCCGCTTTTCGGATAACGGGTGATCAGGCCCAGAAACCCCGATTGCGCCGCAGCGAACTCGCCAGTGCGAAAAAGTGCCAGCGCTGCGTCATACGCACGGCGCTCGGCCGGCTCCACCATGATCTCGCGTCCGTCGACTGTCAGCTTGATCGGCTCGAGCTGGCTCACGCGCTCCTCAACGCCCCGTGCCAACTCCTGTTGCCGCTGCCCGATGTCTTTCTGAGTACGCTGGAGCTCGGACAAATCACGGCTGATCTGCTCACGCTGCCCGTTGCTGCGCGCCAGTTCACTGCGCACGGACTCGATCTGGTTCTGCAGGTCGAGCAACGCGCGCCGCAGTTGAGCGCTTTCTTCGGTCGAGCGCCGCAGCAATTCATTGTGGGACTCGACCAGGCGCTGCACGGCCGCTTCGGAAGACAGGCGATTGGCCTCGATGCTTCGTCGCGCCTCCAGGATTGCCCTGCGCGCCTCGTCGTCCTCGAACAACGCGGCCTGTGCATGGCCCATGAACAGCATGCCACCCAGCAACAAGGCCAGGGCGACCCGACTGCCCCACTGGCGACTGGCGCAGCCGCTCACAAGAAAGCGCCGGGCCGCTTCCAAGCTTTCTTGCTCACCCTCGCGGGGCCTGGCAAAGCCAGGGCTGGGGGCGATCATGGGTAAAGTATCTCGGCGCGGCGGTTCCTGGCCATGGTGGCTTCATCGCTGCCCTGGACTGCGGGCTTTTCCTTGCCGTAACTCACCGCCTCCACCTGGGCATCGACCACACCCAACAGACCCAGCGCACGGCGCACGGCCTCGGCACGCTTTTGGCCCAGCGCGAGGTTGTATTCGCGGCCGCCGGTTTCGTCGGTGTGCCCTTCGATCATGGCGCGGCGGCTCGGCTCGGCCTTCAGGACACGGGCATGGTTTTCGATCAGGCCCTGAAACTCCGGCTTGATCACGAAGCTGTCGTAGTCGAAATAGACAACGCGTGGCCCTTGCTGCATTGCAGCGGTCGAACCGGATTTGGTCAGGTCCACCGGCGCCACGCCTGAACTGGCCAGCGCACCGGTGCTGCCGGCTGCCCCGGCCGTGCCACCCGAACCTGCGCTAGCCTGCGCACCTACCGGTTTGCCGGTCTTGTCCTCGACGGCGATTTCGTCCAGTTTGACGGACGAGCCACAACCTACCAGCAATGCGGCGCACGACAGGGCCAGCAATAATCGATTCATCCGTGTTCTCCTTGGTTTGTCATTGTTTCTGCAGCGGACCCCAGTCGGGCTCGCGGATCTCGCCCGACTGCCCGGCCAAACGGGTCTTGATGCGACCATCCAGTGTGGTCGTGGTCAGGCTCTCGCGTCCCTGAGCGGACGTTGCGTAGATGATGAGACGCCCGTTGGGTGCAAAACTGGGGCTTTCATCGGAAGATGTATCAGTGATCGCAACCGAGTTGCCGCTGGCGATGTCCATTACATGCAAACGGAACGCACCATTGACTCGGGAAATATAGGCCAGCGACTTGCCGTCTGGGCTGATGCTCGGGGAAATGTTGTAACTGCCCGTAAAGGTGATGCGCTGCGGGCTGCCGCCATTCGCAAGCATCTTGTAGATCTGCGGTGAACCACCCCGGTCGCTGACAAAGTAGATCGTGCCACCGTCAGGCGAGAACACCGGCTCGGTATCGATGCTCGCCGATTGCGCTAGCCGCTTGGGTTCTCCCCCCTGAGCGTCGATCAGGTACAGCTGCGAGCCGCCGTCGCGGCTCAGCGTGACAGCCAGCGTGCGCCCGTCTGGCGCCCAGGCCGGAGCGCTGTTTGAGCCGCGGAAATTGGCCAGCAAGCGGCGCTTGCCGGTGGCAATTTCATGCACATACACCACCGGCTTGCGCGATTCGAATGACACATAGGCTAGCTGTCCGCCCAGTGGCGACCAGGCGGGCGAGATGATCGGCTCCGGACTGGCCAGCGCCGACTGTGCGTTCTCGCCGTCCGCGTCGGCAATCCACAGGCTGTATCGCTGCGAAACCCTGGTCACATAGGCAATACGGGTTGAAAAAATGCCTTTGTCGCCAGTCAGCTTCTCATAGACGAAATCGGCGATCCGGTGCGCTGATTGCCGCAGGTCAGCCTGGGTTACGGCATAACTCTGGCCACCGAGGTCTTGCCCCCGGGTCAGGTCCCACAAGCGAAACCGCACATCGAAACGGCCATCCGCCAGGCGGGTGACGCTACCGACCACCAGAGAATCGGCGCCCTTCTGGCGCCATGCAGTGAGCTCCGGCCGCGACAACTCGTCCATGCTCGCCGGCACCAGGTCGGTGCCACGAAACTGGCCGCTGCGTTCCAGATCGGCCTGCACGATGGCGGAAATCTTTTGCGCTGTGCCATCCTGGCCACGAAATGGCGCGATGGCAATCGGTAGCTGCGTCAGTCCGACGCCGGACACTTCAATGCGCAGCTGCGCGGCGGCCGGCATCATCAAGGCCAGGGCGCAACTGGCGGCCAGCATTCGAACGACAACGGCCGCGCGACCAAACAGAATGGAAATCATGAAAACCAGGGTTTGTGGAAGTTGCAGGTACCGGCTCCTCTGACTTGGGCACGAGCCTGCCATTCAGGACTGGTGGGTTTAGCCCCACAACAACACGAAATGGCACTCGCAACGCAGCCAGCAGGGCGCCCGGGTGATACCCCGATAATAAACCCTCCCATTTCAGCAGCCATGAATACCAGCACTACCACCGCTTGCTCTGCCACCGCAGCGCCATCGCGTCGCAGGGGTGGCGGCCGGGCCTGGTGCCCGACCTGCTAACCGGGGGCTTGGTGTCGATGCATGAATCCACGGTGCTGGCCGGCAGTCTGTTCAAGCGGTTGGCACGCCTGTGGCCGTATTTTGGCCGGCCGTTGTGGGTCTGGGGTGCGGCAGCGGGCGCCACTTTGGTGCTGGCGCTGTCGGAACCGCTGATCCCTGCGTTGTTGCAGCCCTTGCTGGACCGTGGATTCCAACAGGGCAACCTGCAGTTGTGGATAGTGCCGGTGGCTTTGATACTGCTGTTCGCCGTGCGCGGCGTGTGCAGCTTCACGGCTCAACTGGCCATGACCAGGATCACCTCCTGCGGGTTGATGGTGTTGCGCAAGGCGATGTTCGACAAACTGCTGGGTGCCCAGTTGCGATTGTTCTCCGGGCAGACGTCGAGCGCACTGGCCAACACCATCGTGTACGAGGTGCAGAGCGGCTCGACACTGCTGGTGGGCGCCCTCATGACCCTGACGCGCAACAGCCTGACCTTGCTGGCGCTGTTGGGCTATTTGATGTTCCTGAACTGGAAACTGACGCTGATCGTGGTGTTCCTGTTCCCGGCCGTTGCGCTTGTCATGCGGACCCTGTCGCGCCGCCTGTACCGGGTCACGCGCAACAGCCAGCAGGCGACCGACCATCTGGCCTATGTGGTCGAGGAAAACGTGCTCGCGCACCGCGACATCCGGCTGCAGGCGGCTCAGGCTTCGCAGTCTCACCGTTTCGCCCAACTCAGCGACGCACTGCGCCGGCTGTCGATGAAGTCGACCGCGGCTTCAGCGGCCATGACGCCGCTGACCCAGCTGCTGGCAGCAGTGGCCCTATCGACGGTGATCACGGTAGCCTTGGTCCAAAGCGCCGACAACACCACCTCGGTTGGCGGTTTCGTTGCTTTTGTCACCGCGTTGCTGATGCTGATCGCTCCGCTGAAACACCTGACCGAGGTCGCCAATCCGATCACCCGTGGCCTGGCCGCGATGGAACGCGGGCTGGATCTGATGGCGCGCACGCCCGATGAATCCGGTGGCACCTTCGCCAAGCGCCGCGCCGACGGCGTGATCCGGTTCGACACCATCAGTGTGTCGTACGCCGACAACTCCGTACCGGCGCTCGACCGGTTCAGCCTGCAGGTCGCAGCCGGCGAAACCGTTGCCCTGGTGGGAGCCTCGGGCTCGGGCAAGTCCACCTTGGTCAATCTGCTGCCGCGATTCGTCGAGCCCAGTGCGGGCGCGATCTACCTGGACGGCCATGCCCTGGGCGAGTGGGATCTGGCCTCGTTGCGCGGCCAGTTTGCGCTGGTGAGCCAGCATGTGCTGATGCTCAACGACACGATCGCCGTCAATGTTGCGCTCGGTCAGACCATGGACCGTGCCAAGGTGGCGCATTGCCTGGACGCCGCCAATCTGCAAGGCCTGGTGAACGAATTGCCGCAGGGCCTGGACACCGTGGTTGGCCACAACGCGATGCAGCTATCCGGGGGCCAGCGCCAACGCCTGGCCATCGCGCGGGCCTTATACAAGGATGCGCCGGTACTGATTTTGGACGAGGCCACGTCGGCACTCGATGCAGAGTCCGAACGGGCGGTTCAAGAAGCCCTGCAACGGCTGATGCAAAGGCGCACAACGCTGGTAATCGCACACCGACTCTCGACGGTTCAGCACGCGAACCGTATTGTCGTCATGGAGAACGGCCGCATGGTGGAAATGGGTCGCCATGCCGAATTGTTAGACGCCGAGGGCACCTATGCGCGCCTATACGGTCTGGGACTGCCCGATGACGCAACGACTGCGCCATCGCCGCAAGCAACAGCCGGGTTTGATCCGCTGGCACCATCTGAATCGAGCGCCTGACGAAAGCCGTATACCGCACAGACCTATACTCGCGCCCAAAAGGACGGCGCTGATGAGCACAATTCGCAGGGCACGCAGTGGCAACGGGGCCGGCTCGAGTCGAAGTCGCCAGCCCGTCACGATCGATGATGTTGCCGAACTCGCCGGCGTATCGCCCAGCACGGTCTCGCGCATTCTCAATAGCACCGCGGTGGTCAATGATGCCAAACGCAGTGCGGTCGACAAGGCAATCGCGAAGTTGGGTTATGTTCCCAATCCGGTTGCAAGGGGCCTGGCCGGAGGACAGACATACAGCGTCGGCGTGATTACCCAGGCAATTGACAGCCCGTACTATGGCGCGGCATTGCGCGGTATCGAGGACGAACTTGACGTGGCCGGATACTGCCCCTTGTTCGTGAGCGGGCACTGGAACGCCGTCGCGGAGGCGCGCGGCATAGACGTGCTGCGTTCGCGACGCGTGGACGGCATCATCGTACTGACCGGTCGCCTGCCCGACCAGGCGCTCAAGGCCTGCGCCAAGTCAATCCCAGTGGTGGTGACCGGCCGCAATCTCAAGGCACCGGGGCTGTTCTCATTGAACTTCGACAACTTCGAAGGAGGCCGCATCGCGACCCAGTACCTGATCGATCTGGGGCACAGGCAAATCGCGTTCATATCGGGCGATGCGGAACACCCTGACGCGAACGAGCGCCTGCGCGGCTATCGCGCGGCGCTGAAAGCGGCAGCAATTGAATACGACGCGGGGCTGGTCACGCCAGGGGCCTACCATGAAGTCAGCGGTGCTTTGGCCGTCGATCATCTGCTGCAGAGCCGGCGGCGTTTCACGGCAATATTTGCCGCCAACGACCAGATGGCGATCGGTGCCAATTTGGCCTTGCAGCGCCGATCGCTGCGGGTTCCCGCCGATATTTCGCTGATTGGGTTCGATGACCTTCCTTCGTCGCTCTACGCAATTCCGCCGCTCAGCTCCGTACGCCAGCCGGCGTATGAAATTGGCCGGCTGGCGGCCGCCGGCATGCTGCAGCTCATTGCGGGTCAGACGCCGCATGCCGAAGTCCCGCCTCCGATCCTGATCGCACGCGAATCCGGTCGACGCCTGTCGCCCTGAAAATCAGCTCTGGCACCCGGCACGGCCTGCGCGGGGCCGGGCTGCAGGGAATACCCTAATCCTGCGCTTTCCCGCACCTTCTATAATTCTACTGAAAGCGCTTTCACGCATAGTCCTGCGAGCTTGATGGATGGCCGCCTATCCGACGGCATGGGGGCAATACCCACCCAAACAAGGAGATCCGGATGCAGGTAACCCGTTGGTGGAACAGGCGAGCCCGTTGCTGGGGCTTGGCCGGGTTGTTGCTGGTCGCGATTGCATCCGCGCAGGCCCAGGTCACTCTCACGGTGGCAGCCTTCCCCGCGGTCGACGAGATTGTCCGCTCCGCCATTCCGCAATGGAAACGACTGCATCCCACGGTCGACATCAAGGTTGTCAGCCGCCAGTTCAACGACCACCACACAGCCATGACGACCGCGCTGTCGACGTCGTTCTACCTGCCAGATGTCATGGCGCTGGAAGTTGGCTATGTCGGTAGATTCGCCCAGGGCGGCGGACTGGATAACCTGTCACTGCCGCCCTACGACGTTCGTCGATTCGAATCGCGCTTCGTGCCCTATGCGTTTGCCCAGGCGACCAACCGCAAGGGGGCGGTGGTTGCGATGCCGACCGACATTGGTCCCGGAACCCTGTTGTACCGTGCCGACCTGCTCGCCAAGGCCGGCGTCTCCGAGGCCGAGTTGACCCAGTCCTGGGATAGCTACGTCGCCACGGGAGCACGCATCAAGAAGGCGACGGGCGCCTACCTGATGGCCCATGCGCGCGACATGAAGGACATCGTCATTCGCAGTGGCATCAAGCCGGGAGAGGGCCTGTACTTCGACGACAAATCCAATGTGCTGGTCAATACGCCGCGGTTCGAACGTGCGTTCGAGCTGGCACGCCAAGTGCGCCAGCAAAAACTCGACGCGAAGGTCTCGGCCTGGTCCAACGAGTGGTCAGAAGGATTCAAGCGCGGCACCATCGCCACCCAGATGACCGGCGCCTGGCTGGCTGGACATCTGAACAACTGGCTTGCGCCGGACACAAAGGGAAAATGGCGCGCCGCGCAACTGCCCGAGAGTGCGTTCGCGGCATACGGTGGCACTTTCTTAGCCATTGCCCGCGGGTCGCCCGCCGCAAACAAGCAGCTGGCGTGGGAGTTCATCCAGATGATGACACTCGACCGCGACGTGCAGATCAATGCGTTTCGCAGCCAGGACGCTTTTCCGGCGCTACTCGAGGTATACGACGACCCGTTCTTCGACAAGCCCATCGACTTCCTGGGGGGACAAACGGCGCGCATCGGATGGCGAGACGCCGCCCGTCGCATTACAGCGGTTTCGGTACACAAGCAGGACGCCTTCGCCGACGAGGTGATCAACACGGAACTCGACAAGGTCCTGGACCGGGGCAAGGACATCAAGGCTGCACTGGCTGACGCGCAGCGCCTGCTGGGCAAACGCGCGCACCGCTGACGCTGCAACCGTCTGGCCTTGCAACCCCTATCGGAGCAATCGATGAAACTTCCCGACGCGCTGCGCCTGTCACCTGAATGGGCGCCCTATGTGTTTATCAGCCCATTCGTCATTCTGTTCGGCGTTTTCGGCCTATTCCCCCTGCTGTTTTCCCTGTATCTGGCGTTCCAGAGCTGGGAGCCCAGCAGCGGCATGGGCGCGATGGCCTTTGTCGGATTCGGCAACTACGCGTTTGCGCTGCAGGACGAATGGTTCTGGAAGTCGCTCTACAACACCGGCTGGATGGCGTTGGCATCGGGTGTTCCACAACACGTGGTCGCGATACCGCTCGCCTACTTCATCCACACGTCGTTCAAGGGCATGCGCAATGCGGTCGTCGGGGCGTATTTCATGCCCTACATCACGTCCACGGTCGCCATCGCGATCTTGTTCAGTTCGCTGTTTTCAACCGATTACGGATTGGTCAATGTGGGACTGCAAACCATGGCCCAAGTGCCCGGGCTGGGCTGGCTGCTACCGAGCGACCCGGTTGACTGGCTAGGTAACCCGGACAACATCAAGCCGGCCATCTCGATGCTGGTGTTCTGGCGCTACGTCGGCTTCAACGTGGTTCTGTACCTGGCCGCATTGCAGACCATACCGAAAGATATCTACGAGGCGGCCACGATGGATGGCGCCGGGCGCATCCAGCAATTCTTCTACATCACGCTGCCCAGCCTCAAGCCGATGATCTTCTTCGGTGTCACGCTCAGCGTAATCGGCGGCTTGCAGCTGTTCGAAGAGCCATTCATCCTGACCGGTGGACGCGGCGGCTCGGACCAGGCCGGAATGACCACGGCAATCTACCTGTACCGGATGGCTTTCGACTTCAACGACTTTGGCGCAGCCAGCGCCATGTCGTGGCTGTTGTTTATCGTGGTTGGATTGCTCACCTGGCTGACCAATATTGCGTTTCGCCCGCGCAAGTCATCCACCTGATAGCGGGTTCATCCGATGAAAATTCAATCCGAAAGACTGGCGCCCTTGGCTGCTTATCTGATCGTCGGCGTCGGCACGGTGATCATGCTTTCACCGTTCTATTTCATGTTCGTGTTTGCAACCCAGTCGCGTACCGAGATATTCAGCCTGCCGCCGCCGATGTTCTTTGGTGATGATCTGCTGGGCAATCTGAAGATCCTTACCGACCGCCTGCCGTTTTGGCGCAACCTGGGCTGGAGTGTGTATGTGGCGGTGGCATCCACCGTGCTTACGCTGCTGTTCTGCTCCATGGGAGGGTATGCGTTCGCTTTGTTCGAGTTCCGCTTCAAGAACGCACTTTTTGGCATGGTGTTGGGAACCATGTTGATACCGACGTTCATGAACATGATCCCGACATTCATGATCATGGATCTGCTGGGTTGGATCGACCAGCCGCGGGCGTTGTATATCCCGGGCGCGGCTAGTGCATTCGGAATCTTCCTGATGCGCCAATTTGTCACGACCACCGTGCCAAAGGACCTGATCGAAGCAGCCCGCATGGATGGTTGCAGCGAACTGGGCATCTACTGGCGCATCGTGCTGCCGCTACTCAAGCCCGCGCTGGGCACGCTGGGATTGATCACCTTCATCGCGTCCTGGAACAACTTCATCGGGCCACTGGTGGTGATGCGTTCGCCCGACATGTATACGTTGCCACTGGCCTTGCGCAGCCTGCAAAGCCCGGTCGATACCGAATGGGGCGCGCTGATGACGGGCTCGGCCATCGCCACCCTGCCACTGGTGGTGCTGTTCGTTCTATCCTCGCGTCAACTCATTTCCGGCCTTACGGCGGGCGCTGTCAAATGAACCGATTGGTCGCGCGCGGACTGGGCACGCGTCCGCCGCAGGATTTTCCGCCGACCTTTGTGTGGGGCGTGGCGACCAGCGCATTCCAGATCGAAGGCGCGGCGGCCGAAGACGGGAAAGGTCCATCGATATGGGACAGTTTCTGCCGTGTCGAGAATGCCATCGAAGACCACAGCAACGGGAACGTCGCCTGCGAACACTATCACCGCTGGAAAGAGGATCTGGACCTGATCGCCAGCCTGCAGGTCGATGCCTACCGCTTCTCGGTTTCCTGGCCGCGGGTACAACCTAGCGGCTCGGGCGAATGGAATGCGCGCGGCCTTGACTTTTACGAGCGGCTGGTCGACGGTCTGTTGGACCGTGGTATCAAGCCCTATCTCACACTCAACCACTGGGATCTGCCACAGGGCCTGCAGGACAGGGGCGGCTGGGCACAGCGCGATACGGTGCATCGTTTCGTCGAATACGCAATCGGAATGGACCAGCGCCTGGGCGATCGGATTGCGACGATGACCACGCACAACGAGCCCTGGGTGATGGCCACACTCGGGCACGAAGACGGCAATTTTGCGCCCGGCATCAAGAATCGCGCGCTGGCCATGCAGGTATCGCACCACCTGATGCTCAGCCATGGCATGGCACTGCAGGCGTTGCGCGCCAACGGCTGCAAGTCACGCTTGGGCATCGTGCTCAACCTGTCGCCGGTCTACCCGGCGACCGACTCCGCCGCAGACCACGAGCGGGCGCGACTGGAGGACGGCCGCCTGTTGCGCTGGTACATGGATCCGTTGATGAACGGGCACTATCCACAGGATGTTCTGGGCTATCTGGGCGCCGACGCACCGCAGACCCAAACCGGCGACATGCGGCTCATCGCAACGCCAATGGACTTCATGGGAATCAATTACTACTCCCGCATGGTTGTCAGCGCGACCGACAGCTGGGACAAGAAAAGTGGCGGACGGGAGGTTACCGACATGGGTTGGGATGTCTACCCGGAAGGTCTCACCGACCTGCTGTTGCGCCTGAACCAGGACTATGACATTCCTCCGTTGTATGTGACCGAAAACGGAGGCGCGTTCAAGGACCAGGTCGTGAATGGCCGCGTGCACGACACCCACCGACGGGAATACATCGCGCGCCACATCGATGCCGTGGCGCAGGCCATGCGCCAAGGTGTGCGCATGGAGGGTTACATGGTGTGGAGCCTGCTCGACAACTTCGAGTGGGCTTGTGGATATGAAAAGCGATTCGGCATTGTGCATGTCGATTACGCGAGCCAGCGCCGAACACCCAAGGACAGCGCCTTGTGGTACCGCGATTTCATCGTGCGTCAAAAGGCCGCGCGCGAACAGAGCAACGCGACAACTACAGGAGCTTGAGATGGGCAAGGTTTCATTGCGCGGTGTCCGCAAGAGTTATGGCGCGGTCGACGTCATCAAGGGCGTGGACCTCGATGTCGGAGACGGCGAATTCATTGTCTTCGTGGGTCCCTCCGGCTGCGGCAAATCCACCACGCTGCGCATGATCGCCGGACTCGAAAGCGTGACCGCGGGCGACCTGCTGATCGACGGCCAGCGGGCCAATGACATCCGCCCGGCCGATCGAGGTGCGGCGATGGTGTTCCAGAGTTACGCGCTCTATCCGCACATGACGGTAGCCGAGAACATGGGATTCGCGTTGAAGATGGCGGGCGTAGGCCACGCCCAACGCGATGAACAGGTCAAGCAGGCCGCCGCGGTGCTGCGCATAACCGAACTGCTCGGCCGATTTCCAAAGGAGCTATCGGGTGGGCAACGCCAACGCGTCGCCATCGGACGCGCGATCGTGCGCAAACCCAAGGTCTTCCTGTTCGACGAGCCCTTGTCCAATCTGGATGCAGCGTTGCGGGTCAATATGCGCATCGAATTGTCACGACTGCACAAAGAACTGGGCACAACCATGATCTATGTGACCCATGACCAGGTCGAGGCCATGACGTTGGGCGACCGGATCGCGGTCTTCAACAAGGGCATCGTCGAACAGCTCGGCGCGCCAATGGAGTTGTACAACCGGCCGGCCAATGAGTTCGTGGCGACCTTCATCGGTGCCCCGCGCATCAACCTGATCCCCCGCCCGCCGGTCACTGGCGCGGCGCCGGCGCACCAGGCCCTGTGGGATGCGCTGGCCAGCGGCGCGCCGGCTAGCGGTCAGCGCATCGGACTGCGGCCGGAGCATCTGCATCTGGCGCCAGCCGGCCAGGGCATTGCCGCTAGCGTGGTGTTGGCCGAACACCTGGGTGACTCGTCGATCATTCACCTGCGCGTCGATGGCATTGCAGACCTGCTCAACGCCAAGGTCGACACCGAACACAGCACGATGGACGCCGGTCAATCGGTCGGACTCGCACCCGATGCGTCCTGGGCATTGGTCTTCGGCGCCGACGGTCGCCTGATCTGATTGCTGCCCCGTACAGCGCATTCCCTCGCAACCCAAGACAGGGCAGCATGCAAAAGTCCACATCGGCGACCTCCCCCAAGACCGCCACAGTCGCCCGGTCCGTTGCCACCTCTAAAACCGGAAAAGCGATCAGCAAGGGCTGGAAGCTCGTCTGGAACGACGAGTTCGAAGGCGACCAGGTCGACCCGGGCAAGTGGGACTTCGACATCGGCAATGGCTTCTTCGACTATCGCAACCATGTCTGGGTCGAAGGCTGGGGCAACGAGGAACTGCAGTACTACACACAGGAACCGACCAACGTGTCGGTCAAAGATGGTCTGCTCACCATCCGCGCTGTCAAGGAGGCCCTGCATGGTTGCGGCTACACATCGGCGCGCATGACGACCCGCAAGCGCGACGGTACACCGCTGTTTACCAAGTTGTACGGGCGATTCGAGATCCGCGCCAAGGTCCCGTGGGGCAAGGGCTTGTGGCCGGCGTTGTGGATGTTGCCGCAGGAAGACACATACGGTGGTTGGGCGGCCTCGGGCGAAATCGACCTGATGGAGATCGTTGGCGAGAAACCGCATGAGGTTCTGAACAGCATCCATTTCGGGTCAACCGGCTCCGATGCGCGGGCATTGATCACCCATGTGCACCGATTGCCCGAGGGCAGCCTGGTCTCTGACTGGCATGTCTATGGCGTGGAGTGGGAGCCGGGCGAAATCCGTTTCTACGTGGACGGCATGCTCACCGCCACCCGGAACCACTGGTGGAGTTGTAGCAAACTGGTCCGGGGTGATGGTGCTCCCGCGCGACGCGCGGCTGACATCAACCCGTGGCCGGCGCCGTTTGATCAGCCGTTCTACCTTGTCATGAACGTCGCCATCGGCGGCAATTTTCCAGGCCTGCCGAATCCGCAGACCCGGTTCCCGGCCGAGCTGGTGGTGGACTATGTTCGCGTCTACGACCGCGTCGGCGGGTACGGCGACACAAAACCGATCGGAGATGGCCGGTTTCCTTATCAGAAGCAATCATCCAGACGGGTGTAAGAGGAACAACCATGTCGAGCAGAAATATGTCGAATTCCGAGGTCGAGTCGGTCTGGAACGCGGCCAACGCCGGCGTCCGGTCCGGGGCCCAAATTCCATTCCTGTTTGCCACCTCTGGCGGGCAATCAGCCAGCTGGGAAGAACTGCCGGCGTCCGAGCGCGATGCTTTGACCATCGCGATGCGCGCAGCACTGGAGCGCGGCGTGCACGGCCTGTGCTTCAGCCCCTACCAGGATGGCCAGGGCCCCGGCGCGCAGGTCAGCGAACAGCAGATAAGGCAACGCATGCAGGCCATCGCGCCCCATACACGCTGGATCCGCAGCTTCTCGTGTACCGACGGCAATGAACACATTGCGCGCATCGCCCATGAATGTGGCCTGAAAACCCTGGTCGGCGCCTGGCTGGGCACCGATGCTGACATCAACCGGCGCGAGGTGGCAGGCGCAATCGCTGTGGCGCAAGCCGGCCACGCCGACATGCTGGCCATTGGCAACGAAGTACTGTTGCGCGAGGACCTGGATGAAGACCAGCTGCTGGCCTTCATTGAGCAAGCCAAGGACGCACTGCCCGGCTTGCCGGTGGGCTATGTCGACGCTTACTACCTGTTTGAGAAACATCCACGCATCACCGCGGCCTGTGATGTGGTGCTCTGCAACTGCTACCCGTTTTGGGAAGGTTGTCCGCGGGACCATGCCGTTGCCTACATGCAAAGCATGCTGCGCCGGGTACAGGCTGCGGCGCCGGGCAAGCGCATCGTCATCAGCGAGACCGGATGGCCCGACCGTGGCAGCCCGTTCCACGGTGCGGCTCCATCTACCGAGGGGGCAATGCGCTATTTTCTGGACACCATCGAATGGGCGCAGCGCGACGAGGTCGAGGTTTTCTATTTCTCCGCCTTCGACGAGGCTTGGAAGGTGGGAGCCGAAGGGGACGTTGGTGCCTACTGGGGCCTTTGGGACAAGGACGCCCTTCCCAAGTTCACCGGATGACCAACCACGCCGACCCGGCCCCAAGGACTGCCTTGCTCCAACTACCTGAAGGCAACGCCATCTGCTACTCGGGCTACCGCCATGGGCAGGACCCCGGCAGCCGCACCTATCCCTCTCACTCGCAGATCCTCGAGGATCTGCTGATACTGCGCAAGCATTGGAGCCTGTTGCGTCTGTACGATTGCAGTCCGCATGGTGAGCGCGTTCTGGAGGTCATACGCAAAGAGAACCTGCCGCTGCGCGTCATGCTTGGCGCCCATCTGGGCGCGGAGATGAACAACGTCGGCTGTCCCTGGGGCGCCACCTATAGCGAGGAGCAGTTGGAGGCAAGCCAGCGGGAAAACCAGGCCGAGCTGGATCGGCTGGTCGCGCTGGCGAACCAATACCAGGATATCGTGTTCTCGGTGGCGGTAGGCAACGAGGCCACCGTCGACTGGACCGATCACTTCGTTCCCGTGCACCATATGATTGAATACGTGCGACGAGTCAAGTCGCGCATCGCACAACCGGTCACCTTCTGCGAAAATTATGTTCCTTGGCAGCACAAGCTGCGCGACCTGGTGACGGAACTCGATTTCATATCGCTGCACTCCTATCCGGTATGGGAATACAAGCACATCCACGAGGCACTGGACTACACCAAGGACAATGTGCAAAGCGTGGCACACCTGTATCCGGACAAGCCAGTCGTGATCACCGAGGCCGGCTGGGCCACCCGTTCGAACGGCCGCGGCATGAATGCCGAACACGCCTCGCAGGAACTGCAGCAGATCTACTACCACGACCTGACGCAATGGACGCGCGAGGCTGGCATTCTGACCTTTGTCTTCGAGGCTTTCGATGAACCGTGGAAGGGTTCGTCCGACCCGATGGAGCCGGAGAAACACTGGGGCCTGTTCACCGTCGATCGCCGGCCCAAGCTGGTGATGCAAGGCACTTACCCTGAACTGGTCGCCAGCAACTGATGTCGTCACCCCTGCCGTACCCATGTGGCGCGCCGCTGCGCTAACGCCGACCCGCCTTTCCCCAATGACCCCAAAAGCCACCCTGCAAGCCGACGGCTTTCACCTCAATCAATTCAACACGGCAAGGCCGTTCTCCAGCTTCCTGCCGGGCATTGCAGGTGCGTACGGCAAACCCATGTGGGTGTTCTACGCCAACCGCGGGCAATGCATTGCAAGCTTCGGCGTGAACGACAAGAACAGCGCCATGCTGGAGTTTCAGCCCGCAAACAAGGCCTACACGCTCACGTCATCGCAGGGATTTCGGACCTTCGTTAAATTGACGGGGCTACACAACAACACAATGCACGAGCCGTTCCAGATCACTCCCGCCGATGGCGTAGTGCAGCGCCTGTCGGTGCGCGCCGAAGAGGTCGAGATCGAGGAGATTCACCCCGCGCTTAATCTGCGTATCCGGATCGTCTATTTCACACTGCCAGGCGAGAACCTTGCGGCGTTGGTACGCCATGTGACACTGGAAAATATCGGTAGCACACCGATCCATGCCAATGTGCTGGACGGCCTGCCGCAGATTGTGCCCTTTGGCCTGGAGGAGCGCCTGCTCAAGCTGATGTCACGCACGATGGAGGCGTTTGCTGAAGTGCGCCATGTCGAGCAGAACCTTCCGTTCTTCAAGCTCAAGGTCGAACCCTCGGACAAGCCCGATATTCAATGGATCGATGCCGGCTTTTTCGCCTTTACGCTGCACCAGGGCGTTGCCGTGTCGATGATCGTCGACCCGGACCTGGTATTTGGGACCGACACCAGCCTGCACACGCCGCTGGCGTTCGTGCAGTCCGACCGGATAGACGCACTTGCCTCGCGCCGCGAAACACTGACCGCGTGCGCATTCGCGCAGCTGTCGCTGGAGCTGGCGCCCGGCCAAACCACCAGCTGGAGTTCGTTTTTCGGGCAGGCAAGCGACTGGGGCCAGGCCGATGCGTTGCGCGCTAGGGTCGGTGGCGACGCGTTGTATGTGAGCCGCAAGCGCAACGAAAACGCCCAGCTGATCCGCAGCATCGGCGCGCGCTTCGATCTGGTAGCCAGCCCGGCGCAACTCGCGCCCTATACACGCCAGGCATACCTTGACAACACCTTGCGGGGTGGCCAACCCGTGGTGATCGACGGACCACGGGGGCCGCGCGTGTTCCACACTTTCACGCGCAAGCACGGTGACATGGAGAGGGACTACAACTTCTTCGAGCTTGCTGCCAGCTACTGGTCCCAAGGCAATGGCAATTTTCGCGACGTGAACCAGAACCGCCGCTGCGAGAACTTCATTTTCCCGGACATCGACGCATCCAACGTCGAAACCTTCTTCAACCTGATCCAGCTGGACGGCAACAATCCACTGGTCATCCAGGCCGAGAAGTTCTGCCTGCCGCAAGACCAGTGGCCAGAGTTTTTCCAGGCCTGGCCGGCAGGCGACACCCCCGATTGGCGCAGCTTCCTGGCGCAGCCCTTCAGCCCCGGACAGCTGCAGGAGCGGCTGACAGACGCCTGGGGTACTGCCGACATCGCGCGGCCCTGGTTCGACCGCATCCTGGGCCTGTCCGACAAGATCCAGGGTGCAGCTCACGGCGAAGGCTATTGGGTCGACCACTGGATCTACAACCTGGACCTGCTGGACAGCTACGCAGCGGTATTCCCGGACCGGCTGCGCGCGCTGCTCGTCGAACGGCGCGACTTCACCTACTTCGACAACGACCACGTGGTGCAGCCGCGCGCGCGCAAGTATGTACTGCGTGCGGATGGCACGGTGCGCCAGTTGCATGCGGTGGTGCAGGATGCCGACAAGACCCACCTGATTGCGCAGCGCGCGCAGCAGCCAAACACGATGCGCTCCGGCCATGGTCTTGGCCCAATATTTCGCACTAGTCTGCTGGTCAAGGTCCTGAACCTGATGGCAGTCAAGGCCTCGTTGCTCGACCCGTTTGGCACGGGCCTGGAAATGGAGGCCGAGAAGCCCGGCTGGTGTGACGCCCTCAATGGCCTGCCCGGCCTGCTGGGTTCGTCGACCCATGAGGCATATGCACTCCAGCGTTGGGGCGCCTTTATCCGCCGTGTGCAGCAGGAACTGCTGGAGCCCGGCCTCATGCTGCCGATGCCCACCGAGGTGGCCAGCCTGCTGCGCAGCGTCACCCGCATCCTGGCACAGGCCGACCTGCAGGCGTTCATGGGTTCCTGGGAACAACTGGCCTGTTGCCGTGAGGCTTTTCGGGCCGATACACGGTTGGGAATCGACGGCAAGCTTGTCGACGTCGACCGCGCCGAGATCCTGGGTTTTCTGGACGCAACGGAGCGGGTGCTGGTACCGGCGCTGGAACGGGCCGTCGCCGACGACGGATTGCCGGTGAGCTACTACACCCACTCAATGGTCGACTATGAGCCTGTGGCTCCCACGGGCAGCGACAACGCGGCCAACCGACATGTGCGTGCCCTGCGCTTTGTACAGAAGCCGTTGGCGGCCTTCCTCGAGGCATCGGTCCACGCAATACGCGCTGCAGGCAATAGCGCGCAAGCCCTTTCCATCTACCAAGCAGTCAAGCAATCATCACTGTACGACCAGAAACTTGGCATGTATCGGGTCAACGCGCCGCTGGACGATGAGAGCTTCGAGATCGGCCGCAGCCGGGTGTTTTCGCCCGGCTGGCTAGAGAACGAGTCGATCTTCCTGCACATGCACTACAAGTTTATGCTCGAAACGCTGCGCAGCGGCTTGGCTACAGAGTTCTACCAGGATCTGCGCCGCGGCCTGGTCGCGTTTCACGACCCGGCCACCTACGGCCGCTCGCCGCTGGAGAACTCCTCGTTCATCGCCAGCAGCCGGTTTCCGGACGCGAGAACGCACGGCGTCGGCTTCGTTGCAAGGCTTAGCGGTGCAACTGCCGAGTGGATCAGCATGATGCTGCACATGGCGCTAGGTGCAGAGCCGTTTCGGGTTGTCGATGGTGCTTTGCGGTTCGAACCGCGCCCTGTCCTTGCCGATTGGTTGTTCACAGATGCAGCTTCAGGCGAATGTGAAGCGGGACGCTTCGGACTGGTTTTGTTTGGCCGAACCTGGATCATGTATGACAACCCGTCGCGCCGGTCCACCTACGGCGAGGGCGCGGTCGCGCCGGTGTCATTCGAATTGCGCTATGTCGATTCTGCCTTGCGCCAGTACACCGGGAGTTGGCTGCCTGAACGCCTAGCTCTGGATCTGCGCGATGGACGACTCACTACACTGGTGATTAGCCTGAACTGAGCCGGCAACACCAGCCAGGTCACCGCGTGGCTCGCAGGGCTGATGGCAGCCCCTAAAGCATCAAGGTCACACTGGATTGGTGTCCGCAAACTGCTGTAGAGCCGCGACAAGACCGAGCCCGCCTAGACAAAGTGAAATCCAGGTGGCGCGCTATGCGTCGCCACATCCAGTCAATCAGCGAAAAAAACAAGGGGCGCCGCGACGGCGCCCTTTGCATCAAACGGGTCGAACGGACTTAGGCCGAACGGCGGCGCCGGCGCACCACGGCACCAACCGCAGCCAGGCCGGCCAGCATCATCGCGTAGGATTCAGGTTCCGGAACTGCAGTAACTGCGAGGTTGAGGTCATCGATATAGACCGCCCCCGCTGGCAAACCTGGCTCAATGGGCCCAATGCCTTGGCTGAACTCGATAAACGCAGCTGTCGCGCCAGTCGGCACAGCACCCAAGTTGTAGGTGATTTCTGACCATGTGGCTGTGTTGATGCTGTTCTGGAAGAACTGGTTACCGCTGTTTGCCAAGATGTTGCCGGTGCCATCAAGGTAACGCAGCGCGAACAGCACATTGCCTGTACCACCGGCAGAGCCCTTGGCAAAAAACGACAGCATCGGGGTATCGCCCACCGTCAAGGCCGGCAGGCCGCCCTGTTCAATCGAGTTCTGGAGCATGACAGCGGCGTTGAATGCCGGCGATGCGAGCAGTGCGGAAAAAGACCCACTGTGGGCTTCGGCGCCCGACCTCGTGTAGCCGCTTGCAGCTTGCAGCCAGCTCGCCGCTGGCGTCGTGGCTCCGGCGGTTTCAAATCCACCGTTGGCAAACCCGTTGGTGGTAGCAGCCTGCGCCGCACCGGCACACAGTGCCACGGTGGCTGCCGCAACGATCGATAGTGACTTAATTGACATTCATGTACTCCTAAGGGATCTACAACCGTTCCTCAAGCTGCAACAGAGGATCTGCGCAACCGGCCCGGCAAACTCGTCGGATTCGAATCCGATTCCTTGTGAAAGCGAAGCCAGAACTTGGCATCTGTGCAACAGAGATCGATAAAGAAAGCGCTTTCACACTATACCAAGCACTATTCATGCCGGAGAAAATTTCTGCTTGTCAATCAAACAGATAGCCATGAATGGCCATTTTTCCTCCACAGGATTGTCAATAAACTCGACAGGCAATACCTCTCTGTTGCACGCCGCTGTGAACGGCCCTCCACCCCTGGCCAATGGCTGACAGCGCGTTCTTGCTCAAGCAGATCTTCTACTCGAGCATTTCTGAAAGCGCTTTCAACAATTGCCATGCTAGGCATATTCTTGCCCCAGGTCAACTGCGTCAGACCCCGTATTTACCCTTGTGTGGCAGGCTCGTGCACGACGAACGTGGCAATAGACCGCGGAGCCATTTCGGTCACGGCTTGAACAGCGCCATGCCGCAACGCAAACTCGACATATTGCGCGGTGCGGTTCATCACGACGATGGCGGTGCTGCCATCGGGATTAACGAAAGCAGCGGCTTCCAGATCCTGGCGCGACGCTGCGCACAACACGCGCCTGGCTCCTGGCTTGATGAAACGCGCGAAATGCCCGATGTAGTAGTACGAACTCTGGTGCAACAGCGCATCATTGCGCGTGTCGACCAGGATCGGAGCACTGCACAGGTTGCCGACATGGTTCGGGCCGCCCGTCTCGTCCAGCACCAGGTTCCAGTCGATGCAGCCGACCGTCCAGCGGTTCAGGTCGTTGATCATCGAATGGGCGTAGCGCTCACCAAGATCCCAGGAGCCTGTATGGGGTCCCCCCTCCTGGCAACCTTCGGTGAACAGCAACCGCTTGTCCGGCCAGGCATCGTGCAACAATTGCACTTGCTCGAAATGATTCTCCCCGTACCAGTGAAAGCCGGTGCCCCAGACGAATCTGGCTGCCTCGGGGTCGGACAACACGACGCTGGCGCGCTCCACCAGGCGGTCGCGGTTGTGATCCCAGACAATGATGCGGACCGCACCGAGTCCGGCCGCAACCAGTTCGGGTCCCAGGAAGTCGCGCACGAAATCGCGTTCCTCTTCGGCGCTGTAGACACACGAATCCCAGCGTTGCGACGCGGCCGGTTCGTTCTGCACCGAGACGCCCCACACCGGAACGCCCTCCTTCGCATATTCCTCAATGAAGCGCACAAAGCAACGCGCCCAGGCCAGCCGGAATTGCGGCAGCAGTTTTCCGCCCTCGTTCATCTGACCGTTGCTTTTCATCCAGGCCGGCGGACTCCAGGGCGACACCAGCAACTTGAGCGACTGGCCCGCCGCAGCTTGGGCAGCCTTGATGAACGGCAGCAGCGCGCCACGGTCGCGTTCGATCGAGAAACTGTTCAAATCGAGATCGCCCGGCGTCTCCACATGCGCGTAGTTGCCGAGCGAGAAATCGGAACTGTTCATGTGCACCCGGCACAAGGTGTAGCCGTGGCCCTCATGCGGGTCGAAATAGTCGCGCAAGACCTGTTCGCGGCGCTGGGCGCTGAGTTTCAACCAGGTGACCGCCGCGGCTTCGGTGAAGGCCCCGCCAAAACCTTCCATTGTCTGGAAGACGCGTCGCTGATCGACGAAAACGCAGGGCAGGTTCTGCTCAGGCTCTGCGGGCCTCGTCAGCAACGGCGGGAACTGTTCCGCCAGTCGCGCATCCCCTTCCTGTGAGGTCAGGAAAACACGCATCGCGGGTAGATTCGGCATGGAAAGGAACGGCAACCGTTTCGAACGATTGCGTTGCAAGTGCCTGACGGCCCTTACAGCGCAGCCCTTACCGGGAGTAGTAGATCCCGTCAATATTGAGCTTGGTCGTGATGTTCGAATTCAATGGCTTCCCGGTGAAGAGGTAGCGGTCCGCAATGATGAATCGACTGAGCACCAGGCGCAAGTCAATGCTCGGGTTCTTCGCCTGAAACGCCTGCAAGGGGATCGACACCTGGCACCAGGTACCGTTGTTGCAATAGCCGTAATCGCCGCTGCCGATCTGCAGGTAAACCTCTTGTGTGTCTCCGTCAGCTGTCAGGGTTGCCAGGCCCACCTCGATCTTGCCTGCATAACTGGTCTTGATCCAGACGTTGATGCGTCCCGTAGCGGCAAACTGAGAGAGGTTATCGGTGGTGCCGGCCGTCACCGGACCCCACAACAGGCCCCAGCCGTAGTTCTTGGGTGTCGGTGTTATCTCTATGCTCTTGACACCTTCGGGCGCCATGGCGTTGGAGACTTCCGGCGCGCTGACGCTATTGCCGTCAAACGCATCCACGCGCAAACCCGTCGCCAACACTGCGCCCGGCGCGTCGGAATACAGCGTGTACGGGTTTGTAGCAACGGCCGGGTTGATCGTCGGCGGAAGGAAGTACACCGCGTCTGCATCGGTCAAGGCGGGGTTCTCCCAGATCGCTTGCGGGTACAGGTTCTGCACCACATAACGGGCTTTACGCTGAACGTTGAACAAGCCCCATCCATCGTCGCCCAGTTTCCAAGGTTCGTCGAAGGCCTCGAAATAGAAGATGTTGGCCGGCCCCGGGCCGACCCTGCCCTCGGCGCGCCAGGTCTCCAGGCGGGTGAAATACATCTTCTGGTTCACCGGATGGGCGCGAAAGCGCTGTGCACCCAGATCCACGGCATTCCAGCCGGTTTCGGTAACCGCGATCGGCAAGGCGCGCAGGCCCTTTCGATCCAGGGAATCGCGCACCAGCTGAAACTGACGGCGTGTCTCGACAATGCCCGCATCCATCATGGCAGTGGCGCGCAATGGCCCGGCGGGCACACTTTCCTGCTTCCAGTCCCAGTAGAACGGGCTGGCGCGAAACTGGGTGTCGATCGCCGCATAGGTGTGCAGGGCGACAAAGTCGATCAAGTCGGTGATGACCTTGGGCGACTGGATGAAGAAAAGAAAGTTGTCGTCGGTAGTGACCGGTTGCGCTACCCGGTCGCGCACGTAGCGGATATAGACGGCCATGTCGGCCGGGTCGATCGGCACGATCGACCACTCCACCATCGTCTCGTTGCCGACGCTGACGGCCAGGATGATGGCGCGGTACTTTGGATCGTTGGACAAGGCGACCAGGCGATCGAGCTCGAGCAGGTTCGCATCCTTGATATCGATCACCTTGTACGGGTTCGGCTCGAACTTGAAGCTGTTGACGTAGGCGCCGAGCTGCACTTTCATGTCGAGGTTGTTGTCGGCGATGACATCGAGCACCAGTTTGGCCACCTTGTCCGAACTGTCGAACAGCCTGATCAGTTTGAAGTTACCCGTAACCAGCAGGTCGAGGTCTTCCTTGACCATGCCAGCCGTTATTGTCTCGTTGTCGCGATCGGAGCCGCTGGTTGCCGTGCGAAACGGCGAGTAGGCGACCGCCTTGCGTGCCAGGTACTCGGCCGGCAACACACGCAGGTCGATGGAGGAAACGGCGCTCTTGGGCGCGTCAATGTTCACTTCGCCGCCGCCGCCGCAAGCGGTCAGTACGGCCGCCAACAGCGCAACCAGCGCGGCGCGCGCCAATCGCATAGCGGATATCGACATGGTGTTGAATCCTGTGATCATCATGGTGTGGGTCTCGAAATAACACGCGTCAGAACGAGTATTTGGCGCTGACGCCAAACCAGTTGCCAGCCTTGGTCACGCGCGAATCAATCTCGTTGATCGTCGCATTCGATGGCATCGATAGCGGAGACAATCCTTTGTTGCGGTAGTGGATCATGCCGGCGAATATCGAAAAGGAGAGGTCGCGGTCGTAGTCATAGTCCGCCATGATGGTATTGACCAAAGCCGAGTTGCTCTGG
Organism: Rhodoferax sp.; assembly: GCA_031396205.1. GTDB lineage: Bacteria > Pseudomonadota > Gammaproteobacteria > Burkholderiales > Burkholderiaceae_C > CAISIP01. The sequence continues at coordinate 212,492 of JANNKH010000127.1, forward strand.
CCGCGCTCCAGCGGATTGTTGGTCTTGGCCTTGCCCAGGTAGGCCAGACCGGTGCCAAAGGTCCACTTGTCCATGCGGTAACGCGCACCCAGGGCAAAATCGGTTGAACTGGCGGGATAACCCGGGTTGGCGACCCCATTGAGGGTGCCGCCCCAATTGACGTTGAACATGTTGTTCCATTGCTGGGGCGGCCCGTTGATGACCACAGCCGCGTAAGCCCCGCTCCATTTATTGTGCCGCAGCGCCCCGGACAGTTCGATGCGTGGATTCAACTGGTAGATGGCCTGCACCACGGCGACGCTCTGTCCCGACCCTCCGACCTTGCTGTCGGCGACAGGGTCGTAGAAGATGCCCTTGAATACCGCGGCTCCGAAGGCTGTCGGAGCACCGTTGCGGGTATCTTGGTACATCGCGTCGATTGATAGATCCCCTTTGCCGTAGTGCGCCCAGAGTTCGACGAAACGCGGCTTGTGGATCTTGAAGGCGGTGTCACCGCGGTCGTAGGTGACCTCGAGCACCAGGTCACCGTCGGCGACGTCCAGCACGCGCGAGGTGTACCGCACCGCTTGCGTCAGGTTGCGGTACCCGGCGCCGGAGGCGGCCCACGTATAGGACAGGCCCAGATTGGTTCCGAACGGGTAGTCGGCAAAACCCCAGGTGCGCGAAATCATGTGACCGACGGTCAGCGTGCCATATTCCTCGTGGCTGAGGGCGACATTCTTCTCGCGCCAGAATCCGGGCGTGTCGGCATTGCCGTCGCGCCAGTTCTGGCTCAGCGTACCCTTGATCCTGAATCCGTTGGGCAGATCATATTTCGCACCCAGCCACAATTGCACCTGGTTGAAGACGGTATCCTTGGTCTTGAGTGGACGCCCGGGCACGACATCGTCAGTCCAGATGCGTTGCCGATCGGTGTCGGGGTCAAACTGGCATCCGATCGATGGGCATTGGTTGTTGGAGCGCGTGACAACGATCTCTCCGAACCCGTTGATGCTGAACATGCCGTCCGGGCCAAAGTCGATAGCATGGACGGCGCCCGACAGTACTGCTGCCGACAACACCAGCATGAACTTCAGCGTCGACGGTGATGCCCCCGCCGCAGCTTGCCCCGCAGAGGCTTGGCACAGGCGGTGCTGGTGTTTCATGGAGTCTCCTGTGGAAATATCTGAAAGCGCTTTCATAAGTGTAAGGACAGATGCCTGTCAGCGTCAACGAGGGCGACCCCCGTGTTTTCCCTAGCAACAATTCACCGCATCGATTGGATCAGGGAATGAGTTCGGGTAAACCACTAGGGGAAAACCTTTGGATGCGCTATGAAAGCGCTTTCACTATCATTGACGCTCGCGTAAGCGACGATCCAACAAGGAACAGACATGCAACTCATCAAAGGCTACCAGCTCCTCTTGCTGGTCTTATGCAGCGGACTGACCGGAGCGATCGCGCAGCCGGTCAAACTCGGCGCTGGCACGTACTACCTGGCTCCCCGCGGCAGCGACAAGGCGCCGCCAAGAGCTCATGGACGGACCGAGGCCATGCAGAAGCTGGCTGCAACAACCAACCAGTGGTATTCGACGCTGCTGTTCAACGATAAGCCCGATGCCCTGTTCGCGCATCCACTGACCTACAAGACGACTGCGGCCGGCTTCGAGATGGCGCTGGCGCGCAAGGAGGTCGTACCGACGGTGCGTCGCGATGTCGAGATCCACTATGCGCACCGCGATGCGCTGGTGATTTCTCCTGTGGCCTTTGCGCCGGAACCCGCCAGGCTCGCCACGGCGTCGGATTGGTCGATCGATATTTCCATGGCCAGTGGCGCCGACCAGTTGCTGGCCACAGTGGCGCATGCCAGCCCGTTCGCCTATTTCCAGTTGTCGCGCGGCGACATGCGACTGCGGCTGCCTGCCGCTGGCGAGCGGCTCGATACTGCTGGCGACCCACGCGTGCTGGCCTTGCGTACCAAGGGTACGCCGTATGCAGTCTTTGGACCGACCGGTGTTCGCTGGGAGCAGGTGTCACCAACCGAATGGATTGGCCGCCTGCCACAGGGCAAGGGCTATTTTTCGGCCGCGGCCCTGCCCGACGACAAAGCCGAGTCCATCGCGCTTTTCAGTCGCCACGCTTACGCATTCGTGCAGGACACACGCGTCGATTGGCGCTATGACCAGCCCACCAGCAAAGTCGAAACCACTTTTAACGTCAAGACGAAAGTGATGGAAGGTCCGGACAACGGGCCACTGATCGGCTTGTACCCGCACCAGTGGTATGACAATCCATCGGTGGCCGCCAAACTCGGTGCCTCCTACGACAGCATTCGCGGCAAGATCCGCCTGCTGGCGGCAGACCAGTTCAAAACCGAGCGCACCTACTCCGGCTTCGTGCCGCATTGGCCGGGCATCAAGGATGGCCCGGCCGCAAGCCAGGTCGATGCCCAACTGAAGATCGACCTGCGCAAGCGACGCGAACTCATTCCGGCCAGGCAGAACGCAGACAACTGGCGCGTCAGCGCCTACTGGCAGGGCAAAGGCTTGACCCGCACCACCGCCCTGATGGCCGTTGCCGAGCAGCAGGGCAACGATGAAGGCAGCGAGCAATTGTTCAAGCTGGTGCGCGAGCGCATGGAGTTCTGGTTTTCCGGCGGAGCCGAGAGGAGCTACTTCCACTACGACAAGCAATTGGGCACCGTCGTAACCTACCCCGACGAGTTCTTTGCCGTCGAGCAGATGAACGACCATCATTTTCACTATGGCTACTGGATCCGCGCTGCAGCCGAAATCACCATGCGCGACCCTGCCTGGGGCGCGAAGGACAAATGGGGAGGCATGGTCGACCTGTTGGTAAAGGACATCGCCACCGCCGAACGCGGCCGAGCGGACTTCCCGTTCCTGCGCAACTTCGACCCCTATGAAGGCCATTCCTGGGCGTCTGGCATCGGTCTGGGCGAATGGGGCAACAACCAGGAGTCGTCCTCCGAAGCGCTCAATGCCTGGGCGGGCTTGATTCTGTGGGGGGAAGTGACCGGTAACCGCGAACTGCGCGACCTCGGCGTCTACCTGTTTACGACCGAAGCCGATGCCATCAACCACTACTGGTTCGACATCTATGGGCAGGTGCTCCCGCCCGAGTACAAGAATGCCGAGGTCAGCATGGTATTTGGGGGCAAGTACGCGCACAACACCTGGTGGACCGACGAGCCGCGCCAGATCCACGGAATCAACCTGTTGCCGATCGCTAATTTCTCAACCTATCTGGGTCGCGATACCAAGTTCATCCAGCGCAATCTGGATGCCATGAAATTAGAAACTGGCATCTACAACGAACGCGGCCAGTTCCCGCCCAATCCGCCACCCAAGGACATCTGGCAGGATGTCTTTGCCAAGTACCTGGCCCTTGCCGATCCGGTTGCGGCATTGGCGCAATGGGATCGCTATGGCAGCATTGAAGGGGGGGACACCCGGACCCATGCCCTGCACTGGATACTGAGCTTGCAGCAGATGGGCACACCCGATTTCACGGTGCGCGCCGATACGGCGTTGTACGCGGTCTTTAAACGTCCCGATGGCCGCAAGACCTACCTAGCCTACAACGCGACGCAGGCGCCGATCAGCGTGAAGTTCAGTGATGGCAAGAGCCTGAACGTAGCGCCGGGCCAACTCGGCCGACTGTGATGGGAAAGTCCGAAGGCACTACAAGCATCGTAATCGCCTTGCTCGCGCTACTGGTCGCCTGCGGCGGCGGTGGTACCGAATCAGGCGGCGGTGCCAATAACGCGGCTGCAGCGGCGCCTGCCCCAGCGGGCTTGGCCAGCCCTGCAGTGGGAGCACTGCCGGGTTGGACGCTGGTATGGTCCGATGAGTTCGACACTGACGGGCTGCCAGACGCCGCAAAATGGAATTACGACACCGGCCGCAACAAGGATGGCTGGTACAACAACGAGTTGCAATACTATGCGCGCGACCGCCCCGAGAACGCGCGGGTCGAAGGCGGCCGGTTGATCATCACGGCACGGCGCGAAGCCTTGACGTCGGCCGCGGACTATGGTGGCCAGAACTACACTTCCGCGCGCCTGCTGACGCGCGGCAAGGCCGACTGGACTTATGGCTTTTTTGAAGTGCGCGCCAAATTGCCCTGTGCACGTGGCAGTTGGCCGGCCATCTGGATGCTCGGCAGCTCAGGTGTCTGGCCCGATGACGGCGAAATTGACATCATGGAGCAGACAGGCCAGAACAAGGGCGAAGTCTTGGGAACCATTCACACCCGCGCCTACAACTACTTCAACGGAACGCTCGGTCCCGGGCAGGGAGCCAGGAGGATCCTTTCCGATGCCTGCAACGCTTTTCACAATTACCAGTTGACCTGGGACGCGGACCGGATCGTGATCGGCGTCGATGGCGCCAACTATTTCACCTACGTCAATCCGAGAACAGGCGACTATGCCCGCTGGCCGTTCGATCGGCCACAGTTCCTGCTGCTCAATCTGGCCATTGGAGGAGACCTCGGCGGCGTGGTTGACGACGCGTCACTGCCGACCCGCCTGGAAATTGACTACGTGCGGGTATACCGGCGCTAGGCCCTCAGGCCAGCGGCAACACCCGAGATCGCGGCGCGCCGGCTGTACTGGATCCGTGCAGAAATGCCAGAATCTAAGGGAAAGCCCTATCCAAGAATATCTTGCCACGGTAGACAATCATCGGGTTTGAAAGCGCTTTCACAAACTCGACTTATCGATTGCCGTTGATCATGCGGCTCATTTCTGGAGACAAGCTCATGCGTCAAGTCACATTCCACTACCACTTGTCCATAGGCGCCTTGACCACGGCGCTTTTGGTCAGCGCTTGTGGCGGCGGCGGCGCAACGCCCCCCGGCACGGTGTCTGGATCGAGCGGGTTCGCAATCGACGACTACCTGAGTGGTGCCACCGTGCTGTGCGACAGCAACAACAATGTCGCACCCGATGGCGGCGAAGCCACGAAAACCACCGATTCCAGCGGCTTCTTCAAGTTCGACGTCGCATGCGGCGCTCCCATGGTGGTCACTGGCGGTACCAATGTCGATACCGGATTGCCGTTCACCGGCACGTTGCGGGCGCCACAGGGATCCACCGTGATCACCCCGCTGACCACCTTGGTCGCGGCAGGCATGTCCGTGGCCCAGGTCAACATCGCGCTGGGCCTGCCAGCAGGCACGGATTTGCTCAACACCGATCCGGCGCGCAGATTGGCAGGCGCCCTGGTCAATGGCGAACTGATGAAAAAGTCTCTGGCCTTGCAGCAGCTGGTCCAGAAAATAACGGAGTTGTTGGCTGGCCTGTCCGGCGCCAGTGGCGACGCCGCGCGACCGGTGATCTACGGCGAGGTGGTATCTGCCATCGCGGCCGCACTGCAGAACGGTGGCACACTCAGCACCGGTACGATGCTGGACCAGACCGTGATCGCCAGCCTCGTCAGGGTGGCGACCCAACGGGTCGCAGTGTCCGCTGTACTGGGAACCGAGATCAACAGCGCTGCCTCTGGCGTCAACGCAGACAGCCTGGCACAGGTGGTCGCAGGCGGCCTGAAACTGCAGGCCGAGGCCATCCTCGCGGCCGCCGATGCGGACGTCACCGCCGTTACACGTACTGCTCAGCTGGACACGCAGATCTCGACTTTCGTGCAGACCAACCGGGCCCAGCTTGTTTCGGCTCCGAGCGCCACCACCGCAACACTCGGCATGACACTGACAGGCCAGGTCACAGACTCTCTGGTTGGTGGCACACCCCCGCCACCGCCACCGCCACCGCCACCGCCCTCGGGGACTGTGCTGGTCTCGTTCGACGAGGTAAATCCGGCGTTCACGGGAATGGGGGCCTACGGGGGCGCCTTGCCCACGGTCGAAGCCGGGCCATCGGGCGGGTCCGGCAATGCGCTGCGAATCCTCAAGCCTGTCGCCCCCGACACATGGGGTGGCGTTTTCTTCAACGTCGCCGCCATTCCCTTTGCCGCCGATCGCAAGACGATCACGGCGCGCGTCAACGCAACCCGGGCCGGCGCGATCATCAAGTTCAAGGTCGAATCCGGCAACGGCGGGCCAGCCATTGAGGTTGCAAGCACCCCCACCGGCGCGGCCAACACCTGGCAGACCTTGACCTGGAACCTCGTCGGCGTCGATATCTCCAAGAGCTACACCGTGATCGCGATCACACCCGATCAGGACCTGATCACCACCGGCCAGTCCTACTATATCGACGACATCACGCTGGCCGCTGCCACCGGCGGTGGAGGAGGTGGCGGTTCCAATATCGTCTTCGATCCGAACGCCGCGATGGGGTCCAATGGCCCACAGTCCATCACGGTTGCCAGTGCCGATATCAAGACGCCCAATGGCGGCCTCACGTTCTTTGTTTCCGGAGAAGCCGTTTTCGCGGCCGACTACCTGGGTAGCGCCGAGGCTTTCTCGCCGTTCAACCTGGCAGCGTATCCGGCCGCGCGCACGGTGAGTTATCCCGGCGTCGGAAATGTTGCCAATGGAAGCATCGGCCATTACCAGGACGACGTCACACTCAGCAACTCCGCCAACAAGATCGAAGAGGGAGGGTATGTAGTCGGCTCGATCCTGGACGGCAATGGCGCGCCAAACTTTTTCCGATACTTCATCATGAAGGGACCTGCCGTCCCGAACTCCTACATGGGTCTGTTTGTGAATGCGCCCAACAACGGTACGGTCGACATCAGCGCATTTAGCAGAATCAAGTTCCGACTGTGGGGTCCGCGCAGCATGTACGAGCTGTCGTTCCATCCTCAGGGACTTGAGGTGATTCTGGCCGGCCCCAAGGTAAACGGATGCAATACCGGATCTGGCGGCACGGAGATCGTGCAAACATTCAACGCAACGCAGACCATCGGGGCGGCGAGCCAATACAAATTGCCGCTGTCGGGGTTCACTGTCAAGGGTTTGTGCGCTGGCGACACGAACGCGACAGCAGTTGCTTCGGTCCTCTCCCACCTGGCCCGGGTCGTGGTTAACGTGCCGGGAACTGCCTTCAATTTCACGCTTGCCGAACTCAACACCAATCCGGCGCTGTATGCGATCGGATTGAACCTCGGCGCGATTGGATTCACCAATGTTCCCTGAGACGAACCAACGGTGCGAATGCGGCGATGTCGGCAGACAGCGTAGATTTGTGGCGAAACTTGCGCGCATGCGCGTCGTCACACTGGCAGACGGTACAAGCCATGTCAATGGAAACGATACGGCCGACGTCCCGGGATCGCTCTGAAGCCCATGCTGCACAGGGGTTTCCCGCGTCTGCTGGGCGACATCGGCGGCACCAACGCCCGTTTTGCCTGGCAGGCGGAACCTGGTGCAGCATTTGGCAGTGTCGCGACGTACCCATGCGCCCAATATGACGGGCTGTTCACGGCAATCAGGCACTACCTGAAAACCCATGGCAGGACGGATCCGGCCGCTTGCGCGATTGGCATTGCCAATCCAGTTACCGGTGACCGGGTGCAAATGACCAATCACCACTGGTCGTTTTCAATCGAGGATCTGAAGAATCGACTTGGGCTGCACCGCCTGGTGGTCATCAACGACTTCACGGCGCTGGCGTTGTCCCTACCCGTGCTGGGTCACGCGGATCTGAGACCGATCGGCAATGGAACCGGCTCGCAGGGAGAGGCGGTGGCATTGATCGGGCCGGGTACTGGCTTGGGTGTCGCAGGGCTGGTGCCAGATGGGCTTGGCAACATGGTTCCGGTCATCAGCGAAGGCGGCCATGTGACACTGGCAGCCACCAATGTCCATGAGGCTTGCGTCATCGCCTACCTGCGCGGCAGGCTGGGCCATGTGTCCGCGGAACGTGTACTTTCCGGCCCGGGCCTGGTGAACCTGTACCAGGGCGTGTGCCATGTTGCCGGTACCGTCGCGCCCGGCGATCTTGGGCCCGCCGCTGTAATTGCGTTGGCCAGCCAGGGTGACCCACACGCTGTTGCAGCACGCGAAATGTTCTTCAGTTTTCTGGGCAACATGGCCGGCAATCTGGCGCTGACACTGGGTGCTCGGGGCGGCGTCTATATCGGTGGCGGCATTGTTCCCAGACTGGCCGACGCGCTGCAGGCATCCGCGTTTCGCGAACGTTTTGTCGACAAGGGCCGGATGCGGTCCTACCTCGAACCGATTGCGACCTGGCTGATCACCACCGATGTCTCGCCGGCCCTTGTCGGTGCTTCGCGTGCCCTCGATAGACCCTGAATCCGGGTTGAACCGCGAGCGCCAGGCGCAACGACCGAAGCGCGACCAGGTGGCGCAGGCTCAGGCGTGCTTGGCCAGCCGCTCGTTCTGCGGGAACATCGCACGACGCGTCTCGTCATCCACCTCGTTCTTGAAGGCATGGCGCGCTTTAAGCCCTTCGGCACGTTGCGCGGCGGGGCGCGCATTGATCCCGTCGAGCAAGCGCTTGACGTGGGGCAGCTTGTCCCATGCCTCGACACCCCCGAGAATATACGGCACCGCCCTCGCCCAACCCCACACAGCCATGTCCACCAGCGTATAGCTTTCGCCCAGCATGTACGTGCGGTCAGCCAGGTGGTCGTTCAGGATGTTCCAATGGCGCCATGCCTCGAAGTCGTAGCGGTTCAGCGCATAGTCCTTGGGGTCGGGCGCAACATGCCGAAAATGCACACACTGGCCGGAATATGGGCCGATCCCGGTGGCAACGAACATCAGCCATGAGTACATCTGGCCGCGTTGTTCAGGCGTGTTGGCCGGCAAAAACTTGCCCGACTTCTCGGCCAGGTACAGCAGGATCGCGTTGCTGTCGAACACCGTGACGTCGCCATCGGTGATCGCCGGAGTCTTGGCATTCGGATTGATGACCTTGAAGGCCGCGCTGTGCTGCTCGCCCTTGCGGGTGTCCACCGGTGCCAGTTGATAAGGGATATCCGCCTCTTCGAGGAACAGGGCCACTTTGGCCGGGTTGGGCGACGGATGGTAATAGAAGGTGATCACGAAAAGTCCTTTAACGATGGATGAAAAACCAGCGCATTTTGCGACAGATGCGCGCGCGGCGCTCGCAGGTGGTCATCCGCAGATGCAATTGCACCGGGCTAACCAACGGCCGCAACGGCAGCCCGCTCTAAACGCTGGCGCGCAATCCGGTTTGCCGTGTAAGCTCCCCGCAGCCTGCGATCGAACAACCCATGCGCAACCCTCACCTGATCTTGCTGACCCTGGTTGCGATGATCGCATTTGCCGGCAATTCACTGCTGTGCCGGCTTGCTTTGCGCAACACCGGCATCGATCCTGGCAGCTTCACCGCGGTTCGCATCGTGTCCGGCGCGTTGGCGCTGTGGTGGATCGTGCGCCTGCGCAGCGGTGCCGCTACGCAGGACGGCGCGGGCAACTGGCCATCCGCACTGGCCCTGTTCGCCTATGCCGCGGCCTTCTCCTATGCCTATGTGAGCCTGCCCACCGGCACTGGCGCCCTGCTGCTGTTCGGCGCGGTGCAGGCAACCATGATCGGTGTCGGATTGTGGCGTGGCGAACGACTTGGCGCGCTGCAAGGCGCCGGGCTGGCCATCGCCCTGAGCGGCCTGATCGTGTTGCTGTTGCCGGGGCTGTCGGCGCCACCGCTGGCGGGTTCGATGCTGATGCTGGCGTCCGGCGTCGCCTGGGGTATCTACTCGTTGCGTGGCAAGGGAGCGGGCGATCCGACACGGGTGACCGCCGGCAACTTCATGCGGGCCTCGATGCCAGCGGCGTTGCTGGCGCTCGCCATCGCGCCGCAAGCAAGTCTCGATATGCCAGGCACTGCCTATGCGATCGCGTCCGGCGCGTTGACCTCGGGCATGGGATACGCCGTCTGGTACGCGGCTCTGCGCGGTCTGCGCGCCACCACAGCGTCCACGGTCCAACTCAGCGTACCGGTGATCGCAGCGCTTGGCGGAACACTGCTCCTCGACGAGGACCTGACACTGCGGCTGGTGCTGGCATCGGTCACTATTTTGGGGGGCATCGCGCTGGTGATCCTGCGCAGGCCATCGGCCTGAACGCCGACGATCCCTGCCTCGGGTCCCGGGGTGGCTCGGCTGACTCAGTGCGCCAGGCAGATGGCCAACCGGGCTGATGCGTCGACCACGGCGCGCAGATGGCCGTCGTGCGTTCGAACGACAAACGGTCGGCAAGCGGCGGGACGTCTGCGACTTTTCCAGGTTGCGCGTGGGGTTGGGCCATGGCAAGGCGCCTCCTGCAGTTAGGCGGGACCAGACTCGGGCGTATTGCTAGGCGCGGGTGCAGATCCATTGACCGGTGTCAAGTCGCCCCATGGCGAGATCGCATAAGCTCCATCGTAACGACGGTGGCGTCATGACGGCGCGGTGGCCGGGAAAGCAATTCCGACCGTGCTGCGCTGACGTCCCAAAGGATCTGTATGGCGGATGCGGCCGGGCGTCATTCGCACAGCGTAACTCCCGGCGTACCTATCGCACCAAGGACACAGGATGATTTCAAACCGACGCATTTTCATGATGGCGATCGCAACCACCGGCGCAGGCGCAAGCCTGCTGCCGTCGGCCTACGCGCAGGCCAAGCTCGCCGAAAAGGACCCGCAGGCGGTCGCCCTGGGCTATGTTGCCGACGGCACCAAGGCCGACAAGAAGAAGTACCCGAAATACGCCGCCGACCAGCTTTGCAGCAACTGCTCCCTATACCAGGGCAAGGCCACCGACGCGGCCGCAGCCTGCACGCTGTTCGCCGGCAAGCAGGTTCCGGGCAAGGCCTGGTGCAGCGCCTGGGTCAAAAAAGCCTGAGAGCCACCCACTTTGCAGGCTGTGCGATCGGCGAGCGCGACGGTGCTACAGCAAGATGATGTCGTACTGCTCTTGCCCCATCGCCCCTTCGCTTTGCAGCGACACCGACTTTCCGATGAACTCGATCAGGCCGGCCAGGTGCTGGCTCTCCTCGTCCAGAAACAGCTCGATCACCTTGGGCGAGGCCACAACGCGGAACTCGCGCGGGTTGAACTGGCGTGCCTCGCGTAGTATCTCGCGCAAGATGTCGTAGGCCACGCTGCGCGGGGTCTTGACGCTGCCCTTGCCCTGGCAGACAGCGCAAGGTTCGCACAGCATGTGGGCCAGCGATTCACGGGTCCGTTTGCGCGTCATCTCGACCAGGCCGAGTTGCGAAAAACCTCCGGCCAAAAACGCAACCCAGACCGGAGGCCTCCCGTGAAAATCCTGATCGCTGCCGCTGCCGCTGCCATCGCCCTCGTCCCGACCTTCGCCGCCGCCGGCGACATGCACGCGTTCGACTATCGCGGCAACGGCAACCCGGTTGCCCTGGCTGACGCGCCGATGACGCGGACCGCGGTCGCGGTCGTGCCGGTGAGCCCGTCGCCGTCGATCGTCGGCCCGCTGACCAAGAATTCCGACTACTCGATCTTCGTCGGTGCGAACGTGCCGGCGGAAACGCAGCGCCAGGCGCTGCGTCAATTGTGGAAGACCAACCCCGAGTTGGCCCGGGCCTCAATCAATGACAGCCTCGCTGTGAGCTATCCGACGGAGACGCAGAGCGCGTCGCTCGCCGGCAAGG
>JANNKH010000053.1:0-7169 GCA_031396205.1 Rhodoferax sp.
ATTCGCTCGACGCGGCCAAGGTGGCTGCCGACCGGGGCGTTCGCGTTTACACCGTCGGCGTCGGCACGGTGCAGGGCGAAACGATTGGTTTTGAAGGCTGGTCGATGCGGGTCAAGCTCGACGAGGAAACCCTCAAGGGCATCGCCCGCGCCACCCAGGCGGAATACTTTTACGCCGGAACGGCGACGGATCTGAAAAAAGTTTATGAAACCCTCAGTTCCCGGCTGACGGTGGAGAAAAAGGAAACCGAGATCTCCGGTCTGCTGGCGCTCGCCGCTGCAGCGCTGTCCCTGCTGTCGGCAGGTCTGTCGCTTCTGTGGTTCAACCGGATTCTCTAAGGCAGGCGGCTGCGTTACCCTGTCGCCATGCATGCCGTCGTCCTGAAGTATTTTCTCGAGGTCGCCCGCCACGGATCCATCCGCAAGGCCGCGCAGACCCTGTTTGTCGCCTCCAGCGCAGTGAGCCGGCAGATTTTGCGCCTGGAGGAGGAAATGGGCACCGAGTTGTTCGACCGGGTTCCCAGCGGCATGCGGTTGAACATCGCCGGCGAGCGACTGCGCCGCCACATCAGCGGCACGCTACACGACTTTCACCTGATGCGCACGGAACTCGATGCGCTCAAGGGTGAACGCAAGGGCCATGTTTCGGTGGCTGCGATGGACTCGTTGCTGATCGATTTTCTGCCGGCGGCAGTGGAAGAGTTTTCGGGCAGCTACCCGGCGGTGCGTTACACCATCCTGTCGGCGATGCCCAGTGACGTACCGGAGCGGGTCGCGTCGGGTGACAGCGACATCGGCATCTGCTATCTGGGCAAGTTGCCCAGCGCGCTGGAGGTGATCGCCAAGGCGCCTTTTCCGCCCGGCGTGGTGATGGCCCCGTCGCATCCGCTGGCACGCCAGGCCAGCGTGGACTTCGACGATTGCCGCGGCCATGCCTTCATCCAGATCAGCCGCATCTCGCCAATCCATGCCCTGGTGCAGCCGGAGTTCTCGCGCTTTTGGGATGAACTGGTTCCCGCTATCTCCTGCAACTCGACGACCATGGCCAAGCGCATGATCATCGCCGGGCGCGGCATCTCGTTTTTCTCGAAGATCGGTTTCATCGACGAACTCGACCGCGGCGAGGTGGTCTGGCGGCCACTGGCCAACAAGGCGATCAACGCCATCGACGTCGGCATCGTGATTCCATCGCACCGCAGCCTGTCGCATGTGACGCGCCAGTTCCTGGAGCGGATCACCCGCAAGCTCAAACAGCTGGCGCTGGCCGCGTCGATCTGACGGGCGGGCTGCGGCTGCGGGGCCTCGCACTAGTCGGTATGCAGATCACTCGCCTGGCCACTGCCCAGCCGAACAACATGAACCAGCATCGCGGCTTACCCTCCGTCCCGGTCAGCGCCGACCGGGCAAGGCCACCTCGATCGACCGGCCACCATAACCATGTTTCTGGTCGCGCGCCTGGATGTGAACCGCCAGTACCCCCGGCGCAATCGTCACGCCATACAGGTCACGGGTGAAGGGTTGCTCATGCTGATGGTCGTGCCACAGCGTGCGCTCACCCAAAAGCGCGCCCGACAGGCGGGTGACGCGAAACCCATCGGCGTAACGTTTCGGGGTGTCGTACGGTGACGAGATCGTCACATCGAAATCAAACTTATCGACCGACGTTGCGCGAACCGTGGCTGACAGCACATCCGGGAATCGCTGGCCTGTCGATGGCGGTTGCTGTGAAACGGCCACCTGGGCCGTTAGGGCCAGCGATGCAATTGGCCCTGCATGCAACAGGCAACGCATCCACTGCCACACGGGGTACCGCAACACCATCGGACCAGACCCGAAAATTACGGCGCGATAGCCGCCTCTACCATGCCGGCCAGCGCCTTGCGCAGGTTCTCGGCTACCGGGCACTGGGCCGCGCCATGGCGCTGGGCCAGGAAGACCGGGTCGTTGTAGCCAAGCCAGGTCTGGCCGGCGCTGTCTTCCCAGACCAGCGCCTTGAGCGGCAGATCGATGCCAACCGTTTGTTGGCATTCCATGAACGGCGTTCCGCCCTGCGGATTGCCAAATATCAGAACCTCGGTCGGCCGCAGAGTCTTGCCGATCTTGGCTGCGCCGGCCGCATGATCGATGCGGGCGAACACATTCAGGCCGCGTTGCTTGACCACGTCTTCCAGGCGCGACATGGTGTCCTTTGCATTGCGCGGGCTCTTGACGCTGACAAGGCCATCGGCCGAATAGGCGACCAGACTAAAAGCGCCAAGCAGCAGGGCAACAAGCAAGCGGGCATATTTCTTCATGGGGTTTTCCGATTGTTAGGAAGCAGCAATCGCTTTAGTCGCAGCGGGCAGGCATTCTTACATCAAGTTGTGTCGACTGGCAATGCACCAACGCCACGGCACGGGCGAACGACAACAAGTCCGCATACAGCATGGGTCCAAGGCCACGACCCTGCTGATCAGCGGAAATCACGACCCGGTCGACATAGAGGAACTGATCGTAGCGCTCGGTAAACCAGCTTAAGTTCGGACTGTCGTAGTCGCACGCTTCGCGCATCGCCAGCAGAAAGGCACAGGCGCGCCCACCCTCCGACAAGACCCGATGATAGGCAGCCATCTCGTGCAGTACGATCAGCCGCACTGCGTCCATCGGACTGAGAAACTGCACCGACTCCTGGTTCATCCGCAGGATCTCTGCGAAACCATCGGGGTTGGCGTCACGCAGCAGCATGCTATGGGGGCTGTCAATCCGGCGCTCAACCGACACAGCCGCAAGGACAGTGCTGGCTCATGCGCCCGATTCCAGCACCAGTTGGGTTTGCGTCACCACCGCGCACAGTTTCCCCTCGGCATTGCGAATCAGGGTCTGCCACACCATCGTGGTGCGGCCACGGTGCAACGCGACGCTCTCGCCAGTGACAACCGAATGCACCTTGGCACCGGAGATGAACTTGGTACTGGAATCGGTGGTAGTCGTCTTTTTACCCGGTGCCAGGTTGAGCACGGTACCCACCGCCCCCAGCGTATCGGCAAATGCCATGTACGCACCGCCATGCAAGATGCCGCCGGCCGTGCACAAGTCGGGCCGCACTTGCATCTGAGCCACCACCCGATCCGGCGCGACCTCGGTCAGCTGAACGCCCATCAGGCCCGGAAACAATGGATCCATCATCTTTTGTACGGTTGCAATATCGAGCATGTTCTTCTCCGTTTGGCCGCATCAGGCGGCATGGGTCTGGGTCCGTGCTCCAAGCGCTTCACGCCTTGGGGCCGAAAGCGGAAAAATGGTTCGCCAGGTGCATTGCATGCGCGTGCGCGAACGCCGCCTTGTCCAGCGGGCCGTAGGCGAAATGGGGCTGCACTGGCGACTGCCATCGTTCGAATGCAGCGACCGCGCTATGCAGGCGCAGTCTCGCCGCGTCCGCCTCCAACCCGTCGGCCAACGACGGCGCACCGGGAATAGGTTCACCGAGGTTGTGGGTCATGCGCCCGCGCCACGCGAAGACCTGAAACGCCACTGTACCCAGGGTCCGCTGGAATAGCGCGGATTGGGCCTGCGGATAACCGGTCATCGAATACTCGATGCTCTGGGCGCAATGCGCCAGAGTCTGCGCCCAGGTCCAGGCCGTCGCTGACGCCAGCGCCTGCGCTTGCGACAGTCGGTCCAATGCAACCATCGCCTCGCCCAATGCGGAGAAACGCAGCCCGCGATCACTCATGGCCGATTCCGCGCATCCAGCGCTGGAAATTGTCGAAAAGCCTGCCGGAGCCCAAAGGGTGGCGGTGGCCACGAATCGACGACGCGATCGATCATGCCTGTACCTCACTTCTGGCTCGCCTTTCTCATCCGCAGCCCGGTCTTGCCAACGTCATGCATCACCGCGATCCCCCGCTCACGGACTGCAGGTACGCCTCGATCTTGGGCAGCAACTGCTGGCGTCGCTGTAAGCTGGCCGCTGGCCACAGTTTTTCGCGATCGTAGTACTCTGCCACCACCGGCACATCCGCTGCCAGTAACAGCCAGGGCTGCTTGGACGCGGTGAAGATATGCACGTCTGGCGACATGCGATCCGGGTCGTCCAGCGTGCCGACGCGTACAAATCGGACAATCGGGCCGGCGCCGGCGTAATGGCTCCAAAGCGCAATACGGCATTGCGGACAACGGACGATTTTCTGGCCCGCGCCACTGGCGGAAGGCGTATCGACCATCTCGGGATCGCCGGTCAACAGCGTGACCCGATCGGACTCGATCATCGCGTTGAGTGCGAACGCCGAGCCACTCTCACGCTGGCACCAGCGACAATGGCAGCAGTGCACGAACATCGGCGCGGTCTCGATGCGGTAGCGCACGCGCCGGCAATCGCAACCGCCTTCCATCGGAAAACCATCTGCAGTGACCACGGGCACCTCCGAAACGCTCTGACGCAGAGATTGTGAGGCAACGCCGAACGCGACCGTCCGCCTCCCGCGATCGGGCAATTTCTTTGGTGACAATCGGTCGATGTGACCTCGGAAGGAACGTCGTGCCAATGGGGCGTATCCATTTCACAACCTTGCACGAGGAGACAAGCATGCGATTCATGGTGATGATAAGGGCCGACGGCCAAAGTGAAGCGGGCCTCATGCCCAGCGAGCAGTTGCTCATCGAGATGGGGCGCTTCAATGAAGAACTGGTACAGGCCGGCATTCTGCTGGCCGGCGAAGGACTGCACCCCAGTTCGCGCGGCGCGCGGGTGCGCCTGGCCAACAGCAGCTCGACGGTTATCGATGGGCCGTTTGCCAATACCAGGGAGCTGATCGCTGGCTTCTGGATCTGGAAATGCGCGTCGCTGCAAGAGGCCATTGACTGGGTCAAGCGTTGCCCCAAACCCATGCAAGGCGAGTCCGAGGTCGAGATCCGGCAGGTCTTCGAATCCGACGACTTTGGCGATGCTCTTACGCCGGAGCTGCGACAACAGGAAGATCGGCTGCGTGCGCAGGTTGCGAGCGCGCAGAGAATCGCTCCACCTGGTGACGCTTGAGCTGCTTGCGCAGCACGACGGTCCCAGCCCAATGGACGGCATGAGTCTGAAAAACGCTCTTGGCGAGATCCAAGTCAACCGTCGCAATTGTCACAAATACCTCTGCAATGTGTCGGCGATCGCGGTAGGTATGCCGGTTACCCGACACCCCCCGCACAGATCCGTACGTGCCCGATTCGGGCATACGGCTCCTACCTCGGGTATTTGACGGCAAGGCGATCCTCCGGCCAGGGATGAATCACATGGGGTGGTGGCAACCACTCGTCGGCCAGTCGGTCGATCCGCGCCCAGGTCATTCGGTCCTTCTGACGGCGCCGCTTCAGCGAACGCCGCCACAGAGCGATGACCTGATGCCGGTACGCCCCAATTGCGTGGGCGTTGGCAGGCACCGCGTGATACGCGAAGTAACCCGTACGAGAGGCCGAGGAAGTCTTCCTCGTAGATCGCATTGAGCACGGTGACGACTGCACGCTGGACGATCTTGTCCTCCAGCGCGGCAATGCCCAGCGGGCGCTGTCGCCCGTCCGGCTTCGGGATGAACCTTCGCCGCACGGGCAACGCCCGGTACGTGCCGCGGTGGACCCTCGCGTGCAGGTCCTGAAGATGCTCTTCCAGACCCGACTCGTAGTCCTGCCACGTCATGCCATCCACGCCTGGTGCGGCACGGCGCTTGAGCGCCAGGAACGCATCTCGCAGGGCATCGACGTTGACGTGGTGCAGCAGCGCCGTGAACGCTTGCCTCTTCCTTTGCCTTGCGGCCTGCCGTACGCGTTCCAGCCCCTGGGACACGCTATCGCGGCTCTGAGTCCGTCGCGTGCGTGGCGGGTCCGCGTTCCCCTTGGTCCCTGCCCTCGGCTCCACCCGCTCCGCCGCTGGTGACCCGGCATTGTTCGCAGGCTTCATCGCTACTACGGCAGAGTCTGACTTCTCCAGCCCGTGCATCATCGGCGTCGGCTCCTCACCTTCCCGATGCGGGCCACCGGCCACCACTGGCACAGACGGTCAGACTGGAGATCTCCCGGTTCCCATACAAGGAGCGTGCGTGCATGCCAGGGTCTTCGACCACGCCGGGTCGCGCGAGCGCTTGCGATGACGCACCCGTGCATATTGCCTTCCGTGGATCGGACGACGTCGGCACCCGGATCGAATTTCTTACGCGGCTCAATGGCTGGCCTGCACGTACCCCTGTCAACGCTTCGAGTTGCACCTCGCGATGCAACCCGCATGACTCGGGGACAACATGGTTCGCTACACCTTTGCTGTGAGGGACTTGCACCCTTTGCTCCTTGCCGGTCTCCCGGCGCTCCCGACCCAAAACTGAGCTAGGTGAACAACCTACCCTGCTGCCTTCTTGTGCAGCAGGGGATGAGGAGTGATCACCATGGACATGATTGGAAGGATCCGGCGATTGCATGGCCGGAAGAAGAAGTCGGAGCGCGAGATTGCGCGTATGACAGGGCTGTCGCGCAACACGGTGGCCAAGTGGCTGCACGGCGAGGTGGACGGCCCGCCGAAGTACCGGCGCGACGAGCAGCCGAACAAGCTCACGGCGTTCCACGAAGTTCTCAGGCAGGCCTTGAAGGCCGACGCCCGTCGGCCCAAGCATGAGCGCCGCACGGCCAGAGCGCTGTACTTCGAGATCAAGGCGGCAGGCTACGACGGCGGCTACACGCGCGTGACCGACTTCATTCGTGCGTGGCGCCAGACCGAGGGCCAGGCGGCGTTGAAGAACGCGTTCGTGCCGCTGGAGTTTGCCTTGGGCGAGGCGTTTCAGTTCGACTGGAGCGAGGAAGGCATGGTGGTCGGTGGCATCTACTACCGCGCCCAGGTCTCGCACATGAAGCTGTGCGCATCGCGCGCCTTCTGGCTCGTGGCCTACCCGAGCCAGGGCCACGAGATGCTGTTCGATGCGCACACCCGCAGCTTCGCCGCACTCGGCGGTGTGGCCCGGCGCGGTATCTACGACAACATGAAGACCGCGGTGGACAAGGTCAACAAGGGCAAGGGCCGCACCGTCAACGCGCGCTTCGCCGTGATGTGCGCGCACTACCTGTACGACCCCGACTTCTGCAACGTTGCCAGCGGCTGGGAGAAGGGCGTCGTCGAGAAGAACGTGCAAGACAGCCGGCGGCGCATCTGGATTGACGCGGGCAAGC
>JANNKH010000072.1:0-2228 GCA_031396205.1 Rhodoferax sp.
CTGGATATTGACGACCCGGGAGAACCCGCGCTCCCACTTGCTGATGTGGTAGGCCACGTCCGGCACGAAATAGGTATACGAGCCGTCGCCCTTGCGCATCACCCGGTCCTTGTCGTCGCCGTAATCGGTCGAGCGCAGCCACAGCGCGCCGTCCTGCTCGTAGGTCTTGCCGGCGTCCTGCAGCATCTGCACGGTCTGCGCTACCTTGCCGCTGGTGTACAGGCTCGACTCCAGATAGAAATTGTCGAACTGCACCGCGAACGCCTTCAGATCCAGATCCTGCTCATGGCGCAAGTAGGCGACGGCGAAATCGCGGATCGCATCGAGATCGTGTACGTCGCCATTGGCAGTCATGACGCGGTCGTCCGAGCGGACGGTCTTGCCGGCCAGGAAGTCGGCGGCGATATCGGCAATGTAGTCTCCGTTGTAGGCAGCATCCGGCCATTGGGCGTCGCCCGGCTTGAAACCAAGCGCCCGCAACTGCGTGCTTTGGGCCAGCGTGGCGATCTGCACGCCGGCGTCGTTGTAATAGAACTCGCGATAAACGTCCCAGCCCTGGGTGGCGCACAGGTTGCAGATGGCGTCGCCCAGCGCAGCCTGGCGGCCATGGCCGACATGCAGCGGGCCGGTCGGATTGGCCGACACAAACTCCACCAACAGGCGTTGACCATTGCGCGGCGCAACACCGAACTGCGCGCCCTCGGTCAGCACCTCGCGCACGATCTGCTGCTTGGCTTCGGGCTTGAGTCGAATGTTGATGAAACCAGGACCTGCGATGTCGATGTCGGTCACCCAGCGCTGGAAGCTTGCCTGGGCCAGCAGCAGTGCGCGCAGCTGTTCGGCCAGCTGGCGCGGATTCATTTTCAGCGGCTTGGCCATCTGCATGGCCACCGTGGTCGCAAAATCGCCATGCGCGGCCACCTTGGGCGATTCGAATACCGCCCGCGCCCCGGCCTCGGGTGCCAGTTCGGCAATCCCGGCCGCGAGGCCGTCCAGCAGTTCCTGTTTTATCTTGAGCATAGGCGTGGATTTTAGGAGGGGTGGACACCACGCCCACTGATGGCGCGGGCGGCACCCCTTGCAGCGACCATTTTTTACTTTTGGTCCGGGGCAAAAAGCCCTTTCAAGGCAGTACGATCGCGCTGCCGCAATGGACCGACAGACGGCTTTTCTAGCCGTTGTCAGCCAGTCGGCCTACTGGTGCGTTGTGCTGGCGGGTCCGGCACAACTCGGCGCGCCCCACTCAACCAAAGGAACCACATGAACAAGTTGCTCTCCCTCCTCGCCATCGGCATCGCCCTGTCGTTCGGCACAGCGCACGCCCAGGAGAAAGCCAAGACGCCACAGCAGGAAAAAATGGCGATGTGCAATAAAGACGCGGAAGGCAAGAAAGGCGACGAGCGCAAGGTCTTCATGAAAGGCTGCCTGAGCGCCAAGCCGGAAACCCAGCAGAGCAAGATGAAGACTTGCAACGTCGCTGCTGAAGGCAAGAAAGGCGACGAGCGCAAGGCCTTCATGAGCGAATGCCTGAAGAAGAAAGCCTGATCCAGGCGCGTTCACCCGAGCGATCCGGCGCGCGAAGACGGCCGCTGCGGTGCGCCTATGTCCGGCTCAGTTTGGCCGGAGCGCCGCTTGCGCGCAGAGGTGCTGAGGAAGTCGATCCGCAACCTTGTCCGGAGCGGCAACAGACGACGCCGCGGGAAGGCTGCGTGGTCCCATGGTCCTATCGCACCGCCGCGGCGCGGCGCAGCCGGTCCTGCTCCTGCGGTTCATACCCCAGCTGGGTCAGGATCGCGGCTGTATCTGCGCCCAGGCTTGGTGGATTGCGGCGCACGCCCAGCCTTCGGCCTTGCATCGTGAACGGCAGCAAGGCCGCGCCGGCGGTCTGGCCGGCACGCGCGCCGTCGGGCAGCACGATGTCGGCCAACCCACCGGTCGCGCGCAGGTGTTCGTCGCCGTAGAGTTCGTCCGGCTTGCGGATCGGCGCATAAGGCAGGCCGTGCGCTTCAAATCGCTGGCCGAGTTCATCGGCGGTGTAGTCCGCCAGCCGCTCGCGCAGTACCGGCAGCATCGTGTCGCGCGCCATCACACGCAAATTGTTGGTGGCGTAACGCGGGTCGGCCAGCAGGTCGTCAAATCCGAACGCTGTACAGAAGGTCTTCCATTGCGCGTCACTCACCGCGGCCAGGAAGATTTGCTCGCCATGCTGGACGGTGAATACGTCGTAC
>JANNKH010000073.1:0-80063 GCA_031396205.1 Rhodoferax sp.
ATTACCAGCCCTTTGTAGACCTGCAAACCGGCCAGATCGGCGGCATGGAGGCATTGCTGCGCTGGCACCATCCCGAGCTCGGCGCTGTACCGCCGGGACGTTTCATCCCGGTCGCGGAACAGTCCGGTCTGATAGCGGACATCGGCGCCTGGGTGTTTCGACAAGCGTGCCAGGACCTGCGCGACTGGCTCGACCGCGGTATCAAGGTGCCTGCGGTGTCGGTCAACATCTCGCCAATACAGTTCCGCGACACGGCGCTGCTGCAGTACCTCGAAAGCACGCTGCAGGAGTTTGCGATCGAGCCGCACATGGTCTGTATCGAGGTCACCGAAGGAGCGTTGATGGAGGATGTCACGCACAGCGAGGAGTTGTTGCGTTCGCTCAAGACCCTGGGCGTGAAGCTGTCACTGGACGACTTTGGAACCGGTTACTCGTCTCTCAGCTACCTGAAGCTGTTTCCGTTCGACAAGGTCAAGATCGACCAGGCGTTCGTGCGCGACATCAGCACAAACTCGCAGGACGCGGTGATCGCCAAAGTGGTGATCTCGATGGCGCACGGTCTGGGTCTGCGCGTCATTGCCGAGGGTGTCGAGACCGAGGTGCTATGCGAGTTCTTGCGCGTCAACGTGTGCGACGAGATCCAGGGCTACTTTTTCTCCAGGCCGGTGCCCAAGGCCCAGTTGGAGGAGTTGCTGATCGCGGACCGGCGTCTGCCGGCGCACCTGACGCGGGTCCAAACCAGGCTGCGCACGCTGCTTCTGGTCGACGATGAGGCCGACGTCATTGCCTCGTTGACCCAACTTTTGCGCCGCGACGGGCACCAGATACTGACCGCCAGCAACGGGGCGCAGGGCCTGCAACTGCTGGCCAGCGTCCCGGTCGACATCGTCGTGTCCGAACAGCGCATGCCGGGAATGACCGGGGTGGAGTTCTTGCGCCAGGTCAAAACGCTTTATCCCGACACGATCCGCATCGTGTTATCCGAGTATGCCGAGTTGCACTCGGTCACCGATGCGATCAACGACGGCGCGGTCTACCGCTTTCTGACCAAACCGTGGGACGACAACCAACTGCGCAGCTGCATCGAAGAGGCGTTCCACCACAAGGAACTGGCTGACCAGAACGCGCAGCTCGATCTGAAAATCCGAACCGCGAACCAGGAGCTGGCAACCAGCAATCGGCAGCTGCAGGAAGTGCTGGGCCACCAGCAACGGCAAATCAGGCGCGGCGAATCGGGTCTGAACGTCGTTCGCGACGCGCTCCAATGCATCCCGATACCGGTGGTAGGGCTCGACGACGAGGGGTTGATCGTTTTTCTCAATGCCCCCGCGCACCACCTGTTTGCAGGATCGAGTGCGCTGCTGGGCTCGGCCATTGCGTCGACGCTACCCGCTCTCGATGCGCTGCTGGTCAGCACGGCCGAAGGAGATTTCGGCTCGATCAATCTGGACCACCACGATTACCGCGTCCAGTGGCATCGAATGGGTGAACACTCGACCTCCAGCGGCAGAATCGTGACGCTCAACCGCGATTAGCCTGGCATGCAACGGATCGCGCAGGTCCGACGGCAAAGGACCGGTGCTGGACCGATCGAATCCTGATGAGGGAGACTGAAATGAATACGCGAACGCATTGGGAATCGGTTTACCAAACGAAGGGGTCCGACCAGGTCAGCTGGTTTGCGCCGCATCTGGCCAGGTCCAGACAACTGATCCAGCGCGCGTGCGGTGCGCGCGACGCGGCGATCATCGACGTCGGGGGGGGCGAGTCCACACTGGTAGACGATTTGCTTGCCGACGGCTATCGGGATCTGAGCGTGCTGGACATTTCCTCGGTGGCGATCGACGTCACCCGGGCTCGCGTCGGCGCCGCCGCTGACAAGGTGCAGTGGTGGGTTGGTGACGTCACGACGATTGCGCTCCCGGTTCACCGGTACGACCTCTGGCACGACCGCGCGGTATTTCACTTCCTCACCGATCCGCAGCAACGCGCGGCGTATGTGAGGCAGGTAGCGCGCGCTGTCAAACCGGGTGGGCACGTGATCGTTGCGACGTTTGGACCCGAAGGCCCGCTCCAATGCAGCGGGCTGGACGTGGTGCGTTACGACGCAACGGCGCTGCACGACCAGTTTGGCGTCGATTTCGAGCTCGTCGACAGCGGGCTCGAACTGCACCGCACGCCGTCGGGAAGCACCCAGCAGTTCCTGTATTGCTTGTGCGTCGTGCGGCACTGAGCCCGGGCGTCAGAAATTGCGCGCGACGGCTTGCGCAAGCGCCCAACTGGAAAAAAACTGCTACCTCAGATTCCCGGTGTGACCCAATGAATACCGCCCAGGCTGTGGCCAGACCGTCAGCCCGTGTGGTTCGCGCCCGACCTTGATCCGGTCGACCGCACCGGTACGGGTGTCGAAGCGATACACCACGTCGTCGAACCGACCCGAGAGCCACAGGTGGTTGCCGTCAGCGCTGACGTTTCCCATGTCGGGGCTGCCGCCGCCGGAAATAGGCCAGGTTTTGGTCACGGTTCGGGTGTTGAAATCGATCACCGAGACACTGCCACTGCCCAGCCTGCGCCCCTGGACCGTATTGCTGCCCCGGTTGGCCACATACAGGCTCTTGCCGTCGCGGCTCGGGTACAGGCCATGGGCGCCGACACCGGTCTGAATGAATCCGATCTGCTTGAAACTGCCGCCATCGACCACATGCACGCCATCGGCCATCATGTCGGCGACAAAAAATGTCTTGCCGTCCGGCGACGCGCGCACGTCCTGCGGCATGCCCGGCGTGGTGCAGATCTCGTTGCCCGGTTGGCCTGGATCGGGAATCTTGCGCGGCTTCTTGCCAGTCTGTGCGATCAGCGCCAGTGCGTCCGGCCGATCAAAATACGGGCTCAGCTTGATGGTGGCCAGCACCTTGCGGTTGACCAGGTCGATCTTGGTGATGGAGCCATTGAACTCGCAGGTGAACAGCGCAAAGCGGCCGTCGATGGAAAAGTCGGCATGGTTGATGCCGGCGCATTGCGGCGTGGCGATGGAGTATTTGAGCTCCATCGTCGCCACATCACGAAAATCCAGCCGCTTGTAGGCCTCGGCCACCACGATGGCATGGCGGCCGTCGGGCGACCAGTACATGTTGTAGGGGTCGTCCACCGGTATCGACTTGCCCGGCTTGCCGGTCAACGGATCGATCGGCGTCAGGCTGCCGTCGGTGCGGCCCTCGGCGTTGTTGGCCACCCACAAGGTGCGCAAGTCCCAGGACGGAACAACATGCTGCGGATGCACGCCGACCTTGAAGGTGTCGACCACCTTGAGCGTAGCCGGGTCGATCACCGACACCGTGTTGGCGGCCCGATTCGGCACGTACACCCGCTCCAGCGCGCCCGACACGGCCGAGCTGAAACGACCGGCAGCCGTTTCGCGGTACAGATTGCCCGGGTCGGCCACCGGTGCCATGCCCGGCACCACATCAACGACGGCCGGCGGCGCCACAACGGCGCCAGTCGCGGCAGGGCTCGTCTGGGCCAGTGCCAGCCATGTCGCCGTCAGGCCTGCCAACAACAGGATTGCCGACGCGCCCAGCGCCATTGATTGCTTGTGCATGAGAAAAAGTAATCGAAAAGGATGAAATGAATGCAAAACGCGCCTAGCGCAAGCCTAACGCACCAACCTAGCGGGAGGATGACACGGCCGCGCGAATGGCATCAACCGTACGCATGACCACCAGGTCGGCTCCGAGTTGCCCCAGCGCCGCGCTCGCGGGCCGAGGGTCGCCTTGCGTGCCGCCGGAACGTCCTTCGCGAGCGGCTTGCTCGAACAGGTCGGCACGCACGGATTCGGGCGCCAGCGCCATTTGCAGCGCGGTGTCGGCGCTGCCCGCATGAACGCCGATCTGGGCGTCGGTCAGGCCGCGCGCACGCAGCAGCGCGCCAAACGGCGTCTGCGAAGCTTGGTAATAGGCATCGACAAAGTGCACCCGGGCGCCGGGCTGGGCAGCCGGTGACTTGAGCCGGATCGCAACGGCTTTCAGTGCCGCCTGGTAGCCGCCATGGTCTCCGACCAGCACCACATCGCGAAAGCCGTGCTGCCAAAAGCTGCGCGTCGCGGCTTCCAGAACGGCCTGAAACACCGGCTCGGGCACCGAAACCGTGCCGGCAAAGCGCATATGCTCGGTGGGCGGGTCGATCCGGCCCTCGGGCACGTACGCCACCACCGGAGCCACCAGCGTCTTGCCCAGTTGCTCCGCGATGCGCCCCGCCAGCGCACGCACCCGCAGATTGTGTTTACCCAGCGCCAGATGCGGACCGCTCTGTTCGGTGCCGCCCACCGGAATGATGATGGTGGTGGTGCCAGCGCGCACCGCCGCAGCGACTTCAGCCGTGGTCAGCTGTTCCAGAAAAACCCCGCGCGGCTGGGCTGCGGCCGCATGGCCCAGCATCAGCAATGCCAGCAGGCCGGTCCACCCGTGCAGTCGTGTCATGGCTGCGAAGTGTAATCACTCTGCAAATGCCAATGGCGGCACGCGCGCCAAAGAGGACCGCCCGCCGGCATCGCGGCAGCCGAAATCGCAATGGGTGTTCGCTCAGCCCTTGTGGTAACTCTGGTAGGCCCGGGACTTCCCGTCACGCAGCACCAGCAGCACGTCGTACGGATCCTTGCGACCACCATAGGCCGGCGCGTCCATGCCCGGCGAGCCAACCGGCATGCCCGGCACGCTCAGGCCGACCGCAGCCGGCCGTTCCTTGAGCAACCGATGGATCTCGCGCGCTGGCACATGGCCTTCAATCGCATACGAGCCGACCTGCGCGGTATGGCAGGAACCCAACTGCTCCGGGATACCCAGGCGCGAGCGCGCCGCCGAATTGCCCGAATCGTGGACCGTCACGTCGAAGCCGTTGGCCTGCAGGTGCACGACCCAGTCCTTGCAACAACCGCAATGGGGGTCTTTCCAGACTTCGACCCGCGGCTTGGCGCCCTGCGCGTGCAACACCGCCGGCACTGCCGAGGCTGCCACCAGCGCAGCGATGGATTGAAAAACACGTCTTCTGAGCAACAAGGCCATTCTCCTGATGGTGCAACACGCTGCGATCGCCAGCCGCTGTGACTACGGGCAACCGGCCTAGGTGGTCGGATAACCCGCCTCGTCGAGCGCCTCGGCGATCACCGCGCGGTCCACGGACGATTCGATCTGCACCGCTTTGCGGGCCAGATCCACTTTGACACTGGCATCGGCATCGAGTTCCTTCACCGTCCTGGTAATGACGCTGGCGCAGTGGCCACAACTCATGTCATCGACCTTGAATTCAATCATGGGGTACTCCTGGGGCAAGACAACAAAATAGGCAGGAACCAACGGCCCTACTGTAGACCTTGCCACCATGGCAAGGTCAAGCGTCACAACAACATGTCCCCTTTCCTGTTGTGGCCTTGTTGAATCCGCGCTTGACGTTTCCATGATGTCAAGGTTGACAATGGCTCCATGACCACACGCCAATCCATGCCCCTGCAAGGACAACCATGAACGCCCATAGCGCCGTCCTGCCCCCACTGGCTGCCACCATGGAATGGACATTGCCCATCGAGGGCATGACCTGCGCGTCCTGCGTCGCCCGCGTCGAGAAGGCGCTCAAAAAAGTACCCGGCGTGATTTCCGCCGAGGTCAACCTGGCAACCGAAAAGGCACAGGTCACCGTCAGTGGCGAGGGCGCCGCCGTCGAGAGCTTGATTGCGGCGGTCGAAAAAGCCGGCTACAGCGCCCAGGTCGAAGCACCTGATACCGCCGCGCCGCCTCCCGAGACCCCTGGCGGCAACACCTGGTGGCCGGTGGCCCTTGCCGCTGTGTTGTCGGCGCCACTGGCGTTGCCGATGTTCGGCATGGTGGTCGGCGCCCACTGGATGCTGCCCGGCTGGATGCAGTGGGCGCTGGCCACGCCGGTGCAGTTCTGGCTCGGCGCGCGCTTTTACCGCGCCGGCTGGGCCGCCCTGCGGTCGGGTGCCGGCAACATGGACCTGCTGGTAGCACTGGGCACCTCTGCCGGTTATGGCCTGAGTCTGTACCTGCTGCTGGCGCATGCCCAGCACGGCGAACCGCATCTGTATTTCGAGGCATCGGCGGTCGTGATCACGCTGGTACTGCTCGGCAAATGGCTGGAGGCGCGTGCCAAACGCCAGACCACCGCTGCCATCCGCGCACTCAATGCATTGCGGCCGGAAACGGCACGGGTGCGCCGCGGCGACCAGGAACAGGAACTGCCGATCGCCCGCGTGCGGGTCGGCGATCTGGTCGTGGTGCGGCCCGGCGAACGAATTCCCGTCGATGGCCAGGTGGAGGACGGCGCCAGCCAGGTCGACGAGTCGCTGGTCACTGGTGAGAGCTTGCCCGTGGCCAAACACAGCGGCGACAAGGTGACCGGCGGTTCGGTCAACGCCGAGGGCCTGCTGCTGGTGCGCACCAACGCCGTCGGGGCCGAGTCGACACTGGCCCGCATCGTGCGCATGGTCGAGTCGGCACAAGTGCACAAGGCTCCTATTCAGCGCCTGGTCGACCAGGTCAGCGCGGTCTTCGTGCCGGTGGTGATTGCCATCGCGCTGGTCACGCTGCTCGGTTGGGGCCTGGGCAGCGGCAACTGGGAGAGCGCGATTCTCAACGCCGTGGCGGTGCTGGTGATCGCCTGCCCCTGCGCGCTGGGGTTGGCCACGCCAACTGCCATCATGGCCGGCACAGGTGTTGCGGCGCGCCACGGCATCCTGATCAAGGACGCGCAGGCGCTGGAAGTCGCGCACAAGGTGAGCATTGTCGGTTTCGACAAGACCGGAACCCTGACCGAGGGCAAACCGCAACTGGTGGCGTACGAGGCCGCCAACGGCGATCGCAACGCGCTATTGGTGGCGAGCGCATCGATCCAGGCCGGCAGCGAACACCCGCTGGCACGCGCGGTGCTGCAAGCTGCCAAGGCCGCCGGTGCGGCGGCATTGCCGGCATCGCAGGTGCGCTCGCTTGCGGGGCGCGGCATGGCCGCGCTGGTGGACGGGCGCGAGCTGCGCCTGGGCAGCAACCGCCTGATGGACGAACTGGGCGTCGAACGCGAAGGACTGGCCCAGCAAGCCGACGCGTTGCAGGCCCAGGGCCGCACCGTGTCGTGGCTGGCCGATGTCACCACCCAGCCTCGGCTGCTTGGCATGCTGGCCTTTGGCGACACCATCAAGCCCAGCGCCCGTCTCGCCGTGCAACGGCTGCGCGACCAGGGGATCCGCAGCGTGCTGGTTACCGGCGACAACCGCGGCAGCGCCGAGCTGGTGGGCCGCGAATTGGGACTGGATGACATCCGCAGCGACGTACTGCCACAGGACAAGGCGCGCATCGTCGCCGAGCTCAAGGCCGGCGGCGCGACGGTGGCGATGGTCGGCGACGGCATCAACGACGCGCCGGCGCTGGCGGCGGCCGATGTCGGCATCGCCCTGTCGACCGGCACCGACGTCGCCATGCATGCGGCCGGCATCACGCTGATGCGTGGCGATCCGGCGCTGGTGGCCGACGCGATCGACATCTCGCGCCGGACCTATGCCAAGATCCGGCAGAACCTGTTCTGGGCCTTCGTCTATAACGCGGTCGGTGTGCCGCTGGCCGCGTTCGGGCTGCTTAGTCCGGTCATCGCCGGCGCTGCAATGGCGCTGAGCAGCGTCAGCGTGGTGAGCAACGCGCTGCTGCTGCGCCGCTGGACGGGGAGCGCACGATGAGCCCCAACACCCAGACCACGAGCCTGAACATCGGCCAGGCCGCACAGCGCGCGCAGGTCTCGGCCAAGATGGTGCGGCACTACGAGTCACTCGGACTGCTGCCCGCTGTGCAGCGTACCGAGTCGGGCTACCGGCAATACACCGAACAGCAGGTGCATACGCTGCGCTTCATCAAGCGCGCGCGTGACCTTGGTTTTGGCATGGCAGAGATCGCCGAGCTGCTCACGCTGTGGCAGAACAAGCGGCGACCGAGCAGCCATGTCAAGCGCATCGCCGCCGTGCATGTGGCCGACCTGGACCAGCGGATCGCGGAGCTGACTGCGATGCGCCGCACGCTGCAGCATCTGGTGGATTGTTGCCATGGCGACCATCGACCGGACTGCCCGATCCTGGACGAACTGGGGCAGGACCCGGATTGAATCAGTTTGTCGCGGGCGCCGCTCGCAGACCATCGCCTGCGCGGGCCCAGGCGCATATCGGCGCCGCGCTACACATGCCGGTGTCCCCGCGCCGCCGGCTTGCCGCGTGACAGACGATCAGCGCGTTCATGCAAGGCCTCGATGATGCGGCATTTCGGGCCGCTGCCGTCACAACGATCGCGCAACTCCACCAGGTCGCGTTGCAGCGCGCGCAGTTCACGCAGCCGCTCGTTGACATGGCTGATATGCGCTTGCAGCGCCGTGTTGGCCGCAGCGCAGTCAGCCTTGCGCGACAGGTCCAGCGCCAACAATGCACGCACCTCATCGAGTGACATGTCCATCGCACGGCACAGGCGGATGAAACGCAGCTGGTGGATATCGCGCTCGCCATAACGCCGGTAGCTGTTCGAGCCGCGCTCGCCGGCACCGAGCAGGCCGGATTTTTCATAGAAGCGGATGTTGGCCGGCGTCACGCCACTCAGCGAGGCGGCTTGCCCGATCAGGTAGGAGGGTCTTTCGGACAGCATGGCTTGACCTTCAAGTGGGTTCAGGGTTTCCAATGCTCGCACAGATGAGGAAATCATGACCCCGCCACAACCCGAACAAGCGTCGCATCATCCCCAATTGGCGCCGGACCCGCCCAGCAGCGCGCCGGCACAGGTGCATGCGCGCGGACCCGCGCAAGTTCCCGGCACGAGCGGCCAGGTCGACCATTGCTGTGCCCCGCCATCCTCCGGCCAGCCTGATCCGACCGCGATCGGCACGGTGGCCAGCGGCACACGCACGGCGATACGCATCCTGCAGATGGATTGCCCGACCGAGGAAGCCCTGATCCGCAGCAAGCTGCTAGCCATGCCATCGGTGTTTGGCATGGAGTTCAACCTGATGCAACGCGTGCTGACCGTCGCGCACCAGCCCCAGGCGCTCGATGCGATCCTGGCGGCGGTCCGTACGCTGGGATTTGCGCCGGAGCTGGTGCCATCGGACCGTACGCGCACCCCTGCGCCAACGCCGTCACACAAGCCCTGGTGGCCATTGGCCCTGGCCGGTGTGGCAGCACTGGCAGCCGAAATGCTGCACTGGACCGGTGGACCAGACGCTCTGGCCGCCCTGCTCGCGCTCGCCGCGATCGCCACCTGCGGCCTGGGCACCTACATAAAGGGTTTCATCGCGCTGCGCCACGGCAACCTCAATATCAATGCGCTGATGAGCATTGCGGTGACCGGCGCGCTGGTGCTGCAGCAGTGGCCCGAAGCAGCGATGGTGATGGTGCTGTTCACCATCGCCGAGCTGATCGAGGCCCGGTCACTGGACCGGGCGCGCAACGCCATCACAGGCCTGATGCGGCTTGCGCCCGAGCAGGCCACGGTGCAGCAGGCCGGCGGTGATTGGCAGGTGGTGCCGGCCAGCGGCGTGCTGCCGGGTGCGCTGGTGCGCGTGCGCCCTGGCGAGCGCGTCGGGCTCGACGGACACCTCGTCAGCGGCCAGTCCAGCATCGACCAGGCGCCCATTACCGGCGAGAGCCTGCCGGTGGACAAGGCCGTTGGCGACGCGGTGTTCGCCGGCACCATCAACGGCGCCGGATCGTTCGACTACCGCGTCAGCGTCGGCGCTGACGACAGCACGCTGGCCCGCATCATCCACGCGGTGGAACAGGCCCAGGGCAGCAAGGCGCCGACACAGCGCTTTGTCGACCGATTTGCACGCATCTACACGCCGGTGGTGGTGGCGATGGCATTGGCGGTAGCCATCGGGCCGCCCCTGCTGCTGGGCGGCCTGTGGTGGGACTGGGTCTACAAGGCGCTGGTGCTGCTGGTGATCGCCTGCCCCTGTGCGTTGGTCATCTCGACCCCGGTGACAATCGTCAGCGGCCTGGCCGCAGCCGCCCGCAAGGGTATCCTGGTCAAGGGCGGCGCATTCCTCGAGCAAGGTCGCAAACTGCAATGGCTGGCGCTGGACAAGACCGGCACGCTCACCCACGGCAAGCCGGTTCAGACCCGGTGCGAGGCGTATCTGGAATCAGACACCGCACAGGATCTGGCGCACTATCGTCGCCTGGCCGCCAGCCTGGTCGCACACTCCGACCATCCGGTGTCGCAGGCCATAGCCCGCGCCGCGAGCACCGACAGTATCGAATCCATCGCCGTTGCCGATTTCGAAGCCCTGCCGGGCCTGGGCGTGCGCGGGACGGTGCAAGGCCGGCAGTACAGCCTTGGCAACCACCGCATGGTGCACGACATGGGCCACTGCTCGGCTGCACTGGAGGCCCGATTGGAGCGGTTCGAACGCAGCGGACAAACGGTGGTGATGCTGGTCGGCAGCGGCCAGGTGCTGGCGCTGTTCGTGGTGGCCGACACCGTCAAGGTCAGCAGCCGCCAGGCGATCGCCGACCTGCATGCATTGGGCATCCGGACCCTCATGCTCAGCGGCGACAACCCACACACCGCCCGTGCCATTGGCAGCCAGGTCGGCATCACCGAAGTGCGCGGCAACCAGTTGCCGCAGGACAAACTCGCCGCGGTGGAGAGCCTGACGCGTCAGGGCCTTGTCGGCATGGTCGGCGACGGCATCAACGACGCGCCGGCGCTGGCCCGCGCCGATATCGGTTTTGCGATGGGTGCACTGGGCTCCGACACCGCCATCGAGACCGCCGACGTGGCACTGATGGACGACGACCTGGGCAAGCTGGCCAGCTTCGTGCGCCTGTCGCGCGCCACCCACCGCATACTGGTGCAGAACATCGTGCTGGCGATCGGCATCAAGGCGGCGTTCCTGGTGCTCGCGGTCGCGGGCATGGGCACGATGTGGATGGCCGTATTTGCCGATGTCGGTGCCAGTCTGCTGGTGGTCGCCAATGGGCTGCGGTTGCTGCGCCATTGAATACGCCGTTACCCCTGACGCATGCGATCCTGTCGGCGCGGGTTTTTCATGGCACGTGCCAGACAGAAAGTGGCTTGGTGTACAGTCTTTCTCACCCCATTCAACCCGCTTCCTCTGGAGAACCCATGAAACTCAAGCACCTGGCGCTGGCACTGTTCGCCGCTGCCACCCTGACAAGCGCCAGCGCGCAGCAGTTTTTCCGCATCGGCACCGGCGGCACTGCCGGCACCTATTACCCGGTGGGCGGCATGATCGCCAATGCGGTCTCGCAACCGGGCAAGATCATCGTCACCGCGGCCGCCTCCAACGGTTCCGTGGGTAACGTCAACGGTATCGCTGGCGGCGCAATGGAGTCTGGCTTCAGCCAGTCCGACGTCGCGACCTGGGCGCAGAAAGGCACCGGCATCTTCGAGGGCAAGCCCCACGTACCCGGCCTACGGATGATCGCCAACCTGTATCCCGAAACCATCCATGTGGTGGTCAAGAAGGGCTCAGGCATCAAGAGCATCTCCGACCTCAAGGGCAAGCGCGTCGCACTCGATGAGCCGGGCTCGGGCACGCTGATCAATGCGCGTCTCGTGCTGCTGGCCTACGGCATCAAGGAAGCCGACATCAAGCCCGAGTACATCAAGCCCAATCAGGCCGGCGACAAGATGAAGGACGGCTCACTGGACGCCTTCTTCTTCACCGGTGGTGCACCGGCCGGCGCGATTGCCGAACTCGCCAGCAGCGGCTCGGGCATCGAACTGCTGCCGATCGACGGCGCGCAGGCCCAGAGCCTGAAGGCCAGCAGCGCGTTCTTCGCCAACGACACCATTCCGGCCGAATCGTACAAAGGCGTTGCCGCGGTCAACACGCTGGCCGTGGGTGCACAGTGGGTGACGAGTGACAAGGCCGACGCCGAAACCGTCTACCAGATCACCAGGGCGCTGTTCAGCGAGCCAACCCAAAAAGCCTTGCAGGCCGGCCATGCCAAGGGCAAGATGATCACGCTCAAGAACGCCGTGCAAGGTGTGGGCATTCCGTTCCACCCGGGGGCCGAGCGCTTCTACAAGGAGGCCGGCGCGCTGAAATAGGCGGGCGGCCTTTCCTTCCTCATGCAACGGGCGGATCATCCGCCCGTTGTCGTTTGCAGCCAAGTCGAACGCACCATGACGACCACTACCAGTCTTCCCTCGGGCCAGGACCTCCAGGCACTGGAGGAAAAATTCGACCCGGAGATGCGTTTTCGGCCGTCCGTCCCGCCGGCCACGTTGCTCATCAAGCTGCTGCTGGTCACGCTGAGCTGCTTTCATTACTACACCGCAGGCTTCGGCCTGCTGCGCGAGACCACCCACCGCGGCGTGCATCTGGCCTTCGTGCTCGGGCTGATATTCCTGGTCTTTTCGGCGCGCAAACACGACGCTGACCAGCGTGTCCGGCACAGCATCCTGTCGCCCGGCGGCATACCGCTGATCGACTGGGCGCTGGGCGTCGCCTGCGCGGTGGCGGTCTTGTATATCCCGTGGATTTTCCACGACCTGGCGATGCGGGTCGGCAACCCGAACACGCTCGACGTGGTGATGGGCAGCATCCTGTTCGTCGGCCTGCTGGAGGCCACGCGCCGCAGCATGGGCTGGCCCTTGCCACTGATCGCGATCGGTTTTTCGGCCTATGCGCTGTTCGGCCCGGTGTTTCCCGGCCTGCTCCAGCATGCCGGCGCGAGCTGGAGCCAGCTGATCAACCACCAGTATCTGACCAGCCAGGGCATCTATGGCGTGGCGGTTGGCGTAGTGGCAACCTACGTGTTCCATTTCGTGCTGTTCGGCGTCATGGCCACCCGTATCGGGCTGGGCCAGCTGTTCCTGGACATCGCGTCCAGCGTCGCCGGCCGCCAGGCCGGTGGCCCGGCCAAGGTCAGTGTGTTCGGCTCGGCCATGTTCGGCATGCTCAGCGGCTCGTCGGTGGCCAATGCGGTGACGGTTGGCTCGCTGACCATTCCCGCGATGATCCGGGTCGGCTACCAGCGCCATTTCGCTGGCGCCGTCGAAGCCGCGGCCTCGACCGGCGGCCAGATCACGCCGCCGGTGCTCGGCGCTGCCGCGTTCCTGATGATCGAGTTCCTGAACCTGCCCTACCACACGATCATTGCGGCGGCGGTGGTGCCGGCGTTCATGCACTTCTTCGGCGTCTTCATGCAGGTGCATTTCGAGGCCAAGCGCTACGGACTGCGCGGCCTGACTGAAGAGGAGATGCCCCGCCTGCGAGAGAGCCTGGCGAAACGCTGGCCAACGCTGATACCCCTGGCGCTGCTGATCAGCATTCTTGTCAGCGGGCGCACGCCCTACCTGGCGGCGTTTGTCGGCATTACCTCGTGCGCCATCGTCGGCCTGTGTACGACCGAACGCGGCAACAAGGCCATCAACTGGATCCTGCTGCTGCTGTTGCACCTGTTCCTGGTCGCCATCGCTTTCACGTCGTTTGACGAGCTGGTCAAGCTGGGCATTTTTGCGGCCGCCGCGCTGCTGACCGTCGTCGTGCGCAAGGGTGCCCGCATCAAGGGGCGCATCGACTATGCCGTGCTGCTCGAAGCACTGGAAACCGGCGCCAAGTACGCGCTGGCCGTAGGCGCTGCCGCTGCGACCGTGGGCATCGTCATCGGCGTCGTGACGCTGACCGGTGTCGGTTTCAAGATCAGCTTCATCATCACCGGCGCCGCGCAGTCGGCGGCCGCGGTGCTGACCACCGTGATACCGGTGGCACTGGCCTCGAACCAGGCGCTGACCCTGCTGTTTGCGCTGATCATGACCGGCCTCGTATGTATCCTGATGGGCTGCGGCATCCCGACCACGGCCAACTACATCATCATGGTGACGGTGGCAGCGCCTACCCTGGTGCAACTTGGCGTGCAGCCGCTGGTGGCGCATTTCTTCGTGTTCTATTACGGTGTGCTGGCCGACATAACGCCACCGGTCGCGCTGGCCGCGTATGCCGCGGCGGGCATGGCCGGCAGCGACCCATTCAAGACCGGCAACACCGCTTTCCGCCTCGGCCTGGGCAAGGTGCTGGTTCCATTCGTGTTCGTATTCTCGCCCTCGCTGCTGCTGGTGACCCAGGGCTTTACCTGGTACGAATTCTCCGTCGCGTTCTCCGGCTGCATCATGGGCATCACGCTGCTTTCGGCGACACTGAGCAAGTATCTGCTGACCGAGATGCGGCGCTGGGAACAGCTGCTGTGTTTTGTTGCCGCACTGCTGATGGTGGCGCCAAGTCTCACGGCCACGCTGGTCGGCATGTTGTTGGTTGTGCCGGTGCTGATGCGGCATGTTGCGGTGTGGCGAGCGGAACGGGACATTCAGCCCGCTTAGGAAGCGGCCGCACCCTCTTGAGTTCCAACATGAGCCTGCCCGCGCACGATCCGACCTGCCCGCCCTTGACCAGGGACCCTGTGCCGCCGGCGTCGCAACCGGACCGCGACGCCATCACCGACGTCCCCGGCATCGAAGTTGGCCAGTTCACCGATCCGCGCCGCCCGACCGGCTGTACAGTGCTGATTGCGCGTGCGGGCGCTGTCGCGGGTGTCGACGTGCGCGGCGCCGCGCCCGGCACGCGTGAGACCGACCTGTTGCACCCCTCCAACCTGGTCGACCAGGTGCATGCGATCCTGCTCGCCGGTGGCAGCGCATGGGGCCTGGATGCGGCATCCGGTGTGATGCGCTGGCTGGAGGAGCGCGGCATCGGGTTGCCGGTGCACTACGGCCTGGTGCCGATCGTGCCGGCGGCCGTGCTATTCGACCTGCCGGTGGGTGATGCCCGCATCCGTCCCGACGCGAACGCCGGCTACCAGGCCTGTTTGGCCGCCGGCAAGGACACGCCAGAGCAAGGTAATGTCGGGGCCGGCGCGGGTGCCCTGGTGGGCAAGTTGTTTGGCATCGACCGCGCGATGAAGGGAGGCATCGGCAGCGCTTCAATCACGGTCAACGGCGTCACCGTCGGTGCGCTGGTGGCCTGCAATGCGCTGGGCGATGTGGTGGACCCCACGACCGGCAAAGTGTTGGCCGGCGCCCGCACGGCGGATGGCCGCGCATTGCTCGACATCCGCCGCGCCATACTGGCGGGCGAGACACCGCAGCCGCTGCTGGCCGGCACCAACACCACGCTGGCGGTGATCGCGACCGACGCGGTTTTGACCAAGGCGCAGGCGCACCGGCTGGCGCAGGTTGGCCATGACGGGCTGGCGCGCGCAATCAACCCGGTGCACACCCTGTCCGACGGCGATACCGTGTTTGCGATGGGCACCGGACTGTCCGGGCAGCCGACCCAGATGATGGTGCTGGCCACGCTGGCGGCCGAGGTCACGGCACGGGCTACGGTGCGTGCGGTGCTGGCGGCGCAGGGCATCACGGTAGGCGACATGGTCTGGCCCGCGCACCGCGATCTGGTACCGGCGCCATGACCTCGATGCAGGCGTCAACCCTCGATCCAACGTAGCCCAGACCGTGCCGACCATCCCGATGCCCAAGACCCTGCGCTACACCTTGCTCTCGCTGCGCGAGCTGATCGTCTCGGGCGGCCCCTTCATCGTGCTGGCGATCACCCTGCTGGTGCTGGCCTATTGGTGGCTGGATCCGAACCCGCCGCGGCGCGTGGTGCTGGCGACGGGCCCGGCCCAGAGCGCGTACGCCCAATTCGGTGAGCGCTACAAGCTGGCGCTGGCAAGCAACGGCATCACCGTGGAGGTGTTGCAAACCGAAGGGTCGTCAGCCAATCTGCAGCTGGTGCGCCAGGGCAAGGCCGACCTGGGCTTCGTGCAGGGCGGCAGCCACGCAACGGAGCAGGATATCGACACCGCGCCGGTTTCGCTGGGCAGCTTGTTCCTGGAGCCAGTGTGGTTGTTCTACTGGGAAACCAGCGCGCGCACGGTGGCCGGGAAGGAAACGCTGGATAACCTGCGCGATCTCAAGGGGCTGCGCGTCAACGTGGGCACACCGGGCAGTGGCATGCCGCACCTGCTGCAATCGCTGTTCGAACTCAATGGACTCCAGCCCGACGACGTCGCCGTGACGCAACTGGGCGAGACGCCGGCAACGGTGGCCTTCCTGGAAAAACAAGCCGATGCCATCGTGTTCGCATCGGCGCCTGAATCGCTGATGGTACAGATGCTGTTGCAGACTCCGGGCGTCAAGCTGATGGATTTCGCGCAGAACGAGGCCTATTCACGCCGCCTGCCATTCCTGGCGCCGGTATCGCTGCCGCGCGGCGTGGTCGACCTGGCCGCCGATGTGCCGCCCGCCGACGTGCGCCTGGTGGCCCCCACGACCACGCTGCTGGCGCGACCGGACCTGCATCCGGCCCTGCTGCAGCTGTTCTCGCAGGCCTCGCTGGGCCTGCATGGCAAGGCCGGCTGGTTCAGCCGTTCGCGCGAATACCCGCTGCCGGCGAACGCGGAATTCCCGCTCGCCAAGGAGGCCGAGCGTACGATCCGCAACGGCGTACCGCTGCTGCAGCGCTACCTGCCGTTCCAGCTGGCCAACCTGCTCGAGCGTATGTGGTTGTCACTGGGCATCATCATCGCGCTGCTGCTGCCGCTGTCGCGCATCGTGCCACCGCTGTACGAATTTCGCATCCGCTCGCGGGTGTTCCGCTGGTACGCGCAGCTGCGCGACATCGAGGATCGGGTCGATGACTCCACCGACACCCGACCCGGCCTACTGGACGAACTCGACGAACTCGACAAACGGGTTGGCAAGGTGGTGGTGCCGCTATCGCACACCGACGAGTTGTATGCGCTGCGCAACCACATCGCGCTGGTGCGCAGCATGCTATCGCGCTGACACGTCCAACAGCCAACTTCCGACGAAGTGTTGGTGCCAGAGCAAAAACTGCTGCGCAGTTTCTTGGTCTGGCACACAAGGTATCAGAATCTGATATCGACGCTGTTGCGCAGGGCGGTTTGTACCACTGCGTCCAATGCATCTTCCACCGGGTCGGTCGACAGGATGCGCAGATGACCATTCGCATGCAGTTGCTCGCAGGCCCGGCGTGACAGGGACTGGATGAACCCGAGCGCATCGGAGAACAGCAGCAGATTGCCGTTGGCGCTGGTCCAGGCCAGCCGGGTGCGGCACCAGCTGCCCTCGACCATCATCGCCACCCGCACGTCCACCACCAGCAGTCGCGCCAAGCCGTCGGCGGGTTCCGTCAGCGCCTCGTCGATCGGCATGTCGATGAAGCCCGAGGCCCGCGCTTCTGCCGGCGCGAGCCACGCGGTGTCGCTGTCGCTCCAGCGCGCCACGCTGGTCGATTCCGGGTCGGGCGACTCGCCCAGTTCGGTGTCGGCAAATGCCTGCGCATCCTGACCTCGTTGGTGCTGCTGGTCGAGAAGGTGGAAAAAAGCCTTTGCCTGCGTCGACGGGTAGTCGATGGAGGCCAGTCCCTGCTGCAGGCGGTGCAGCAGACCAGGCACCATCTGGCGCAATGCCGGCAGGTCCAGCTGCGTCAACGCGGGTTGCGCACTCCACATGAGCGCGTCGATCAGGCCGGCAAAGTGGCCGGGGTCGTCGGCGCCGGTGGTATCGGTCATGCGGGCATGTGCCACCACCTGGGCCCAGGGGCCGCACAGGAAATCGAGCACACTGGAAGGCACCTGGACCGCATCGGGGCGCTGCAGCACCTCGCGCACGATGATCGCGGCCAGCGCGGCGCGCTGCTCGGCCTGCTGCAACGCCTGCACCGCCTTGGCGATCTGGCGTTTTTCCCGCCCGGCGGGTTCATCCCATACCGAGACCAGCCGTGCCAGCGCCTGGTCGAACGGCGCCGCGCTGGTGATGGCGCCACCGGACAGCGGCCCAATGGCCTCGTGCAGCGGATCCATGAATCCGCTGAAGCCGCGCGAGTCCGGCGACTCAAAGGCGATGCTGCGGTGGGTTATCTCATGCAGCAGCTTGCGCGCCGGATGCTGCTTGTGGCTGAAGAACTGCGGATCCACCAGCGCCAGCTTCAGCAGGGCCGGCTCCAGTTGCGCCACCAGTTGCTGCACCGGGGCCAGCAGCCGGGCGTCGTGGCGAATGTTGTCGACCATCAGGGCCACAACCTCCAGTGCCAGCGTCTGGTCCAGGCCGTGCGCCTCCTGGCGCAGTTGGTCGCGCAGTGGATCCTGTGCCTGCGCATCGCCCGTCCCGACCTGACCTTCCAGTCGCCGCACTACCTGGTCGAGCTGCTTCATGTCGCGCGCGGCTTCGAACGCGGCAGGCACCGTGGCGCGAAAACCGGACGGACCGCCGTCAGCCAGCGTGTCGCTGGCTTCCAGCGGTGCCGGCTCGGACGCCGCTTCGTATGCACTGCCGGCCACAACGGATGCGCGCCGCGCAGGTGTGCGTCCGAGCAATGCCCGTAGCCGCTCGAAGG
Organism: Rhodoferax sp.; assembly: GCA_031396205.1. GTDB lineage: Bacteria > Pseudomonadota > Gammaproteobacteria > Burkholderiales > Burkholderiaceae_C > CAISIP01. The sequence goes on from JANNKH010000073.1 coordinate 18,418, forward strand.
TCAGTGCGCGCGGCTCCTGGCCAACCGGCGTGCCCGGGTCCACGGCGCCCTGACCCGATGCCGCCCGCGCTACGCCGGCACCGCCGGTGATGGCACTGACGCCCCGATCGCGCAGATCCGTGCACAGCTGGCGGTAATACACATCGAGTTCCTGACCCAGTGCGCCGGACATGAGCGATATCCAACCCTGGCGCACGAGTGCCGGCACCGGCATCTGGCTTAACGCAGACGTCAGCGCATCCACATACACGGCAGGGCGCAGCGGATTGCGCTCGAGCAACACCTGCTCCAGCCCCAGCAGGCTGCAGATCAGCGCGTTGAGTTCCGCCAAAGCCTGGTCAGCCGCGATTTGTACCGCATGGCGCACCCGCGCGTTTTCGACGCTTTGCGCAACGGCGGACGCATCCATGCCGGCGATCTGGTCAAAATGCGGCTGCCCGGCGCCAACGGCCACCGCGATTGCCTGTTCCCGCGACGCAATGCGTGCGAACGCCGCTTTGAGCTCATCGGTAAAGCGCGCGATGGCGTCGGCCTCGCACTGGTTGAGCTGGCGCCGCGATCCGGTGAGACGGTCGCGTTCGCGCCGGTCCTGGGCACGGCCTTCCATGTCGCGCAGGGAAGCCCGCGTATGGGCCACCAGCCGCGCCATCAGGTCGGGCGCACCACTGACCGCATGGTCGATGGTCGCCTGGTACAACACCGCGTGCCGACCTGCTTTTTCCGGTTCTGTTACCTGCATATCGGGTTCCTCCTGCGGACGCAAGTCCGCGACGGGGAAGCTACTTCAGGGCCTTGAAACGCATGCGCTTGGGCTTGGCGCCCTCCTCGCCCAGCCGGCGCTTCTTGTCGGCTTCATATTCCTGGTAGTTTCCGTTAAAGAAGGTCCACTGGCTATCCCCCTCGCAGGCCAGGATGTGGGTCGCGATACGATCCAGGAACCAGCGGTCGTGGCTGATCACCATCAGCGAGCCGGCAAATTCCAGCAGCGCGTCTTCCAGCGCGCGAAGCGTCTCGACATCCAGATCATTCGACGGTTCGTCCAGCATCAGTACATTGCCACCGGCAATCAGCGTCTTGGCCAGGTGCAGGCGCCCGCGTTCGCCGCCGGACAACATGCCAACCCGCTTTTGCTGGTCGGCACCGTTGAAGTTGAAACGGCCGCAATAGGCGCGGCTGGCCATCTGGAATTTGCCCACATTGAGGATATCCAGGCCGCCCGATACATCTTCCCAGACGGTTTTTTCATTCGACAAGTCGTCGCGACTCTGGTCGACAAACGCCATCTTGACCGTCGAGCCGACCTTCACCTGGCCGCTGTCCGGTTGCTGCTTGCCCGCGATCATGCGAAACAGGGTGGATTTGCCGGCGCCGTTAGGTCCGATGATGCCGACGATGGCACCTGCCGGCACCTGGAAGCTCAGGTTGTCAATCAGCAGCCGATCGCCGAAAGACTTGCTGACATTGACGAACTCGATGACTTCGTTACCCAGCCGGTCGGCCACCGGGATGAATATCTCGTTGGTTTCGTTGCGTTTCTGGTACTCGAAGTCGGACAGTTCCTCGAATCGCGCCAAGCGCGCCTTGCTCTTGGCCTGGCGCGCCTTGGGGTTCTGCCGCGACCACTCCAGTTCCTTCTTCAGCGCCTTGGCGCGCGATTCCTCGCCTTTTTGTTCCTGCACCAGGCGCTCCTGCTTTTGCTCCAGCCAGGAACTGTAGTTGCCCTTGTATGGAATGCCGGAGCCCCGGTCGAGTTCCAGAATCCATTCGGCGGCGTTGTCCAGGAAATAGCGGTCGTGGGTGATGGCCACCACGGTGCCCGGGTAGCGCTGCAGGAACTGTTCGAGCCAGTCGACCGACTCGGCGTCCAGGTGGTTGGTGGGTTCGTCCAGCAACAGCATGTCGGGCTTGGACAGCAGCAGCCGGCACAAGGCCACGCGGCGCTTCTCGCCACCAGACAGCACGTCGATTTTCGCGTCCCACGGCGGCAGCCGCAACGCGTCGGCGGCAATCTCGAGCTGGTGCTCCGAGTCGGTGCCGGCAGTGCCAATGACGGCCTCCATCTCGGCCTGCTCGGTGGCCAGCGCGTCGAAATCGGCGTCTTCCTCGCCATAGGCGGCGTAGATTTCCTCCAGCCGGGCCTTGGCCTTGTAAACCGCCTCCATGCCGCTCTCCACCGATTCGCGCACGGTCTGGCCCGGATCGAGTTGCGGCTCCTGGGGCAGGTAACCAATTTTCAGGCCGGCCATGGGATTGGCTTCACCCTCGATTTCCTTGTCCAGCCCGGCCATGATCCTGAGCAGCGTCGACTTGCCGGATCCGTTGGTGCCCAGCACACCGATCTTGGCGCCGGGGAAAAAGCTGAGCGAGATGTCCTTGAGGATATGGCGCTTGGGCGGCACTATCTTGCCGACGCGGTTCATCGTGAATACATATTGCGCCATGGGGAGTCTGTTTCCTTGCTGATCAGTTGGACGTGGGTCGGGATGCGGCGGTAATGCGCTGCAATCCTTCATTATCGGCGCTGGCCATGCAGGGGCCATTCATGCGTACCAATGCTATTGGCCGCAGGGCGCCGGCGAGCCGCGCTACGGTGCGGGTTCGTCGTGCAGATCGTCGGCCGCCAGAGGCGCGACGTCCGATTCGATCAGCAGATCGAATGCCGGCTCCACAACCCGGATCCGGCCCTGTATTTGCAGGCGGTCCATGGTTCGGCGCGACATGGCATGGGACAAGCCGGCGCCGGACACGAACATGAACAGGCTGCGATTGCGCCCGATCCAGGTCAATCGGGTCTGCACCCATTCGCCACCGAGCATCAGCTCCACCGTGGCGCCGACCGCCTGTTCGTTTGGCACCCATCGCTCATGGATGACATCTCCCTCCCTATCGGCCTCGACCGGGACGCCCTGGCGGGCACGACTCTCGCTGGCCTGGCGCACACGCGCCATCGCCCTGCGGTGGTCCTCCAGCATCCTGTCGTGCAGTGCGCTCAGATCGTCCAGAAACAACATGATCGGTTCCTGGGGATATCGGATCAGCAACAGCCCCTCGTGCAGGCGCGACAGCAGGCGCGGAATCATCCGGACCAGGCGCGCGTAGTCCTGTCGCACCAAAGGCAGCTGGACACTCCAGACCAGTTCATCGACCAAGCCCAGATATCCCCTCGGATCATCCTGCTTGCCCTCGCTGCGCAAATGCGTCTCGGCCAGCACCTGGGCCCACGGCCCGCGCAGGAAGCTGGCCACCAGTTCGGGCAGGTTGATCGGGCGAAAGCGCTCCATCATTGCCTCCGAGAAGCGCTGCGCCATGGCCACGCGCTCTTGTACGTGTTCACGCTCCAGTCGCTCGTCCTCGCGACGCTGGCGTCGCGTTTCATCGCGCGTGTCCCAGGCCCGCTCCAGATCCTTCAGCGCGCCGGTGTAGGACGCTGCGTCCCCGGCACTACGCGACAAGGCGTTGACCGCGTCGGACACGCAGGCGGCGAAATCGGCAATGGCCTCTTCGTCTTCGGCCCGGTAGGCCAGACTGCGCAACACCACCCGGTCGAGCAGTTGGCGCGCCGCATGGCGCCGGTCGATGAAAAAGCGCGGATCGGAACGGGCCAGCTGCAGCAGAGCCGGCTCAAGCGACCGCAACTGCAAGCGCACCGCCAGCACAAGGCGTTCGTCATGGACCAACTGGTCGATCATCAGGCTGACGACCTCCTCGCCCAGCATGCGGCCGATCTGCTGGTTTTGCTCCCGCGAGCGTTTCTGCCCGATAGTGGTCACCCCCGGCGGCACAGCGGGCTTGCCCATGGCCAGCTGGCGTACGGATCGCTCTGCCAGCCGCTGCATCATCGGCTCGACCATTTTGAGATCCTGCAGCGCCACCAGTGCGCCGGGAATCGTGTGGCTGAAATCCTGCTGCACGCCTGACTCAACCCGCGCATGGGGTTCGCCGCCCAGCAAGCGGCGCAGTTTCTCCAGCGTGTGCATCGTTCGCTCAACCTCGGTCTGCGATTTGCGGGCCCGCGCAGTAGCGCCGTCGCCCGAATGTCCCGAGGTCAGCTCGACCGGACGCACGCCCTGCGAGCGCATCCATTCACAGGCCTCCCGGTATAGCTGACGCAGGCCCAAGCCCAGCGCAATGGCGGCCGGGCGCAGCAGGTCCATGCGCACCTCTTCGTCCGGCACCCAGGCGGTCAGCGTCTCCAATAGCGCCCGCACGAAGGTTTCTGGCTTGAGCGGATTGAGTGCCGCCTGCACGGTGCTCCAGCCCAGAAGTGCGCTGACCAGGGCATCGAATTGCGGCAATACGTCGTCGGTGGCCCGGATGATCTCCTGACGCGCCAGCGCCAACTCGATGTGGATCTCGATCTCCCGGATATCGAAAAAGCGCAGGTCCTCGAACCGTACCGCCTGGTTCATCGCCAGGTCCTTGCCGCTGCTATGAAACACCAGTCTGCGCAATTCGGACTCCAGCGTGGCGCGCACCGCATGCGAGTCGACCAGCAGAACCTTGATCGCAGCCTGCGCCGCCTCCGTGGGCGCCTGTTCCAGGGCTTCGCTGCCCGGCTCGGCCGTCAGGCGCTTGAGTGCCGCCAGCACGTCGTCTGCCAGTCCATTGGCCTGGTCCAGCACCAATTCGAGGCAATCGGACAGGGTTGGGCGCATGGGCGAGGCATTACTGGCCACGCCAATTCGCCTCAACCGGTATTTGCTCATCAAGCGCTTTCGTCTTCGTGTTAGTGGCGTATTCCTGGAAAACCTCAACAAGGCCGGCATCTGCGCCGTCACCCAAGCATGCAGTGTTCCATTCTGACCATCTATGGTCGCACATGGCAAGTAGCAATGCCCGCAAGCGGCAAGTTTTCCGCCAGTCGACCCCCTGATCAAGGGAAACTGGCCCATCCGTGCGACAATCCCGTGCGTTGCAGGCCTCCAGCTGCCTGCCATACCAGCAACTGCTGGGGACAAGGCTCCACGCCGACGTCCCGTTTTTTTTACTCTGTCTTCCTTTGACTGGACCGGCATCCCGATGTCGGCACAGGTTGACATGCCAAGCGCCCAGGACGGGCGCCAAACTATGAACTTTGAAGATCTGAAACTGGCCCCGGCCATTGTCAAGGCCGTGCGCGAGCAGGGCTACGAGACGCCAACCGCGATCCAGGCACAAGCAATCCCGGTTGTGCTCGAGGGGCTCGACCTGCTGGGCGGGGCGCAAACCGGCACCGGCAAGACCGCCGCCTTCGTATTGCCGATGCTGCACAAGCTGAGCATGGCGCGCAGCGCGCAGAACAAATTCGGCGGCACCGGCATTCGAGCGCTGGTGCTGACCCCCACGCGCGAACTCGCCGCCCAGGTCGAAGAGTCGGTCAAGACTTACGGCAAATTCCTGCAGCTGTCCTCGACCGTCATCTTCGGCGGCGTCGGCATGAACCCGCAGATCAGCCGGCTCAAGTCCGGCGTCGACATCCTGGTGGCGACGCCGGGCCGACTTCTGGACCTGCTGCAACAGGGTATCCTGGATCTGGGCCAGGTGCAGATGCTGGTGCTCGACGAAGCAGACCGCATGCTGGACATGGGTTTCATCCATGACGTGAAAAAGGTACTGGCGGTGCTGCCGCGCGACAAGCAGAGCCTGCTGTTCTCGGCCACCTTCAGCGACGAAATCCGCGACTTGGCAGCCACGCTGCTCAAAAACCCGCAAAGCGTGCAGGTTACGCCGCGCAACACCACAGTACAGCGCATCACCCAGACCATCCATCCGGTCGGTCGCGGCAAGAAAAAGGCGCTGCTGGCGCACATCATCAATGAACATACCTGGAGCCAGGTGCTGGTGTTCACCCGCACCAAGTTCGGCGCCAACAACGTGGCCGAGTTCCTGACCAAGAACGGCATCCACGCAATGGCGCTGCACGGCAACAAGAGTCAGGCGGCGCGCACCCAGGCGTTGGGCGGCTTCAAGAGCGGTGATATCCGGGCGCTGGTGGCCACCGACATCGCCGCACGCGGTATCGACATCGACGACCTGCCCCATGTCGTGAATTTCGATATCCCCAACGTCAGCGAAGACTATGTGCACCGGATCGGCCGCACCGGCCGGGCCGGCGCCGATGGCGCTGCCGTCAGCCTGGTGTGCCTGGACGAGGAAGGCTTCATGCAGGACATCGAACGCTTCACCAGGCAAAACATCGAGGTCAAGGTGGTCGAGGGATTCGGCCCTGAACCCGGCGAGAAGGCCGAGCCGATCGCAATGGGTCGCCAGACCATCTGGGGCGGCGCCGGCAAGCCGCCGAGCCGCGACGTGATGATGGCAGCGGCCAAGGCGGCGCGCACCGAAATGCTGCAGCGCGTGCGTGAGAACAAGACCGGCAATGGCGGTCGCGGTGGCAACGGCGCGCGTGCCGGTGCCGGTGCCGGTGGCGGTGGCGGTGGTGGACGCGGTAACGGTCCGTCGGGCGGCGGACGCTCTGCGCAGGACCATGGCGGCTCGTATCCTGGCGGCAACGGCCAGGGACGTCGCAGCGGGTCGGGCGGCGGGGGTTCGCATCCGCGCAGCGGGGCAGATCGTCAGCCCGATCCCTTGCGCAGCGCTGGCAACCCGCCCCCGCGCACCGGTGCGCCGCGTGAGCCCGATCCGATGCGTACCAGCGTCGACATGATGGCTGAACGCGGCGGCCAACGCCGCGGCGGCGGCGGTTATGGCGGTGGTAACCGCGGTGGAGGCTCTTATGGCGGTGGCGGTGGCGGCGGACGATCCGGCGGCTCGGGTGGTTATGGTGGCGGGGGCAACCGGTCTCGTGGGTCGGGAGGTTCTGGCGGCCCTTTTAGCCGATAAGAACGTAAAGGCGGTCCACACGGTGGGCCGGCGCGCACCGCGATTGGCGCATCCCAAACTGACGCACCATGTCGTGGCGGACCTGTCGCGCTTGCCGAAGTTGCCACCGGCGAACGATGTATTCATCGCGCTGGGAACCACGATCAAGGTGGCCGGCAGCCGGGCGGCGTTTCGGGCCGTCGATCACGATGCGGTACTGGCCGTTGCCAGCGCCGCTTGCAAGGCCGGCGCGACGCGCCTGGCCGTCGTCAGTTCCATGGGTGCAGACCCCCGATCAGGGGTGTTCTACAGCCGCGTCAAGGGCGAGGCCGAGGCGGCACTCCAAACCATCGGATACACCACGCTGGTGATCGCCCGTCCGTCGATGCTTGCCGGTGATCGCGCAGCCCTGGCACAGGCATCACGTGTCGGCGAACGTGTCGGTCTGGCGCTGATGGGCCTGCTGGGCCCGCTGATTCCGGCCAATTACCGCGCCATCCAGGCGTCGGCGGTGGCAGCTGCGATGCTGCGTACGCTTGCGGCCGGCAGGCCCGGGGTGCAGGTCCTGCTGTCCGGTCAGATGCAGCCCTAGGAGGCGCCGGTTCAGTGGCCGATGCGCAGGTCGTTGCGTCCGGTTCGGTCCGCACCGCGTAGCAACCACAAGGGTCGCGTGGTGAACGACACCGGAACGCCGGACTTGCCCTGCACGGGATTGATCTCGCGCTCGAAAACCGAACTGCCTGGCATATAGCGCAATGCAACGCCAGTGCGCCGCAGGTTCGAGTGGTTGACCCGCGCGCCATGGATCATGAACACATCGTGCATCGACATCTGGCCGGGCTGCAGTTCCAGATCGACCGCCTGCGACGCATCGAACGCGCCATCGTCGGCTCGCAACTGCAGCGTCAGGTCGATGCGATCCTCCAGCAGATGCGGGTGGCATTGCTGCTGCACATGCGATCGGGGAATCACCCGCAGGCAGCCGTTCTCGGTGGTGGATGGCTCCAGCGCAACCCAGACCGTGCAGTTGGCCAATGGACGGATCGGCCAGTAATGGCCGTCCTGGTGCCAGGGTGTCTCAAATCCATCACCGGCGGGTTTGCAGAACACATGGCAGCCCCACAGGATGATGTCCGGGCCGATGACCTGCTCGACAATGTCCAGGATCTCCGGGTCCATGGCCAGGTCCAGAAAATCCTGGTTCCCGCGCACCCCTTCGGCATTGGGCGCCCCGTCCCTGCCCACGACATGGGCGCTGACCAGCTTCTCGGGACGGACGTCCGGGTTGTCCCGTATCAAGCGCTCCAGCGATACCTGCAGACTGTCGATGCGCCGCTGCGCCAGGCGAAAGGATGGAATCAAATAACCCTCGCCACGGTACCGGGCGACTTCTTCGGCGCTCAACCTTGCCATGCCTGCTCGTTCCCGGGTCTGAATATCAGCTGCGCACGAACAGCGTCACCAGCGGATCCGGCCCGACCTGGCGGCTCCAGTGGCCGTGCAATGCTGGATCGAAAGTGGCACCGTCTGGCAACACATCGTTTGAATAGAAATGATCGCCGGGTCCGAACGCACGCAAGGATCCGTCCTGCAACCCGATCTCCATCTGGCCGCGCAATACGAACAGCCATTGCGCCGTACCGGTGCAATGGAACTGGCTGCGAAATCCGACCGGGCTCTGGCGCATCTGATAGCCCTCGCTGGCGAACAGCGCGGACAACATCACTTGGGGAGTTCCTTGCGATAGCGCGATCTGCTCCTCGCGAAACCGCGCCCGACCGTCGGTATCGGTGAAAAGTACCACTTTCGTGAAACCGGACATATTGCTGTACTCCTTTGAAAAAGCCATCACCCAACCGGTTGCCCGCGCACCAACGCGAGCACCACGGCCTGCACGATGTTCTCTGGCGACTGCACCACATCGTAGGTCAGCGCCGCTTCATCCGTCCCGGGCGGCTCCAGTGTCGCGAACTGACTGTCGAGCAAGGATACCGGCATGTAATGGCCTTGCCGGCTGGCGCTGCGTTCGGCCAGCAGCCCCCGCTCGGCCCGCAGATGCACAAGCCGCAGGCCTGGAGCGCCACGGCGCAGCACATCGCGGTAGGAGCGTTTGAGCGCCGAGCACGAGACCACCAACCCTCTGCCGTCACGGCAAGCGCATGCCAGCCGTTCAGACAACGATGCCAGCCACTCGCGCCGCTGCTCATCGTTCAAAGCCTGACCGCTGCGCATGCGTTCGACGTTCTCGGGCGAATGCACATCGTCACCCTCCAGAAAGGGGAGCTCCAGCGCGTTCGCTAGCTGCCGGCCGATCGTGCACTTGCCGCTGCCCGAAACACCCATCACGACGACAAGCGGCGGCTGCATGAATGCGGGTCTGTCCGGGCCGCCCAATCTAGTCCAACCGCTTGCCGCCGGCACGGTCGAACAGATGCACCATGTCCACGTCGATCTGCAGGCCCACCGCCTGATCTGGTCTGGCATCGGTGCGACCATGCAACACCACGGTGAACGGCGTCTCGCCGACTTTGACAATAATCTCGGTCTCCGCGCCGGTGGGCTCGATCACCTCCACGGTGGCGGCAATGCCGTTTCCGGCCTCGGCGATCACGATGTTGCCGGGCCGAATGCCGTAATGCACCGCCTGCCCGTCCTTGCCAGTCGTCTTGTCGGGCACCGGCCATTGCTGGCCATCCGCATCGACCCAATCGCGTCCCCCGCTGCGGCGCAAAGTACCTTCGAACACGTTCATGGCCGGTGAGCCAATGAATTGCGCAACGAACAGGTTGCCGGGATGGTCAAACAGTTCGAGCGGCGTGCCGATCTGCTCGACGATGCCATCGTGCATCACGACGATCCGGTCGGCCATGGTCATCGCCTCGATCTGGTCGTGCGTGACATAGACCGTGGTGGTCTTGAGCCGCTGGTGCAGCGACTTGATCTCGGCCCGCATCGCCACGCGCAGCTTGGCGTCGAGGTTGGACAGCGGTTCGTCAAACAGGAACACCTTGGGATCGCGCACGATGGCGCGCCCCATCGCGACGCGCTGGCGCTGGCCACCCGAGAGCTCGCGCGGATAGCGGTCGAGCAGCGTGTTGAGATTCAGGATCTTGGCAGCGTCGCCGACCCGTTTGTCAGTCAGCGCCTTGTCCGCCTTGCGCAGCTTCAGGCTGAAGGCCATGTTCTCGCCCACCGTCATGTGTGGATACAGGGCGTAGCTCTGGAACACCATCGCGATGTCGCGGTCCTTGGAGTCCAGATCGTTGATGACCTTGCCGTCGATCGCGATGTCGCCGCCACTGATCTCCTCGAGGCCGGCCAGCATGCGCAGCAGCGTGGACTTGCCGCATCCGGAGGGGCCCACCAGCACGACGAACTCGCCGTCGGCGATGTCAAAACTGATGCCGTGGATGACCTTGACCTTGCCGAAGTTTTTTTCGATCTTGGTAAATGATACAGATGCCATGGAGTTCTCTATTCGGAATTGTTCGAATCAATCAGCGCGTCATCGGCACTGACTGCTTCAGCCCTTTGCCGCGCCGGCGGTCAGGCCCGATACCATGTAGCGCTTGAAGGCGTAGTAGATGGCAGCTGGCGGCAAGGCGTAAATGAAACCAGTGGCCATCAGCAGCTCCCACGGCGAATCGTCAGCGGCCAGGAAATTGCCCAGCGCCACGGCCAGCGGCAGATCGGTCTCCTTGGACAACAGCAGGAAGCCGTACAGGTACTCGTTCCAGGCCAGCAACAGGGCATAGGTACCAACGGCTACCAGCGAGGGCACCATCAGCGGCACGTAGACCAGCCAAAATAGCTGCAACGGTGTCGCCCCATCGATGCGCGCGGCTTCATCGAGTTCCCACGGCAGCTTGTCCGACGCCTGCTTGAGCACCCAGATGCAATACGGGGAGGCGATCGTGACCATCGCGATGATCAGCGACCAGCGGTTGTTCAGCAGACCGTAATTGGCCATGGTCTTGTACATCGGCACGGCCAGGAATGCCGCCGGGATGAAGTAGGTGAACAAAGCCAGGTTCATCACTGCGCGGCCACCGCGCACCTTGAGGCGACTGATGGCAAATGCGGCCGTGGTCGCAATGAACAAGGTGATGGCGCCCACCGCCACGGCGATCATCAGCGAATTGCCGAGCTGCAGCCAGAAATGGTTCAGGTAGAAATGTTTCTGGCCAAAAACGATCTCGAAGTTCTGCAACGTCGGATTCTTCGGCCACAGTTGCCCGGACGTGGCCTTGTCGCGCGGCGAGATCGCAAACAGAAACAGATGGTAGACCGGAATCAGCGTCCAAATGACGACCGGAATACCGACCAGCAACAACTGCGCCTCGGTCGAGATCTTGCGTAGCGACCAGCCCTTTTTCATTTGGAGAGCCTTTTCATCATCACATACACCAGCGGCAGCACAAAAGGTAGCGCGACCACGATGCTGGCCATGGCCAGTTCGATCTGATCGAGTCGAAGGTAGCGGATGCCCAGCGTGGCCAGTACATGGGTCAGGTCGGCCGGTCCACCGCCCGTGAGCAGGTAGACACTGTTGAAGTCGCCCAACGTCCAGATCATCGACAGGATCGTCGATGTCAGGTAGATGCCCTTCATTGAGGGCCAGGTGATGTACATGAATTTCTGCCAGCGTGTTGCACCGTCAACGCTCGCCGCTTCATATTGGTCGGCCGGAATTGCCAGGCGCGCCGCCACCAGGATCAGGGTCCAGAACGGCAGCGACTTCCAGATATGCATGACCATCGACAGGGACAGGGCCAGCGTCGGGTCATTGAGCCAGTTGGGACCATCCTTGAGAGTCAGCTTGAAGATCAGTGTGTTGATCACACCCCACTCGGGGTTGAGCATGAAACGGACCGACAAAATCGTCGGGATCGACGGCACTGCCCATGGCAGGATGAACAGCATCGCGACGATCTTGATCCACCACCGGGTCTGGACAAAGAAACCCGACAAGCCGAGCGCGATCACCATCTTGAGGTTGACCGCGACCACGAGAAATATGAACGTATTGACGGCGGTCCGAAAGAAAACCGGGTCGGCAAACAACTTGACATAGTTCTGCGGATCACGTGCCAGCCAGAAGCCGTACATGACTGGATACAGGACAAAACCCAGGAACAACAGCACGTATGGAACCACCAGCAATCGGCCCCACAGCTCCCACGAATTGCTGCGGCGGCGGACAAGAGGCAACGCGACTACTGCTTGGGCCATGGCGCGAAAGTTCCTGGAGCTTGAAAGTGTCCAACTGGCAGATCGGCGCCCCGGCACCGGAACCAAGATTCCAGTCCCGGGGTGCCTCGACGCCCTTACTGCGAGGCAACCGTCTTGATACGCGCGATCATTTCGTCCACGGCCTTGTCGACCGGCACCTTCTCGCTGACGACCCGGTTCACCGCCTTGGCCCACACGTTCTCATTGTTGAGGATGGTGAACTTGTAGTTTTTGGTGAACTCGAACGGCGTTGTGCCGTTCATGAACTGGTTGTAGACCGCCAGACGCGCCGGATCGGCCTTCCAGAACGGGCTTTGTTGCGCCTTCTTGGTGACCGGGAACCAGCGACCGAGCGAGCCTTCCACGTAGGGCGTCAGGTTCGCTTCATCCAGCATGAAGGCCACGAACTGTTTGCCCATGTCCTTCTTCTTGGAATCCTTGAAGATCACACCGGTCTTGACGGCGGCGCGGTAGACCATCTTGCTGCCGTCGGGCTTGTTCGGAAATCCGGCGGTTGCAATCAGCTCGTAGTAGTTCTTCTTGGCCCCGGCGCGCTGATCGGCCGTCAGGGTCGCGTTGTTGGAGTCATCCAGCCACTTGGCGGCAATCGAGATCGTCGCGTTGTGCGTCATGACGGTTGTCTTGTTGTGGAATGCGACATTGTTGTCCGGGTCTTTCCAACTCGTCGACGACGGGGGCGTACATCCGTCGACATAAGCGCGCGAGTAGTCGGTGACCGCATTGATCAGACCCTGGCGCACCGCCGGGTCATCCACCAGCAGCTTGCCGGAGTCGCTGACCAGCTTGACGTTGTGCGCGTCCATGAAGGTCAGGAACGAATAGAACGAATCGCTCGAATCCACGCCCATCGGAAAGCCGGTGCCATAGGCGCGGCTGCCGGATTTCTTGCGATAACCGTCCTGCACCTTGGTGCACCAGAAATCCCAGTAGCCTTTCCAGTCTTTGGGGATGTCGCTTTCCTTGAAGCCCGCATCGGCCAGCATGTCCTTCCAGTACTGGATGTGCATGGTCTGCTGCTTGACCGGAAACGCATAGTAGGCACGGGTCTTGGTTACGTCGTTGTACAGGAACGTCGTGGCCAGGGCCGAGGGCTCGAACGTCGTGCGCAGCGGATCGATGATGCTCGATACATCTTCCAGCTTGCCCTCGAACGCCCATTTGGCCGTCACCTGGAAGTCATAGACGTCGCCATACGCGACATCCGGCGGGTTGTTGGCGTCGAGCGCCGCGACCGATTTGGGAATGATCTCCTGTGGCGCGTAGAGCGACAGGTCGATCTTGATGTTCTTGTACTTGGTCTCGAACTTCTTGATCGCCGCGTACAACGCGTCGTCTTCGCTCTTGTAAAAGCCCTTCTGCCACCAGACGGTGAGCTTTTCCTGGGCACTGGCCTGGCCAGCGGCCAGCAGGGATGTCGCCATGATGGCGGCGGTGGCAACTAACTTCAGTTTCATCGTGCTGTCTCCTTGGGTTGCGGTTGCGAAATAAAGTCGGTGAATCAGGCCAATGGCTTGAATTACGCGATCTGCCGGGTCTTGTCAGATGGCTTTGCCGAACTGGCCGCTGCCGACCCCTTCGACCTCGTACCCGGCAACGCGCGTCGCGCGCTGAGCACCTGCGCCATGTCCTTGTGCGCGTCCTGGATCAACAGCACGATCGCATGCTCGGCCAGATCCGGGTCGCGCGCAATGACGGCATCGAGCACGGCACGGTGCATCGGCAAGGAGTCGCGCGGGCCGTTTTTCTTGACGGTCGAGACCTCGAAACTGGTGCGCAACAGCGCACCCAGCGCCTGGTCCATCTTCTCGAGCATCCGGTTGTGCGAGGCGCTGATCAGGCCTTGGTGAAACCGCAGATCGAACCTGACATAGTCGCCATCGTGTTCGACGGCGTCGGCCATTCCGGCATACGCGACTTCAATGGCGGCGAGGTCGTCGGGGGTCGCCCGCAGCGCGGCGAGCCGGATTGCCGCTGGCTCCATGATCAGGCGCAGGTCTTGCAGGTCACGGATGAATTCGGGTGTCAGCCCGGCCTTGGCCTGCCAGCCGATCACATCGGGGTCAAACCAGTTCCATTGGCTGCTCGGTCGGACGCGGGTTCCGACCTTGGGACCTGTCTGGATCAGGCCCTTGGCGACCAGCGACTTCACCGACTCGCGGATCACGGTACGGCTGACGCCGAGTTCCTCGCACAGCATGGGCTCGGGCGGCATGGCGCCGCCGGCGCCAAACCGGCCTGCCACGATGGCGCTGCCGAGGTAGTCCACCGTATTGCCGTGCACGTTCTTGATCATTTTCACGCAACCGGTGTCAACAGCGGCTTGCCGGCGAAATGAGCCTGCAGATTGGCAAATGCCAGGTCGGCCATGGCGCCGCGCGTCTCCCAGGTGCCGCTGGCCATATGCGGCGTGAGCACCACGTTGTCGTGGGCGCGCAGTTCGTCCGGTACGTTGGGTTCGTTGGCAAACACATCCAGCGCGGCACCGGCGATCACGCCGCTGGTGACCGCATGCACCAGCGCAGGCTGGTCGACCACCGAACCGCGTGCCACGTTGATCAGGTAACCCGTGGGACCCAGGGCCGCCAGCACCCGGGCATTGATCAGGCCGCGCGTGCCCTCGCCACCGGGAGTGATCACCATCAGAAAATCGACCTCGCGCGCCAGCGCCTCGGCGTTGGGAAAATAGGCAAACGGGCTGTCGTCGCGGCGCGTGCGGGTGGTGTAGGCAATCGACATGCCAAAGGCGCTGGCCCGGTCGGCAATGGCCTGGCCGATCCGCCCCAGCCCGACGATGCCCAGGCGCGCGCCACTGACCTTGCGCGTCAACGGGAAGGGTCCCCTGGGCCAGAGGCCATCGCGCACGAACTTGTCGGCCTGCGGAATGCGCCGGGAAATCGACAGCATCAGCGCGATACCCAGGTCAGCGACCTCTTCAGTCAGCACGTCGGGCGTGTTGGTCACCGGTACGCCACGCGCGCGGGCTGCAGCCACGTCGACGCCGTCATAGCCGACACCGAATACCGAAATCATCTCCAGCGCAGGCAGTTGTGCCAGCAAGGCTGCATCCACCTTGGACTCGCCACTGGCCGCGATACCGCGAATGCGCGGTGCGACGGCTGCAAACTGCGCGACGTCCTGCAGGTGCGTGCGGTCGTGCACGACAAACGCCGCCTGCAGCGCCTCCATGTAGCGCGGCCACAGTTTGGCGACAACGAGAATTTCTGGCCTGGTCAAACGGGACTCCTGGTGCGCAACGCAATCGTGATCGCTTGGCCGACGCTTTACAAGCCGGCCACGATCTACTTATCATATGATGATTGCCCAAGCCCCCGCATGGGGAAAACCCTGTTCATAACCTTCAGCCAAGTGCCAACCATGACCCAGACACCCCGCAAGAAGCCCGATCAATTGCGCAGCCAGCAATGGTTCGGGCGCCAGGACCGCGACGGCTTCGCATACCGCAGCTGGCTCAAGGGCAAGGGCATACCGCACGACCAGTTTGAGGGTCGTCCGGTGATCGGCATCTGCAACTCCTTCAGCGAACTCAACCCCTGCAACTCGCATTTTCGAACCATTGCCGAGCAGGTCAAGATCGGCGTTTACGAAGCCGGTGGATTTCCGCTCGAATTCCCGGTCATGTCGCTGGGCGAGGTATTGCTGCGCCCGACCGCGATGCTGTACCGCAATCTGGCCAGCATGGACGTGGAGGAGAGCATCCGCGGCAACCCCATCGACGGTGTCGTTTTGCTGATGGGCTGCGACAAGACAACGCCCGCATTGATGATGGGAGCGTCCAGCGCCGACATACCCACCATCGGCGTCAGCGGCGGACCCATGCTCAACGGCAAATGGCGCGGCCAGGAACTCGGCTCGGGCACCGGCGTATGGAGCATGAGCGAGCAGGTGCGCGCCGGCACACTCAAGCTGGAGCAGTTTCTGGACGCCGAGAGCTGTATGCACCGCAGCCATGGCCACTGCATGACGATGGGCACCGCGAGCACCATGGCCAGCATGGTCGAAGCCCTGGGCGTGGGCCTGACCGGCAACGCCGCCTACCCGGCGGTGGATGGTCGGCGCAACGTGCTGGCGCGCATGTCCGGGCGGCGTATCGTCGAGATGGTGCACCAGGATATCGTCCTGTCCCAGATCCTGACGCGCCAGGCGTTCGAAAACGCGATCAAGACGCTGGCGGCGATTGGCGGATCGACCAATGCGGTCATCCACCTGATCGCGATCGCCGGTCGCATCGGCGTCAAGCTCGACATCGAGGACTTCGACCGCCTGGGCAGCGCGATGCCATGCCTGGTCAACCTGCAACCCTCGGGCAAGTACCTGATGGAGGACTTCTGCTATGCGGGTGGCCTGCCAGTGGTGATGAAGGAAATCGCCGCGCACCTGCATGGCGACGCGCTGACCGTGACCGGCAAGACCATGGCCGAGAACATCGCCGACGCAGAGAACTTCAATACCGACGTGATCAAGCCGCTGGCCGCGCCCTTCATGGAAAAGGCCGGCATCGCGGTGCTGCGGGGCAATCTGGCGCCGCGCGGCGCCGTGATCAAACCCAGCGCCGCCACCACCGCGCTGATGCAGCACGAAGGGCGTGCGGTGGTGTTCGAGAACATCGAGGAATTCCACCGCCTGATCGACGACGAGTCGCTCGATGTGGATGAGAACTGCATCCTGGTGCTCAAGAACTGCGGCCCCAAGGGCTACCCGGGCATGGCCGAGGTCGGCAACATGCCGCTGCCGCCAAAGGTATTGCGCAAAGGCATCACCGACATGGTGCGCATCAGCGACGCCCGCATGAGCGGCACTGCCTACGGCACCGTGGTGCTGCACACCGCCCCCGAAGCCGCCGCTGGCGGACCGCTGGCCATCGTGCGCAATGGCGACATTATCGAGCTCGACGTGGCCAATCGCCGACTGCACCTGGCCATCAGCGACGAAGAACTGGCGCGCCGGCTCTCCACCTGGGAGGCGCCGCCACCACCGCTGTCCAGCGGCTACTGGAAGTTGTATGTCGACCATGTGCTGCAGGCCGACCAGGGAGTAGACCTGGATTTCCTGGTCGGCAAACGTGGCGCCTTCGTTCCGCGCGACAATCACTGAGGTCGGGCCGACTCCGCCAGCGAGGGCAGATTTTCAGGGGGCGACATGGACGCGCGTACATTGGACGTGGTGGCATTGGGTGAGGCCATGGTGGAGTTCAACCAGACTTCCACCAACCAACCACAATACCTGCAGGGATTTGGCGGCGACACCAGCAATGCCAGCATCGCCGCCGCGCGTGCTGGCGCCCGTACGGCATACCTGACCCGCATCGGTGCCGACAGCTTCGGTCGCGCGTTGCTGCAGTTGTGGGGGCATGAGGGTGTGAACACATCAGGCGTGACCACCGCCGGCGCCAGCCACACCGGCATCTATTTCGTGACGCATGGCAGCCAGGGGCACGAATTCAACTACCTGCGCGCCGATTCCGCGGCCAGCCGCATGACGCCGCAGTGGCTGTCGGGCACACCCACCGAACTGATCCGGACGTCGCGTTTCCTGCATCTGTCGGGCATCTCGCTGGCCATTTCGGCCGGCGCATGCGATACCGGCTTCGAGGCCATGGAAACCGCGCGCGAGGCCGGCACGCTGGTCTCGTTCGACTCCAACCTGCGGCTCAAGCTGTGGCCACTGGTGCGTGCCAGGGCCTGTACCACGCAGGCGGTGTCCATGTGCGATGTATTCCTGCCCAGCCTGGAGGACATGCTGCTGCTGACCGGGTTGACCGAGCCCAACGATATTGTCCATTGGAGCCATGACCATGGCGCGCGCACGGTCGTGCTCAAACTGGGATCAGAAGGTGCGCTGGTCAGCGATGGGAACGAGCGCGAACATATTCCCGCGCGGCATGTCACGGTGCGTGACGCGACCGGTGCCGGCGACTGCTTCTGCGGCAACCTGCTGGCACGCATGGCCAAGGGCGACGATGTGTTTCGCGCCGCATACTACGCCAATGCCGCCGCAGCGCTGTCGGTGCAGGGCTTTGGCGCCGTTGCCCCGTTGCCGCGCAGCAACTCGGTTTTTGCGGTGTTGTGAGCATGGTGGGCAGCGCGAAATCGGTGACGCCCTTGTTGGTGCTGGACTGGGGAACGTCGTCGCTGCGCGGCGCGCGCATCGACGCGCAAGGTCAGGTACTGGATGAAAGATCCTTCCCGCGCGGCATCCTGAGCGTGCCCGCGGGCGGCTTTGCGCAGGTGTTCGCCGAGTGTTTCGGCGACTGGGTTGGCGCCGGTGTCCACACCTGCCTGGTGTCCGGCATGGCCGGCAGCAAGCAGGGTTGGGTTGAGGCACCCTACTGCGCCTGTCCGGCCGGTTTTGCCGACGTGGCTGCGCAATTGCGCTGGATCCAGGACCCGGCACAATCCGTGCGCACGGCCATCGTCCCAGGGCTGCGCTGCGCCCATCCGTGTGCGCTGCCAGGATTGGCCGAGCTGCCTGACGTGATGCGCGGCGAGGAAGTACAGATCCTGGGCGCGATGCACCTGGCCGGCAGGCACGATGGCCTGTTCATCCTGCCCGGCACGCACAGCAAATGGGCCCGGGTGCGCGATCGCCGGGTGATCGATTTCCAGACCTTCATGACCGGCGAGTTCTATGCGCTGCTGAGCCAGCAATCCTTGCTGGCGCGCACCATCGATGCACAGGCACCATTCGATGCCGACGCATTTGCACTGGGCCTGGCACGCGCGCGGCAGGGCCGCAACCTGCTGCACAACGCCTTTGGCGCGCGCACCTTGTCGCTATTCGAGCGCATGGCCGCCGGGCCACTGGCCAGCTACCTGTCGGGGCTGGTCATTGGCGAGGAATTGCGCTCGTTGCAGGCGCATGATGGGAGCCGCATCACGCTGATCGGCTCGCCGACACTGACACAGCGGTATGCGCTTGCGTTCGACAGCGTTGGTATCGCCACCGACCGCATGGGCGCCGAAGCCACCTGGGCCGGATTGCATGCGCTGAGCCATTACCTGCCCGCCACGACGCCAAACCCATGACACCGATCCAGAAATTCGCAGTCCATTTCCAGACCCTGCCGCTGATTGCCATCCTGCGCGGCCTGACGCCGACAGAGGCACCTGCGATTGGCGAGGCCTTGATGCAGGCCGGCTTCGGGCTGCTGGAAGTGCCGCTTAACTCACCGCAACCGCTGGAGAGCATCCACCTGCTCGCCAAGGCGCATCCGCGCACTTTGGTGGGCGCCGGTACGGTGCTCACGGCGCAGCAAGTGCGGCTGGTGCATGAGGCGGGTGGCCAACTGATCGTGTCGCCCAACTTCAACGCCGATGTCGTGCATGAGGCGGTGCGACTGGGAATGGTCTGCCTGCCCGGCATCGCGACACCCACCGAGGCCTTCGGCGCGCTGGAGGCAGGCGCCCATGGCCTGAAACTATTTCCGGCCGAGGCCGCATCACCCGCAGCGCTCAGGGCCATGCTGGCGGTGTTGCCTGCGGGTACCCTGATGGCGCCGGTGGGCGGCATATCGACCACCAACATGGGCCCGTGGCTGGCTGCGGGTGCCCACGGCTTTGGCCTGGGCAGCGCCCTGTACCGGCCGGGCAAGCGCGCAGAAGCGGTCCGACTGGACGCCAGCGCTTTCGTCGCCGCCTACCAGGATTGCCTGAAGGCCTGACGGCCCGAATCCAAAACGCCTTGGCGCGCGTCCGCTACGGCAAAGCCACCTGCCACCACGGCGGCAGCAAAGCGCGGTAGCGCGGTTCCCGGTAGCGGTCGTCCAGCAGCAGCACGCTGCCCGTGTCCGTCTCGCTGCGGATCACGCGGCCGGCGGCCTGCACCACCTTTTGCAGTCCCGGATAAACGTAGGTGTATTCGTAGCCCTTGCCAAAGCGCTCCTGCATCCGCGCGCGGATCGCCTCGTTGACCGGGTCGAACTGTGGCAACCCAAGCGTGGCCACGAAAGCGCCGATCAGTCGTCGACCCGGCAGATCGACCCCTTCACCGAAAACGCCGCCCAGCACCGCAAACCCGATGCCGTGGCCGGCAATGTCGAACTGGGCCAGAAAGCCGCTCCGGGCCTGCTCGTCCATCTGGCGCGCCTGAGCCCAGACCGGTATAGGCGCAAAACGCGCACGCAGGCGCGCCAGCGCCTGCTCGAGATAGTCAAAGCTGCTGAAATACGCCAGATAGTTGCCCGGTGCCTGCTGGTACTGCCCCGCCAGCGTGGACACCAGCAGGTCGAGCGAGTCGGCGCGGTCGCCACGACGGGTCGAGATCGGCACCACACGCACTGCCAGTTGCTCGCTACGAAACGGACTGGGCACGTCCAGCTGCCGGGTGCTCTCGGGCAGGCCGAGCAGGCTCTGGTAATAGTCGGCCGGTTGCAGCGTGGCCGAAAACAGCACCAGAGCGTCCGCCGCCTGATAGCGCGGCGCCAGGAAGTGGCCCGGCACCACGTTGCGCAAGGTCAGGCGGCCCGTTGCGCCGGCGGGGTCGTCGAATCCGTCGCCGCCGAGACGGCCCTGCATCCGGCTGCCAGACCCGCTGCGGCCCGTTCCAGCGCCGTCGCCCTGTTGATCGTATTCGCACATGGAATGCGCACCGAAACTGTCGGCCAGCGTCGCAAAGCCCAGGGTACGGAAATAGAACGGCAATACCCCGCCATCACGGTCCTGCTCGTTGCCATTGACATGCTCGCCCAGCGCCTGGTTGAGTTTGTGCAGCGCGCGCAGCCAGGTCTCGGGCACGGCATCCTGCAGGTTCCAGTCGGATGCGGGCTCTGCGCGCGACTGGCGCTCCTGCAACACCTGCCACTGGTCGAGCAGCGCGTCGATGCGCGGGAGCAGCGTGGCGGGCGCCTGCGCACGCACCGCCACCGTTTCGGCATGGGTCACATCGGCGCTGTACATGCCGCATCCGCGCGGCACCAGGTTGTGGGCCTCGTCGACCAGGATGCTCACTCGCCAGGTGCCGTCCAGTGTCAACGCATACAGCATGGCGCTGCGATCGAAATAGTAGTTGTAGTCGGCCACTACGACGTCGCTCCAGCGCACCATCTCTTGGCCCAGGTAGTACGGGCAGACCGTATGCGCCAACGCGACCCTGCGCAGCGACTGCCGGTCCAGCCAGGCCAGTTCTGCGGCGGCCTGCCGCGCTGCTGCCAGACGGTCGTAGAAACCGCGCGCCAATGGGCAGGATGCACCATGGCAGGCCTTGTCGCGGTGTTCGCAGGCCTTGTCCTTGGCCACCAGTTCGATGACGCGCAGCGGCAGTGTGGCTGCGTCCGGTTGGGGCGGCAGGCGCAGATCCTGCAGTGCGTCCAGCGCCACTTGCCGCCCGGGTGTCTTGGCGGTGAGAAAAAACAGTTTGTCAGTGCCCCGTTGCGGCATGGCGCGCAGCGCGGGGTACAGGGTGCCAATCGTCTTGCCGATACCAGTCGGCGCCTGCGCCAGCAGCGTGCCGGACTGCATGCAAGCCCGATAGACCGCCGCCGCCAGCGCGCGCTGCCCCGCCCGAAACGGTAGCTGCGGGAAGCCCAGTTGCGCCAGTGCCTGATCACGGCGCTGTCGGTGTGCCAGCTCCCGCCGCGCCCAGGCCAGGAATGTCGCGCACAGGTCGTTGAAAAAGCCGAACAGCGCGTCCGCCTGAAACACCTGGTGGAGCGGAAACTCGGTCTGTTCCTGCACATCGAAATACACCAGTGACAGGGTGAGCGACGGCAGATCGCGGCTGTGGCACATCAGAGCGCCATAGATCTTCAACTGGGCCCAGTGCAGGGCCTGTTGCTCGGGCGCAATGGCATCGGGCGTGCCGCGAAAGGTCTTGACTTCCTCCAGCGTGTTGCTGGGCGGATCAAACCCGTCGGCCCGACCGCGCACCCGCAGCCCCTGGTACTGCCCACTCAGGCTGACCTCGGACTCGTACTGCGGGCCCCGGCGCTGCGCCACCAGTTGATGCCCCTGCCGACCCTGCTGCGCGGTAGGCGATGGGGTGAAGCGCAGATCGAGGTCGCCGGCCTTGGCCGCGAAAGCACACAGGTTGCGCACCGAGACGGTATAGATGGCGGGCTCGCTGGTCCGACCGCCGACTTCGCACAACAACGACGAAGCCCCGCCCAGCAAGGACGGGTCCTGCACGCCACTGCTTTCGGAAAGCGGCGTCACGGCAGGGGCCGGGACTGCTCATCGAGCAGCGCCTGACTGGGTTCGTCGCCGGTGAGCCCGGCCAACGCGGCCGGCAACGGCGTGGACTTGGCCAACGCCATCCACAACGCAAACGGCAACTGTTCAATCGGCCGCCGCGGCGCATGCCGGATCAGGTCAAGCCGACCATCGGCGTGCGCGACGATCACGCCGCAGGCCGCCGGCACCTCATGCGCCTGCGCTATCGGCCGGCCCTTGGCATCGCATCCCAGCACATACCAGCACTGGCCGCCCAGATCGAGGTAACTGTCGCGCTTGTCGCGCAGCCTCAGATCGCCCAGTAGATCGGCCCGGCTGACCTTGATTTCATGCACCACCGGTTCCAGGTAGGCCGCCACCGTGCTGTTGCGGATGGAAAACACATCGGGCCTGCAGATTTTCCAGCGGTTGGCTGTTGCGCCAACCAGGTCCGATGCGAGAGCGAAATCAGGCCCAACCGCGGTGGCGCAGGCCACTGCGCCAGCCGCATCGGAGTGGGTGTCATCGGCAGTGGTCGGCAGGCGCGCCCGAACGGTCAGGCCCGTCCAGACGACGCGCCCATCGCGCAACAGGGTCTGCGCGACGCGGGACACCAGCGCGTCATGGGTCGACAGCGCCTGCCTGTTGCGATTCAAGGCCTGGGCCAGGCAGGCAATACCCCGGTCGGTCAGCCGGATTTTTTCGAACCCGCCCGCGTCCAACAACCGTTCCAACATGCCGGCGGCCAGCAACGCGATCTCCAGGCCGTCCTGCATCGGCCAACCGGCCGAGCGGTAGATTTCGCGCAAGCGACGGGCCTGCTGGCGCGTCAGCAAGTCAGCGCCCGATGGGCCGGCGGATGATCCGGATGGTGTCTCGTCCATGCATGTTGCCCCGCCATCCGAAAGCCGAATCGGCGCCGACGGCAAGGCAGTTTACTGTTGATGCATCCAGTATATCGCCATGCCCGGCAGGACAGCGTGTGCGCAACGCCCAGCGACCGTGCACTGCAATGCCCGCACGCTGCGGGGTACGCGCAATGCGGCCACTGCCCATCGCCTCAAGACGCGATCAAGGCCCGGTAAGCCTTTTCGGTGTCAGGTGCAACGGCGCCGATCAACTGCTCATACCGCGTCTTGTGCCGCACCCACATGCGTGCCGACGCGACGGCCCTGGATTTGCAGAACCAGTGGCAGGTATGCTGCATCAGGAACATCTCGGCACTCAGTGTGTAGGCCCGGCTCCTGGCCGCCCGTTCCAGGTTGCCGTGTACGGCGGCGTGGATGCCGTGGGCATGGATGGACATGGCCTTGCGCAGGTCGAAGGTGGCCGCCGGAAACAGGCGGTCGGCCCAGGGTATGGCCCAGGCCAGCGTGCTGACGCGGGTGTCGTCTGCGCTGGCGCTGGCAAACTGCAGCGCGAACTGGTCGAACTGTTCGCACAATGTGCGCTCCGCTGCATGCAGATGTTCCCAGACCGGTTGCTGGCGCTGCGGGTCGTTTTCACCCAAGGCCCGCAGGTAGCCCTCGCTCAGGGTGGCCATCAGCTTCTCGATCTTGAACGGACCCAGGTAGTGGGCCAGCAGGGCAATGCGCCGGCGCTCCTGTGTGCGTCGCGCGATGGCGATGGCAGCGGCCACGATCAGCGCAATGACCAAAATATCCATGATCACCCTATTGCCGCATCGACACAGGTCGACGCCCGCTGCGGCCAGCGCTGCGCTTGCTGCACGCCTGCCCCCGCGTGGTGCGCACCTGCCGGTCGGTCAGCGCCAAGTCGCAGGCCCGTCAATTGTCAGCCCGCCAGCTGGGCGCAATAGGTCTGCGGGTCTGTATTCGCGCCGCAGACGATCAGGCCCACCGACCTCCCATCGAGCCGCTGGCGCAGGGGAAACATCAGCGCCGCCATTGCCGCCGCACCTGCCGGCTCGACCACCAGCTTGGCAACCCGGAAGGTCAGTCGCATCGCCTGGCGGATCTGCTCGTCGTTTACCAGCACGACCTCATCGACAAACTGGCGATTCAGTGCAAACGAGTAGGGCTCGCAACGCGGTGCGCCCAACGAATCGGCGATAGTGCGCACGCTGTCAATAGCCTGCGGTGAACCCGCCTTGAAACTGCGCGACATGCTGTCGGCCCCTTCGGGTTCGACCACATACACCGCAGTGCCCGGCTTCATCTGCTTGACCGCGCACGACACCCCTGCACTCAGTCCGCCCCCTCCGGTGGCCACGATCACCGCGTCGATCGACGCGCCGGCGGCTGCAATCTGGTCCATCAGTTCAAGACCGACTGACGCCGTACCCAAGGCGGTCTTGGGCCCTTCATACGGGTGCACGAAAACACGACCCTCGTTCGACTCGATTTCCTTGACCCGCGCAAAGGCCTGGTGCACGTTGTCCACCAGTTCGACCTCTGCGCCCAGTTCGCGGCAGACCTGGATGCGAAACGGATTGGCATTCCTGGGCATCACCACCTTGGCGCTGGTTCCCAGCGCCTGCGCGCAATACGCCAGCGAGATCGCATGGTTGCCGGCCGACACGCCGGTAACACCCCGCGCCAGCGCCGCGGCGTCCAGGTCCAGCATCACCGACAAGGCCCCCCTGGGCTTGAAGCTGCCGGTGCGCTGGAACAACTCTTCCTTCAACCAGACCTGTGTGTCGGCGCCAACGGCGGCGGCCAGGACCGGATCGTGCAACAGGCGAATCGGGGTCGTATCGATCCGGTCGCCCAGGCGGGCCCGGTTGGCGCGGATGGCGTCCACGCTTGGTATGTCAAAGGGGGTTGCTTGCACGCTTTTGCCTCGTCTGGATAAGGGGACTCGAATCGGCCGGTCGTCGCGATCAGTGAAAATAGCCTGGCATGGCCACCCGCAAGCTTAGCGCAGGTCCAGCCGCGCAACTGAATGGAGAACCAATCGATGCCCACTTCCCATGGCAACACCATTTCCTTCGGCCACGCCGGGCGCGTGGCCATCGTTACGGGCGGCGCGCAAGGCATTGGTGAAGCCTGTGTGCGCCGCTTTGCGCGCGAAGGTGCCAAGCTCGTGATTGCCGACACGGACGCACAGCGCGGCCAGGCGCTGGCCACGGAACTCGGCGCGACCTGGCTGCCTTGCGACGTCGGCGACAAGGCCCAGGTCGACGCCGTGGTGGCGCGCGCCCTCGCGGACCATGGACAGATCGACATCCTGGTCAACAACGCCGGCATCCTGCGCTCGGCCGACTTCCTGGACATCACCGAAGCCGACTTCGACGCGGTTCTGCGGGTCAACATCAAGGGAGCCTTCCTGATGGGCCAGGCGGTGGCCCGCGCGATGGCGCGCCGTGGCACCGGCGCCATCGTCAACATGAGCTCGATCAACGGCACCCTGGCGATTCCGACCATCGCCAGCTACAACGTCAGCAAGGGCGGCATCAACCAGCTCACGCGCGTGATGGCACTGGCACTGGCCGACAAGGGCATCCGCGTCAATGCGGTGGCGCCCGGCACCATTGCCACCGAGATGGCCGCCAAGGCGGTGCTGGCCACCGAAGAGGCCCGCATCAAGGTGATGAGCCGCACACCCATGAAGCGCCTGGGTGAACCGTCCGAAGTCGCCGATGTGGTGGCCTGGCTGGCCAGCGACGCGGCCAGTTATGTCACCGGCGAGATCGTCGTGGTCGACGGCGGCCGCATGCCGCTGAACTACACCGTGGCGGTATGAGCCGCAGGGCCGCTCTCAAGGCGAATCCCGCGGTGCGCAGCACGGAGGCTGTCCAGTGAGCCGGCGGGCGGCCTGGCGGCTGAGCGCGGCCATGCGACCCGGACCTGTATTTCCGGACCGGCTGCGTCGACTGTTGCTGCAAGCGGGCGTCGGGCCGGCACTGGGCTGGTTGGCGCCCCGTGCATCGTCGGCTGCGGCCAGCATCGACAACCCGATGGCCGCGCGCACATTGCAGTTCCCCCGCGACCATGGCAGCCATCCGCATTCGCGTATCGAATGGTGGTACATCACCGGCCACGCACAGGTCGGCGCGCAAGGTGCGCAGCGGCTCCTGGGCTTCCAGCTGACGTTCTTTCGCAGCCGGGTAGATGCCACGCAACAATTGAAATCACGTTTTGCCGCGCGCCAACTGCTGTTTGCACATGCGGCCCTGACCGATGTGCAGGCGGGGCGTTTCCGGCACGACCAGCGACTGGCGCGCGAGGGATTCGGGGTCGTTTCCGCCAGCGAAGCGGACACAGGTCTTCGGCTCGACGACTGGTCATTGGTGCACTCCAAGGGCAGCTACCAGGCCCGGATCAAGGCCGCCGACTTCAGCCTGGAGCTGGACTTCACGCCTACCCAGCCGATGGTGCTGCAGGGGGACAGGGGCTTCTCGCGCAAGGGCCCGCAAGCCGAGCAGGCCAGTTTTTACTACAGCCGCCCCCAGTTGGCCGTCAAAGGTCAGATCGAGCTGGACCGCCAACGATGGGCGGTGGACGCGCCGGGCGCCCGCGATGTGAATTCGACCCGGTTCGACCCGCAACGGGGCGCAGCCTGGCTGGACCATGAATGGAGCAACAGCCTGCTGCATCCCGACGCCGTGGGCTGGGACTGGGTGGGTATCAACCTGTTCGATGGCAGTGCCTTGACCGCGTTCCGGATCCGGGACAAGGACGGTAAGGCACTGTGGGATGGCGGCTCGTTCCGGCATCCCAAGCTCAACGACGGCGTCAAACCCTATATTTTCAGTCGCGGCGAGGCGGTATTTCAGGCGCTGCGCGGCTGGAAAAGCCCGCTGTCCAACGCCACTTATCCGGTCGAATGGTTGCTGCGCACACCGGCCGAGAACTATGTGCTGCGGGCCCTGCTGGACAACCAGGAACTGGACAGCCGCCGCTCCACCGGGGCGATCTACTGGGAGGGCCTGTGTGACCTGTTCGACAGCCAGCGCCAGCATGTGGGGCGCGGCTACCTGGAGCTGACCGGCTACGCACGACCACTGGTGCTCTAGCGTTGACGGGCACGCTGGCATCGGCGCACCGGAATGGCCGACAATCACGCCTTTGCGCATTGCCAGCGGGGCCAGGCACCCGCGCGAGGCGGCGTGCCTCGCACGCTGACGACTTTTCAGTGACCATTCCCGCATGACCTCAGAACGCGCCAAGGCGCCCTCCCCGCGATCGCTCTCCGGCCTGGCGCCGTTCCTCAAGCCCTACCGCGGCCGGATTCTGCTGGCCGCCCTGTTTCTGGTCATGGCGGCCGTGACAACCCTGGTGTTCCCGCTCGCGCTGCGCAGCCTGATCGATGGCGGCCTGGTCGGGTCCGGTTCAGCCACCAGCCTGGTCGGCGACCCGGGCGCGCGGGTGATGGCCTTGCGCGAGCATTTTGTCGACCTGTTCGCGGTCGCCGTTGCTTTGGGTCTTTTTTCGGCGGCGCGTTTCTACATGGTCAGTTGGCTCGGTGAACGCGTCACCGCCGACCTGCGTAACGCGGTGTATGCACATGTGCTGCGCCAGAGCCCGGAGTTCTTCGAAACCACCCAGACCGGCGAGGTGCTCAGCCGCCTGACGGTCGACACCACGCTGGTGCAGACCGTCGTGGGCTCCTCGCTCAGCATGGGATTGCGCAACACCGTGATGGGCATTGGCGCGTTGGCGATGCTGATCTGGACCAACCCCTACGTGATGGTGCAGGTGCTGGGCCTGCTGGTGATGATCGTGCTGCCCAGCCTATGGTTTGGCCGCCGGGTGCGCAAGCTCTCGCGCGCCAGCCAGGACCGGGTGGCCGACTCCAGCGCCATCGCGGCCGAGGTTCTCAATGCGATTCCGGTAGTGCAAAGTTATGTGGCCGAGTCGCGCGAGGCGAGCCGTTTCGACATTTCGACCGACAACGCGTTCAGGGTCGCGGTGCGGCGCTCGCGCGCCCGCTCGGTGCTGGTGGCATTCATCATCATCGCCACATCGGCCGCGCTACTGTGGGGCCTGTACCAGGGCACGCAGGCGGTAATGGCCGGTCGCATCAGCGCGGGGCACCTGGGACAAACCGTGGTCTATGTCATCATCCTGGCCAGCGCGTTTGCGGTGCTGGGCGAGGTGTACGGCGACCTGCTGCGCGCTGCCGGCGCCACCGAGCGGCTGATGGAACTGCTCGACACGCATTCGCCGATCCGCTCGCCGGCGCAGCCGCGTACGGTCCAGGAGCAAAAGGCCGGCAGCACCGTCACGTTCGACCGCGTGCAGTTTCATTACCCGTCGCGGCCCGATCAGCCGGCTCTGCACGATTTCACGCTCACGGTGGCCGCCGGCGAGACGGTTGCGCTGGTCGGCCCGAGTGGTGCCGGCAAGAGCACGGTATTCCAACTACTGCTGCGCTTTTACGACCCGCAGCACGGATCGATATTGCTCAACGGCGTTCCAACCGGCGAACTGGCGCTGGGCGATCTGCGCCAGCATATTGGCATCGTGCCGCAGGACGCGGTCATTTTCTCGGCCAATGCGATGGAAAACATCCGCTACGGCAAGCCCCAGGCCAGCGACGACGAGGTTCGTGCCGCGGCCCGCGCCGCCTTCGCCGACGAATTCATCAGCCGCCTGCCCGAAGCGTATGACACCTTCCTGGGCGAGCGCGGCGTGCGCCTGAGTGGTGGCCAGCGCCAGCGCATCGCCATTGCCCGCGCGATGCTGAAGAACCCGCCACTGCTGCTGCTCGACGAAGCCACCAGCGCGCTGGACGCCGAAAGCGAACGCATGGTGCAGGCGGCACTGGAGTCCGCGATGCAGGGCCGCACCACGCTGGTCATCGCACACCGCTTGGCCACCGTACAAAAGGCGGACCGAATCGTCGTGCTGGAGCAGTCGCGGCTAGTGGAACAGGGAACCCATGCCGAGCTTGTCGCGCGCGCCGGGATCTATGCGCGGCTGGCTGAGTTGCAGTTTGTCGCCTGAGCCGGCGCGCAGGCTCGGCCTTGCCGATCGACGCTGCGCCGGACTGACCTGCCGTCAGCCGAGCACCAGCGCCTCGGAATTGGGCAGCACAACACAGAATTCTTCGCCCCCGATCCGGCCAAAGTGTTCGACATCCTGGCGAATCTGCGCAATGCATTCACGACCGCAACGAGCGCAGTATCGCCGGCCTGATGACCGAACTTGCCATTGATAGCCTTGAACCAGTCGATATCCAGCACGTTGACCGAGGCTGGCGTGCCATTGCGCAGGAACCGAGAAATTTCGGCCTCGACCTGCTCCATGAAAGCCCGCCGATTCAACGCAGACGTCAGCGAATCGGTTCGCGCGAGCCTTTGCATTTGGACTTGCACATCGCGTCGACACGCGATCCCGGCCTGCAATTGGGCTTCGTACCGCTTGGACTCTGAGATGTCGACGTCAACCGAGCGAACCGGCCCGAACCAGCAGACTGACGCTGCCCAGAATCAACAAGCCCCACACTGCCCGCATCGCCTGTTGCGTCGGCAACCGGGCATGCATGCGGCTGCCAACCACAAATCCGAGGCAGGCGGCGGGCAACAGCGCACCGGCCAAGGGCAATAGCCCTGGCTGGCGGTACAAGCCGCTGCCCGTGAAAAGCACCAGTCGCACTAGTGCGGTAAACAAGATCAGCACCCCGATGCTGGCGCGCAGGATGTTCTTGTCGGCCAATCGGCGCGCCAGATAGATGGTGTAGATCGGCCCGCCGGTTCCGAACAGGGCGGTGAACGCCCCTCCCACCAGCCCGGCGGGCAGTGCCCAGTACGTCGACACCGGGCGCAGCCTGACCTGACTGACGAGGCTCCAGCTGGCATAGGCCAGCACGAAGCTTCCCAGCAACAACAACAGCCAGCGCTCGCCGGCATGAACCAGCAGCGTCACCCCGCCAGCCATGCCCAGCAACAGCCATGGCGCCAGACGCAGCAGCTCGCGCCGCTCGACGATCCGGTGATGCCGCAGGCCAAGCAGCAGGCCTGCCCCGAGGTCGAACACCAGCATCAATGGCACTGCAAACTGCAGCGGAAAGAAATGGGCCAGAAATGGAATCGCGACTATCGAGGCACCGAATCCGGTGAGCCCGTAGACGACATAGGCCAGCGCCACGATGCACGCCGCAGCGACCAGCGTGAGCCAGGGCAGCTCCGTCATCCGCGCTGCATCACGGGGGCGGGCAATCCCTCGATCATCACGTTGAGACAGGCGGGTAAGCGGCTGTCCAGCGCCCGCTGCACGGCCAGCGGCATCGCGGCGGCATCCGTGACCTGTTCGCCGTGTCCACCGAAGGCCAGCGCCACTGCCTCGTAGTTGCTGGGCCGCAGTTCGCAGCCGATCAGCCGCGCGGCGCCGTAGTCGCGCAGCTGGATCTGGTATTCAGCGTTCCAGCGCGCATCGTTGCCGACGACCGCGACGAAATCCAGACCATAGCGCACCGCCGTATCGAACTCGGCAATATGAAAACCCACGGTGCCGTCACCCATCACGGCTACCACCGGCGCGCCGGGCACGGCGCAACGTGCCGCCAACGCATAGGGCAATGCCGATCCGATCGCGCCGGCCACGCCATTGATGACGCGGTGCGGCGCGTCCAGGCAGGCACTGGCCCATTGGCCGATCTCACCACCGTCGCACACCAGCACCGCATCGGGGTGGCTGTCGAGTGTGGTCTGCAGGGGCCTGAGCATCTGCACCGGATGCAGCCGGCCGGCTTGGGTCGCAGCTGCGTCGCGCCACTCGGGTGGGCGCCACGCGATCGCCCCTTCAAACTGTTCAAGCCATCCGCTGTCGATGCGCGAATGCACATCGGGTGTCGCATTCGTCAGCGCGGCCAGCGCAGAGAATGTGTCGGCCGATGCGGTGCAGCGCAGTCGATCGCCGAGTGCCTTGCGGCTGCGGGCGATTTCGGACGCATCGGCATCGATCTGAATGACGAGGGCATCCGCCGCGAGCGCCGGCGCCTGCCCGAACTTGAGCGTGAAGTCGAGTCGCTTGCCCAGCAACAGCACGGCGTCGGCGTGGGCGAGCACCTGCGCGAACGCGCCCAGACGCGGGTCCGCAATGCCGCGTGGGCTGTCCATGCCAACGACAGGAATGCCGCAGACGGCTTGTAGCGCGGCCATCCGGGCCCGACCCGGTCGGGTCATGCACGAGGGCCCGGCCAGGATCACGGGGCGGCTCGAACCATTGAGCACGCTCATCACGGTGCTTGCCGATGCGGCGTCCAGCGGCATGGCCTGGGGCGCGAAGTCGGCTGCAGTGGGTCGCCCGGTGCCAGTGACGGCCTGCTCCAACGTGTCCGTCGGCAGGCTCAGATGCACGGGTCCGGGCCGCCCCGAGCGGGCGATGCGCACCGCAAGCGCAAAATCGTTGACCACAGCGTCTGCGCCGGCGCAGGTCCAGGCGGCCTTGCACACCGGCGCAGCCATGTCGGCTTGCCGCATTTCCTGGAACGCGCCCTTGCCCAACTGCGCGTTCGGCGCATGGCCCGACAACAACACGATCGGCGACTCGGCCATCAGGGCCGTATAGAGCGCCGACACTGCATTCGCATGGCCCGGCCCCCCGGTCACCAGGGCCACTCCAACCTCGCCGGTGATGCGCGCATAGGCATCGGCCATGTGCACCGCGGCCGCTTCATGCCGCGTATGGATCAACGGCATGCCGGCGTCGAACGCGGCATCGA
Source organism: Rhodoferax sp. (assembly GCA_031396205.1). Classification (GTDB taxonomy): domain Bacteria; phylum Pseudomonadota; class Gammaproteobacteria; order Burkholderiales; family Burkholderiaceae_C; genus CAISIP01. The sequence continues at coordinate 50,265 of JANNKH010000073.1, forward strand.
ACACCGGCATGATGTGATTGCCCGAAAGCGTGAACATCCGGCTGACACCGGCCACCTTCAGTGCTTCCAGCAGCGCATCGCAGCCGCGGCGTTCTTGTGAAGGGGTCATGGGAGGGCCTTGCACTTTCGGAGCTGACATTCAACAGGCCGTTCGATCCCGGCCTGGCCTGTCCAGCGCTTGACAAAGGATACAAGCCTCCGCAAGCCCTTCGACAAGCTCGGGTCGAACGCGGCGGCGGTGTCGTGCATCGATTTCGACCGGGCCCTTGGTCGCTCAGACGCCCTGGGGCAGGTCCACGAGGATCGTCTCGCCGGGCGCCACGCGGGTGAAACGCACCGGTTCGCGGCCGATCTGCAGCGCGCCATCCCGCTGCGTGATGACGATGAACGTCGATCCGGATAAAGCTCCGGTGTCCGGGTGATCCTCACGAAAATGCGCGCCGCGCGAATCCTCGCGTGCCAGCGCCGACGTGGCGATGACACGGCTCACCGCGATCAGGCTGCGCAGGTTCAACCAGTCGTGCCAGCTCAGGTTGAAGCTGCGGTCGCCGTCGGCCACACCGGTGCGCGACAGCCTTGCGTCCAGCCCGTCGAGCGTACCCAATGCGCGCTGCAGACCGGGCGTGTCGCGCAGGATGCCGACGTCCTGCCACATGCAGTCGAACAATGCCTCGCGGATCGACTCCAACTCGCCGGGCGCTTGCACGAACGGCACCAGCTGTTCGGTGATGCAGGCCGTCAGCGCCGCCTCGTCGGGCGCGCGCAGCATGCCTTCGCGCGCAACCCAGTCGGCCATGCTGTCGCCGGCAATGCCGCCAAAGACGGTGGAGTTGGCCACGCCGTTGCCACCAAGGCGGTTTGCGCCGTGCACGCCTCCGGTGTCTTCGCCGGCCGCAAACAGGCCGGTGAGGCCGGTGCGGCAGTCGGCGTCAAAAACCACGCCCCCCATCATGTAGTGCGCCGTCGGAACCACCTCGACCAAGCCAGCGGCCAGATCGAAGCCGCAATCGGCGCATCGCTCGACCATGCCCTTGAACTGGCGCCGCACGTTCTCGGGCCCCAGGTGCTCCATCTTCAGGTAGACCCCGCCATTGGGCGAGGTGCGACCGGCGCGCATCTCGGTATAGATAGCGCGAGAAACGATATCCCGTGTGGCGCGTTCGCCGCGGGGATCGTACTGGTCCATGAAGCGCTTTTGCTCGCCGTTGAGCAGGTGACCGCCAGCGCCGCGCAGGCCTTCTTCAAGAACGGTACCGGTCATGCGCGTGCCGGTGCCAGCGAGCAACCCGGTCGGATGAAACTGCACCATCTCCATGTCGCGCAATGGCAGGCCCGCGCGCAGTGCCATGGCCAGGCCGTCGCAGGTCTTGTCGCCCGACGGCGTGTGGTACTTGTACATCGTCGGCCCGCCACCGGTGGCCAGCAGCACCGCTTTGGCCTGCACGAACACGAAGCCGCCGTCGCGGATATCGATCATCAGCACACCGGCCAGCGCCTGACCGTCGGTGGACTTGATCAGTTCGACTGCGCGATGTTCCTCGAGTCGGTGGATGCCGCGCGACCAGACCTGCTCGGACAGGCGGTTGATGATCTCGATCCCGGTCAGGTCGCCCTTGTGCACGGTGCGATCAAAAGTTTGCCCGGCAAAAGCCTTCTGGTGCACGCTGCCGTCGGGGTTGCGATCGAAGAAGCAGCCCAGTTCGTTCTCGAGTTCGTGCACGCGCTCGACGGCCTTGGTCACCAGCGTCCAGGCCAGGTCCTGATCGGACAACCATTTGCTGCCTTCGATGGTGTCCATGAAGTGGCGCTCGACCGAGTCGCCGGGCGCCAGCGCCACGTTGTAGCCGCCCTGCACCATGCGCGTGCAGCCGCATTTTCCGAGCAGGCCCTTTACCGCCACCGTGATGTGCATCGCGGGCGCACTTTGGTGCGCGTGCAGCGCCGCAAACAGACCCGCGCCACCGGAGCCCAGGATCAGGATGTCGGTCTGCAGGCGCCTGACGGGCGTGGCCGCAGGACTTGCTGCGTGTTGCGCGCTGCGGCGTTCACCGTTGGTACTGCCCGGCGTACTCACGCCTGCACGCCCAGGCTTGCCAGTACCGCCGCGCGCCGGGCCTGCGCAGCGTCGCGTACACCGTCGTACAGGCTCGCACCCCGGCTATCCATCGCGACCAGCAGCGGGCCAAAATCGCGGATGCGAAACTGCCAGAGCGACTCGGGATTGAGGTCGTCGAGATCGACATCCTCGATCTGTTCGATCCAGGTGGTTTCCAGCGCCGCTGTGCCGCCAATGATGGCCAGGTAGGCACCGCCCAGGTCCTGGAACGCCTGCGCCGAAGCCTCACGCAGGCCGCCTTTGCCCACGACCAGGCGCACGCCGTACTGCTCCATCAGCGGGCGGGTGAAGCGCTCCATGCGATCGGAGGTCGTGGTGCCCACGCACACCGGCTGGTAACCGGCCGGGAACGCATCGCTGCGCTCGACCTTGCGCACATTTGGTGCGGTGTGGATCACGGCATGGCCGCGCAGGTCGAATCGGGTTGTTCGGCCGCGGTCGAACAGGTGAATCTGTGTTGCATCGCGGATGCCGAACAGGCGCTGCTGCAGCGTGACGGTGTCGTTCACCTGCAATGCGCGCGCTTGCGCCTCGGTCACGGGCATGGTCAGGTCATGGTGCGCCATGGTGTCGCTTTTCTTTCAGAAGCCGATAGTCACGCCGGCCGGCGTGAAGTCGGCGCGCGCACGGCGCGCCGAATGGCATTGCATGTTGACCGCGATCGGGTTCATCGTGATGTGGGTCGCGGCCAGTTCAATATGCACGGCAAAGGCCGTCGCGTCGCCGCCAAGGCCCTGCGGGCCGACTCCGAGCTGGTTGACGGCCACCGACAGCTGCTGCTCCAGTTCGGCGCCGGCAGCATCCTGGCAGCGGCTGCCCAGCGGCCGCGTCGCCGCGCGCTTGGCCAGCGCCACCGCGAGGTCGGACGTGCCGCCCAGGCCGACACCGACGATGGTCGGCGGGCAGGTCTTACCACCGGCGGCGAGCACGCAATCGATGACGAAGGTCTTGATTGCGGCGATACCGTCGGCGGGCACTGCCATCTTCAGAAACGAGTTGTTCTCCGAACCGCTGCCCTTGGGAATCATCTCGATGCGCAGGTTCTCGGGCTCGTCGCTGAAGTCGATGTGGATCACCGGCACCTCGATGCCGCAGGAGGTGTGCTCGTTCTTGCGCGTGAGCGGATGCACGACCGAACTGCGCAGCGGGTATTCCCGCGTGGCACGCTCGCAGCCGCGGCGGATGGCCTGCTTGAGCGCCTGGCCGTCTACCTCGACGCCCTTGCCAATCCACAGATTGTAGATCGGCACGCCGGTGTCCTGGCACAGCAGGTTGTCGGTCTGCTCGGCCACCGCGATGTTCTGCACCATCGTGGCCAGCACGCGCCGGGCGGTGGCGCCGGTCTCGCTCCGTTCGAGCCGGTCAAAGCCTTGCTTGATGTCGGGTGGGAGCACCTTGAGCGCGCGGATGTACAGCTCCTTGGCCGTTTCCTCGACAGCCTGCAGATCGATTTTCATGGGGTCCTTGTGCGCGATGAACGGCGCTCAGTTGGCGACCAGGCCGCGATTCTTGACGACGACCCCCCAGCGCGACAATTCCTGGTCCATCGCGCTGATGAAGTCGGCGGTCGCATTGCCGACCGGGCTAATGCCCAGGTTGTCGAGCTGGGCCCGGGTCTCGGGGTCGGCCAGCACCTTGGCCGTGTCGCGCTGGATCTTGGCGACGATCGCCGGTGGCGTGCCAGCCGGAGCGAACAGGCCGAACCAGCCGGTGTTCTCGAAGCCTGGCAGGCCGCTCTCGGCTATCGTTGGCACGTCGGGCAATCGCGCCGAGCGCTGCTTTCCGGTCACAGCCAGCGCGCGCAGCCGGCCATTGCCCAGCAATGCCGAGGCGGCCGCAAAGTTGCCCACCATCATCTGCACCTGGTTGCCGATCAGGTCGGTATAGGCCGGCGCCTCGCCCTTGTAGGGCACATGCGTGATGGCGATGCCGGCGGCATCGGCGAAGTTCTCACTCGCCAGGTGCACCTGGCTACCGACACCGGCCGAGCCAAAGTTGATCTTTCCCGGCTGGGATTTGGCTAGCGCAATCAGCTCCTTGACGCTCTTGACCGGGGAGCTTTCCGGCACCACGAGCAGCATCGGGCCGCTGGCGACATTGGTGATGGCCTGCAGATCCTTCTTGGTATCGAAGGGCATGCTCTTATACAGATGCGGGTTGATCGTGATGCTGCCCGAGGCCATCAAAACCGTGTAGCCGTCATTCGGCGACTTGGCCACCATGTCGGCGCCCACGTTGCCCCCGGCGCCGGCGCGGTTGTCGATCAGCACCGACTGGCCCCACAGCACCGCCAGCTTCTGCCCGATCATGCGTGCCACCACATCGGTGGTGCCGCCCGCTGCAAATGGAACGACCATGCGAACCGGCTTGGCCGGCCAGTTGGCCTGCGCGCCGGCAGCCAGCGGCAAGCCCATGCCGAAAAAGCCAACGACGAGCGCACGACGCAGGATCGAGAAGGATGCAGTTGTCATTGTGTTTGTCTCCAGGAAAAAGGTAAGGAACGAAGATACGAGCGAACGAAGAATACGCCAATTGCTGCATCGCCGGCCGATGTCAGGACAGCAGAGCAAGTGCAAACGCGAGCCCCATGGCCATCGCACAGCCAGCCGCCGCGGCGATCCAGTTCTTGCGCAGACCCGAGGCGGGACCGAACTCAATCAGCAAAAGGCGCACCCCTCCCATCATGTGCAGCGACAACAGGACCACGAGTCCCCATTCGGCAACTTTGAAAAGCCCCTGGTCAGCGAAGCGCAGAAATCCGTCCAGCGCCGCCGCTCCATGCAATGCCTGTCCCAATGCCCAGAAATGCAGCGGCAGGAACAGGGCAAGTGCAAGCCCGGACAACCTGTGGACCAGAAACGCCCACCAGGCCGGGTGTGCATGCGCGCGCGCATCGGTGCGCTGCATCGCCGTCATGACGAGGTCTCAATGCCGACCACCGCCCAGACAGCGCGCAGTCCGGTGACCAACAGCAGCAGAGCGAACAGCCGCGCGCCCCACAGCGCTGGTGTGGGGCCAATGCTCCACCACTCACGCGCAATATTGGCCAGCCCCACCGGCACATGTGCCGCGCAGGCAATCACGAAAACGGCGTAAAACGCGCCGAAGGTCCAGTTACCCTGGGTGCGACCCAGGATTTCTGCCGCGCTCAGGCCACCGCGTACGGCGTAGACCATCACCGCCAGATGCACCAGAACGCACAGCGCCAGAACCATGGCACTGACGCGCTGCCAGTACCAGCGCTTGGCTTGTGCAATGGCGGCGGCGCTCACCGGGCAACTTTCATAACCGGCCTCGCACCGCGGCCTGGGCCACGACACGCTTGAGCCCGGCGATGGCCAGCGTGGGCGCCAGTTGCTTGGGGCAGCGCTCGGTGCAGGACCCTTGTGTGTGGCAGGAATGGCAACCGGCATCGCCCGCCACTGCGCGCAGGCGCTCGATCTGCTGCACGTCGCGCACGTCGTTGACCAGCGTCCAGGCCCGGTTCAGCGCAGCCGGCCCGAGGTAATCGGGTTGCCAGCCAACCACGTCGCACGACGCGTAACAGACCGCACATCCGATGCACTCGATGCCGGCGTTGGCTGCTGCGCGTTGGGGTGATGCAGGCGCAACCTGCGCGAAGTCATCGTGGCGGGTGGCCGCACCCTTGAACTGGCCCTTGGCCGCCGCCCATTTGTCGAAGAAGGTCGACATGTCGGTGACCAGGTCTTTCACCACCGGCAGGTTGGCCAGCGGCGCGATCTGGATCGCACCCTGCGCATCGACCACTTGCGCCACATGCGTGCGACAGGTCCAGCGCGCCTTTCCGTTGACCGTCATCGCGCAGGAGCCGCACATGCCCACGCGGCAGGCAAACCGGTAACCCAGTGACGGTTCAAGCCGGCGCTGGATGTAGGTGACAACGTCCAGCACGGTCTGACTGGCCTGGCGCGGGACCTGATAGTCCTGGAACCGGCCTGCTGCCATGCCGCGCCAGACCGAGACTCTGAGGGGCGCCGTGGTCGTGGCAGACGGGGTTGTCAAAAGTTCCATGTGCACATCCTAGGGTCACCGGCTAGAAAACAAAAGCCATTTTTATTGCTTTCGAGCTAAAGCAATTCTTTAGAATCCGCAGGACGCCCGCGGCGTTGCGAACCCCCATTGCCCATGCCATCGATCCGCAACCTCAAGACTTTTCTAGCCGTGGCGCGCCACGGCAGCTTTGTCGGTGCGGGCAACGAAATCGGCCTGACCGCCGCGGCTGTGGGCCTGCAGGTTCGCGCGCTGGAGGGCGAGTTGCGGCAACAACTGTTCGACCGCAGTGGCCGGGCCATCGTGCTCAATACGGCGGGCCGCTCGATGGTGGCACCCATGACCGAACTGGTGGCCCGCTATGAAGCGCTGGCTGCGCCAACCGAAGGCGAGTCACTCAGCGGGAAACTCGTCATGGGCGCCCTGGTGTCCGCACTGATGGGTGCTTTCGCCGATGGTCTGCTGGCATTGACCAGCCAGCATCCGGCGCTGGAGGTCAAACTGTTCGCCGGCCAGTCAGCCGATTTCGCGCAACGCGTCGATGGTGGCCAACTGGATGCGGCAGTGGTCGCACAGCCCCCGTTCCGGCTTGCGTCCAGTCTTGTGTGGACCCCACTGTACGATGAGCCAATGGTACTCATCGTGCCGCGGCAACCGCGCTTTGCCTTGATGGACGATCCACTGCACATTCTTCGGGCCAGCCCGTTCCTGCGTTTTGATCGCCTGGCCTGGACCGGCCATTTGGTCGACAAGGCATTGGCACAGGCCGGCGCAACGGTGCGCGAGGGCATGGAGCTGAACTCGGTCGAGGCCATCGTGGCGCTGGTGCGCCAGGGCTTTGGCGTATCCATCGTTCCCAAGCTTGCCAATGTGCAATGGTCGCGCGACCGCGCATTGCGTTTCATGACACTACCCGGTGTTGATGTTCTGCGCCGGGTCGGACTGTTGGAGCGGCGCGGGCATGGCCGCAGTCGGGTCACCGCGGCGATCAAGGATTACTTCGCTGCGCGATAGGTTGCGCTTCGGCCTGCCCTGGCACACATTGCAACGTGGACTCGGGCACGGGCTCGGTGCCACAGGACCGATCGCCTCAGCCGGCAATCGGGCTTCAATCTGGCGCAAGACCCATTACTGCACCGGCCCCTTGAGCGCTTCCGGCAAGGCCAACTGCATCACCTCGATGCCCTCGTCGGCCAGCGCCTCGGTTTCCGCCTGCGACGCCTTGCCCCGAATGCCGCGGTGCGGCAGCTCGCCATAGTGGATGCGGCGCGCCTCCTCGGCAAAGCGCTCACCTACATCGTCGGTATTGGCCAGGATGCGCCTGGCCATGCCCAGCCAGGCGGCCTGCAATGCCATCTGGGGATCGTCAGTGGCCACGACGTCGCGTCGGACCTGTTCTGCCGGAGCCTGCGCGTGGCCCAGGTTCAGGCGCGGCGCGGTGAGCTTCTTGGTGATGGTAGTGTCGCCACACATCGGGCAGGCCACCAGACCACGTGCCAGCTGGCCGATGTAGTCGTCCTCGGACCCGAACCAGCCTTCAAATCCGTGCGATTGCGCGCATTGAAGATCCAGTACTTTCATGCTTCGATTATCCGGCAGCGCAGGATTGCGCGTCGCGTCGCCAATCCAGAGTCCATGCTCCGGCAACGACGTTCTGCAACCAAAGTGCCGCCACCAGCGTCTTGCCGTCGGTGACCCGGCCGTCGCTGCAGCATTGCAGCAGTTCAGGCAGCGTGGTGTCGATCACCTCCAGGAACTCACCCTGGTCCAGATCGGGCTCACCCAGGACCAGATCCCGGGCGAACCAGATATCGATGAATTCGGTTGAGTACGCCACCAGCGGATGCATGACGCCGGCATGTGCCCATTCGCGCGCGCGATAACCGGTTTCCTCGCGCAACTCGCGTTGCGCGCACAGCAACAGGTCTTCACCGCCATCGCGCTTGCCGGCCGGGAACTCCAGCATGACCTGTCCGATCGGATGGCGGTACTGGCGCTCCATCACCAGGCGCAATCCACCGGCTGCATCGGTGCGCATGGGAATGATCATGACCGCGCCGGGATGCACCACAAACTCGCGGGTCGCATGGGATGCATCGGGCAATCGCACCGTATCGCGGCGCACCTGCAGGAAATGGCCCTGCAACAGCTCCAGCTGCACCGTCGTGTGCTCGATCAAATGCGCGTCAGGCTCGCGCGCCGGATCGCCGGGCGGATGCGACACGCGATCAGCCGGCCATCATGCTGGCCAGCGCATTGGCACACAGGGCCATCAAGCCACCGGGAAGCAGACCCAGCACCAGCACCAGCGCGCCATTGATGCCGAGCACGATGCGCACTTCGGCCGTCGCCTCGATCGCCGCGGTCTGCACCGGCGCGTCGAAATACATCAGCTTGACCACGCGCAGGTAATAGAAGGCACCGACCAGGGACATCATCACCGCGAAAACCGCCAGCCCGATGTCGGTCGCCTGGCCGGACGAAATGAGCGCCTGAAGCACCGACAGCTTGGCGTAAAAACCGACCATCGGCGGGATGCCGGCCAGCGAGAACATGCAGACCGCCATGACCGCTGCATAGAACGGGCTGCGCTGGTTGAGGCCGGCGAAATCGGCGATCTCCTCGCTCTCGAAGCCCTTGCGCGACAGCAGCAAGATGATGCCGAAAGTAGCCAGCGTGGTCAGCACGTAGGTGACGACGTAGAACATCGACGATCCATAGGCGTCGGCCGATGAAATCGTGTTGCCATTGATGACGCCCGACATCATGCCCAGCAGCACGAAGCCCATCTGCGAGATGGTCGAAAACGCCAGCATGCGCTTGATATTGGTTTGCGCGATCGCCGCCAGGTTGCCCACCAGCAGCGAACCGACGGCCAGCACCGCCAGCATCTGCTGCCAGTCCAGCGCCAGGGGTAACATGCCCTCGACCAGCAGGCGAATGAAGATCGCAAAAGCCGCCAGCTTGGGGGCGCCACCGATGAGCAGCGTGACCGCCGTGGGGGCCCCTTGGTAGACGTCTGGAATCCACATGTGGAACGGCACCACGCCCAACTTGAATGCCAGCCCGGCGACCACGAATACCAGTCCGAACACCAGAACCTGGTGCCGGATCTGGCCGCTCGCTATGGCCTGGGCGACCTGGTTGACGTCCAGCGATCCGGTCGCACCGTACATCATGGACAGGCCGTACAACAGAAAACCCGACGCCATCGCGCCAAGCACGAAATACTTCATCGCGGCCTCGGTGGCCTGGGTGTCGTCGCGGCGCAGCGCCACCAGTGCGTAGCTCGACAAGGTGAGCAGCTCCAGGCCCATGTAGATGACCAGGAAGTTGTTGCCCCCGATCATGATGAACATGCCCAGCAGGCCGAACATCGACAAGGTGAACAACTCTCCGCCGCGCATCATTTCGCGCTGCCCGGCATATGTCCTGCCGTAGACCAATGTCACCATCACTGCCAGCGTGGCGAAGCACTTGAGCCAGTTGCCCATCTGGTCACTGACAAACATCTTGGAAAAGCCGTACTGGTTCAGGCCGCTAAGCGCGTACTCGGTCTGCATGAAGGCCACCACCGCCAATGTGAGCAGGGTCAGCACATAGGTGGCGTCGCGGTTCGGGGCCTTGACGAACAGGTCCACCAAGGCGATCACGCAGGCCAGCGTCAACAGGACGATCTCGGGGAACACCGTGATCCAGCTGTAGGAGTCAATCATGGTCGCGGTTCTCTCAATTCAACTTCGACAGCGCGACATGCCGCAGCAAATGCGCGACCGAGCTGTCCATCACATCGGTAAAGGGTTTTGGATAGACCCCCATGGCGAGCACCGCGATAGCCAACAGCGCCAACATCAGGAACTCGCGCGCGTTGATGTCGCTCAAGGCCTTGACGTCGTCGTTGGCGATCGGGCCGAGGTAGACGCGCTTGAACATCCACAAGGTGTAGGCGGCGCCAAATATCAGCGCGCTCGCCGCGCCAAGGCCGAGCCAGAAATTGGCCTTGACGGCGGCCAGGATGACCATCCATTCACCGACAAAACCGGCGGTGCCGGGCAGGCCCGCATTGGCCATCGCAAACAGCAGTGCAAACGCGGTGAACTTGGGCATGGTATTGACGACACCGCCGTAACTGGCGATTTCGCGCGAATGCACCCGGTCGTACAACACGCCAATGACCAGGAACATGGCGCCCGAGACAAAACCGTGCGCGATCATCTGCACGATACCGCCCGACACGCCCAGGTCGCTGAAGACAAAAAAGCCCAGCGTGACGAAACCCATGTGCGCAACCGATGAATACGCGACCAGCTTCTTCATGTCGCGCTGCACGATAGCGACCAGACCGACGTAGATGACCGCGATCAAGGACAGGGCGATCATCAGCCAGGCCCATTCCCGTGCCGCGTCGGGTGCGATCGGCATGGAAAAGCGCAGGAAGCCGTAAGCGCCCAGCTTGAGCATGATGGCGGCCAGCACCGCCGAACCGCCGGTGGGAGCCTCCACGTGCACGTCGGGCAACCAGGTATGGACCGGCCACATCGGAACCTTGACCGCGAAGGCGGCGAGGAAGGCGAAGAATATCAACGTCTGCGTCGTGCCGTCCAGCGGCAGGGTGTGCCAGCTCAGGATGTCGAAGCTACCGCCCGACTTGGTGTACAGGAAGATCAGCGCGATCAGCAGCAGCAGCGAACCCAGCAGCGTGTACAGGAAGAACTTGAACGCCGCGTAGATCTTGTTCGGTCCGCCCCAGATACCGATGATCAGGTACATCGGTATCAGCGTGGCCTCGAAGAACACATAGAAAAGCAGGCCGTCGAGCGCGCAAAAGACGCCGATCATCAGGCCGCTGAGGATCATGAACGCGCCCATGTACTGGTTCACGCGCCGGGTGATCACCTCCCAGCCGGCGATCACCACCACCAGGTTGATGAAGGCCGTCAGCGGCACGAACCACATCGAGATGCCATCCACCCCCAGGTGGTAGTTGACATTGAAGCGCTCGATCCACGGCGATTTCTCGACGAACTGCATCGCGGCAGTGCCGAGTTCGAACCCGCTGTAGATCGGCAGGGTGACCATCAGGCTGATGAAGGCCCCGATCAGCGCGATCCAGCGCACTGCAGGGGCGTGTTCGTCACGGCCCAATGCCAGCAATACGACGCCGAAAAAGACAGGCGTCCAGATGGCCAGGCTCAGCAATCCCATTTTTGTTGTTCTCCCAGTCGGCTAACTGCGCCAGACGAAATAGGTCATCAGCCCGAAAACGCCCAGGATCATGGACAAGGCATAGTGGTAAAGAAAACCAGACTGCAGGCGGCGCACGACCGAGGAAACCCAGCCGACCACTTTCCAGGACCCGTTGACCAGCACGCCGTCGATCAGGGCCTCGTCGCCGCCCTTCCACAGGGCAGTTCCCAGGCCGCGCGTGGCGCGCGCCAGCACGTTCTCATTGAACCAGTCCATGTAGTACTTGTTCTCCAGCAGCGTGTACAGCGGCATCGCGCCCCGCTTGATGGCCGCGGGCAGCGCCGGGTTGACCATGTACAGGTAGTACGACGACGCCACGCCGGCCACGGCCAGCCAGAACGGTGCCGTACCCAAGGCATGGGTTGCCATCGCCATCGGGCCATGGAAGATCTTGGCCAGTTCGGCCATCGCGGGATGCGCCGCGGCATCGACGAAGATCGCGTCCTTGAAAAAATCGCCGAACAGCATCGGACCGATGGTCATGAAGCCAATCACCACCGACGGGATTGCCAGCAGCACCAGAGGCACCGTTACGACCCAGGGCGACTCATGGGGATGGTGCGCATCATGGTGGCCATGCGGCGTGTCGTGGTGTGCATCCGGGTTCTGGTCGAAACGCTCCTTGCCATGGAACACCAGGAAATACATGCGGAACGAATAGAAGGCGGTGACGAACACACCGGCCAGAACGGCGAAATGCGCGAATCCTGCTGCCGGCAAGGTGCTGAAATGCACCGCCTCGATGATGCTGTCCTTGGAATAGAAGCCGGCAAACAGCGGCGTGCCAATCAATGCGAGCGATCCCAGCAAAGAGGTGATCCAGGTGATCGGCATGGTCTTGCGCAGGCCGCCCATCCATCGGATGTCCTGGTTGTGGTGCACACCCATGATGACCGAGCCGGCCGCCAGGAACAGCAGCGCCTTGAAGAACGCATGGGTCATCAGGTGGAACACCGCGACCGAATAGGCCGACGCACCCAGCGCCACCGTCATGTAGCCGAGCTGCGACAGCGTCGAATACGCAACGACGCGCTTGATGTCGTTCTGGATGATACCCAGGAAGCCCATGAAAAGCGCCGTGATGGCGCCGATCACCAGCACGAAGTTCAGCGCGGTATCGCTGAGTTCGAACAGCGGCGACATGCGAGCCACCATGAAAATACCGGCCGTGACCATCGTGGCAGCGTGAATCAGTGCGGAGATCGGGGTCGGTCCTTCCATCGAATCGGGCAGCCAGACATGCAGCGGAAACTGCGCCGACTTGCCCATCGCGCCGATGAACAGGCAGATGCAGATCACGGTGATCAGCATCCAGTCGGTGCCGGGGAAACCTTGCTTGGCCAGTTCGCCCGACAACGCGAATACTTCGCTGTAATTGAGCGTACCGGCATAGGCATAGATCAGGCCGATGCCCAGGATGAAGCCGAAATCGCCGACCCGGTTCACCAGGAAGGCCTTCAGGTTGGCGAATATTGCGCTCGGTTTGTTGAACCAAAAGCCGATCAGCAGGTACGACACCAGGCCCACCGCCTCCCAGCCGAAGAACAGCTGCAGCAGGTTGTTGCTCATCACCAGCATCAGCATCGAGAAGGTGAACAGCGAGATGTAGGCGAAGAAACGGTTGTAGCCCTCGTCCTCGGCCATGTAGCCAACCGTGTACAGGTGCACCATCAGCGAGACGAAGGTCACGACGCACATCATCATTGCCGTCAGGCCATCGACCATGAAGCCGATCTCCATCTTCAGGCCACCAACCTGCATCCAGGTGTAGAGCGTGTCGCTAAAACGCGCACCGTTCACGACGACGTCGCGCAGCACGCCGACCGACAGGATAAACGCCAGCAACACGCCTGCGATCGTCAGGCTGTGGCTGACACGCCGCCCGATCCGGTTTCCGCCAAACGTAGTGCCGAATACGCCGGCCACGATGGCACCGGCCAGCGGCGCCAGCGCTACGGTCAACAAGGTGGAGGCTGAAAGGGTTTGGCTCATGGTTGTTGTCAGCCCTTGAGCGAATTGAGCTCGTCCACGTTGATGTTCGACTTGTTGCGGAACAGCTGGACCAGGATCGCCAGCCCGATCGCCGATTCGGCAGCGGCCACGGTCAGGATGAAGAACACGAAGATCTGGCCGCGCATATCACCCAGGTAATAGGAGAACGCGACGAAATTCATGTTCACCGCCAGCAGCATCAGCTCGATCGCCATCAGCAGGATGATCAGGTTCTTGCGGTTCAGGAAGATGCCGATCACTGATACCGCGAACAGGATCGCGCCCAGCGACAGGAAATGGCCCAGGGTCAATGTCATGGCTTTTTCTCCCCGGTGGCGGCGGGCGCGGGCGCAGCGGCGGCCGGTGGAAGGGGCTGTGCCGGTTGGGTCGCCGCCAATTGGACAACGCGCAGCCGATCGCGCGACTTGACCCGGACCTGCGCATCCACCCCGATGTGTTTGGTGTCCTTGCGCTCGCGCAGGGTCAACGCAATGGCCGCGATGATGGCCACCAGCAGGATCACGGCGGCGATCTGGACCGGGAACACATACTCGCTGTAGAGCAAGACACCGAGGTCGCGCGTATTCGATTGCTGCCCCGTGAGTTGCGGCAGGACTTGCATGGCCTTTGCCTCGGTCATGCGGAAGCCGCCCATCAACACAGCGGCCATCTCCAGCGCAACGACAACGCCGATCACACCCGCCAGCGGCAGGTGGCGTCGAAACCCCTGGCGCATGGTGTCGAAGTTGATGTCCAGCATCATCACGACGAACAGGAACAACACCATCACGGCGCCGACATAAACGAGCACCAGCGCCATCGCCAGAAATTCCGCCTGCAGCAACAGCCAGATCATGGCCGCCTGGATGAATGTCCACACCAGGTACAACGCGGCATGGACCGGGTTGCGCGCCGTGACCACACGAAAAGCGGCAAACAGCAGCAGCGCCGCAAAAACGTAAAACAATCCGGCTTTGACATCCATGGCTGGCTTTATCTCTGTATCACCGCTGGCTCAGCGGTACTTCGCGTCGGCGGCGCGGCGCTCGGCGATCTCTTTTTCGTACCGGTCCCCCACCGCCAGCAGCATCTCCTTGGTGAAATACAGGTCGCCGCGCTTTTCGCCGTGGTATTCGAGCACATGGGTTTCGACGATCGAATCGACCGGGCAACTCTCCTCGCAAAAGCCGCAGAAGATGCACTTGGTCAGGTCGATGTCGTAACGCGTGGTGCGGCGCGAGCCGTCCTCGCGCACGTCCGATTCGATGGTGATGGCCAGCGCCGGGCAGACCGCCTCGCACAACTTGCAGGCGATGCAGCGCTCCTCGCCGTTCTCGTAGCGGCGCAGGGCGTGCAAGCCGCGAAAGCGTGGACTGGTAGGGGTTTTTTCCTCCGGGAACTGGATCGTGACCTTGCGCCGGAACAGGTAACGCCCGGTCACCGCCATTCCCTTGAACAACTCGAGCAGCATGAAACTGGTGAGGAAGTCCTTGATCGAGAACGGCGCAGCGACAGGGACACCGGATGGGGAGGTAACGGTCGTCATGGTCTTACTACTTCCAGATATTGAAGGAGGTCTGCATCCAGCCACCCACCACGACCAGCCAGACCAGCGTGACCGGGATGAAGATCTTCCAGCCCAGGCGCATGATCTGGTCGTAGCGAAACCGCGGAAACGTCGCGCGCACCCAGATGAACAGGCTCACGACGACGAAGGTCTTGATGCCCAGCCAGATCCAGCCCGGAATGAAATCGAGTGCGGCAACCGGCGACAGCCATCCGCCCAGGAACATGATCGCGGCGAGGATGGAAATCAGCCACATGTTGGCGTATTCGGCCAGGTAGAACATGGCATACGACATGCCGGAGTACTCGACCATGTGACCGGCTACGATTTCGGCCTCCCCCTCGACCACGTCAAACGGATGGCGGTTGGTCTCTGCCAGGCCGGAGATGATGTAGACGACAAAAATCGGCAGCAGTGGCAACCAGTTCCAGGACAGGAAGTTCCAACCCATGTCCGCGAACTGCCCCTTGCCCTGGACGGAGACGATGTCGGTCAGGTTCATGCTGGCCGAGACCATCAGCACCACGACCAGGCAAAAACCCATCGCAATCTCGTAGCTGACCATCTGCGCCGATGCACGCATGGCACCGAGGAATGAATACTTGGAGTTGGACGCCCATCCGGCAATCACCACGCCATAGACCTCCATGGAGGTGATCGCCATCACGAACAGCAGGCCTGCATTGATGTTGGCAAGCGCAATATCGGGGCCGAACGGAATAACCGCCCACGCGGCCATGGCCGGCATGATGGTCAGCACCGGCCCCAGTACGAACAAACCCTTGCTGGCTGCAGTCGGCACCAGGATTTCCTTGGTCAGCAGCTTCAATGCGTCGGCGATCGGCTGCAACAAGCCCCAGGGGCCGACCCGGTTCGGGCCGAGCCGCACCTGCATCCAGCCCAGGAACTTGCGCTCCCACAGGGTCAAATAAGCCACAGCACCCATCAACGGCAACACGACAACCACGATCTTGATGAGCGTCCAGACAATGGGCCAGGCGACCGCGCTCCACCACGGCGCCGCCAACAGCCCCAACCCGAATGAATGGATCTGGTCGATCATGCCCGCGCCTCCGCCTTGTCCGGCGTGCGGGCCGCCGATGGCCGTGCGTCGGCAGTCATTTGCAGCGCCGGCGCCCGCCGCACGATGGAGTCGAGCTGGTAGATCGAGGCAACGCAGGGCGGCATGTCGGCGGGCGTCAGGTCAATGGCGGCCGAGGTCTGGTTACCCAACCTGTCCGCAGCAACCCGGGACGCACCCTCGACCTGCTGCAGGTCGACCAGCCCCAGCACGTCGCGCGACGACTCGAAATCAAAGCCCGGCAATTCAAGCATGTTGCCCAGCACACGCAGGACTTTCCATGCCGGCCTGGCTTCGCCCGCCGGCTTGACAACGGCGTGGAATCCTTGCACCCTGCCTTCGGCGTTGACAAAAGTGCCCGAGGTCTCGGTGAACGGCGCGATCGGCAACAACACGTCGCTGCATTCGAGGTTCGCCTTGAACGGGCTCAGCGTGACGACCATGGCAGCGGATGCCAGTGCCGCAGTGCCCGCCAACGCCGCCGCCGAGTCGAACGCGGGCTCGGTATTGAGCAACAGAACGGCCTGCATGGCGCCAGCGAGCATCTGCCCGGCATGCTGACCGCCCTCGCCCGGCATGGCTCGCGCCAGCTGGGCCCCCACGGTATTGGCAGCCTCGGTCAGGTATCCGACCCGTGCGCCCGTCTGTTCGCCAATCCAGTTGGCCAGCGCCAGCAGGCTGGACGCCTTGGCATGGTGACTCGCCGCATTGCCCAGCAAGATCGCCTTGCGTTCGCCACCCAACAAACTGCGGGCGAGAGCCACGGCCTGCTCGGTCGCATGGCCGACAGCCGGCGCGCCGACGCCCTTTTCAACGGCCACCGCGGCCGCCACATCAGCCAGTGCCTGCGCCCAGTGTGACGCCTCGGCCTGCATGGTGTGCGCGATCGGCATGGCCCAGTCCTGCTCGTGGGCAGCGATACGGCTGACCTTGCAGCCATGCCGCACCGCCTGGCGAATACGCTGCGCGAACAAGGGATGGTCCTTGCGCAGATTCGAGCCGACCACCAGCACCCTTTGCAGGCGGGTCAGCTCCGCAATCGGCATGCCCAAGTATTGCACCGCCGGTTGCGACGCAAACTCGGCATGGCGCAGGCGATAGTCAATATTCTCGCTGCCCAGGCCGCGCACCAATGCGCCGGCCAGTGCCAGTTCTTCCAGCGTGCTGTGCGGGCTGACCAGGGCGCCGATCCTGGACGCACCATGGTCAGCCTTGATCTGCTTGAGGCCGCCAGCGACATACTCCAGTGCGACCTGCCAGTCCACTTCCACCCAGGCCCCGCCTTGCTTGAGCATGGGCTTGAGCAATCGCTCCGGACCGTTCAGGGCCTCATAGGAAAAACGGTCGCGGTCAGCGATCCAGCATTCGTTGACGGCCTCGTTCTCCAGTGGCACAACGCGCAAGACCTTGTGGTTCTTGACCTGCACCACCAGGTTGGCGCCGGTGGAATCGTGCGGGCTGATCGACTTGCGGCGCGACAGCTCCCAGGTACGGGCCTGGTAGCGAAACGGCTTGCTCGTCAGTGCGCCGACCGGGCAGATGTCGATCATGTTGCCCGACAATTCGGAGTCGATCGACTGGCCGATAAAGGTCTCGATCTCGGCGTGTTCGCCGCGGTGCGACATGCCAAGCTCCATCACGCCGGCCACCTCCTGGCCAAAGCGCACGCAGCGTGTGCAATGGATGCAGCGCGACATCTCCTCCATCGAAACCAGGGGACCTGCGTCCTTGTGGAATACGACGCGCTTTTCTTCCTGATAACGCGACGATGAGGCGCCGTATCCGACCGCCAGGTCCTGCAGCTGGCATTCGCCGCCCTGATCGCAGATCGGGCAATCCAGTGGATGGTTGATCAGCAGGAACTCCATCACCGATTGCTGCGCCTTGATCGCCTTGGCGCTCTTGGTGCGCACGATCATGCCCTGGGACACCGGCGTGGCGCAGGCCGGCATCGGCTTGGGCATCTTCTCCACGTCGACCAGGCACATGCGGCAGTTGGCCGCGATGCTGAGCTTCTTGTGATAGCAAAAATGCGGAATATAGGTTCCCGCCTTCTCGGCCGCATGCATGATCATGCTGCCTTCGATGATGTCGACCTTCTTGCCGTCGAGTTCGATTTCTACCATTTTCTTTTACCCGGTCAGCCGGTTATTCGCCGGGCCGCCCCGGGGCATTGACGCGTGTAGGGGCCTTAAACATAAGCCGGGACCATGCAGGTCTTGTGCTCGACATGGTGTTCAAATTCATGGCGGAAATGCTTGATCATGGCGCGCACCGGCATCGCAGCAGCGTCGCCCAGCGCGCAGATCGTGCGGCCCTGGATGTTATCCGCCACCGAATCGAGCAGGTCCATGTCGCTGACGCGGCCCTGGCCGGTCTCGACACGGTCGACCATGCGCGACAACCAGCCGGTGCCCTCGCGGCACGGCGTGCACTGGCCACACGATTCATGCATATAGAAATAGCTCAGGCGCTGCAGCGACTTGACCATGCATCGCGTGTCGTCGAGCACGATCACTGCGCCCGATCCCAGCATCGATCCGGCCTTGGCGATGGAGTCGTAGTCCATCGTGCACTGCATCATGATGTCTGCCGGCAGCACCGGTGACGACGAACCACCGGGAATCACTGCCTTGAGCTTGCGACCGCCGCGCACGCCACCGGCCAGTTCCAGCAACTTGGAGAAAGGCGTGCCCATCGG
This sequence comes from Rhodoferax sp., assembly GCA_031396205.1. GTDB lineage: Bacteria > Pseudomonadota > Gammaproteobacteria > Burkholderiales > Burkholderiaceae_C > CAISIP01. The sequence goes on from JANNKH010000073.1 coordinate 68,980, forward strand.
TATTTCATAGTTGCCCGGCAGTTCGACATCACCGCTGATCGAATAGATCTTGGTGCCACCGTTGTTCGGTTTGCCGCAGGCCAGATAGGCCTGACCACCATTGCGGATGATCCATGGCACCGCGGCAAAGGTCTCGGTGTTGTTGATGGTGGTCGGCTTGCCGTACATGCCAAAGCTGGCGGGAAAGGGCGGCTTGAAGCGCGGCTGGCCTTTCTTACCTTCCAGTGATTCGAGCAGGGCGGTTTCCTCACCGCAGATGTAGGCGCCGAAGCCATGCGCCGCATGCAGCTGGAAACTGAAGCCGCTGCCCAGAATCTTGTCTCCCAGCAGGCCGGCGGCACGGGCCTCATCAAGCGCCGCTTCAAAGCGGTCGTAACTCTGAAAGATCTCGCCGTGGATGTAGTTGTAGCCCACCGTGATACCCATCGCGTAGGCAGCGATGGCCATGCCCTCGATCACGATATGCGGGTTGAACTGCAGTATGTCGCGGTCCTTGCAGGTTCCAGGTTCGCCTTCGTCCGAGTTGCACACCAGGTATTTCTGGCCCGGAAACTGGCGCGGCATGAAACTCCACTTCAGACCGGTCGGGAAGCCCGCCCCGCCCACGCAGCGCCGACTCCTTGACCGTGGCGATCACCTGCTCAGGCGTCAGACCTTCGCCGTCATCCTGCGCCAGGATTTTGCGCAGTGCCTGGTAACCACCGCGTGCCTCGTAATCGGCCAGCCGCCAATTGGATCCATCGAGCCCGGCATAGATCTGCGGCTCGATATGCCGGCCATGAAAACAGGTTTCGATTCCGCTGGCCTGGAACTGCGCCAGCACCTGGTCAACTGCCGTCATGGGGACTCCGCAGCCCGCAGGCCTGCAATTAAATGGTCGAGTCGATCGGTGGACATGAAGCTGCACATGGTCCGGTCATTAACCAGCATCACCGGAGAGTCTGCGCATGCCCCCAGGCACTCGCTTTGCTGCAAGGTGAACATGCCGTCCTCGGTGGTCTCGCCCATGGTGATGCCCAGCTTCTTCTCGAGATGCTGCAGCGCGCTGGCGCCGTCGCGCAACTGGCAAGGCAGGTTGGTGCAGACATTGAGCTTGTACTTGCCCACCGGGCGCTGGTTGTACATGTTGTAGAAGGTTGTCACCTCATGCACCGCAATCGGTGGCATGCCCAGATAGTCGGCGACGATCTTCTCGCTCTCGACGCTCACATAGCCGAGTTGCTGCTGCACAATCGCCAGGCAGGCCATCACGGCCGATTGTTTCTGGTCCGCCGGGTACTTCGCAACTTCCTTGGCAAAGCGCGCTTTGGCCGCTTCCGAGATCATCGGTCAATCTCCCCAAACACAATATCCATGGTGCCAATAATCGCGACCGCATCGGCGATCATATGGCCCCGCGACATTTCATCCATTGCGGCCAGATGCGCAAAACCCGGCGGCCGGATCTTGAGCCGGTATGGCTTGTTGGCACCATCGCTAACGATGTAGATGCCGAACTCACCCTTGGGATGTTCGACCGCCGCGTAGGCCTCGCCCTCGGGTACCTGGAAGCCCTCGGTAAACAGCTTGAAATGGTGGATCAGCTCTTCCATGTTGGTCTTCATGGATTCACGGCTGGGCGGCGCGACCTTGTGGTTGTCGGTGATGACCGGCCCGGGATTGGCACGCAGCCATTCGATACACTGCCGGATGATGCCGTTGGACTGCTTCATTTCCTCCATGCGCACCAGGTAGCGGTCGTACACATCGCCGGTACGGCCCACCGGGATGTCGAACTCCATCTTGGAGTAGACATCGTAGGGCTGCTTTTTGCGCAGGTCCCACGCGATGCCCGAGCCACGCAGCATCGGGCCGGTAAAGCCCATATTGAGCGCGCGCTCGGGCGTGACAACACCGATGCCAACAGTACGCTGCTTCCAGATCCGGTTTTCCGTCAGCAGTGTGTGGTACTCAGCCATGCAGGCCGGAAACCGCTGGGTGAAGTCGTCGATGAAATCGAGCAGCGACCCACTGCGATTGCTGTTGAGCTGGGCCACGCCCTTGGCGTTGCGCACCTTGCTCGCTCGGTATTGCGGCATGCTGTCGGGCAGGTCACGGTATACGCCGCCAGGGCGGAAATACGCCGCATGCATGCGCGCACCGCTGGCCGCCTCGTACATGTCGAACAGGTCTTCGCGCTCCCGAAACGTATAGATCAGGATGGTGGAGCTGCCGCAATCATTGCCGTGCGAGCCCAGCCACATCAGGTGGTTGAGCAAGCGTGTGATCTCGGCGAACATGACACGGATGTACTGGGCGCGTATCGGCACCGCCACGCCCAGCAGCTTCTCGATGGCCAGGCAGTAGGCGTGCTCATTGCACATCATCGAGACATAGTCGAGCCGGTCCATGTAAGGCAAAGACTGGATATAGGTCTTGCTCTCGGCGAGCTTCTCTGTCGCGCGATGCAGCAAGCCGATATGCGGGTCTGCGCGCTGGATCACCTCGCCGTCGAGTTCCAGCACCAGGCGCAGCACACCGTGTGCAGCCGGGTGCTGGGGTCCGAAGTTCAGCGTATAGTTCTTGATCTCTGCCATGTCTGCTAGCGCCTAGTGCAAGCCGCCCCCGTAGTTGTCTTCACGAATGATGCGCGGCGTAATCTCGCGCGGCTCGATCGTGACGGGCTGGTAGATGACGCGACGCTGCTCGGAGTCATAACGCATCTCGACATGGCCGGTGGTGGGGAAATCCTTGCGAAACGGGTGACCGATGAATCCGTAGTCGGTCAGGATGCGGCGCAGATCGGCATGGCCCTCGAACACGATGCCGAACAGATCGAACGCCTCGCGTTCGAACCAGTTGGCGCAATTCCAGATAGCAGTCACCGAGTCGACCACCGGAAAACTGTCGTCGGGCGCGAATACCTTGACCCGCACGCGCTGGTTCAGGCTGACCGACAACAGGTGCATCACCACGCAATAGCGCGGACCCTCCCAGGATCCGTTGCCATATTCGGAGTAGTCGACGCCACACAGATCGATCATCTGCTCGAACTGGCAACCCTGCGCGTCACGCAGCGTCTGGGCGACCGCTAGATAGTCGGCCGCGCGCACCACGACGGTCAACTCGCCCAAGGCCAGTGACAGGCTTTGCGCCTGGGCGCCGAGCGCCGCGGCAATTGTCTGTTGGAGTGTTTCGGGATGGACCGCAAAAATCGTCACACAAGCCCCTCAGGCGCGCGCAATGGTGTTGGTGCGGCGGATCTTTTGCTGTAACTGGATGATGCCGTACAGCAGTGCCTCGGCGGTTGGCGGGCAACCCGGTACATACACATCCACCGGTACGATGCGATCGCAACCGCGCACAACCGAATAGCTGTAGTGGTAATAGCCGCCGCCATTGGCGCAGGAACCCATGGAAATCACCCAGCGCGGCTCGGACATCTGGTCGTACACCTTGCGCAATGCCGGGCCCATCTTGTTGCACAGTGTGCCGGCAACGATCATCAGGTCGGACTGCCGCGGACTGGCGCGAAACACCTCGGCACCAAAGCGGCTGATGTCGTAGCGTGCGGCAGCCGCATGCATCATCTCGACCGCGCAACAGGCCAGGCCGAACGTCATGGGCCAGACGGAACCTGTCTTGGCCCAATTCACCACCGCGTCATAGCTGGTGGTGACAAAGCCTTCTTTCAATACGCCTTCAATCATCGCGTCACTCCCAGTCCAGGGCCCCTTTTTTCCATTCGTAGACAAATCCCACGACCAGAATCCCGAGAAAAACAATCACTGACCAGAAACCAACGGCACCTACATCCTTGAGCGCCACCGCCCAGGGAAACAGGAAGGCGATCTCCAGATCGAACAGGATGAAAAGGATCGCCACCAGGTAGTAACGCACGTCGAACTTCATCCGGGCGTCCTCGAACGCCTCGAATCCACATTCATACGGAGAATTCTTTGCCGGATCGGGCCGATTCGGGCCCAAAACATAGCCAAGCACCTGCGGAACTACTCCGACTGCGATGCCCACCAGCATGAACAGCAGTACGGGCAGATATTGTTCGAGGTTCATCGGGAGCTTATAACCACTATTTCTCGCCGCTCAGGTGTCCCAAACAGCGCTTCAGACTGGTGCCGTCGGCGAGACTCGAACTCGCACAGCTTTCGCCACTACCCCCTCAAGATAGCGTGTCTACCAATTTCACCACGACGGCGGCTTGTCTCAGATGGTCGAATTGCGTGAGGAACCTTGCGGCTGGAGCTGGTTCGACCAACTAGTAGTTTACCCTGAAAAGACCAGCCAATGCCCGGCGAATCCCGTGCGCCGCGCCCTCATTTGGACGGGATCAAGGCCGCGCCAGAAGCCGGCGCCGCGGGCGCTGCAGCCGGCGCAGAAGCGGTGGAAGCCGGAGCCCCTGCCGCACCTTCCAGAACACTACCACTGCTGGCAGGACGGACATTGCCGTAGTACGCCAACGCCAGCGTGCTGACAAAGAACACCGTCGCCAGCACCGCTGTCGTGCGCGACATGAAGTTGGCGCTGCCACTGGCGCCAAAAAGGCTGCCTGAACTGCCACTGCCAAACGCCGCTCCCATGTCCGCGCCCTTGCCATGCTGGATCAGGATCAGGCCAATCATGCCCAGTGCAGACAGCATCTGCAGCGCCAACACCAGGGTCAACACGATATTCATCAACTACTCCTCAACGGGATCCAGGGACTGCGCGACTCAGGAAGCCGCAGATATGATTGCCAGGAAATCGGCCGGCTTGAGCGACGCGCCGCCGATCAGGCCGCCGTCGATATCGCTTTGCACCAGCAACTGGCCGGCGTTGGCGGCGTTCATGCTGCCGCCGTACAGAATGCGGATCCGTGCGGCCTGCGCCGAAGCCGCCTTGAGCTGGGCGCGCAGTACGGCATGCACCTGCTGCGCCAGTTCGGGGCTGGCCGTCTTGCCGGTGCCGATCGCCCACACGGGTTCGTAGGCGACTGCGATTTCGCTGATGCAATGGCCGTTGGTGTGGATCACTGCGGCTAGCTGTCGCTTGACGACTTCTTCGGTGGCGCCCGATTCGCGTTGCTCCAGGGTCTCGCCCACACACACGATGGGTGTCATGCCAGCGGACAGCGCCTGGCGTGCTTTCTCGGCCACATCTGCGTCCGTCTCACCGTGGAATTGGCGACGCTCCGAGTGGCCGACGATGACGTATCGAACGCCAAACTCGCGCAACATCGCCGCCGATGTTTCGCCGGTGAACGCACCGGCGTCATGGCGTGAAACGTCCTGCGCACCCAGTTCCAACGCACTGTCAACAAGGAGCCGCTGCACCTGGGCCAGATAGGGCGCCGCAACACACACGGCAGCATCACAAGATGATGCCACCAGGCCCGCCTGAATAGCCCGCACGAGCGCCTCGTTGCCCGCCAGCGTACCGTTCATTTTCCAGTTGCCCGCGATCAACTTCTTCATGTGTCGCTCCAGGTCACGACCAGTTTGCCGATGTGCTGGTTGGTTTCCATCAATGCATGGGCGCGTGCGGCGCCACTGGGAAGATCACCTTCGCCCTGCAATGCGGGGAAGCTACTGTGGATTACCGGCCGGATGCTGCCGTTCTCGATCAGCGGCCAGACATGCGTGCGGCAAGCCTGCGCAATGGCCTGCTTGAACGCAAGCGGGCGCGGCCGCAAGGTCGAGCCGGTAATCGTCAGCCGCCGGCGCAATACGGCGCCTGCATTGATCTCGCACTTGATTCCGCCCTGAACGGCGATGATCACCAGCCGCCCGTCGTCAGCCAGACACTCGATCTCGCGCGCCACATAGTCGCCTGCCACCATATCCAGCACCACGTCAGCGCCACGCCCCTCGGTCAATCGCTTGACCTCGTGCACGAAATCCTGCGACCGGTAGTTGATGGCGTGCTCTGCGCCCAGCGCCAGGCAAGCTGCCGCCTTCGCGTCGCTACCCACCGTCACGATGACGCGACAGCCCATGGCAGTCGCCATCTGTATCGCCGTGACACCGATGCCGCTGGAGCCGCCTTGTATCAGCAAGGTCTCGCCCCGCTGCAACCGCCCCCGATCGAAAACGTTGCTCCAGACCGTGAAGAAAGTCTCGGGCAGACTCGCCGCCTGGGCATCACTCAGGCCGCGCGGCACCGGCAAGCATTGCCCAATGGGTGCAACACAGTACTCGGCATAACCGCCACCCGCTACCAGTGCGCAGACATGGTCGCCGAGCTTGAATCCGGCCACGGCAAGAGCCTGTGCGTCACCGGCGTCGATGACCCCTGCCACTTCAAGTCCGGGTATGTCGGACGCACCCGGCGGCACCGGATAGTTGCCGGTGCGCTGCAGCACGTCAGGGCGGTTGATGCCGCTGGCCGATACATGGATACGCAACTCGCCCGCGCCAGGATCGGGCAACGGACGCGTGGACGGCCGCAGGACCTGCGGGCCGCCAAAGGCGGCAATTTCGATGACATTCATGGACGGGCTCCCGCGGCGACCGTGGGACAAGCCCCCAGGTCGCCAGGCCGGCACTGCTGCCGGCGCGCCATCAGCTCTGCTCCGACCCTTGCGCCGCCGGCTGCTGCTGGCGGTCGAGCAAGGCCTTCATCGACAGTTTGACCCGGCCCTTTTCGTCGGTCTCGAGAACCTTGACCTTGACGATCTGGCCTTCGCTCAGGTAGTCGGTCACCCGCTCGACACGCTCATGCGCGATCTGGCTGATGTGCAGCAAGCCGTCCTTGCCGGGCAGCAGGTTCACCAGGGCGCCGAAGTCCAGGATCTTGGTGATCGGACCTTCGTAGACCTTGCCGATCTCGATCTCGGCCGTGATCTGCGCAATGCGCTGCTTGGCCATTTCCGCTTTTTCCGGATCGCTCGAAGCGATGGTGATCGTGCCGTCCTCCTCGATGTTGATCTGGCAACCGGTCTCTTCTGTCAGGCCACGGATCACCGAGCCGCCCTTGCCGATCACATCGCGGATTTTTTCCGGATTGATCTTCATCGTGAACAAGCGCGGCGCAAAATTCGACACCTCGGTCTTGGCCTCGGCCATCGCCTCCTGCATCTTGCCCAGAATGTGCATGCGTGCCTCCTTGGCCTGTGCCAGCGCAACCTGCATGATCTCCTTGGTGATGCCCTGGATCTTGATGTCCATCTGCAGTGCGGAAATGCCGTTGGTGGTGCCCGCAACCTTGAAGTCCATGTCGCCCAGGTGGTCCTCATCACCCAGGATGTCGGTCAGCACCGCAAAGCGGTTACCGTCCTTGATCAGTCCCATCGCGATGCCGGCCACATGGGCCTTCATAGGAACACCGGCATCCATCAGCGCCAGGCAACCACCGCAGACCGACGCCATCGATGAGGAGCCATTGGACTCGGTCACTTCGGACACGACACGCATGGTGTACGGAAAATCTTCCTTGGAAGGCAAGGCCGCGATCAAGGCGCGCTTGGCCAGACGGCCGTGGCCGATCTCGCGGCGCTTCGGAGTACCGAAGCGGCCCGCTTCGCCGGTGGCGAACGGAGGCATGTTGTAGTGCAGCATGAAGCGGTCATGGAAATCGCCGGCGAGCGCGTCGATGCGTTGCGCATCCCGCTCGGTACCCAGGGTGGCCACGACCAAAGCCTGGGTTTCGCCACGGGTGAACAAGGCAGAACCATGGGTACGCGGCAGCACGCCGTTACGGATCTCGATCGCTCGCACGGTACGGGTGTCGCGGCCATCGATACGGGGTTCACCGGCCAGGATCTGACCGCGCACGATACGTGCTTCGATATCGAACAGCATGCTCTCGACCTTGACGCCGTCGAACTCGACACCGTCGGCCTTGAGGCCGCTCATCACGGCGGCATAGGCTTCGCGGCAGGCCTGGGTGCGGGCCTGCTTGTTGCGGATCTGATAGGCCGCCGAGAGCTTCTCTGCGCCGTGGGCTTCCACCTTGGCGATCAACGGCTCATCGCGCGCCGGCGCTTTCCAGTCCCATACCGGCTTGCCGGCGTCACGCACCAATTCGTTGATTGCGGCGATCGCGATATTGCCCTGCTCATGGCCGAACACGACAGCGCCCAGCATGATTTCTTCCGACAGCTGCTGCGCCTCGGACTCCACCATCAGCACGGCGGCCTGAGTGCCTGCCACGACCAGGTCGAGCTGGCTGTCCTTGAGTTGGGTCTGACCCGGATTGAGCACGTATTCGCCGTTGACATAGCCGACGCGTGCAGCGCCGATCGGGCCGTTGAATGGAATGCCGCTGATGGACAGGGCTGCGCTGGTGGCGATCAGCGCGGCGATGTCGGCCTGCACTTCCGGATTCAGGCTCAGCACATGCACGATGACCTGGACTTCGTTGTAGAAGCCTTCCGGGAACAGCGGGCGAATCGGACGGTCGATCAGGCGGCAAGTCAGGGTCTCGAGCTCGCTGGGGCGACCCTCACGCTTGAAAAAGCTGCCCGGAATCTTGCCGGCGGCATACGACTTTTCAGTGTAGTCGACAGTCAGCGGGAAAAAATCCTGACCCGCCTTGGCGTCGGTCTTGGCCACGACGGTGGCCAGCACAACCGTGTCGTCGATGTTGACCAGCACTGCGCCGGACGCCTGGCGCGCGATCTCGCCGGTCTCCATCGTGACCGAATGCGGACCCCATTGAAAGGTCTTGCTGACTTTGTTGAACATGCTCATGTTATGGTTCTCCTGGTCTGTAGTGGGAGGTGTCGGCCACCTCGCCTGAGCCTGGAGTCAACATGGCAGAACACGATGCCATTCCAGCGAAATTCGATGCCTACGCACAAATTCCCCTGGAATGACACAGCTTCGCTCTGCCCCTGTTTCCGATCCGGCAGGTCCCGTTGCACGCACCTGCCATCACTGAAACCGTGTTTTCCCCATTTCCCTTCGAACGACAAAGCGCCTGAGGTTTGATGCAACCCAGGCGCTTGCTGTCGGTCAGCGCCTTACTTGCGCAGGCCGAGTTTGACGATCAGTGCGGTGTAACGTTCCGCATCCTTGGACTTCAGATAGTCCAGCAGCTTGCGCCGCCGGCTCACCATGCGCAACAAGCCGCGCCGGCCATGGTGGTCCTTGGCGTGGGTCTTGAAGTGGGGGGTGAGTTCGTTGATCCGGGCGGTCAAGAGTGCGACTTGCACTTCCGGGCTGCCGGTGTCGCCGGCTTTGCGGGCGTTTTCCTGGACAACAGTCGCCTTGATACTGGTTGCGATCATTTCAATTTCCTATGGTGCAGAGCATCGCCCGATGGGCGCACGCTCCGGGTTGACAACTTGCGTCAGGCGCTGGAACTGCCCCTGACGTGCGCTTCGCGGCATGCAAAGCCTTGCGAGTATAACCCGCTCGGAAAATTCCTCGCCCAGCACCAGCGACGAGCGGTCAGGATTCGAGCCAGGATCGCAGTCGGTCGACGCCCGCCACCAGGCGCTGCGGATCGCGCGAGGCGAAACACCAGCGCAGCCAGCTGCCGGCCGGATCGGTGTCGCTGGCACCAAAGGCGATGCCCGGCGCAAGGCCGATCCCCGCCTCCACCACCAGGCGCTTGGCAGTGGCCAGAGAATCGCTGGCGCCGGCCAGCCGGAAGAACGCATACATGCCGCCAGGCGCGGGCGCTACCTCGACGCCGGGCAGGCGCTGTAACAACGGCACCAGCGTATCGCGGCACAACTTCAGATGCGCAACCACCCGCGGTGTCACGTCATCGGTGCGCTGCAACGCGGTCATCGCCGCGCGCTGCACGAACACCGGCGCACAGGACGTGTTGAATTCAATCAGCTTGCCGACCTGCTGCGTCATCGTGGCCGGCATCACCATCCAGCCCAGCCGCCAACCCGTCATCAGGAAACTCTTGGAAAAGCTGTGCACCACGACCAGCCTGTCATCGGGCTCACACACATCCAGGAAACTGGGTGCACAGCCATTGCCACCGGGTTCGTAGTACAGGCGCTCGTAGACTTCGTCTGCCAGGATCCAGGTGCCAGTGCCGCGGCAGTGCTCGGCAATACGCAGCTGTTCGTCGCGGCTGAGCGTCCAGCCGGTCGGATTATTCGGCGCGTTGATGATCAGCAGCCTGGTCTGGCGCGTCACTGCGCCCAGCAGCGTGTCCATGTCCAGCGTCCAGGCACCGCGAGCGGGCTGCAGCGACACACACCGCACCCGCGCACCCATGATCTCTGGCTGCGCCACCAGGTTGGGCCAGACTGGCGTCACTGCCACCACCTCGTCACCAGCGTCGACCAGGGCCTGCACCGCCAGCATCAGCGCGTTGACGCCGCCCGAGGTCACTGCCAGCCGTTCGCTGGCGATCGGCCGATGCACCGTGGCCATGTAACGCGCAATCGCATCGCGCAACTCCGGCAGGCCCAGGTTATGGCCGTAGAAGGTCTCGCCGCGCTGCAAGGATTCGATCGCCGCCTGGCGAATGAATTCCGGCGTGACCTCGTCACTTTCGCCAAACCAGAACGGCAGGACGTCGCCTCGGCCGATGCCGGCGTTGGCCACTTCCCGAATGCGGGACTCCTGCAGATGCATGACGGTATTGCGCAAGACGGGCTCCTGGATCGAAAAATGGGCAGAGCGAGCTCAGGGTCGCTGCATCTGGCAGCTGGTCGGCATTTCGGCGGCCGCGGCGCTCAGCGCGCGGACAACCCTGAAACCGAAACCGGAACCTTCGACATCAAACTTGACGCCGGGCGAACCCACGCGGTCCATCACGCCAACGACCAGTGGCTGCTGGAACTGGTGGTCGCTGGCCCGCATGCTGCCGCTTTGCCCCTGCAAGCTGACCGAAGTGCTCTCCAGCGCGCGGGCTCAAAGATCAGGTTAAGGGCGTCCCAGCCCTTGTGGGCTTCGCCGTCGGGCAACTCGATGAGCTGCAGATTCGCGTAGAGCGAGGCGAGCGCGGACTGCAGTCGGCGCGCGTACAGCGGCGCCACCGTCGCGTTGCTGACGATCACCGCTGTGGCCGCCTTCGGCAGGCCCGACCATGCGGACGGCTGGCTCAGCAGCCCCGAGCCGATCAGGATGTCGTATCCGCGCTCGCCCAGTTCGATGGGCACTCGCAGGTGCATGGAGTCGGTGGCGGCCATGATCGCG
>JANNKH010000092.1:0-23903 GCA_031396205.1 Rhodoferax sp.
GCGCCCGTGATCATGTTCTTCACGTAGTCAGCGTGGCCCGGGCAATCCACGTGCGCGTAATGCCGGTTCGCAGTCTCGTACTCCACGTGCGCGGTGTTGATCGTGATCCCACGCGCCTTTTCCTCCGGCGCCGCGTCGATCTGGTCGTACGCCTTGGCTTCACCGCCGAACTTGGCCGCCAGGATCGTCGTGATCGCCGCAGTCAGCGTCGTCTTGCCGTGGTCCACGTGCCCAATCGTGCCCACGTTCACGTGCGGCTTGGTGCGTGCAAATTTTGCTTTTCCCATTTTCAATCAGCTCCAGAAAGGACTCGAAAAAACAACTTCTATGCAAACTTGGGATGCCGGTGCTACTACTGCGTCGCCGGCAACCGCCATATTCTGGTGCCCATTGCGGGAATCGGACCCGCGACCTCTCCCTTACCAAGGGAGTGCTCTGCCACTGAGCCAAATGGGCCTTTGACCAACACGAAAACCAAACCAGACCATGGAGCGGGAGACGGGAATCGAACCCGCGTCATTAGCTTGGAAGGCTAGGGTTCTACCATTGAACTACTCCCGCATCAGGGCCGGACAATCCAGAACCCTCGATACCCCTGCGCAGCCGCCGCATTGCCCGGTCACATCACATTCACGACTTGTCCCGTACCGACTATCTTGCAAAACGAAAAATAATAGTTATCGCTGGTGGAGAGGGCTGGATTCGAACCAGCGTACTCGTAAGAGGGCAGATTTACAGTCTGCTGCCATTAACCACTCGGCCACCTCTCCTTGGGCGAACCGCAGATTATGCCACGGAAAGCGACGCCCGACATAAGCTCCGAGGCCGCAAACAGGCCCGTTACCAATCGATGGGAGTGACCCCGCTACGGCGCAGGAATACGTTCGTCTTGGCGAAATGACCACAACCGATAAAGGGTTCTGGCCCCCGGCGAGCCGAAAGCGGAGAAGGATGATTGGCCCGCAGGATCAATCGGGGCGTCCCGCCCTGGCCGGCACCAGGTTTCGGTCCGCGGTCCTGCGCATGTTTGCCCCACAACAGGAACACGATTGGGTCAGGCCTTTGATTGATCGCTTCGATTATTTGGCCAGTAAGTACTTCCCAACCCCAGTTGGCATGGACATTCGGGTGGCCATGCTCGACGGTCAGGCAGGTATTGAGCAACAACACCCCCTGGCGCGCCCAGGGCGTCAGATCGGCCCCAGGCGATTTGTCGGAACCAAATGGAGCAGTAAAAGTAAGCGACTCCAGTTCCCCGGTATTTCGCTCGCGTGCGATCTCCAGGCGGATACTGCGCAAGGAAGGCGGAGCCGACACGCCCGATGACACCGAGAATGCAAGCCCATTGGCCTGACCGGCGCCGTGGTATGGATCCTGCCCCAAAATCACGACCTTGACCGAGCGCATCGGGGTCAATTCCAGGGCCCGCAAAGGGTGGGGAGGGTAAATCGTTACGCCGTCCGCGACCCGATCCCGCATCCGGGCTGCGAGTTTCTGGCCGGTCGCACCGGCCAGAAAGGCATCGACGAGTCCACGCCAGTCCTGTGCCACCGGCCAGGTAGCGGGGTCCCACGCCGACCGCGGCCGCGTCAGCCAATCCCGCTGCGCTCCGCCCGGATCGTTACCAGCCATGCGGTAGCGGGTCGGACGGTGTCCGGCTGTGCGAGAAGGCAGCCGACCGCAAAAGGCCTGCGGGCCAACTGCCGCTGTGCCGCGGGCCAATCAGGCGCGTGCTCACGAACCGCCGTCCGTCCCAAACATTTGCGCCATCGCCACGCCAGGATCAGGCGCGCGCATAAAAGCCTCGCCCACGAGAAATCCGTGCACCCCTGCTGCCTGCAAGCGCAGCACGTCCTCGCGCCCGTGGATCCCGCTTTCGGTGATCAACAGTTTGTCTGGCGGCACCCGCGCCATCAGGTCCAGCGTCGTGTCGAGCGACACATCGAAGGTCCGCAGATTGCGGTTGTTGATGCCCAGTAACGGCGCTTTCAACGCCAGCGCCCGATCCAGCTCCGCTGCGTCATGCACCTCCACCAGGACCGCCATGTACAGGCTGTGAGCAATGGCCTCCATGTCGCGCAGTTGTGCGTCGTCCAGACAGGCTGCGATCAACAAAACAGCATCGGCACCCATCGCACGCGACTCGTAGATCTGGTAGGGATCGACCATGAAATCCTTACGCAATACCGGCAACTGACAGGACGCACGGGCCTGCTTCAGATAGTCCGCAGTACCCTGGAAAAACAGCTGATCGGTCAATACGGACAAGCAGGCCGCACCATGTTCCGCGTAACTCTGGGCGATGTCGGCCGGTTCGAAGTTCTCCCGGATCACACCCTTGGACGGGCTGGCCTTCTTGATTTCGGCGATCACCGCAAGGCGGCCCGCACGCATGCGGTGGCGCAGGGCGTCCTCAAAGTCGCGCGTCAGAACCCGCGATTCCGCATCGGCGCGCACCTTTGCCAACGGGCGACGATCAACTGCGGCGGCTATTTCTTCGCGTTTGACGGCGACGATCTTGTTCAGGATATCGGACATGGTTCTCCAGCGGGGCAATAGCCTGATCGTAGTACAGCGCCACGCCACCCGCTCACCAGCTGACCGGCATGCCGGTTCTGGCGCTTTCGGCTGCGGCATCTGCCAGTTCCTGCGCCGCCAGGCCGTCGGCGACCGTGGTCTTGAACGCTGCCCCGGACTGCAGGCAGTCAAAGAAATGCGCCATTTCGAGCCGGTAGGCGGCTGCATAGCGTTGCAGAAAGAAGTTTTCGGGTTTGTCACCGCGGATACCGCCGGCATCCCACTGCTGCACCTCGGTCGGCCGGTGATTGCCGCATTGCAGCATGCCGCCGGAACCGAACACCTCGAAACGCTGGTCGTATCCGTAGGCAGAACGGCGGCTGGTGTTGATCTGGCACAACCGGCCCTTGCGGGTGCGGATAGTGACCGCCGTGCAATCGAGGTCACCTGCAACGCCGATGGCCGGATCGGTGAGCACCGAGCCGGTGGCGCTGAGCCACTGCGCCTGATCGCCGTCGAAGCACAGAATCCAGCGAAAAATGTCGAAGTCGTGGATCAGCATGTCGCGGAAAATGCCGCCCGACGCCTTGATGTACTGCACCGGCGGCGCGCCCGGGTCGCGGCTGGTCACGATGAGCATCTCCGGAGTGCCGATTTCGCCGCGGTCCAGCCTTGCGCGGGCCTCGTTGAAGGTCGGATCAAAACGGCGCTGGAATCCGATCATGCAGGCTACGCCGGCGGCCTGAACGGCGTCGGCGCATGCGCGCACCCGCGGGAGGGACAGGTCAATCGGTTTTTCACAGAAGATGGCCTTGCCCGCCGCCGCTGCGCGGCTGAGCAGGGCGCTGTGGGTGTCGGTGGACGAGGCAATGACGACGGCATCGATGGCAGGATCGGCAAACACCTGCTCCGCACTGGCCACCGTGGCGCCGAGCTGGCTGGCCAAAACGTTGGCTGCCTGCGCCACAGGATCACACACATACTTCAGTGTGACACCGGCCAATGCGGCCAGATTGGCAGCGTGGATACGCCCAATCCGGCCAGCGCCAAAAATCGCGACATTTTTCATGGATTCTCCTGCCTGAGGCACACGTAACGCGTTTGCGGGGCCGCCGCTCCGCCCTGCTGTCTATTGGCATATCACCGCAACGGGCGCGATCGACATCGGAATGGGAACAGGAACGGGAACGCGCACTATAAACTTTCACCACCCCGGGTCGGTTGACCCTGGCAAGTCGGCTCAGCGCTAGAATTTTTGTGCCAAACAGGCCGGCAACGCCAGGCCGCAACCCATCTGGGCACACCCATGTCAAATACCCTCCGGTTTGCCATCAACCGCATCTGCGCCATGCGAATGCCATTGCCGGCGTTCGCCGCGATGGCACGGCGCCTGGGCTTGGACACGATCGAGATCCGCAATGACCTGCCCGGGGTAGAAACGCGCGACGGGGCGCACCCCGGCACGGTAGCGGCCATCGCGGCAGACCATGGGCTGCAGATCCGCTCGATCAACGCGCTGCAGCGTTTTGACCAATTCAATGCGGGGCGCATCGCCGACGCGGCTGCCATGGCGCGTTATGCGGCCGACTGCGGCGCGCAGGCGCTGGTGTTGTGCCCAACCAACGACCCGTGGGACGAACGCCCGGCCAGCCGGCGGCACGACGACCTGGTGCATGCCCTGTCCCGGCTGCGGCCGCTGCTCGAAGACCATGGATTGACCGGCCTGGTGGAAGCGCTTGGATTCG
Organism: Rhodoferax sp.; assembly: GCA_031396205.1. GTDB lineage: Bacteria > Pseudomonadota > Gammaproteobacteria > Burkholderiales > Burkholderiaceae_C > CAISIP01. The sequence continues at coordinate 4,263 of JANNKH010000092.1, forward strand.
CCGAATGCGCGGTCCGCCGCAAGTCGCAGGCGATGCGGGCGCTGCAAGATATCGGCTCCCCCGCATCCCTGGCGCTGGTGCACGACACCTTCCACCACCACTTGGCGGGTGACGATGCGATTTTTGCGCCAGCCACCGGTCTGGTCCATGTCTCCGGCGTCGAGGATCCGTCGATTGGCGTGGACCAGATGCGCGATCCGCACCGGGTCCTGGTGGGTCCGCAGGACCGGCTGGGTAATGTCAAGCAACTGGTCCGGCTGCTCGCAGGCGGCTATACCGGGCTGGTGTCGTTCGAGCCATTTGCCGACGCAATCATCACCGCTGGCGACATCGAACAGCGCCTGGCGCAGAGCATGGCCTATCTTTCGGCCGCGGTCGCCGCATCGACCGGCGCCGACAACAGCTCGGAACGGTAGGCCAACGCGATGAACAGGCTTTGCGCCAGGCACATCGAGTTGGTCAGGGAACGGAAGCCGAATATGCTGCTTTCATGCACCACCAGCGTCGCACTGGTCATCGCGGCCAGCGGACTCATCTGGCTGTCGGTGATGGCGATCAGGCGTGCGCCGCGGCCCACTGCAATCCGTGCGCAGTCCAGTGACTCCTGGGCATAGGGCATATAACTGATGATCACCATCACATCGCCAGGGCGGACCCCGCGCAAATGACCCTCGTACATGCTGCCCAGCCCGGTCAGCAGCTCGACCCGCTTGTCGGTGTGCTGCAGCGAGTAGGTCAGATAGGCGGCCACGGCAAACGAACGCCGGCAGCCGACAACCCAGATCGAGGGCGTGGCCATGAGCAGTGCGACCGCATCATCGAACACCGTTGCGTGCAGGTCGCGCTTGAGCTCCTGCATGCCGGCGATGCTGCCGCCGATGAACTCGTCGGCGATGTCCACGCTGCTCAGCCGGCCCTGGGCCTGCGCGATCACCCGGCGGATGCGGATTTGGTAGTTGCGGCTGGGCGCGATCTGCTGTGCAATGCCGTCGCGGAAGATCTTCTGCATTTCGGTATAACCGGAAAAGCCGAACCGCTTGGCGAAACGGATCACGGCCGAAGGCTGCACCTCGCAGCGCTGTGCCACATCCTGGATCCGGTCCAGGCCGATATGGTCGCGGTGCTGTTCGACGTAACGGGCAATCAGCTTGAGTTGGCGGCTGAGCGAATCGTAGGCCTCCCCAATGTTGGCCAGCAATTGGGCGGCCGCCGGACTGGCGTTCGAGCGGACAGCCGGGTCAGTGGGTGTATGCACAAAATTTAATTTCCGAAAAATGGAAAAATGGAAAATATATTCTAAGCGTATGCCCGAGTGCATTTTGGCTGCTTTCGGTCACCATACCTATGTATGACCATTAAGCCCCGCCCATGACCGAACACTCCCTGTGGCTCTTGCCAAGCGCCCAGGACGAGGCGACGCTGCGCGAGACGATCGACCGGCTGACGGCGCTGATGGGCGGTGCGCGCTTCGCACCGCATGTGACGATCCATGGCGACGTGGACCTGCCGCGCGCGGCATTGCTCCCGCTCGCGCAATCCCTGGCCCGTCAGATTCCGGTGCAGCGCTGGACGGTAGACTCGGTTGGCTCGGAACACCACTTCTTCCGCTGTCTGTACCTGCGTTTCGACGATAACCCGGCGTTCGGCGCAATGCAGGCGACCGTCCTGGCCGCCGCCGGAAACGAACAGGGCCGGTCACCCTTTGCGCACCTGAGCCTGGCCTACGCCAAGCCGCATCCCGGCAAACAAAGCCTGGGCGCGTCGCTGGCCGCGGCATTCGCAGGCCGCACCCTGACGTTCGATCGTGTCGCCGTGGTACGGTGCTCCCGCCACGTTCCGCTAGCCGAATGGGCTATCGATACCCGGTTCCCCCTGTCCCCGAGCGCCCTGTCCCCGAGCGCCCTGAAAGTCGATAAGCCATGACCGCTCTATCCACGCTATCCATTCCGCACGGCCGCCGCTACGACATTGCCTGCCTGGGCCGCCTGGCGGTCGACCTGTACGCACAACAGCTCGGCGCCCGGCTTGAAGACGTATCGAGTTTTGCCAAGTACCTGGGCGGCAGTTCGGCCAACATCGCGTTCGGCGTTGCACGGCTGGGCCTGCGCGCGGCGATGGTCTCGCGCGTCGGTGACGAACAAATGGGCCGTTTCCTGACCGAGACGCTTCAGCGCGAGGGCTGCGACATCTCGCAAGTGCAGATCGATCCGCAGCGCCTGACCGCGCTGGTGCTGCTCGGCCTCAAGGATCGTGACACCTTTCCGCTGCTGTTCTACCGCGAGAACTGCGCCGACATGGCGATCGACCCGGCACTGATCGACGAGAATTTCATCGCCGGTTGCCGTGCACTGCTGATCACCGGCACTCACCTGAGCGCACCCACAGTGCGGGCTGCCTCGAGCGCGGCGCTGCAATTTGCCGGCCGGCATCAGGTGCTGCGTGTGCTCGACATCGACTACCGTCCGGTGCTGTGGGGACTCACCAAACGCGGAGAGGGCTCCAACCGGTTTGTCGCCGACGCCCATGTCACCGCGCAGCTGCAGGGCATGCTGGCGCAGTTCGACCTGCTGATCGGCACCGAGGAGGAGTTCCTGATCGCGGGCGGAGTGGCTGGCGACCTGCTGGCATCGCTGCGGGCAGTACGCTCGGTGACGCCGGCTGCCTTGGTGGTCAAACTGGGCGCGGCAGGCTGCTGCTTCATTCCCGGGCCGGTTCCGCGGCGGATTGAGGATGCCTTGACGGCGCAGGGAGAACGGGTCGAGGTGATGAACGTGTTGGGCGCCGGTGACGCCTTTGCTGCTGGCCTGATGACCGGATTCCTGCGCGGCATGGGATTTCTGGCGGCGGCCCGTCTGGCCAACGCGTGCGGGGCGATCGTGGTGTCGCGCCACGCCTGCGCGCCCGCCATGCCGACGCCAGCCGAACTGGCGCACTGGTTTGGCGGCACGCGCAACCCCCATGTCGACGCCGACCGGCAGCTGGCGCATCTGCACCGCGCCACGCCCAAGCGCAAGCAATGGCCAGAACTGCAGGTCATCGCGTTCGACCACCGTAGCCAGTTTTTCGAGCTGGCGCGGCAGGCTGGCGCCGACGCCGCCGACGTGGTCAGGCTGAAAAAGCTGTTGCTGCGCGCGGCCGAGCATGCAGAGGCCAGCGCTGGCCTGCAAGGGCGGCTCGGCGTGCTGGTCGACGGCGGCGAATACGGCGCCGACGCATTGGCCGCCGCCACCGGTCGCGGCTGGTGGGTCGGACGCCCGGTCGAACTGCCCGGCTCGCGCCCCTTGCGTTTCGACGGTAGCCTGTCCATTGGCAGTGCACTGACCACCTGGCCGGCCGAGCAGGTATGCAAATGCCTGGTGCACTACCACCCCGATGACCCGGCGCCGTTGCGGCTGGAGCAGGAGCTCAAGCTGCAGGAACTGTGGCAGGCGACGCGCGCCAGTGGACACGAACTGTTGCTGGAGATCATCTGCCCGGGCCCGCGTACGCCGATCGGCGGAGACGACGCGGCAGTGCTGCGCGCCGTCAAGCGCCTGTATAACCTGGGCCTGCAGCCCGAATGGTGGAAACTCGCACCCATGAGCGCCACCGGTTGGGACGGGTTGGCCACGCTGGTGGCCGAGCGCGACATGCTGTGCCGCGGTGCGGTCATCCTGGGGCTGAACCAGCCATTGGAACTGCTGGCCGAGAGCTTTGCGCTGGCCACCAACCCGATCGTCAAGGGTTTCATGGTCGGACGCAGCTTGTGGGTGGAACCATCGCAGCGCTGGTTGCGCAAGCAGTGCAGCGACGACGACCTGGTGGAGGTAGTGGTATGCAACTTCCTGTTCTTGTCCCGGGCGTGGTCGGACCGGGGTGCCCGTGCGACCATCGGCACCTGAGACACACCAGTGCGCCAACGACGATGACTACCGAACGATTGACCATGGCCCAGGCGCTGGTGCGCCATCTGGCCGCCTTGCGCATCGAGATGCCCGACGGCACGCTGCAACCGTATTGTGCCGGTGTGTTTGCGATATTCGGCCATGGCAACGTGGCCGGGCTGGGCGAGGCCCTTTGGGCCTCGCGCGACAAGTTGCCCACCTGGCGTGCGCACAACGAACAGGCAATGGCGCATGCGGCGATCGCCTACGGCAAGGCGATGTTCCGCCAGCGCGTCATGGCGGTCACCACCTCCATCGGCCCCGGTGCGACCAACCTGCTGACCGCTGCCGCGCTGGCCCATGTGAACCGCTTGCCGCTGCTGATGCTGCCCGGCGACAGCTTCGCATCGCGCGCGCCCGATCCGGTGCTGCAACAGCTCGAGGACGCGGCCCATGGCGACGTGAGTGTCAACGACGCTTTCCGTCCGTTGACACGGTATTTCGATCGCATCAGCCGGCCCGAGCAGATACTTCAGGCTCTGCCACGCGCCATCGCCACCATGCTGGATCCGGCCACCTGCGGTCCGGTCTGCCTGGCCCTGCCACAGGATGTGCAGACCGAGGCCTTCGATTGCCCGATCGCCTTCTTGCAGCCTGCGCCCGTGCACATTCGCCGCCAAACGCCGGATGCGCGCGAACTGCAATCTGCCATGGCGCTTCTGCGCCAATCGCGCAAGCCGTTGATCATTGCTGGCGGTGGGGTGTTGTACAGCCGTGCCTGGGAAAAACTGGACGCCTTTGCGCGCATGCATGGTGTGCCGGTGGCCGAGACCCAGGCCGGCAAGGGCAGCCTGGCCTGGGACCATCCGCTGAACCTGGGCGCAATTGGTGTCACCGGATCACCGGCCGCCAATGATGCCGCCCGCGACGCGGATCTGGTCATCGCCATTGGCAGCCGCTTGCAGGACTTCACCACCGGTTCGCGCAGCCTGTTTGCGGCGCCGGTGCTGGGCATCAATGTGCACAGCCCTGACGCAGTCAAATGCGGTGGCACTGCGCTGGTGGGCGATGCCGGGCTGGCGTTGGCGGCGTTGGCCACGGCGCTGGGCGACTGGCGCGCCGAGCCGGGCTGGACGACCACCAGCACGGCGCGCGCAGCCCGTTGGCAACATCGGGTCGGAATGTTGACCGAAGCGGAGCCCAAACCCGGCGTATTGCCCTACGACGCCGATGTGATCGGCGCCGTGCGCGACTCCACGCCGCGCAGCGACCAGACGGATGTGGTGGTCTGCGCCGCCGGCACCCTGCCCGCCGAATTGCACAAGCTCTGGCGTGCCGGCCTGCCAGGCGGTTACCACGTCGAATACGGCTATTCCTGCATGGGTTACGAGATCGCCGGCGGCCTGGGCGTCAAGATGGCGCGACCGCAGCAGGAGGTGATCGTGATGCTGGGCGATGGCTCCTACCTGATGATGAACTCCGAGATCGCCACCTCGGTGATGCTGGGCCTCAAGCTGATCATCGTGGTGCTGGACAACCGCGGCTTTGGCTGTATCCAGCGGCTGCAATCGGCCAGCGGCGGTGCGCGCTTCAACAACATGCTCGATGACTGCGCGGTACCGGGCCAAACGGCCGGGCAGATCGACTTTGCGCAGCATGCGCGCAGCCTGGGCGCGCACGCCGTGCAGGTGCTCGGTCTGGCCGAACTCAGAACCGCGATGGCCGCCGCGCGGGCGGCCACCAAAACGCAGGTGGTCGTGATTGCCACCACCCACGAGCGCACGACCGATGACGGCGGCTGTTGGTGGGAGGTGGCGATACCGGCGGTATCCGCCCGTCCCGAAGTGCAAGCGGCGCGCGTTGCCTATGAAAAGGCCAAGAAGGGCCAATACCGATGAGCCGCCGGGCCGCTCCCAAGGCGACAACGCAGTTTCGGCGCAGACTCACAACGGTGCAAAGCACTTGCGATGTCGAAGCCAATTCGGCAGTGCGCAGCAAGCAGGATTGTCCATTCAGCCGCCGCGCCGCTCCCAGGGCTTACGGCATCGCAGCGCTTTGCGCGAAGGTTAACTTATGAACTGGAATGTGCGGATCGGCATCAACCCGATCAGCTGGATGAATGACGACCTGCCCTCGCTGGGCGGCGAGACGGCGCTGGAAACAGCATTGGCCGAGGGCAAACAGATCGGCTACGCCGGCTTCGAACTGGGCAACAAGTTTCCCTGGGACGGGCCGGCCTTGAGGGCAAAGCTGGCCGAGTTCGATCTGGCCTGTGTCTCGGGCTGGTACAGCGGTTTTCTGGCCGACGACAGTGTCGAGGCCGAGATCACGCGCTGCCAGGCCCACATGGCCAAACTGCAATACAACCAGGTCAGCGTTGTCGTCTACGGGGAATGTGCCGACACCGTGCAAGGGCAGATCGATACCCCCTTGTCGATGCGTCCACAGTTCCGCGACGCGCTCCAGTGGCGCGCCTATGGCGAAAAACTCAATGCCTTTGGCTCCCATCTGCGGCATACCTATGGCATCACCCTGGCCTACCACCACCACATGGGCGCTTATGTCGAGTCGCCGCAAGACATCGACCAGCTGATGGCGGTCACCGATCCCGATCATGTCGGGCTGCTTTTCGACACCGGGCACGCCTGGTTCGGCGGCGCCGGCGACCCAGTGGACCTGCTGCGCAGGCACGTTGGACGGGTGGTCCATGTGCACTGCAAGGATGTGCGCGCAGCGGTCGTAGCGCAGGCGCGCAATGATGGCTGGAGTTTCCTCGCCGGCGTGTTGTACGGCACGTTCACGGTGCCGGGTGACGGTGCGATCGATTTCGACGCGGTACTGTCGACGCTGCATGCCGCCGGCTACCAGGGTTGGCTGGTGGTCGAGGCCGAACAGGATCCGGCGGTCGCACCCAGTTACCGGTACGCCAGCCTGGGTTACGCCACCTTGCGTGGCATCGTGGATCGTCTCGACGGTCGCAGGGAGGCATGAAATGGTCAGCCGCTTGCTGGTGAAGGCTGCGCCGCAGGGGCGCGACATCGTCAATGTGACCCCCCAGAGCGCCGGATGGGAGCACGTGGGATTCAGGGCCATCCGGCTGGCAGCGGGCGAGACAGAGATCATCGATACCGGCACTCGCGAGTTATGCCTGGTTGTATTGACCGGCACGGTCGACCTGTCCGTGGACGGCCGGGCCTGGGCCGGCCTGGGCACGCGGTGCAGCGTGTTCGAAGAGGTTTCGCCGGCGGCCCTGTATGTGCCGCCCGGCAAGCGTGTTCAAGTGAGCGCTGTGCGCGATGCGGAACTGGCGTTGTGCAGCGCACCCTGCGATGCGAACGATCGCCAGGTCCGGCTGCTGGACCCCGACCGCATGAAGCGCAGCGTGCGCGGCAAAGGCAGCAATACCCGCCATGTCTGCGACATCCTGCCGCAAGACGACCCGACTGCGGCACACCTGCTGGTGGTGGAGGTGCTGACGCCGGCCGGCCACTCGTCGAGCTACCCGCCGCACAAACACGACGCCGAAACACCGCCGCTGGAAACGCAACTGGAAGAAACCTATTACCACCGGCTCAACCCGCCGCAGGGATTCGCGTTCCAGCGGGTGTACACCGACGATCGCGACATCGACGAAGCCTGCGCGGTCGAAGACCATGACGTGGTGATGGTGCCGCGGGGCTATCACCCGGTGGTGGCGCCGTACGGCTACGACCTGTATTACCTCAACGTCATGGCCGGGCCGAACCGTTTATGGGTGTTTCGCAATGACCCGGTGCATGCGTGGATGCTGACCTGAAAGCGGCGCATCAAACACCTTTCGCACCGTGCCCGACACTGTTTGTCTGGTGCCGCCCTGGATACGGCATCGACAAACGTCTACCCGCAACCTGCCCAGGAATCCCATGACCGAATTGATGACAGCCATCGCCGAGATCGTACGCGCGGCCGGCAGCGTGATGCGCGCCGCGTTTACCGCAGCCGAAAAACCGGCCTACTCGCTCAAGGGACGCCAGGACTATCTGACCGCCACCGACGGTGCGGTCGAACAATTCGTGCGCGGTGCGATCGAAAAGCGTTTGCCAGGTGATGCCGTGCTGGGTGAAGAAGGCGGCGGATCGGTCGACGGAACCCGGCTGTGGATCGTCGACCCAATCGACGGCACCGCCAACTTCGCGCGCCAGATCCCGCATTACTGCATCTCGCTCGGACTGCTGGAAGGCGGCCAGTTGCGCGCGGGCGCGATCTACGAGCCAAACCAGGACGAACTGTTTATCGCCGAACGCGGCAAGGGGGCCTGGCTCAACGGTCAGCGGATGCGGGTGAGCAGCGTGTCGGAAATCACCGCGTCCACCGTTGAGGTCGGCTGGTCAACCCGGATCCCGGTGCAGACTTATCTGGACATGGTCGGCCGTGCTGCCCATGCCGGTTGTTCGGTGCGCCGCGCCGGATCCGGCGCACTGGGCCTGGCCTATGTCGCCGCCGGCCGAACCGAGGCATACGCCGAGGCGCATATCAACTCCTGGGATGTCGCCGGCGGCCTGTTGCTGATCACCGAGGCCGGCGGGCGCGTGAACGACTTCTGGGCGCCAGGCGGCATCGAGAACGGCAACCCGGTGCTGGCGAGTAACGCCAGGCTGGCCGGGGCAATGCAGGAGATGTTTGGAACGCCGCTGGTCTGAAGGCTGCCATTGGCGGGAACAAACCAGGCCCTCGCCCAGAAATCGTTCCGTCCCGGTTGCGCCAGAAGTTCAAAGGCCCGCCGGCTTCGACGTGCTTGGCCTGAATCCCATGCGAGCACGAACTCCTCTCCGCACGCGCACACTGTCCTGCCGATTGCACTGACGCAACGCCTGTCACGCCAGGACAGGATCTTCACCGTCGCCCAATGCGGCGCGAAAGCGCGGTTCGGCCAGCGCTGCAATGAGCCCACGCCGCTCGGCGAGTGTGGTGGCGCGGATATCGGCCGCACCGTTTTCAGTGACGATGACATCGACATCGCTTTGCGTCGAGGTCACATAGGCCTGGTTCAGGCGCAGCACCACGCGGCTTTTCGCGGCCGCACCGGCAGTGGCTGTCAGGGCAAGGATTGCGAGTCCGCCCGGTGAGCGACGCGCCGCGCGGAAATAGTCGGGTTGGCCACTCACCGCACCGGCGTAGCGGGTGCCGGCCAGCTCCGCATTCGCCTGTCCGCGCAGGTCCACCTCGAGTGCCGAATTGATCGCCATGAAGGGAACCGTCGCTGCCGCGCCGGTCGGTGCGACCAGTTGCGCCGGCATGGCGAAGCAGACCTTGCCGTCGGCAGCGGCCCAATCGTAAAGACCGCTGGTTCCCACGGCCAGCGAGGCCATGCACGCGTCGGGGTCGGTGGTGTCGATTGCGCCGCTGGCCACAAGCTCCGGCAACCAGTCGCCCACCATGCCTGATCGCACCCGCAGGCCCCGATGCTGCGACAAGGCACGCGCGATTGCCGACGCCATGCCGCCAATGCCCAACTGGATGATCGCGCCGTCGGGCACCAGGCGTGCAACATGGCGGCCCACCTGCAGTTGGCGCTCGTCCGGTGCTTCGGCCGGGAGTTCGGGCAGCGCCGTGTCGCTGGTGGCTGCGACGACGACACGGCTGCCGTGCAGGCGCAAGGCCGAGCGGGTACGCGGCACCCGGGGGTTGACTTCGACCAGCACCACGCGCGCGGCCTGCGCGGCAATCCACACATAGTCGACCGCACAACCGAGGCTGTGGTAGCCGTCGGTGTCCGCGGGCGAGACCTGCAACAGCACGGCGTCGGCCTTGAGCAGGCCGGATTCGAAGTACGAGGACAGCTGCGACATCTGCGCCGGAATCACGCGCGCGGAGCCGCGCGCGACGACATGGCGGATCGTCCCCAGTCCGCAATAGGTCGTTACCGAGAGCGCCGGGTCGATCGCAGCGCCCCAGGCCGGGTTGAGCGAGTAGCCGCAAAACACATTGACCTGCCCGATCGTCGCCGCAAGGTCGAACAACTCGGCCACGAGCCCCACGGGCTCGCCGGTGGTCTGGCCTACGACCACGTGATCGCCGCGGCGCAGGTGCTCAGCCAGAACGGAGCGGTTCATGGGCGCGCTTCTGGTAGGCCTGTGCGTTCAAACGGTAGCGACCGCAATTTCGAAGTACTGTGTTTCACAGCAAATGCCATTGGCCTCAGGCCGGCGTGTCCGATCCGGCTATCAGGTAAGCCGGCGGGCGCCCGCCAATGGTGAGCGTCATGCTGCCGGACCCGCTGCTGGACGCGCCACCGAAATCCGCCGCGATGGATACTGGCTGGATCCGGTGCCAGTGCTCTTTCTGCGATCCGTCCGGCAAGACCACCTTGGACGGATGCGAGACGTCCCATACGTCGGACTCCAGGTGCCGTGCGCCACGCCACACGCCCAGGCCCAGGCCATCGTCGTAGCCGCCGCTGTAGCCCAGGCCCTGCATGGCGATCGACGCGCCGCGCGCGGTGACGCCGAGTTGCAGCTGCTTGCCGCCGTCGAACGTCGCACGTACCTGCGCGGCGCGAAACCGCTTGGTGCCCGGATGCAACTCGCCCGAGAGCGCAATCTCTTGCGCCACGTGAACCGCCTCGCTGGCGGGCTCGGTCACCACGCCGGTCGTATAGGGCGCATCCGAGCCGCGTTGCATGAACAGCAGATGCCCGCTCATTGCGTCGGTGGAAAAGAACAGGAAGGACATCACGTGCCCCTTCTCGGCCAGTGCGACCTTGGGTCCGGTGACCGGCTCCGGCATGCCCATGCCGCGGCGCACGCCCCACGAGTGGTCACGGCAGGACCACCAGTCGGCGATCTCGATGCGCCGGCCGTCGACTTCCATCGAGCCGCTGGCCAGCCCGATCTGGTCGAAGCGGCGGTAGTCCTCGACGACGCGCCCGTGCAGCCGGTTGTAGTGCGGATGCTCCTCGCGCGCAGGTTCGACGCACTGCCAGCGGATCGACCCCGAGAGCGCGTGTTCGCCCGCAGCGATGGTGATGTCGAAGGATTCGAGCGGCTTCACAGGCTGTATCCGAATCGGACCACATTCGGTCTCGACGCTGCCGTCGAGCGAGCGCGAAACGCGCAGGTTGTATTGCTTGCCATCGATGATCATGACCGCGCCAGCGTCGAGCACGTTCATGTTGCGATAGGCGCCCATCGTGATCTGGATCGCCATCCGGCCGTCCGGCGAATGGATCGCAAACCAGTAGCGGTCGTAAAACCGCGGGTCGCTGGTCCAGACATGGTCGAAGGTGGTTGGCAGCTGGTGCCATAGTGTGTCGTCGAGTTTGGTCAGCATCAGGTCGCCTTGGTGGAAGGGGAAGGGGAAGCGGTGGGAACGTAGCGCATGGGTGCACGCGCGGCGCGCTCGCTCATGTGCGTCAGTGCGGCGTAGCGCAGGTCGGGTGTGAGGTCGGTGCCACACAGGGCCTGCGCCAGCAGCTCGCGCAACTGGCAGTTGCGTTGATCGAGCAAGCGCAGTTCGGTGGGATCGGGTTCCGGCCCTGCCTGGGCGAGCGCGATGCGCGCGGCCAAGTCGGGCGCCACAACGGCCCGAAGCTGAAGGAGCAGCGCGGCCGTGGCCCGGTTGTCGCCGGCAAGAAAGGCAGGAACCGCCGGGATCGCGCCGCTCAACATGCGCAGGTTGCCGATCAGGCCTGCAAGCATGGTGCGTGCGTAGGCGTCGGCCACGCAAGGCGCGATGACTTTTTCGAGGATCCGGCAGGTGCCCTGCAACTGCTCTTCGATGGTCGGTCTCATGCGGCGGGCTCCATCAGCTTGAACATCGGGCGATACAGCCATGACGGCGTCTGGAAAATGCGGTCATAGCGGCCCGCGACGAACTCGTTCACGGCGGTCAATTGAATGACGGCCAGCTTCCAGATTGAAAAAACGTTCCACCAGCGCAGCGCCGCCGCGTCGACCCGGCGACCGGTGAGCGCGCGGTACGCGGCGACAATCTGCTCGCGCTCCCAGGCGCCGGCAATCTGGTGCTCGCGCTTGCGCACCGGGTTGGTCACCCAGCCCAGATCCTCCAGCGGGTCGCCCAGATGCGCGGTCTCCCAGTCGAGCTTGGCGCTGATCTGCTCGCCCGCGATGAGGGCATTGCCGGGCTTGAAGTCGCCATGCACCAGAACAATCGCCTCGGCTGGCGGCGCATGCTGGTGCATCCAGGCGAGCACGGTGTCGAGCTCGGGATGCGGTTCGAGCCGCACCCGGCGGTATTCTGCCTCCCAGTGCGCGAGTTCGACCCGCGAAGGCTCGCCGGTTGGCGCCTCGAGCGCGGCGTCCAGGCCGCAAGCGCGCCAGTCGACCGCGTGAATACGCGCCATCAGGTCGATGAATGCATGCGCCAGGTTCAGGCGCGTTGGCAGCGGGCGGTCACCGTTGAGCACCAGGTATTCGCACGTGCCGGGCACGCGATCCATCACGATAGCCGGTGCACCGAGTCGCCGACCGTCGGGGTCCACCCAATGCGCCTTGGGCGCCGGCACGCGGGACGCCTCGAGCGCCTTGAGCACCGCGAACTCGCGCGCACGCACGGTGGCGAGCAGCGTGCCGACGGCATCGCGCATCAACATCAGGCTGTGCGCGTGCGTTCCGGTCGCGTCGACCCAGGCCGCATCGAGCGACCAGTTCTCGCGCGACAGGCCGCCTGCGGCGCGCGTGAGGCCGGTCAGCACGATGTCGCGTGCGGTCGGAATGGCATCGAAGATCAGGCCCTTGAGGCCAGCGACCACCTGCTCGACGTCAGTCGAAGCGCCGTTGACGCGTGGCTCGGCCTGATGTGCTGGCGGCACGGCCGACGTTGCGACGGGAGTGTCCATCGCCAGGTCAGTTTGCGCACGTCACGGCCAGGGCGCCGATGGCCCGACGGGCATTGTGCAAGGTGGGTTGAGGCATGGCGTTTCTCCTGTTTCGTGGATGCCCGGTTTTCGGACGGCGCGCGCGCAAGGCCGGCCCGCAGGCAGTGAATATACCTTAAAGAAGTGATATATACCAGCGGGTATCAATTGATCGTCTTGGTCGTGCGCTTGTCAAGTCCAGCCAGACGCAGCCGCTCCGCGGTCGTCGTGTCAGGGCGCGCCCAGGACCCCGGTGGTCGGCGGTTGCTCAGAACGTTCCGGGGACCAGAATGCGCGCGTCCACCCGGTTGATGTCGGTATGCCCACACATCGCCATCGTCAGATCGAGCTCCCGGTGGATGATCTCCAACGCCCGGGTAACGCCGGCTTCGCCCAACGCGCCGAGGCCGTAGACAAAGGCGCGTCCGATGTAGGTCCCGGTCGCGCCCAGCGCGCGAGCCCGGAGCACATCCTGTCCGCTGCGGATGCCGCTGTCCATGTGCACCTCGATCCGGCCGTCCACCGCACGCACGATCCGGGGCAATGCACGGATCGCCGAATCCGCGCCGTCGAGTTGGCGTCCGCCATGGTTGGAAACAATCAGCGCATCGGCCCCGCTGTCGGCCGCGAGCCGGGCATCGTGCTCGTCCATGATGCCTTTGATGATCAGTTTGCCGCGCCAGTATTTCCGTATCCAGGCGATGTCGCCCCAGTTCAGGTCGGCGTTGTACTGGCGGGCGGCCCATTCGGCCATGCCACCGATATCGTCGACGCCCCTGGCATGTCCAACGATATTGCCGAACGAGCGCCGCGGTGTGCGCAGCATGCCCAGCGCCCAGCGCGGCTTGCTCATCATGTTCACGAGATTGGCCAGCGTCAGCCTGGGCGGCGCGCTCAGGCCGTTCTTCAGGTCCTTGTGACGCTGACCGACGATCTGCGCATCGAGCGTGACGATCAGCGCCGGGCAGCCCGCTGCGCCGGCACGGTCCATCAGCCGTTCGATGAACTCCCGGTCCTTCATGACATACAGCTGGAACCAGAATGGATGGCCGTTGGTGGCCCGCGACACGTCCTCGATCGAGCAGATGCTCATCGTCGATAGCGCGAACGGAACACCAAAGCGCATCGCGGCGCGCGCGGCCAGCATTTCGCCGTCCGCATGCTGCATGCCGGTCAACCCGGTGGGCGCCAGCGCCACCGGCATCGCAACCTCCTGCCCGACCATGTGGCTGCGCGTGGAACGCCTGCCGATATCGATCGCCACCCGCTGGCGAAACCGGATGCGCTGCAGGTCGCGCGTATTGGCACGGTGGGTGCCCTCGGTCCAGGAACCCGCATCGAGATAGTCAAAGAACATGCGTGGCACGCGCCGGCGAGCCAGCAGCCGGAGATCCTCGATATCGGTGATCACGGGTATACCTAGGCCGCGCAGGCGATCACCGTGAAGGCTGATTTTGATATACTCACTGGTAGCAAATAAATACTATTGCGCATATGATTGATCTTACCGGTCAAATCCGGGCGGGACAAGGGACCGGGACCCGGCGCCGGATGGCCGCTCGTCGAGAACGCGTTTTACCCGGGGTCCGACGCGGGGCGAGGGAGCGCGACGCTATACCAAAAGGAGCATTTGTGTGGCCAACATGACATCCCGGCACGCTGCAGGCGAAACCCGCAGTGTCCAATACGGCGCGACGCCGGTGCAAGCGCCCGAGCGCATCGACGTGGCGGGCGGCAGCCCCGCGGACGATGGCGCCTCGGTGCCCGCAAGCGCGCCCGCGCCACACCCGGGCTGGGGACGCTGGGGCCCGGACGATGAACGCGGCACGCTCAACCATATCGGGCCAAACGAGGTGCGCCGGGCCAGCGCGCTGGTGCGAACCGGAGAGGTGCTTCGGCTGGCCCAGTTGCTCTCGGCCAGGACGCCGGTTCCGTCGCATCGCTGCGGCCTGCAACATTTCATGACCCGCGACGGCGGCGACTATGCCGCCGGTGCCGGTCGGCCCGACGGCTTCCAGTTCGCCGAGGACGCGGTCATGATGCCGCTGCATATCGGCACCCACATGGACGCGCTGTGCCATGCCTGGTATGACGACGAGTTGTACAACGGCTACCTGGGCAACACCATCCGCAGCACCACCGGCGCCACGCGGCTGGGCATCGAGAAGATGCCGCCAATCGTGACCCGCGGCATCCTGCTCGATCTGGTGCGGCTCAAGGGCCGCCTGCTGGCCGACGGCGAGGACATCAGCGCCGCCGACCTCGAGGCTGCCGCAACCGCAGCCGGCGTGCAGCCGGGTCGCGGCGACGCAGTGCTGTTGCGCACGGGCTGGCTGGAGGCGCAAAAAGGCGTCAAGCATCCCTCTTTCAACGCGGAGCCCGGCATCACGATCGAGGCTGCACGCTGGCTGGCCGAGCGCGACGTGGCCATGGTCGGGGCCGACAATTTCGCGATCGAGGTGCTGCCCTTCCCCACCGGCCAGGTATTCCCGGTGCACAAGTTCCTGATCCGCGACGTCGGCATGCCGCTGCTCGAGGGCCTGATGCTCGATTCGCTGGTGGCCAGCGGCCAGCGCACGTTCATGTTCATCGCCAGCGTCTTGCCTATCGTCGGTGCGACCGGCAGCCCGCTGGCCCCGTTGGCCGTGCTGTAGGTCGCCATGACAAGGACACGCCCCCTGGAAGGGTTCCGGGTACTCGAGATCGCCTCGATGATATTCGGGCCGCTGGCCGGCCAATATCTGGGCGACATGGGCGCCGAGGTGATCAAGCTCGAGCCGCCCGAGGGTGACCTGACGCGCGCGATCGGACCGCGCCGCTCGCCGCGCATGGGGGCCTTTTTCCTGACCAGCAACCGCAGCAAGCGCAGCATCGTGGTCGACCTCAAGCGCCCCGAGGGCCGGAACATCCTGCAACGCCTGGTCGGCCGCACTGATGTGCTGCTGCATTCCCTGCGCACGCCGGCCGCCAACCGGCTCGGACTGGACTACGCGGCACTCGCGGCACAGAACCCGGGCCTGGTCTACTGCCACGTGACCGGTTACGGTGACGCCGGTCCCTACGGCGGACGCCCGGCCTACGATGACATTATCCAGGCCGCCTCCGGCCTGGCCATGCTGCAAAAGGTGGTGGGCGGCCAGCCGCGATTCATACCCTCCATCATTGCCGACAAGATCAGCGGCGTGCACGCCGCCTACGCGATCGTGCTGGCACTGTTGCATCGCCTGCGCACCGGACAGGGCCAACAGGTCGACGTGGCTATGTTCGAGACCATGGCGGCCTTCAACATGCTCGAGCACCAGTGGGGACATGCGTTCGAGCCGCCGATCGGCCCGATGGGCTACCAGCCCGTGAGTTCCGCGGCGCGCCGCCCATACCGCACGCTGGACGGCTTTCTGGCACTGTTGCCGTACTCGAACACCCATTGGAAGCAGTTCTTCGAATTGGCTGGCGAGCCGCAGATCATGCAGGATCCAAGGTTTGCGACCTTCGCCGCACGCCAGCAGCACTTCCGCACGGTCTGGGACGAGATCGAGCGCCAGGTGGCGCGCAAGAGCAATGCCGAATGGATCCGACTGCTGACACCGCAGGACATTCCGTTCTCCCCTGTAAACGACATCGAGGACCTGCCCCGGGATCCGCATCTCAACAGCGTGCACTTCTGGAAGCTGATGGAACACCCGACCGAGGGCATGCTGCGCCTGCCGGCCAATCCGCTGGGCATGAGCGCCTCGCCGCCGGCGATCACGCGCCTGCCGCCCAACCTGGGGGAACATGGGGCCGAGATCCTGCGCGAATGCGCCTACGACGAACAATCCATTGTTGAACTGCTGGCCCCGGGCGGGGTCTGCGCCGCCGAACCCTGAGATCTGCACCATGATTGCGCGCACCCTCTTTGGTCCCGAGCACGACGTCTTTCGCGACTCGGTCCGCCGTTTCATCGCCGAGCATGTGACGCCGCACCATCCCGACTGGGAAAAGGCCGGTCAGGTGCCGCGCGACCTGTGGCACAAGGCCGGCGAACTCGGCCTGCTGTGCTGCAACGTGCCGCAAGAGTATGGCGGCATGGGTGGCGACTTCCTGCATAGCACCATCCTGATCGAGGAGATGGCGCGCGTCGGCGCCACCGGACCGACCTTCTATCTGCATTCGGACATCGTCGCACCCTATCTGGTCGATTTCGGGTCCGAGGAACAAAAGCGCCATTGGCTGCCGAAGATGGCCACTGGCGAAGTCGTGGTCGCACTGGGCATGAGCGAGCCCTCGGGCGGCAGCGACGTGCAGGCGATGCGCACGCAGGCCATCCGCGACGGCGACGACTATGTGATCAACGGGCAGAAGGTCTTCATCACCAACGGCCATAGTGCCGACCTGCTGCTGCTCGCCTGCAAGACCGATCCGAAGGCGCGCAGCAAGGGCGTAAGCCTGATCCTGGTCGAAACCGACAGGCCCGGCTTCACGCGCGGTCGCAAGCTCGAAAAGATCGGCTGCAAGGCGCAGGACACGTCAGAGCTGTTCTTCTCCGACCTGCGGGTACCGGTCGGCAACCTGCTGGGCCGCGAGGAAGGCGCCGGCTTCGTGCAACTGATGACGCAGTTGGCCCAGGAGCGGCTGATCCAGGCGATCCGCGGCGTATCGAGTTCCGAAGCGGCGCTGCAGTGGACCATCGCCTATGTGTCCGAGCGCAAGATGTTCGGACAGACACTGGGCGATTTCCAGAACACCCGCTTCAAACTGGCCGAATTGCACGCCGAAGTGCTGGCCCAGCGCGTGTTCGTCGACCGCTGCATCGAACTGCACCTGCAGGGCCAGTTCGATGCAACCGACGCAGCGGCCGCCAAGCTGGTCACAACCGAATTGCAGGGCCGGGTCATGGACCAGTGCCTGCAGTTCTTCGGTGGCTGGGGCTATATGTGGGAATACCCGATCGCGCGCGCATTCGCCGACGCACGCATGTGCCGCCTCGGCGGCGGAACCGCCGAGGTGATGCGCCAGATCATCGGCAATGCGCTGTTGCCCAAGGCACGCGAATCGGCCTGACGCCCGTCACAGACCGACCCGGCCACAGCCTGTTCATCGTTCACAAACCCGCTGCTCGTAACGGACAGCACCATGCCACCCAGGAGCACACCACATGATTACCCGTCGCACCCTCGTTCAGGCCGGCATTGCCGCCGGCAGCAGCCTGCTATTGCCTTCGGGCAAGGCCCAAAGCACCAACTGGCCCGAAGCGCCGGTCAAGATCATCGTGCCGTTCTCGGCCGGTGGCGCATCGGACCTGCTCACCCGGATGCTGGCCGAAAAGCTGCAGACCCGTCTGGGCCAGAGCTTCGTGGTCGACAACCGCACCGGCGCCGGCGGCAACATCGGTATGGAATACGTGAGAAACGCCGCGCCCGATGGCAATACCATCGCCTCGGCCACGATCGGCACGCTGTCGATCAACCAGTTCCTGTTCAGCAAAATGTCCTTTGACCCGGCCAGCGACTTTGCGTACGTCTCCATGATCTGGGAGAACTGCAATGTTTTCGTCGTCTCGCCCAACCATCCGTCGGGCGCAAAGTCGGTGCAGGAATTCCTGGCCTGGGCGCGCAAGCAGCCCAAGGGCGTCACCTTCGGTTCTGCCGGCGTAGGCACCACGCCGCACCTCTCGGGCGAGCTGTTCAAGGCACGCACCGGCATCACGGCGCTGCATGTGCCGTACCGCGGCGCCGCGCAGTCGATGCCGGCGCTGATGTCCGGCGACACCGACTTTGCAATCGACAACATCGCCAGCTACACGCCGCTGATCAAGGCCGGCAAGGTACGCGCGCTGGCGGTCACCGCGGCAGCGCGATGGCCGACGATGCCCGACCTGCCCACCATGGCAGAGGCGGGAGTACGCGATTTCGTCGTCACGTCCTGGGGGGCTTTCGTGGTGCCCAAGGGAACACCGGCGGCGATCGTCGCCAAGCTCTCCGCTGCAATTGCAGCCATTTCGGCCGAACCGGCGATGCAGCAGCGTTTCCTGGACGCCGGTGCGCGTTCGGTGGCGACATCCCCACAGGACACTGCGGCATTTGCAGAACGTGAGCGCACCAAATGGAAAGAGGTGGTGCAGCTCTCCGGCGCCAAGATGGAGTAATGATGGCCACAGCACCGTTTGCCAGAACGCTGATCGAACTGGTACGGGAACAGGCCGCCCGTTCTCCCGGTGCGATCGCCTTGGTGTGTCCCCAGGGCCGGTTCAGTTACCAGGACCTCGCGCAGCGCGCGGACCGGGTCGCCAGCGCCCTGAGCGCCAGCGGCGTACGTCGCGGTGATCGGGTCGGGTTGCTCATGGGCAACCGCGTCGAATGGCTCGACGTATGCCTGGGTGCGGGTGCGCTGGGAGCCATCACCGTGCCGCTGAGTACCTGGTCTACGCGCAGGGAATTGGAATTCCTGTTGCAGGACGCGGCGCTGTACCTGTTGGTCGCCGCGGCGTGCTTTGGCGACAGCGACTTCGAGTCCGACCTTGTGGCGCTGCAGGGCACACCCGGCATGCCGGATACCGACCATGTCTGGCTGCTCGATGGCACAGGTTCGCACTTCGCCCGGTTATCCGAGCGCCTCGTTGGCGCCGCCTCGCTGCCGACATTGGCACCCGGCACCGGCCCCAGCGCCGCAGACGACGCATTGGTGCTCTATACCTCGGGTTCTACCAGCGCGCCCAAGGCAGTGCCGTTGCGCCAATTCGCCGTGATCGAGAACGGCTTCAACATCGGTGAGCGGCAAGGTCTGCATGGCGGCGACCGTGTTCTGCTGTCGTCGCCGCTGTTTTGGTCGTTCGGAAGTGCCAACGCGCTGCCGGCCACCTGGACCCACGGCGCAACCCTGGTGATGCTCGAAAAATTCGACGCAGCGCGCGCGCGCGATGCGATAGAGCGCGAGCGCGGCACAGCG
>JANNKH010000100.1:0-9368 GCA_031396205.1 Rhodoferax sp.
GGCCGGCTGGATGTCCACAATTTCCCACAATGGGGCACCCGGGCGGCCGGGGCGCGCGCCCGGCGCGCGCCACGGCGGGGGCGGGGGCAAGCGGTCCTCACCCTGTTGCAGGCCCGTGCGTTCGGCGTGAAGCGCGTCTTGTTCTTCCACCAGTACGCGCCGTTCGATGTCCAGCGCGGCTTGTTGTTGTGCAAAGCGCAAATTGGTGACCTGTTGCGCGGCATACAGTGCGGTACGTGCCGGGCTGTCACCTTGCAGGTTGGCCATCCACGCGCCCAGCGCCTCCAGCACCTGCGCAACGTCCGGGATGTGCAACTGGTGCAAATGCTCGACATGGGTTTGCCACGCGTCCAGCAGGTCGCGCCCGTGTTGCTCGACGGCCAAGTCGGCGCGCGCGCGTTCCTGGGCCGCAGCCTCGGCGGCATCCTGGCGCTCGTCACGTGCTTGCCGCTGGCGGACATGGGACTGGGCCGCGCGTTCCACGTTGTCGCAGTGCTGCAGCATCAGTGCCACATGATCGCGCCGGGCGGTGGTGGCTTGGCGCAATTCCTTGCGCGCCGTATCCAGGGCCAGCGGCTCCAGGGCAAGCAGCGCGGCCGCATCACCAGTGGCCAGCGCGTTGGCGGCGTAGACCTGCGTGACGCCAGCCCGCTCTGCGCCGGCTGCTGCCTCGCTTCGCGCTTGGGCCATGACACGGCCAGCCTGCTCGGCGCGCTTGCTGCGCTCGCGGTCGACCTGCTGTTCGCGGGCATGTCGTGTGGTGGCGTCGTCCCGGGCGCGCAGCGCCTGCTCGGCATCGGCTTGGCGGCGGCGGGCCTCACGGTCAGCCAGGTCGAGTTGCCTGGCATCGACCGTGGCCGGGTCGTTTTGCAGGGCTTCGAGCCGGGTACGACTGGCAAGCAGGCCCGACTCGGCGCTGGCATGCGCTGCACGCGCCTGTGCCTCCAGCGTCCTGGCTTCGTCCAGCAGGTCACGCCCTTCGTTGAGCACGCGGCTGGCGTTGTCGAAGCCCGTTTGCGCGCTGCGCAGGCCGCGGGCCTGGCGCCGGGCCTGGGTGGCGGCATACAGCTGGTAGCGTTGGTTGAACTGGCCGACCGCACGTGCCAACGCCTCGTATTCCTCCAACTCGCGGCGGTAGGTCTCCAACTGGTTCAATGCGTCGGCCACATCGGCCAGCAGGTCCGTCGCCAAGGGCGGCAATGCCTCGGTCAATGCATTGGACAGGTTGGCCTCGTCGGGCTTCCTGGACAGTTGCGGCTGGCGCAACTGGACCAGGGTGTCCATCAAGGCGGCATAACGCACCGGACCGAGCTGGAACAGGCGTTCATCGACGGCGCGACGGTAGGTGGTGGCCGTGTCGAAGACCTGGCCGGGTAGGGCCTGGAGCGTTTCACGCAGGCGTTCACGTGTGAGCACAACCTTGTTCGGGCTGATGAGCCAGAGGTCCTGGCCGATGCGTTGTTCCTCCACCAGGAAGAACCAGCTGTCAACCTGGGGGCGCGCCGCCGCAGCCGACAGGCCGCAGCCGAGCGTGAGGTAGCGCGCCGTTCCATCGTCCTCGATGCGGCCGAATTCGATCCATGTGTACCCGATGCGCCGGTCATGGCGCCCGAGCAGCAGGTTCCAGGCCATCTTCTTCGCGCCATCGCCGTCGGGTTCGATGCGCGAGGGCTTGAGCTGGGCGTCCAACAGCAAGGGCAGCGTCAGCGACAACACCTTGGACTTGCCGGTGCCGTTGTTGCCGCGCAGCAGCAGGTGGCCGTCGCGGAACCAGAATTCCTCGCTGTCATAGTGAAAGAGTTCGATCAGGCCGAGCCGCAGCGGTTGCCAGCGTGCCAGGGCGGGCAGGGGAAGAGCGGGTGGCTGGTTGTCCATCATGCGATATCGAACAAGGAGGATTGGCGCGACGCGATCGGGCTGCGGCTATCAGCCTCGGCGATCGAGAACCGGCTCAGTGCTGGTAGTGGCGTCACGCGGTCATCGCGTCTGGCAACGAGATGCAGTTTTTCCAGACGCTCCAGCGCGATCCGGGCCAATTCATGCTCGGAGCCGGGCTCGCGCGCCGACTTGCGCCAGTAACTGCCATACCGGGACCTGGCGTCGGCCAGAAAGGCCACCACATCGTCCAAGCCGGCTGTATCCGGTCTCTCCGGCGTTGAGGGGAATGACCGCTGGCGCCCGGCAAGGAATTCTGCCACCAGCAGCGTTACGTGTGCATCGGTGCCTTCGGCTGGCATGGCGACGTCGGTCAGGCCGCCGTCCTCATCCACCAGAGCGACCCCTTCGGCGCGTTGCTCCGCGACGAGTCCGGCTGCCTCGCACAGGCGGCTGGCCATGGGACCCCGCTGGTTGGCGAAGTAGGCTCGCTGGTCGCCCTCGAGCTCATTCAGGTAGACCACCGGGTCGTCCAGCAGGCGGCGCGCGAGGTGGTGGCGCAGTGCCGTGCGGCGGCCGTCGTCGCTGTCGACCGGGTGTTCGGCCACCAGGGCGTCCAGCCGTTCGTCGAGTGTCACGGGGGCACTCTCTGTCGGCCAGGTCGACGGTCCGCGGACCGCTGCCAGCATTCCGGCCAGCACGCGGCGCTGTACGTCGTACAAGGCGTCGGCGCCTTCTGCAGCGCCACCGGCCGCGCGCACGAAACCCTCCTCGTCGCCGGCGACACGCTGCAGCACGCCCAACTCCAGCAGGGTGCGGCACACGGCGACCAACTCGCGCCGCTCGTGGACGGCGATCAGCGTGAAGCTGAAGTCGCGCGCGGCCAGGCTGGGTTCAGCGGCCAGCGCCAACAGGCGATCGCCGAGCACGCGCAATGTGATCTGGGGGTCAGCTCGCTCCAGCACCGCGCAGGCCAGGCTCAGCAACACGTAGCGCCGGCGCTCGTAGCCGGGCAGACCCCGATGCGTGTCATGCAGGTCGGCCGGGCGCTTGTACAGCCGTGCGCAGTCGCGCTCGATGTGCAGCGCCCAACCGGTCTCGCGGGAAAACCAGGCGCGCAAGTCGTCGGCGTGGCGGCGTACGGAACCGAAAGACGCGTGGACCGGGGTCATCAGGGGTGTCATCAGCAAGGCGCGCAGGGCCTGGCAGCGTTCTTCATTGCGGTGCTGCGCCTGTTGGCGGCCGATGCTACGGCTGTCACTGGCCAGTGCCCCTGCCGCGTCGCCTGCGTCAGATGAGCGTCCCGCTACGCGGGACACCTTCGGACGACGGCCAGGCGGCGGGACGGGCACAAGGGCCACTGCCTCTGGCAGTGTCACGTCCAGGGAATGCAGTGCGCGTGGGGGCAGTCTTGTTTCATGCTGCATGGTCGATGCGTGTGAAGGTGATCAGGTGGTCCCGGCCGGCAAATACACCGGCCGGTGTGGTGATCTCGGCGCGGCTGCCGGCGGCCAGTGGTTGCAGTGCGATGCGCAACAGGCCGTCGCTACTGTGCAGATCGACTGCGTCATCCGGATCGCGCTGAGCGGTGAGTGCTTCGCCCAGCAGGCCGAGGAACATGTCGAACGCATGCGTATCCAGAGTCTGCAGCTCTGACAGTCGGGTCGGTTGCCCCGAGGCCAGGCGGGTGCGGGCAGCGTCGATCTGAGCGTGTTCTTCATGTAATTGCATCGCCAGCAGCTGGCGTTCGGCGTCGCGTGTCTGCACGCGTGGCAGGGCACCGCGTGGCGCGGCTTCGCCATACTCGCGCAGCCGCGGATGAATGCGCAACGGCGGGGCCTCGGCCCAGGGAGTGCTGGCGGGCAGATCCGATGCGTCGGCACCCTGCGCCGTGCTGAGCGAAAAATGCCGAGCCGGCGCCAGGGCAAACGCGGCGCGTGCCAGCCGGTGGGCACCTGCATCGTCGGTGCAGGTGGCGAACCAGTTGGCCAGCATGCGAAAGTTGGCCGAACGGTCGCTACGGCCGCTGCGGCGTTCGTTCAGCGCGGCCACCGCCGCCAGCAATTGCGGAATGGCGGCGCGTGCCTTGGAGCGCAGGAGCTCCGCCTGCGGCGGTTCGTGGCCGGTCGCGACAAACCAGCGTCGCAGCCCGGTCCAGCGTTCGCGCCAGGCCTGCCAACCGCGCGCGAGCGCGTCCGCCTGGTCTTGCGCGTCACCCGGAGCGGCGTCGCGCGCCTCGCGCTGTGCCGCCTGCCACAACAATGGATCGATACGCGGTGACAGGTCCAGCAGGTGGCGCGCAATGCCGCCAGAGCGCCCGACCAGGTCGCCGATGAAACGTTCCAGGTAGTCGATCAGGCGCGTCTTATAGGCCAGCACCGCACTTGCCTCGGCCCGCTGCAGCTCGATGCTGCGACCGATGCCGGCCATGAAGGCCTGTGCGTTGTCGGCCAGGCTCTCGAACACCCGAGCCAGGTCGCGCAGGGTCTCGTGGACTTTGGCCGCATCTGGAGCGGCTTCGTCGGCTAGCGCGCGCAAGACCTGCAAGCGGTTGGCGATGTCTTCCAGGGCAATCGTCTGCAGCTCGGCGCGCCGGCGCAGGATGCGCTCAAAGGTCGATAGAGCTTCTTCCACCGCTTCGCCACCTTGGGACAGGCGATACAGGAAACGCGCACGGTAGAAGTCGCTGATGCTCGCCACGCGTGCCGTGTCGGGCTGCGATTCGAGGTTGCCCCATTCGGTGAGTTGGGCCAAGGCCGCCTGGATCGCTTCGATGCCGGGCGCCGCTGCGTCCCATCGGCCCTCGACCAACACCTCGTCGGGCCTCATGTGTAGGCGGAATTGCCGTTTGGCGGCAGCGAAAGTCTCCATCACGCTGCGGTAGAGCCTTGCCTTTTCCGTGCTGACATGCCGGAACAGATCCGCCAGCCCGGCGCTGTGTGACTCTGCGTCAGACCCACCGGATTTCGCTGCCGCGCGGTGCCGGTGGTTGGGCGATCTGTCCGGTTCTACTTTCAAAATGCCTTGCCGATCATGGATGAACTAGAGGCAGTTTACTTGTACGTCGAACGGCCTTTGTCGAGCAGGCGTTTCGCAATTACCTGGAGTGCGGCATTTCTGCCCGCGGCTCTACGCGGGCCTGGTGCGATGACTGCGCGCACGCCTATTGGGTCGCCTCTTCCTGCAAGGGCCGCAGGGAGCGCCTCGCGCGAGAGGCGCCGCACATGGCCCAGACGGCGACGCATTGGGTGGACCATGCCTTACCCCACCTGCCGGCGCGCCACTGGGTATTGCTCAAGTCCAGAACGGTTACACGACTTCCAGCAGCGCGACGGGGCGGCACTGAACAGCGCATTGCGCAATTTTGGCTACGCCGAAACTTCGCTTCCCGCGCGTCATCGAGCAAAGCCTGCTCCAACACCGCCCCAGTACGGCAAAGCGTGACAAGGCATTGCTGCATTACGGGGTGGTGACCGTCCTACCGAGTCGGTCTGCGGCCACTTTACACCGCCCTGGACGGACGCGAGGCGGCAACGCGTGCCAGCATACCTGCATGGCGACTGTAGATTGCGCCGGATCGGTCGATAAGACTGCTACCGGACTTCCATACCCCGCCGTTTCCCAGTCCCTATCCCTGTCAGCCCACCACCTTCCAGGAGCATCAGATGCGGAGAGTTGTCGTTGCAATGCTGGCACTTCTCTGGTCTTCGCTTTGCTGGGCGCAGGCCATTCCGACCGTTACGCAGTGGATAGACATACTCCAGGAGGTCCAACGGCATCCCCTGTTCAGCGAATTGAAAGTCAGCTACGCCAAGGCGCCGGCTGCAAACGTGGACTATTCACCCGTTGGGGTGATGCCCAGGGAGGGCGTGGATTGTGTTGTTGTCATAGCGGACGGTGACAATCCAAAGATGGGGCGAATGATGGCGCTGACATCCTCGTCAGACATGGCACGTGCTTTCCTGCTGACAATTGCCGCCCACGAATTCGGGCATTGCTTTCGTATCCGAAGCAGAAACCTGTCGATTCGATTGTGGGAACGTGTTCTGGCCACGATGGTGGGCTCACCGGAGCGTCAGGCCATGGAAAGAGTCATCTCGATCGAAGAGGCCTATGCCGACGCGTATGCGTTTGCGTATATCCGGGATGCGCATCCGCACATGTACGCCGCGATGTTCAAGGCCATGCACAGGCTTCGCCACGAGCCTTCGTTCGCGACTCCCTACTACCGGGTTGATCCTTTGTATGTGCAGCTCGATCACAAGGGCCTCGATACCAGCCTTTCCCTGCACATGCAAGTCGAGACCGTGATGAAGGATTCGAACTTCTAGCGCCCTTGCCAGTGACCGAGCCGAGCCGATGCTGCTTATTCCGACGCATGTAGGTGTGGCTCGATTGCGCAGACCTGGCGGGTTGTACGCGGGCGGCGTCAATCCGCGTGACCGGACACGTTGGACAAGGCGCC
Organism: Rhodoferax sp.; assembly: GCA_031396205.1. Classification (GTDB taxonomy): domain Bacteria; phylum Pseudomonadota; class Gammaproteobacteria; order Burkholderiales; family Burkholderiaceae_C; genus CAISIP01. Next base: position 6,341 of record JANNKH010000100.1, read on the forward strand.
AGAAGCGTCGTTGTTGGCGCTGGGGTGAGACTACAGACCTGGCGCAGCACGCTGATCTTGTAAGATCTCGTCAGAACCGAGGTGGAAAAGCAGGTTGGGGCAGTTGATTCCCGGGGCCACCGTCGGCGCGTTGCGGACCCATTCGCACGCGCGTCGATCGTGTCAATAGTCGCCGTCGAAGTCGAAGACTCTCCAAAGCCCACTTTTCGTCGAATCGCCCGCACACCCTTACCAGCTCCGGTGCCTGGCAAAACAGGCGGCAGATCTTCCTGCGCTCCGATCTGCATGCAATGTGTCCTAACACACAGACGGCCGCCGAAAGATGTCGGATACTCGACGACCCGTGCTTCGCATGCGTGCTTGTTCGACACAAGCCAACTTCCCAAAAGACACCTTTCGATGGCCCGACCAGCGCTGTCTGCTGTCAGAAAGACCATGCCATCCCATGAACGATAGCGCCATGACCAAGACGGTCACCGATGACGGTCGAACACGCGCCAAAGCCAGAGCCCGGCAGAAGAAGAAGGTCTTGCTCGAAGCCGGCGCGCTGCAAAGCGCCATTTTCAACAGCGCCAACTTCTCCAGCATCGCCACCGACGCCAAGGGCGTGATCCAGATATTCAACGTCGGCGCCGAACGGATGCTGGGTTATGGCGCCAGTGAGGTGGTGAACAAGATCACGCCGGCCGACATTTCCGACCCGCTGGAAGTGATCGAGCGCGCCAAGACGCTGAGCGCCGAGCTCGGGTCCGACATCACACCGGGCTTCGAGGCGCTGGTGTTCAAGGCCTCGCGCGGCATCGAGGACATCTACGAGCTGACCTATATCCGCAAGGACGGCAGCCGATTTGCAGCGGTGGTCTCGGTGACAGCGCTGCGCGACGAGCAAAGCGTGATCATCGGTTACCTGCTCATCGGCACCGACAATACCTCGCGCAAGCAGGTCGAGGCCGAGCAGAGGAAACTGGACCAGCGCCTGCGCGACCAGCAGTTCTATACGCGCTCGCTGATCGAATCGAACATCGATGCGCTGATGACGACGGACCCGTGGGGCATTATCACGGACGTCAACAAGCAGATGGAATTGCTCACCGGGTGCACCCGCGACGAACTGATTGGCGCACCATTCAAGAATTACTTCACCGATCCCGATCGGGCTGAAGCGGGCATCCGGCGGGTGTTGAACGAAAACAAGGTCACCAACTACGAGCTCACAGCGCGCGCGCGCGATGGCAGGGAGACCGTGGTGTCCTACAACGCGACGACCTTCCACGATCGGGACCGGACACTTCAGGGCGTGTTTGCTGCAGCGCGCGACATCACGGAACGGCAACTGCTGGACCGGGCGCTGCGCGAGACCAACGTCGCCTTGGAGGCTGCCAAGTCTGCAGCCGAAAAAGCCAATCTTGCCAAGTCGGACTTCCTGTCCAGCATGAGCCACGAGCTGCGTTCCCCCCTTAACGCCATCCTCGGCTTCGGTCAGTTGATGGAGGCAGGTCCGCCGCTGCCAAGCCCGGCCCAGAAGGAAAGCATCGACCAGATCCTTCAGGCGGGCTGGTACCTGCTGGCACTGATCAATGAAATCCTCGATCTCTCGTTGATCGAATCGGGCCGGCTATCGCTCTCGCTGGAATCCATGTCGATGGCCGAAGTGCTCCAAGATTGCCAGGCCATGATCGAGCCGCAGGCGCAAAAGAGCGCAATCCGGATGCAGTTCCCCGCCGCCGATAGCCCGCTCTATGTCAGGGCCGATCGAACGCGGGTCAAGCAGGTGATCGTCAACTTGCTATCAAACGCCATCAAGTACAACAGTGTGAATGGGAGTGTCGATGTGAACTGCGATGTGGGCACGGCGGGGCGGGTTCGCGTCAGTTTCCGCGACACCGGTCAAGGCTTGTCGGCAGACCATCTGGCGCAGCTGTTCCAGCCGTTCAACCGCCTCGGCCAGGAGGCCGGGGCCAAGGAGGGAACCGGCATCGGGTTGGTGGTGAGCAAGCGCCTGGTCGAGTTGATGGGCGGCTCGATTGGCGTGGAAAGCACCGTCGGCGTTGGCAGCGTGTTCTGGATCGAGCTGATCGCGGCGGAGCCGCCGCAATTGGCCACCCACGACGATGAGCCCGGGTCGTCGGCCCCTGCGCCGATGCAACCCGGTTCGGTGCAGCGGATCGTGCTCTACGTCGAGGACAACCCGGCCAACTTGATGCTGGTCGAGAAGCTCATCGAGCGCAGGCCCGACATCCGCCTGCTGACGGCAACAGACGGCCTTCGCGGAATCGAGATCGCCCGCGCGGCGCGACCCGATGTCATACTGATGGATATAAACCTGCCTGGCATCAGCGGCATCGACGCAATGAAGATCCTTGCCGACAATCTGGCGACCGCACATATCCCGGTGATTGCGCTTAGCGCCAACGCGATGCCGCACGACATCAAACGAGGCCTGGCCGCAGGATTCTTCCGCTACCTGACCAAACCGATCAGGGTCAACAAGTTCATGGAGACGCTCGACGCGGCGCTGAGCGCCAGCGAGTCCCGTGCAACGCATGGACCTGCCAAGGAGCATGCATGATGATCAGTGTTGCCGACATTCTTGGCGCGAGCATCCTGATCGTCGACGACCAGGAAACCAATGTCAGACTGCTCGAACGCATGCTGCGCGATGCCGGCTACACAAACCTGGTCTACACGATGACGCCGCAGCATGTGCCATCGCTGCACCGCGAACATCGCCACGACCTGATCCTGCTGGACCTGCAGATGCCAGGCCTGGACGGGTTCGGCGTGATGGAACTCCTCAAGGTGGACGATGCCGACAGCTATCTGCCCGTCATCGTACTCACGGCGCAGCCCGCGCACAAATTGCGGGCACTGCAGGCGGGCGCCAAGGACTTCATCAGCAAGCCCTTTGATCTGCTCGAAGTGAAAACACGCATCCACAACATGCTTGAAGTACGGCTCCTGCACAAGAAGCTCGCGACCTACAACGCGTTGCTGGAGCAGACGGTGCTGGATCGCACGGCCGAGCTTC